>JACKNC010000003.1 GCA_024235095.1 Gammaproteobacteria bacterium
GTGTGGACCATGTTCTCCATTCTTGGCATCCGCATTAAAGCAGAACTGAATCTGAGCGAAACCGAATTCGGCCTGCTGGTCGCGACGCCGATTCTCACCGGTTCGCTCGTCCGCCTACCGCTGGGCATTCTCACCGACCGCTTTGGCGGGCGCATCGTCTTCTTTATCCAGATGATCATCGTCGCCATCCCGATCTACGGGCTGGCGTTTGCTACCCAATACTGGCAGTACCTGACGCTCGGCCTGTTCGTGGGCCTGGCCGGCGGCTCCTTCGCCACCGGCATCGCCTACACCTCGGCCTGGTTCAGCAAGGAACGGCAGGGAACGGCGATGGGCATTTTCGGCGCGGGTAACGCCGGTTCCGCCATTACCAACCTGGTCGCGCCACTCCTCGTCGTCGCCTACGGCTGGCGAATGGTGCCGCAAGTCTATTCCATCGCCATGCTGGTCATGGCCGTCGCGTTCTGGTTTTTCACCTACCCCGACCCTAAGACCGAAGAACGTAAAAAGTCGGGAGTCCATCTGACACTTGGCCAGCAACTCACGCCACTGATGGATTTGCGGGTGTGGCGGTTTGGCATGGCGTACTACTTCGTCTTCGGCGGTTTCGTGGCCCTGGCGTTGTGGCTGCCGAAATACTACGTTGGCGAATACGGGCTTGACCTGAAGACGGCCTCTTTCGTCACCCTGCTGTTCACCCTGCCTTCCGGCGTCATTCGCGCGCTGGGCGGCTGGATTTCCGACCGTTACGGCGGTAGCCAGACGACCTGGTGGGTGTTCTGGATTTCCCTGATCAGCCTGTTCTTTCTCTGCTACCCGCAGACCACCATGACCGTGCATACCTTGCGCGGCGATGTATCGCTGAATGTCGGTCTGGGCGTGGTGTCTTTCACCGTACTGGTGTTCGTGGTCGGCATCGCCCAGGGCATCGGCAAGGCCAGCGTCTACCGCAGTCTGGCCGACTACTACCCCAATAGCATGGGTTCGGTCGGCGGTCTGGTCGGCGTCATCGGCGGTCTGGGCGGTTTCACCATGCCCATTATCTTCGGCGTGGCCCTGGATGCACTCGGCGTGCGCAGCAGCGCCTACATGATCATGTTTGCGGTGCTGGCAATTACGATGTTGTGGACCTGGTTGGCCGAGCGGAATGAGCGTGAAGCGATTCTGGAGCGTCACGCCGACGTCCGCGCGGAACTGGAGCAAGCGCAACTCATCGAGCATGTCCGACCACGCCGGCATCTGCTGGTCGACTGGCGGCCCGATGACGAAACCTTCTGGGAGAAAACCGGTAGCCGCATCGCCAACCGCAATCTATGGCTGTCAATGCCGGCCTTGCTGCTGGCCTTCGCCGTCTGGGTGGTCTGGAGCGTGATCGTGGTCGAACTGCCGCATATCGGCTTCCAGTTCACGCCCAATCAACTATTCTGGCTGGCGGCGTTACCGGGTCTGTCGGGCGCCTTGTTCCGCCTGTTGTTTTCGTTCGTGGTGCCGATCTTCGGCGGACGCAACTGGACGGTGTTCAGCACGGCGCTGCTGCTGTTGCCGACCCTGTGGATTGGCGTGGCGGTGCAGAACCCCAACACCCAGTATGCCGTGTTTGTGGCAATCGCCCTGCTGTGTGGCCTGGGCGGCGGCAATTTCTCCTCCAGCATGGCCAATATCAGCTTCTTCTATCCGCAGCGCCTGCAAGGCACCGCGCTGGGTCTGAACGCTGGCATTGGCAATCTCGGCGTGGGCCTGGCGCAACTGATCGCGCCGATTGCAGTGTACGGCGGGGCGTTGCTGGTGCTGGGCGGCGATGCACAAAGCCATCTGGACGGTGGAACCACCGCACAGATCTGGGTGCAGAACGCTGGATTTATCTGGGTTCCCTTCATCGTACTCTCGGCCATCGCCGCGTATTTCGGCATGGACAATATTGCCAGCGTAAAAGCCGGTTTTGCCGAACAGGCGGCGATTTTCGGGCACAAGCACCAGTGGCTGATGAGTTGGCTGTACATCGGCACTTTCGGTTCCTTTATCGGTCTGGCCGCCGGTTTCCCGATGCTGGTCAACACTCTATTTCCCGGTGTGGATGCCTTCCAGTTCGCCTTTATCGGCCCAATGTTGGCTGCCTTTGTGCGACCCGTCGGCGGCTGGCTGGCGGATCGTCTGGGCGGCGCGGTCATTACCTTCGCCATCTTCATCATCATGGGGCTAGCGACCTTGGCGGCGGCGGCGTTTCTGCCCGGCGCAAACGATAGCGGTAACGTGATCGGCTTCGTAGCGATGTTCCTGGTGTTGTTCCTGGCCGCCGGCATCGGCAACGGCTCTACTTTCCGCATGATTCCCATCATCTTCCGCACCCTGCGGGAGCGGCAGGTCGCTGACCGAAACGATGCAGTGGCGCTGGAGCAGGCGCGGCGCGAGGGCGCGACCGAAGCCGCTGCGGCTATGGGATTAAGCGCCGCTGTAGCGGCTTTCGGTGGGTTCTTCATCCCGATGGCCTACGGCGCGTCCATTGAGTTGACCGGCAGTCCCCAGGGCGCGTTGTTCTTCTTTAGCCTGTTTTATCTGAGTTGCGTGGGGGTGACCTGGCGCTGGTATTTCCGTAAAGGCGCGGAGGTGGCGTGTTAGAAACGGCATAAACGCCCCCCACTGAAAACTGAAAACTGAAAACTTAACTTAAAACTTCATACTATTGAGAGGTTTTATCATCATGGCCGATATTCGTGACTGGCGCGTGGAAGACCCTCAGTTCTGGGAATCCACGGGCAAAAGCATCGCTAACCGCAACCTGTGGATTTCGATCCCCAGTCTGCTGTGCGGCTTTGCGGTGTGGATCTACTGGAGCATCATTACCGTCCAGATGCTCAACGCCGGTTTTCCGTTCAAGCCGGCGGAACTGTTCACCCTGGCGGCGATCGCCGGTCTGACCGGCGCGACTTTGCGCATTCCGTCGAGCTTTTTCATTCGCATCGCCGGCGGGCGCAACACCATCGTGTTCACCACGGCGCTGTTGATGATTCCGGCGCTGGGCACTGGACTGGCGTTGCAGAGTCAGGACACGCCGCTCTGGGTGTTTCAATTACTGGCGTTTCTGTCCGGTTTTGGCGGCGGCAACTTCGCCTCCAGCATGTCCAATATCAGCTTCTTCTTTCCCAAGCGGATGCAGGGACTGGCGCTGGGCTTGAACGCGGGCCTGGGTAATGCGGGCGTCACCACCATGCAAATTCTGGTGCCGTTGGTCATGACCATTCCGCTGCTCGGCTCCTTCGGCGGCGAACCCATCGCCCTGGTGCAAACCTCGGGTACGTTGATCGGCAAAATCGCTGCGGGTACGCCGACCTATATTCAGAACGCCGGCTTTGTCTGGTTGTTCCTGCTGATTCCGCTGGCCTTCATCGGCTGGTTCGGCATGAACAATATCCGCACCGAGGAGGTTTCGCCACACATTGGTTCACCCCTGGGCGCGATCACCAAGATCGTCGGGATGTTGCTGATTGGCTTTGTCGCCGCCGGCGTCGGTTTGTATCTGATTCTGCCCGCGCCGACCGGACTGGGGTTGCCGTCATGGACCAAGTGGGTGGTGTTGCCCGGCGTGATTGCGCTGACCGTGTTCCTGCTCAAACTGATTCCCGGCGAGATCAAGCCGAATTTGCAACGGCAATTCCAGATTTTCGGCAACCAGCACACCTGGGTCATGAGCGTGATTTACACCATGACTTTCGGTAGTTTCATCGGCTATTCCGCCGCATTCGCCCTGGCGATCAAGGTCATTTTCGGCTTTAGCCACATTGAAGGCGCGGATGGGGTGTTAACGCACAGCACGGTGAATCCCAACGCGCCCAGCGCCTTGATGTATGCCTGGATGGGGCCGTTTATCGGCGCGCTGATCCGGCCGATTGGCGGCTGGATTTCCGACAAGGTGGGCGGCGCTTTGGTCACGCAAGTGATTACCGTAGTGATGATCGGCGCGGCGCTGGGCGTCGCGTATTACATGAGCGCCGCTTATCAGTCAGCGACGCCGGAACAGTATTTCCTGCCGTTCTTTCTGTTATTCCTGACCTTGTTCGCGGCCAGCGGCATCGGCAACGGATCCACCTTCCGCACCATCGCCATGGTATTCCCCAAGGAACAGGCCGGGCCGGTGCTGGGCTGGACTTCAGCCGTCGCGGCGTATGGCGCGTTCATCATCCCGCAGGTGTTCGGCGAGCAGATCAAGGCCACGACGCCGGAATACGCGCTCTACGGTTTTGCGGTTTTCTACTTCATCTGTCTGGTGCTGAATTGGTGGTACTACCTCGGCCCCAAGGCGGAATTCAAGAATCCTTAAGTAAGTCATGCGTAGGTTGGGTTAGCGCGCAGCGCGTAACCCAACCTACATTTAATATGAGGTTGATTATCATGAGTCATTTTCTTGATCGACTAAATTTCTTTAAAAAAATCACTGACACTTTTTCCGGCGATCACGGCATCGTCACTAACGAGGATCGCGGCTGGGAGGACGCCTATCGCGCCCGCTGGCAGCACGACAAGATTGTGCGCTCCACCCACGGGGTGAACTGCACCGGTTCGTGTAGCTGGAAAATCTATGTCAAGAACGGACTGGTCACCTGGGAAACCCAGCAGACCGACTATCCGCGCACCCGCGATGAATTGCCGAACCATGAACCGCGTGGTTGCGCGCGCGGCGCGTCCTACAGTTGGTATCTGTACAGCGCCAACCGGGTCAAATACCCGATGATTCGCGGGCGGCTGATCAAGCTGTGGCGCGCGGCGCTGGCCGTCAACAAAGACCCGGTCGACGCTTGGGCGTCCATTGTGGAAGACCCGGCCAAGGCCAGCGAATACAAGAGTCAGCGCGGTTTGGGCGGTTTCGTCCGCTCCACCTGGGATGAAGTGAATCAGATCATCGCCGCCGCCAATGTGTACACCGCCAAGCACTACGGCCCGGATCGCATCTACGGCTTTTCGCCGATTCCGGCCATGTCGATGGTGTCCTATGCCGCCGGTTCGCGTTATCTGTCGCTGATCGGCGGTGCGGTCGGCAGCTTCTATGACTGGTATTGCGATTTACCGCCCGCCAGCCCGATGGTCTGGGGCGAGCAAACCGACGTGCCGGAATCGGCGGACTGGTACAACTCGACGTTCCTGATGATGTGGGGTTCCAACGTCCCGCAGACCCGCACCCCGGACGCCCATTTCATGACCGAGGTGCGCTATCGAGGCGCCAAGATCGTGGTGGTCTGCCCGGATTATTCCGAAGCGTCCAAGTTCGCCGATGTCTGGCTGCATCCCAAACAGGGCACCGACGCGGCGGTGGCGATGGCGATGGGGCATGTCATCCTGCGCGAGTTTTACCTTGATGGAAGGTCCGAGTATTTCACCGAGTACGTGCGCACCAAGACCGACTTCCCTTATCTGGTGATGCTCGATCCGCGCGAGGATGGAACCTATGTCAATGGCCGTTTTCTGCGCGCTTCCGACTTGGCGAACAACGCCGGTCAGGCGAACAACCCGGAATGGAAAACCCTGGCCTTCGATGAAATCAGCGGTCATCTGATCGTCCCCAATGGCTCGATCGGCTTCCGCTGGGGCGAGCAAGAAGGGATGGTCGGCAAGTGGAATCTGGAGCCAAAGGCAGCGCTCTCCGGCGCGGAAACCCAGCTGCGCCTGTCGGTCAACGAGATCAAGGATGCGGTAGCGCCGGTCGCTTTCCCCTATTTCGGTTCCACGCAACACCCGCATTTCGCCTGCACCGCGCATAACGCCGTGCAAGTCCGCCATGTGCCGGTGAAGAAGGTGAAACTGGCCGACGGTTCCGAGGCGCTGGTCGCCACGGTCTACGACCTGACTTTGGCGCAATACGGTCTGGATCGCGGACTGGGCGGCGATAACGTCGCCAAAACCTACGATGACGATGTGCCCTATACCCCGGCCTGGCAGGAGAAAATCACCGGGACGCCGCGCGAACAAATCATCACGGTCGCTCGTCAGTTCGCCGAGAACGCCGATAAGACCCACGGTAAATCGATGGTCATTATCGGTGCGGCGATGAATCACTGGTATCACATGGACATGAATTACCGGGGCATCATCAATATGCTGATGATGTGCGGCTGCGTCGGCCAAAGCGGCGGCGGCTGGTCGCACTATGTCGGTCAGGAGAAGCTGCGCCCGCAAACCGGCTGGACCGCGCTGGCCTTTGCCCTGGACTGGCACCGCCCGCCCCGGCACATGAATTCCACTTCATTTTGGTACATCCACAGCAGCCAGTGGCGGTATGAGAAGCTGGCGATGACCGAAATTCTCTCGCCGCTGGCCGATCCCAAACAGTGGCAGGGTACGCAGATTGACTACAACGTGCGTTCGGCGCGCATGGGCTGGCTACCGACTGCGCCGCATTTCGACGCCAATCCGCTGCAGATCGCCAAAGACGCTGCGGCCGCCGGTCAAGCGCCGAACGAGTATCTGGTCGAAAATCTCAAGGCTGGCAAAATTAATTTCGCCTTTGAGGATCCGGATAATCCGGTTAATTTCCCACGCAACCTGTTTGTGTGGCGCTCCAACCTGCTCGGCTCGTCGGGCAAGGGCCATGAATACTTCCTCAAGTATCTGCTCGGCGCAGTGCATGGCGTCCAGGGCAAGGATTTGGGCGCGGAAGGCGGCGAGAAACCGCAGGAGGTGAAATGGCGCAAGGGCGCGGAAGGCAAGCTCGATCTACTGGTGACCCTGGATTTCCGCATGTCCACCACCTGCATGTATTCCGACATCGTGCTGCCGACCGCCACCTGGTATGAGAAGAACGACCTCAACACCAGCGACATGCATCCGTTCATTCACCCGCTGAGCGCAGCGGTCGATCCGGCCTGGGAGTCGCGCACCGACTGGGACATTTTCAAAGGCATCGCCAAAGCGTTTTCGGCAACCTGTCCCGGTCATCTCGGCGTGGAAAAGGACATCATCGCGCTGCCGACTCTGCACGACACCCCCAGCGAACTCGCGCAACCCTTGACGGTGAAGGACTGGAAGAAGGGCGAATGCGAGCTGATTCCGGGCAAGACTGCGCCCAGTCTGGTGGTGGTGGAGCGCGACTACCCAAGCACCTACCAGAAATTCACCGCGCTCGGCCCGCTAATGACCAAGGTGGGCAACGGCGGCAAGGGCATTGCCTGGAACACCGAACACGAGGTGGAGGCGCTGGCCACGCTGAACTACACCGTGCAGGAGGAAGGCGTTGCCAAGGGTTTGCCGCGCATCGAGACCGACATCGACGCAGCTGAAGTGATCATGATGCTGGCCCCGGAAACCAATGGCCATGTCGCGGTGAAAGCCTGGGAAGCACTGTCAAAAATCACTGGCCGTGACCATACCCATCTGGCGATTCCCAAGGAACACGAGAAAATCCGTTTCCGCGACATCCAGGCCCAGCCGCGCAAGATCATTTCCTCGCCGACCTGGTCCGGTCTGGAAGATGAAAAAGTCAGCTACAACGCCGGTTACACCAACGTCCATGAACTGATTCCGTGGCGCACCCTGACCGGTCGCCAGCAGTTTTATCAGGATCATCCGTGGATGCTCGGTTTTGGCGAGGCGATGTGCGCTTACCGCCCGCCGGTGGATATGAAGACGGTGGAGCCGATCATCGGCAAGAAGCCGAATGGCCATAAGGAAATCGTGCTGAACTTCATCACTCCGCATCAGAAGTGGGGCATCCATAGCACCTACACCGACAATCTGCTGATGCTCACCCTGTCGCGTGGCGGCCCGATCATCTGGATGTCGGAAATCGACGCCAGGAAGGCCGGCATTGAAGACAACGACTGGATCGAAGCTTACAACCTCAATGGGGCCATCGCCGCTCGCGCCGTGGTCAGTCAACGGGTGCCGGAAGGCATGTCGATGATGTACCACGCTCAGGAAAAGATCGTAAACACCCCCGGTTCGGAAATTACCGGCACGCGCGGCGGCATTCACAACTCGGTCACCCGCACCGTACTCAAGCCCACGCACATGATCGGCGGTTACGCCCAACAGAGCTACGGCTTCAACTATTACGGCACGGTCGGCGCGAATCGCGATGAATTCATCATCGTGCGCAAGATGGCCAAGGTGGACTGGCTGGATGACGAACCTGAGGCGGTCGCTGAGGCGGTGGGTCACTGATTGTTGCTGTTAACCACGAAAGACCCGAAAGACCCGAAAATTTTTTGGAATGGGTCGGTCGGGTCTTTGGTGGTGAACCGAGAGGATAGAGAGAAATGAAAGTACGCGCGCAAATCGCCATGGTGCTGAACCTGGACAAGTGCATTGGCTGCCACACCTGTTCCGTGACCTGCAAGAACGTCTGGACCAGTCGCGACGGCATGGAATACGCCTGGTTCAACAACGTCGAGACCAAGCCCGGCATCGGTTACCCGAAAGACTGGGAGAATCAGCAGCAGTGGAACGGCGGCTGGAAACGGCGCAAGGATGGCAAACTGGAGCCGAAACAGGGCGGCAAACTGAAAATCCTGTCCAATATCTTCGCCAACCCGGACATGCCGGCGATTGATGACTATTACGAACCGTGGGACTACGACTACGCGCATTTGCAGAATGCGCCGGAGTCGAAAGCCATGCCCACCGCCCGCCCGCGCTCCGCGATCAGCGGCGAGCGGATGCAGAAAATTCACTGGGGGCCGAACTGGGAGGAAATTCTCGGCACCGAATTCGCCAAGCGCTCGAAGGACTACAACTTTGAGAAAGTGCAGAAGGACATTTACGGCGAGTTCGAAAACACCTTCATGATGTATTTGCCGCGCCTGTGCGAGCATTGCCTGAACCCGGCCTGCGTGGCGTCCTGCCCTTCCGGCGCGATCTACAAGCGCGAGGAAGACGGCATCGTGCTGATTGATCAGGACAAGTGCCGGGGCTGGCGGATGTGCGTCTCCGGTTGTCCGTACAAGAAGATTTACTACAACTGGAATACCGGCAAATCGGAAAAGTGCATCTTCTGCTACCCGCGCATCGAGACCGGACAACCGACGGTCTGTTCGGAAACCTGTGTGGGCCGTATCCGCTACCTGGGCGTTTTACTCTACGACGCCGATCGTATTGAAGAAGCCGCCAGCGTCCTGGATGAGCAGAGTCTCTATCAGGCGCAACTCGATATGTTCCTCGATCCGTTCGACGCCACGGTGCAGGCCGAAGCCCGCAAGGCCGGCATTCCCGAACCGTGGCTGAAAGCGGCTCAGGAGTCGCCCATCTACAAAATGGCGATTGAATGGAAGATCGCCTTCCCGCTGCATCCCGAATATCGCACCCTGCCGATGGTCTGGTATGTGCCGGCGCTGTCGCCGATCCAGGCCCGCGCCGAGGCCGGTCAGATCGGCATGAACGGCATCATCCCGGATGTCGGTTCACTGCGCATTCCCTTGAAGTATCTGGCCAATCTGCTGACCGCTGGCGATGAGCAGCCGGTCAAGCAGGCGCTGGAGCGGATGCTGGCCATGCGCGCCTACATGCGGGCCAAGACTGTCGATGGGGAAATCCGCGACGATGTGCTGAAAGCGGTCAACCTGCGTATTGATCAGGTCGAGTCAATGTACCGTTATCTGGCCATCGCCAATTACGAAGATCGCTTTGTTATTCCTACCAGTCACCGCGAATACGCCAGCGCGACTTATGACGCCTTTGGCGAACGCGGCGGTTGCGGGTTCAGCTTCGGCAACGGTTGTTCGCCGGGTACGGACAAGACCAACCTGTTCGGCGGCAAGAAGGTGACGACGCGCCGGGCGGTTCCGATCAAGGTCGAGCCGGCGAAAGGCTAAAGGTTAAAGGCTCAAGGCTCAAGGCTCAAGGCTCAAGGCTCAAGGCTAAGGTGAAATCAATGAAAACCTTGAAAGTCCTGTCTGTTCTGCTCGCGTACCCGCAAGCGGAGATGCAGGCGGCGCTGAGTGAAATGGTGGACGTTCTGGATCGGGAAACCCGGTGGCTGCCTAAACGCGACTATCGGGCGTTGCTGGCGCTGATCGAGTACCTGCGCCGCACCGACTTGCTGGAATTGCAGGAGCGGTATGTGCGGCTGTTCGACCGGGGCCGGGCGCTGTCGCTGCATTTGTTCGAGCATATCCACGGCGAATCCCGGGATCGTGGCCAGGCGATGATCAACCTGTTGGAGGTGTACCGTCAGCACGGTTTTGCACTGAGCGCCCGCGAGTTGCCGGATTATCTGCCGCTGTTTCTCGAATATCTGGCGCAACGCCCGGAGGGCGAGGCGCTGGACATGCTGACGGACGCCATGCCGATTATTGCTTTACTTGGAGCGCGATTGAACGAACGCGGCAGCGATTATCACGTCGTGTTCGACGCGCTCACGGCGCTGGTCGGCGAACCGGCGGAGATCGAAGACATTCGCCAGCAAGCCGCGACCGAGGGGCCGGATGAAGTCATTGTTAATATGGACAAAATCTGGGAAGAGGAGGCGGTGACGTTCCTGGCGAATCAGACAGGATGCGCCAGCCACCGCCTGCGGCCTGACGCCACGCAACCGGTGCAGTGGATGCGCCAGACCGGCGCAAAGCAGTAACCCGCTCGCTCCCTGTAACGCTCCCCTCACCCGCTTGCGGGAGAGGGATTGAGAGGTGAGGGCCGCTCCCACACCCATAGATGAGGCACAAGATCATGAGTTACTTTGATACCCTGTTGTTTGGCGTTTATCCTTATCTGGCCGGCACGATTTTTCTGCTCGGCAGCCTGGCGCGCTTCGACCGTGACCAGTTCACCTGGAAAGCCCATTCCAGTCAGCTCCTGAGCAACAAGAACATGCGCTGGGCCAGCAATCTGTTTCATGTCGGCATTCTGCTGCTGTTTATTGGTCATTTCGTCGGTCTGCTGACGCCGCCGGAACTGTTCCATGTCCTCGGCATTTCCGCCGGCGCCAAGCAGGTGCTGGCCATTGTCGCCGGCAGTATCGCCGGGCTGATGTGCTTTGTCGGGCTGACGATGCTGGTGCGGCGGCGTTTGACCGATCCCCGCGTGCGCGCGAACAGTACGCGAATGGATATTTTTATTCTGTTGCTGCTTTATGTGCAGTTGATTCTCGGCTTGCTGACCGTGCCGGTGTCGCTGATGCACTTGGACGGCGGCAATATGCTGCTGCTCATGGCTTGGGCGCGGAACGTCGTGACCTTCGATCCAGCGGAAGCCGTCGCGGCGATCAGCAGCATCGGTTTCCTGTTCAAGTTGCACATCTTCCTGGGCCTGACCACCTTCCTGGTGTTCCCGTTCAGCCGCCTGGTGCATATCTGGAGCGCCCCGGTGACTTATCCAGTGCGCCCTTATCAAGTCGTGCGGCAACGCTGAGGTCCTTGACGCCCATGCCTCCATCCCCAACCCCGCTGGTCGATCGTTTCGGTCGCCGGGTCACCTATGTCCGGTTCTCGGTGACCGACCGCTGCGACTTTCGCTGTCTCTACTGCATGAGCGAGCAGATGACCTTTCTGCCGCGCGCGCGCGTGCTGACGCTGGAAGAACTGGCGACGCTGGGTCGGGCGTTCGTGGCGCTGGGCGCGCATAAAATTCGCATCACCGGCGGCGAACCCCTGGTGCGGCAGAATGTGTTGTGGCTGTTCCGGAAATTGGGTCAGTTGCGTGAACGCGGCTTAGCGGAACTGGTGCTGACCACCAATGGTTCACAACTGGAGCGCTACGCCGCCGACCTGCACGCCGCTGGCGTGGCGCGAATTAACATCAGCCTGGACAGCCTGAACCCGGATCGTTTCCGGCGCATCACCCGGGTGGGCGACCTGGAGACCGTGTTACGCGGCATTCGGGCCGCTCAATCCGCCGGTTTCCAGCGACTGAAACTGAACGCGGTCATTCTCAAGGGCCGCAATCACGAGGAGGTCACCGATCTGGCGCGTTTCGCGGTCGATAACGGACTGGACATCAGCTACATCGAGGAAATGCCGCTGGGCGTCATCGGCGATCACGACCGCGCCGCCGCCTATTATTCCAGTGACGCCATCCGCGCCGATCTGGCCCAAACCTTTACCCTGATTCCTTCCACCGAAACCACCGGCGGCCCATCACGCTATTACCGCATTCCCGGCAGTCAAACACGCATTGGCTTCATTTCGCCGCACAGCCACAACTTCTGCGGCGATTGCAACCGGGTGCGGGTCTCCGCCGAAGGCCGGTTATTGCTCTGCCTGGGCCAGGAACATTCCGTGGATTTGCGACATGTCCTGCGCGCGCATCCCGGCAACCTTGAGCGACTGAAGCAGGCGATTGTCGCGGCCATGGCGATCAAGCCACGCGGCCATGAATTCCAGCTCGGCGGCCAACCGGTCATCCTGCGCCACATGAACCATACTGGCGGTTAATTCAAAATGGTCGCAGGTAGCGACCGCTACGCGGCTATTCCATGACGGCTGATTCAGGGATGCCGGCCGATCGACCTGTAGAAAACGGAAGAATCATGCAATTGCCCATGCCTGCGTTGAAACGCTTTGCCCGGCTCTATCTGATTCCCGACATGGTCAGCCCCCCGCTGACCGAATACTCCCGCACTTGTTTGGCCAGCTTCGCCGCGTTGGTATGCACTCTGTTACTGGCCCGCTCGTTGCTACCGGAAATCCCCGCTACGCTTCTTTGCGGGCCGCTCGCGGCTTCGACTATCCTGCTGTTCATGTTGCCGCATAGTCCGCAAGCGCAACCCTGGCCGGTCGCCGGCGGCTACCTGGTCGCCACCCTGACGGGCATTAGCGCAGGATTGCTGATGCAAGACCCGCTCTGGGCAGCGCTGATCGCTGTTCCGCTTACCGCCTGGCTGATGAGCGTCTTGCGCTGCCCGCATCCACCGGGCGCCGCGGCGGCGGTCGTATTCGCTACAACGTACTCGGCAACCTGGCCCTCCTTTGGATTCAGCGCGGCTCTGGGTGGGATGCTGATTTATCCCGCGCTGCTGTTGGGCGGCGCGCTGGCGCTGAACAATACCGCCTTGCGCCGTCCTTATCCCCATTGCAAAGCGCCTCCGCCGAAAACCATTCATCGAACCGACGATCCGCCGCCCCTGGCGCGTTTGGGGTTGCAAACCGCCGATTTGTATCAAGCGCTGCGGGAAGTTGAAACCTTCATGGATATTGCCGAGGATGACCTGGAGCGCATTTATGTGCTCGCCTCCCGCCATGCTTTTCAGCGCCATATCGGCTTGACCTGCGCCGACATCATGAGCCGCGATGTGATTTCCATCGCTCCGACCACGCCCCTGGATGAAGCCTGGCGACTCTTGCGACGGCACAAAATCAAGGTGTTGCCGGTGGTGAATCCTGAAAAACGGATTGTTGGCGTTGTGACCGTGGCCGATTTTTTGAAGCGCTTTGATCAGGACGAACCGCTGGTTCTGCACAGCCGCCTGCGGAGCTGGCTCGGGCGTGACCCCACGGAAAAGCGCGGGTTCCCGCAAACCGTGGTTGAAATCATGACCGCGCCCGTCCGAACGGTCGCTGCCCGCACCCCGGTCGTCGATCTGGTGCCCCAGTTATCCGACTGGGGGTTTCATCAATTGCCGATCGTGGACGAGCGCCAGGAGTTATGCGGGATTATCACCCAGACCGACCTTATTGCCGCTTTGTATCATCGCTGGGTCTTACAAACTTCTGCTGATGAAGCGCATTAGAGGCTGTGTGCCTGGAAGGGCTGAACTAAAAGGTCCTCGTCTTCCGGGTTGGCAAACCCCACGCCCCCCCGGAATCAAGTCCTGGTTCGTTGCATCCTGCTGAATGAGGATATCCTGACCCAGGATCTCTCAATGATCCTTGGCGCATGGCGAGTATGTATTACCATACTGTCTGATGTTACCAATATCAGTAATAGTTATATGACGACCCTTGACGGTAATCAATCCTGAATCGCTCAAATTGTGCAACACCCGCGATAGCGTCTCCGGCGTCAGATTCAGCCGCGAGGCAATCACCTGCTTGCTAGCGGGAAGTTCCAATTCAACAAAACCGCTTTCCCGCGATCCCGTCAGTTGCAACAGAAAGCCAATCAGCCGCTGCGTCGAAGAGCGCAGTGAATAATTCTCCACATCCTCAATCAGGCCGTGCAACCGGATGCTCAAGCCAGCCAGCATCCGGCGGGCAAAGGCGCTGTCATGGTCGATTGCTGTGAACAGACTGTGTTTGGCGATCAGCAACAGTAACGAATCTTCCAATGCCTGGCTCAGCACTGGACTGGGTCGCTCCATAAACACAACCGCTTCGCCAAAACTTTGCCCTGACTCCACGATTGACACGACTTTTTCATTCCCCTGTGGCGAGGAAAAGGCCAGCTTGATCGCACCGCAAACGACCACATAGAAGCCGTCCAGTATTGCGCCTTTCTGAAACAGAATTTGCCCTTTGTCCAGCCGGATTTCCCGCGCGTCCGTCGCCAAGTGACTGATCTCGCTATCATGCAATTGCTGGAAAAGCGGCAGGTTACTCAAGGTCCGAGCGATATCAACAGGTTTATCCATGGTTTTTTGCTTCTTTCTGGTTTGCTGGATGATTGGAACGCAGGGGAAATTCCCTGCTTCAGATCAGGGGATCCTGCTTAAACTTGATTCAAATCAAGGCATGATCACCCCGGTTGCTGTATTTAATTAACGTGAGTTCTGGATAAGGATGGGGAGATGGTCCCCGATGTGGAACCTGTTAAGGTTCCTGGTTACCACACCGACTACACCGAGGGCCATCCCGATGAGTTTAGAAGACTTATTCTGTGACGTTGATGAGTTCTGCCAAGTATTTCTGCCTGCCTGGCATCGTCAACTCCTAACGGAGGGTACCCGCCAACGACGGCGGGCCAGTCGCTTGACCCTCAGTGAAATCATGACGATCTTGATTTATTTCCATCAGGCACAGTACCGCAACTTCAAGGCCTTTTATCTGTTGCAAGTGTGCCGGCATTGCCGCGGTGAGTTTCCCAACCTGTTGAGCTACCATCGCTTTGTGGCCCTGATTCCCACCGCCCTGATGCCGCTGTGCATTTACTTACAGACCCGGCGCGGCCAGGACACCGGGATTGCCTTCGTCGATGCAACGTCCTTGGTGGTGTGCCACAACCGCCGCATTCACAGCCACCGGGTCTTCCAGCAGGTGGCCCGTCGCGGCAAAACCTCCATGGGGTGGTTCTATGGCTTCAAGCTCCATCTTGTCGTCAATGACCGGGGCGAACTGCTGGCCTTCCGTATTACCCCTGGCAACGTCGATGATCGAGAACCGGTACCCGAATTGACAGCGGGGTTGACCGGCAAATTGATCGGCGATCGCGGTTATATTTCCCAACAATTGTTCGACGAACTCTGGGAACGAGGGTTACAGTTGATCACCAAAATTCGCCGGAACATGCGCAACAAATTGATGCCCATGGTCGATAAGTTATTGTTGCGTAAGCGTGCCCTCATCGAAACCATCAACGACCAAATCAAGAACATTCAGCAGATTGAGCACACCCGGCATCGCAGCGTGGTCAACGCCATGGTCAATGTTTTGGCCGCTTTGGGGGCTTACACCCATCAACCTCGCAAACCCTCGCTGCATTTGTCTCAAAATGATCTTAACCTATTGACTTACGATGAATAATAAACGGAACTCACGTTAATTAGGCGTCCAAACCACGAACCGGGGAGGCGGCGGCGTCCGCTTCCTTATGGGGGAGCGCACCATGCCACACACTCGCTTAAAAATAAAACAACTCAGCCTGGCTCTGGCTGCCCTGCCATTAGTCGCCAGCTTTGCTTTGGCCAAGGATGAACCGGAAGCCAAAAAGGGCGTCACCGAGGCTGAAGTCAAATACCAGGCCGGCGGCTCGCCGCTGGCTGGCGCGGAGATGCATCAGAACATTAATCCCAAAGCCCCGCCCATGACCGCCGCCGAATTCGCCAAGGGCCGCCAGGTTTATTTTGAGCGTTGCGCCGTTTGTCATGGCGAAAATCGCCTGGGTGGGCTGGGACCGGCGTTGCTGCCGCAAAATCTGGAGCGGTTGAAGCGTTCCCAGGCCCTGACCGTGATCAATGCCGGACGAATCGCCACACAAATGCCCGGCTTTCAGGCACAGCTTAAACCGGAGGAAATTCAGGCGCTGGTCGCGTACCTCTACGCGCCGCCCAGGGAAAATCCGGTCTGGGGCGAAGCCGAAATTCGCGCCTCGCGGATTGAACACGTCAAGGCGGATACGCTGCCGAATCAGCCGCAATTCACCGCCGATCCGCTCAATCTGTTCGTGGTGGTGGAAGCGGGTGATCATCATGTCACGATTCTCGATGGCGACCGGTTCACTCCGCTGGCGCGCTTTCCCAGCCGCTTCGCCCTGCACGGCGGCCCCAAGTTTTCTCCGGACGGGCGCTTTGTTTACTTCGCCTCCCGCGATGGCTGGATCGCCAAGTACGATCTTTACAATCTGAAAATGCTGGCGGAAATCCGCGTCGGCATTAACACTCGCAATCTGGCGGTGTCCAGTGATGGTCAATGGGCAATGGCAGCCAACTCGCTGCCGCACACCCTGGTGTTGCTGAACGCGGTGGATTTAAGTCTGGCGCGCATTATTCCCGTAGTGAATGACGCCGGCCAAAGCTCGCGGGTATCGGCGGTTTACGACGCCGCCCCGCGTCAGAGCTTCGTAGCCGCGCTCAAGGACATCCCGGAAGTGTGGGAGTTGAGCTATAACCCCAAGGCCGAGCCGGTGTTCAAGGGCTATGTTCACGATTATAAAATGGGCGAAGCCATCGCCGCGCCCGGGATGTGGACGCCGCGCGTGACCCGGTTGGACGCCATTCTTGACGACTTCTTTTTCAGCCCGGACTATGCCTATGTGCTGGGCGCCGCCCGTCCCGTCGATGGGAACACGCCATCGACGGCCAGCGGCCAAGTGGTGAATCTGGATGTGCGGCGCAAAATCGCCGACGTGCCGTTGCCAGGCCTGCCGCATCTGGGTTCGGGGATTTCCTGGGATTATCAGGGTCGTCGGGTCATGGCGACGCCCAATCTCCGGGAAGGCGTGATCAGCGTCATCGACATGCAGGACTGGAAAATCCTCAAGGAGATCAAAACGGCTGGCCCGGCATTCTTCATGCGCAGCCATGAAAACACGCCTTACGCCTGGGTGGACGCCATGATGAGTCCCGCCAAAGACACCCTGCAATTGCTGGACAAGCGCCGCCTGGAAATCGCCCATACCTTGCGTCCCGCGCCCGGCCAGACTGCCGCGCATACCGAATTCACCCGCGACGGCAAATACGCCCTGGTGTCCATTTGGGAAGACGATGGCGCGCTGGTGGTCTACGATGCAGCGACCTTGAAGGAGATCAAGCGTCTGCCCATGCGCAAACCGGTCGGCAAATACAACGTCTATAACAAAATCACCCGTTCCGAGGGAACGAGTCATTAAATTCAGCGGATCAGGCGGCGTCGAGTTGTGCAGTAGCGTGCTGCAACTGTCTGCGGACCACCCCCACCTTGAGGCGATCCTTGTATTGACTGAGCAGTTTCAAGGTGCTCTCCACGTACTCCTGCGAGGAGATGTCGTCAGCGATATAATGTTGCAACAAGCTGAGCCAGAATGCATGAATTTCGCATTGCGGCGACCGCCGCTCGCCCAACAGCGGGCAATCCGGGCAACGCGCCTTGACCAAAATCTGCGCCACCGCGTTCTTTTGCCACTGGCGTCGATATTCACGGGCATGCGCCCCGATCCACTCCATGGCGCGCTGGTTACGCTCGCTGTCGGGAAATGGCCCGACATACTCTTCAATGGCGCTGATTTGCCGAAGCAAAAACTCGGCATCAGATACTTCAAGATGCTGGTTTTGGCCCATGAAACGGCTGATGAGGGCTAACAGGGGGTCGTCGACGATGTACATGATTTTGATCACGCCTGACAGAATCACGGGCGAAAATCATAGCAAAAGATTGTGCGATGCACAAAAAATTAAATGCTTCAGCGACGCTTGCCGAGTCAAACCCTCATGAATTTGCCCCTGTTTGCAAAGCCCGCGACGCCACAACCGGGCATCGCCTTATTCAACCTGGGATTCCGGCCGTTTTTCCTCGGCGCGGGGATTTTCGCCATTCTCGCTATGGCGCTATGGATGGGGGTTTATCTCTTTCAATTGCCCGTGCCGATGACCGGCATTTCCTATTTTCAGTGGCATGCGCATGAAATGATCTACGGTTTCAGCCTGGCGGTGATTGCTGGATTTCTGCTGACCGCCGTTAAAAACTGGACGGGCGTGCAAACCCTGCATGGATTCAGCCTGCTGGCCTTGTTCGCCTTGTGGGCGCTGCCGAGAATTCTGTTTTTGTTCGGAACGCGCTTTATGGTGATCGCATCCCTGTTGGATCTGCTGTTCCTGCTGGGGCTGACCGTTGCCGTCGCCTATCCGGTCTTTAAGGTTAAACAATGGCGGCAAATCGGTATTTTAGCCAAACTGGCGCTGTTTATCGTGACCAGCGGCTTTTTCTATCTGGGCATCACCGGCGTTCTGGAACCAGGGGTTTACTGGAGTTTGTATGGCGGCCTGTATTTAATTATCGGCCTGATCCTCACCATGGGCCGGCGCGTCATCCCCTTTTTCGTCGAAGTCGGCGTGGGCTATCCGGTCAAACTGTTCAACGCCAAGTGGATCGATGGGTCAAGCCTGGCGCTGTATCTGGCTTTTTTTATCGTCGCGGTGTTCATGCATGAACCTCGGTTATTGGCGTTGCTGGCCGCTGGTTTGTTCGTCATTCTCTCCATCCGCTTAATCGGTTGGCATACCGTCGGCATCTGGAAAAAACCGCTGTTATGGAGTCTGTTCATCGCCCTGTTCTTCATTGATCTGGGCTTTTTACTGGTGGCCTTAAGTGGTTTCCTGAATCTGTCGGCCATGCCGGTTATCCATGCGTTCAGCTATGGCGGCATTGGTTTGATGACGCTGAGCATGATGACGCGCGTTTCACTGGGCCATACCGGCAGAAATGTGCAGGAGCCGCCACGCGCGATGACCCTGGCTTTTGGGGCGATGATGGTGGGAACCGTAGTCAGGGTGTTCCTGCCGTTGATCGATCCAGCGCATTACCCGATCTGGATTGGCCTCTCGCAGCTCCTGTGGATCATCGCCTTTGCGATTTTCATCATCCTCTACGCGCCTATCCTGATCAAACCAAGAATCGATGGACAATTTGGCTAATTTCAAGATGAGATCACCGATGCCCCCTCCTGCTTCATCTACGCCCACTCCCCTGGAACTGGTGTGTCCGGCGGGCAACCTGCCCTCGCTCAAGGCCGCTGTTGACCACGGCGCTGACGCGGTTTATATCGGTTTCCGCGATGACACCAACGCCCGCCACTTTCCCGGCCTGAACTTTGACGCCAAAACCGCTGCGCAGGGCGTCGAATATGCGCAGCGTCGCGGACGGCGCGTGTTCGTCGCCCTGAACACTTTCCCGCAACCTTCCGGTTGGGAACGCTGGCGGACAGCCGTCGACCGGGCGGCGGAACTGGGCGTGGACGCCATCATCGCCGCCGATATCAGCGTGCTGGATTACGCCTGCCGTCAGCATCCCCATTTGCCTTTGCATCTATCGGTACAGGGTTCGGCCACCAACTACGAGGCCATTCGCTTTTATCATGAGCATTTCGGCATTCGCCGGGTGGTGCTGCCGCGCGTCCTGGCCTTGCCCCAAGTGCGTCATGTCCTGGAACACAGTCCGGTGGCGCTGGAGGTCTTTGGCTTTGGCGGCTTGTGCATCATGGTCGAGGGTCGCTGTCTGCTGTCTTCCTATGTTACCGGCGAGTCGCCGAATCTGTGCGGCGTCTGTTCGCCAGCCAAGGCGGTGCGCTGGCAGGAAACGCCGCAGGGCCTGGAAACCCGCCTGAATGGGTTGTTGATCGACCGCCATGCGCCCGGCGAACCGGCCGGTTATCCCACCCTGTGCAAAGGACGCTTCGCCGTGGGCGAGCAGGTGTATTACGCCATTGAAGAACCGACCAGCCTCAACACCCTGGAGCTGTTGCCGGAACTGTACGAGATGGGCATTGCCGCGATCAAAATTGAGGGTCGCCAGCGCAGTCCCGCCTATGTCAGCCAGGTTACTCAGGTGTGGCGCGCGGCGATTGACGCCTGCCGCCGGCATCCCGCCGGTTATGCGCCCAAACCGGAATGGCAACGGGCACTGGGCAAGGTGTCGGAAGGCCAGCAGACGACGCTCGGCGCATATCACCGTCGTTGGCAATGAGGACTGCACATGAATAACGCAACATCGCGCCTTCCCAAACTGGCGCTGGGGCCGGTGCTGTATTACTGGCCGCGTGAAACCCTGCTGGCCTTTTACCAGCAGATGAGCGCCACGCCGGTGGACATCATCTATTTGGGCGAAACGGTCTGCGCCAAGCGCCGGTCGCTGAACACCGACGACTGGCTGGAATTGGCCGAACGGTTGACGGCGGCGGGCAAGGAAGTGGTGCTCTCCACGATGACGCTGCTGGAAGCCGAGTCGGAACTGAAAACTTTGCGTCGCTGGTGCGCCAATGGCCGTTTCATGGTCGAAGCCAACGACCTGAGCGCCGTGCATCTGCTATCCGGTCAGGCGCCTTTCGCGTTGGGAACCGGCATCAATGTCTACAATCATCACACCCTGGGCTTTCTGGCCAGTCTGGGCGCCCGGCGCTGGATCATGCCGGTGGAGTTATCGCGGGTCGCGCTGGCGGAAATTCAGGCGCAGCGTCCGGCAGGGATGGAAACCGAAGTGTTTGTTTATGGTCGGTTGCCGCTGGCCTCTTCCGCGCGCTGCTTCACCGCCCGCTATCACAACCTGCCCAAGGACGATTGCCAGTATCGCTGTCTTAACGACCCGGAAGGGTTGACGGTGAGCAGCCGCGAAGGTCAGGCGTTTCTGACGCTCAACGGCATTCAAACCCAGTCGGCGCAAACCGGTAACCTGTTGGCGGAACTGGCGGAGTTGCAAGCATTAGGCGTGGATGTCCTGCGCATCAGTCCGCAGGCCGAGGGAACGGAGCGAGTGATTGCTGCATTTGCCGCCGCGCTGCGCGGTGAATGCGACGCCGGCGAAGCGGCGGCAACGCTTAACGCCCGTCTGCCGTATGGGGCGTGCAACGGCTATTGGCGGGGACAGGCGGGATTGCAGCAGATCGCTGCGTACTGATGGGCTATTCAAGCGCCGCTTAACCGCTCGTAAGCGCTTATCAAACCCGTTGCGGCGCGTAACAGCGGCGGCAACAGACCGCCCAGCGCCTCCAGGTCCGCGCCGTCCAGCCAGTTCTTCAATTCCAGCCCCAATGCAGTGTCGCCGGCCATCACCACTCGCCGGTGGAAAAACAGCGTATCGGAATCTTCGCGGCGGGTGGCCAGCGCCAGGAAATCGTAAAGAGCGCCGCTGATGGTCAAATCCGGCGCGGCTGCGGTTGGCCCGGCGGTGAATCCAGTTGCGTTGATCAAGGAGAGTCGGTATGTGATCCTGGCGTCGCGGACTTCAATGAGCAAGGTCCGCTGGCGCAAAAACGCGAATTCGCCTTGCTGAATCTGTTCGGCCAGCAGGATGTTCAGGGCGGCAGCCAGCGCGGTTGAATGAACCGCCTCGGGCAACAGGGCCAGCGGCCAGGCCAGCGGAGCGGGTAACCTGGGGTGGGGCGGGAACAGCGCGCTAAATAAGGTGGGCACGATTGCCTCCTTCATCTGCGTTTGCGCAGTCAAGCACGGCATTCAGATCGAGTTGCTGCAAGGTTGAAATCGCATACTCCCAGCGGCCCTCGGCGCACAGACCGAGAACACCGCCTTCTTCGTAGGCTTCCAGCGCGGCTTTAATACAGGCCGCGCGCACCGCTTCAGCAAGTTGTTGCTTATTTGTCAAGTGCATGGAATTTCTCAATGGAATCATCGATTGACTTGATCATACTGCGAAAACCCGATTGCGCCCCGCGTGTTTCGCGTGATAAACCGCTTCATCAGCGCGTGCAAAGAGCGTTTCCAAGGTATCGTTGATCCGGTATTCACTAACGCCAAAACTGGCGGTGATTTTAGGCAGATTATTGAAACAATGGCTCTCCATCGCGCTGCGCAGTCTTTCGGCGAGATCCACTGCGGCTTGATGTCCACCTTCCGGTACAAGAATAACGAATTCTTCCCCTCCCCAACGGGCAAAAATATCGGTGGTCCGGACGCAACTTTGGACCCGTTGCGCGACGCCTTTGAGCACCTGATCCCCGGCAATGTGTCCGAATTGATCGTTGACCTGCTTGAAATAATCAATATCAAAAACAATCAGCGCCAGTTTTCCGCCATAACGCTGTTGACGCTGTAAAATGATGTCAAACCATTCGGTAAACTTGTAGCGGTTATAAATACCGGTCAGTAAATCAGTGCACGCGAGCTTGTCTTTTTCCTTAATGAGAGATTCAACAATTATGAGTAATTTATTGAAATTATCAGAGATAACGCCGATTTCATCCGGAGTGAACAGTTTAATCCGGTTGGAAAAATCCTTGGTTTTTATCGTATATTCAATGCTTTTCAACAGTATATTCAATGCATGCAGAATGCGACGGATCGCTGATCCAATCAGCAGGGTTAGCAATAATGCAATGCTAATCACTATTGCTGCATTAAATATAAATTTTTTCTGCGCTAGGGCCATCTCCCTGGTCATCCCCTCATGCAAATAGGCGGTGTATGCGCGCTCTACGGTCTGCAATTGATTGATCCAATCAGTGGCTACAGTAAACCACGCTTCAGCGGTGATCATGGTATGGCTGCCGGTCAAAATCAGTTCAATGATCCGAAGAATATTTTGTACTTCAGTTTGTGCCTGAATGGTGTGAAATATGTTGACGATCTTGGGCGTTGCATCCCGAAAAAAGAGTTGTGTGTGATGTTGATAGAAACTAAATTCCCGACTCACTGTAGCAATATGATTTATATTTAATTTTCCGAGACTGAAAACTTCATTGAGGCTGGCGCGAATTTGCCCAAGGTATTCTTTTGCATACAGCAAATGGGTGTAAGCGCGAACATCGTTTTTCAAATCGGTATTCAGATGGTCTGTCAGCACATTAATATAGTCGAGTATTTCCACAATGATTAATGTGTAGTGATTAAAAGCATGAACGGCAGTCAGCTGATTGCGTAAAACCTGCTTCCTGATTTCTGGCAGATCTTCCAAACCTTGAGCAGGGTTGAGAACGCCATCTGCTACTTGTGTCCTGGCGTGGTTGGTCGCCGTATGTTGCGCATTCAGCAAGGCGGCGCTGGATATTGAACAACCCGCTAAACAACCCACCGAAATACCACGCTCTTTTTGCAATTCATGAACCAGATCGGAAAGGCTTTCGATGACTTTGATATCGGTCATTGAAGCAATTTTGTGGTTTTTTTCCTGGTTCAGTGCGACAAAGTAAGCCGCCAGAATGTAAAACAGGCAGGCTGTAATCAGCAGTCCAATCAATAGCATTCTTGCCCTGATGGTCATCAATCATGTCCTCTCGGTGGATGACATCACGGGAAGCGTCCAGCACCCAGTCGGTCAGGTTTTCCTCGCGTTTCTGGATCATAGCGGCATTGCCGGAACGAAGAATATCGGATGGACCTGGGGCATGGGCGCTGCTGATCATCGCTATTGCTCAGGCTGTCAGACGTGTATAGAGCAACAACAGCTGACGCGGCAAATCTTCCGGGTGGCGAACCAGGACAAAGCCGTCTTTCCCGAACAGATACGGCAAATAATCATCGGCCTCCTGATCAATCGTTACGCAGAATGGATGCAATCCGGCACGCCGCGCTTCAATCAGCGCCCTACGGGTATCCTCAATCCCATAGCGCCCTTCATAATGATCCAGATCATTGGGCTTGCCATCGGTCAACAGCAACAGCAAGCGGCGGGCGGCGGTCTGCCGACCGAGGGTCAGCGTGGCGTAACGCACCGCCGCGCCCATCCGTGTGTAATAACCCGGCTTGATGGCGTTAATCCGTCCCCGGATGGTCGCGGTATACCGCTCGGTGAAACTCTTGATGCGCTGCACCCGAACGTGCTGACGCTTGCGCGAAGAAAACCCGTACAGCGCAAAGCGATCGCCGGTCGCCGCCAGCGCTTCGGCGAACAGAAATAAACTGTCGCGGATCATCTCGATCACCCGCCCGTGATTATTTACCCAGGCATCGGTGGATAGCGACAAGTCCGCCAATAAGAGACAGGCCAGATCGCGCTCCTGCCGGGCCAGTTGCCGGTACAACCCGCGCTCATAACCGGATTCGCCGCTGGCGCGGTCGGCGGCATAGCGCACCCAGGCATCCAGATCCAGCTCCTCGCCGTCCGGTTGGGCGCTGCGCCAGCCCCGAGCTGGTCGCAGCACTTCAAACTGGCGGCGCAGGCGTTGCGCCGCGCGCCGCAAGACCAGCGGCAATTCACACGGCGTCGCCCGCCGCGCCAGCATTTCCTGCACCGCGCAATAATCGGGCAATAGCTTCTGTTTGCGATAATCCCATTCCGGAAAGGGCAGTCCCGGACCCAGCGGCAGGTCATCCTCGCTGGCGGAAGGCAAATCGAGATCGAACCGCACCCGCGCGGCAGTGCTGGCGCCATCCTGGGTGATGCTCAACACCGGCATATCATTGGCCGCCCGCCCGGCGTCCGCTGCCGGATCATCGTCATCCGGGCGATTCACTCGCACAAATTCGGCCCAGGACAATAAACTCTCGGCGCGAAACGGCAACAGAAACGGACTTTGCCGCTCCGGCAAATCGGTATATTCCGCGCGCCGGCGCTGACGATCCCGTTCCACGGGTTGACTGTCCGTCGGGCGAGGCGCGTCGGCAGAGGCCTCCTTGCGCCCGGGTCGGGTCGTTGCTGGAGCCGGTGGGGGATACAGCCAGAGCGGAACCGGTGGCAACGGTCGCCGCGCCGCCGGCCATTGCGCAACGCTGCCCGGTTCCTGTAACGCCTGACCGAGCGCCGTTTCCTGGGCTGCTTCATCCGGCGGCAACTGGGCCGGGGGCGTCCGCGTCTTCAATACCGCATCGACCAGACGCCGGTAACGCGACCGCAGACCCGGATAGCGCGCCAGCGTTATTTGCGTCGCCTGCTGATTCTGCGCCCACCAGGGCGCGTCAGGCTCCACGACATCGTGCGCGGCGGCCAGGGCAATCAGCCACAAATACAGGTCGCGGTTCAAAGCCCGACTCGGCAACACCGCCAGTTGTCCCGGCAATTGCAGCGTTTCCCGATCCCGGCGCGCGGGTTCCACGGTGTCCCCGATTCCAGCGATACGCGCCAGCCAACCGCGTCGCGCGCCCTGTGGCTGCGCCGACGCAGGCGCCACGCGCAGACCAGGATCGCCGCCGAAGGCGCGGAACAGCAACCCGGCGGTTTTCTCGATTTCCGCCAGCGTAACCGTTGCTTCCGGCGCCGACCGTTGCGCTACCCGTGTGATCCAGCGATGCCACAGCGCACCGATCTGTTCTTCCATCTGAAGGTCACTCCATCTTAGGCATGAATCTGTTGAAACTTTTGCAACCACTCAATAGCCTGACTGATAAGCTAACAACCTCCTGCTTTCGACACTGAGGACATTTTATGTATACGCTTTACCGTCTGAATGCTGACGAATTATCCATCGATCTTCTTGAATCCATTAAAACGCAATTTCGCCATCAACTTATTGAAATTGCAGTCTGCCCAGCCGAAACAGCGGAGCAGGATGAAACCGCTTATCTGTTGGCGAATCCGGCAAATCGCGCTCGTCTTCTGGAAGCAATGGAAAATGTTCGTCAGCAACGCGATCTAGTGACCGTAGACCTGGCTGATTTGCAATGAAAATCGCCTTTGAAAAGATCGCATTCGCCGATTTTACCGCGTGGGCTGAGCAGGATCGGAAAATTCATAAGCGCATTGTGGCCTTGATCATGGATATCATGCGTGATCCTCGTCAGGGCATTGGCAAACCGGAACCACTCAGACATGAATTGCATGGCTACTGGTCACGGCGCATTAACGATGAACATCGGTTGGTTTATCGCGTCGAAACCGAAACCATTACCATTATTGCTTGCAAACATCACTACGAATAAAAAAATTGCTTGTAGATAAATATATTAAGTCAATTATCAAACGACGGACTTGAGGGGTCTGGAACCGGTTTTAGCCTTGTCCATTGCTGACTGGCCCGTTAGCAACCCTTGCGAGCCATCGGCCTGCAACGCCTGCTGACCCTCGATCCAGTGCAACAGACTTCCCTGGGGGTTATCGCGCTGCACCGTTCCACAGGCGTCGATGCATTGCCCGCACTGGGTGCAAGCGAACATCAAACGCTTGATATTGCGTGGCTTGAGGCGCATCGGGCAGGCGTGATCGCAGAAAGACGGGCAAGCGGCGCAATCACGGGCGCGTTCCCGCGGATAACCCACGACCATCGCCTGACGGTTGCTCATCCACGCCAGACTCTGAAACATCCCGACGGCGCAGGCGTAGCGGCAGAACAGATGCCGGGCAAAGGTGAATTCCAGAAACAGCACCGTGGTCGCCACGCCGATGAACAGCGCCTGATTGCGCGTCAGGCTCCACTGGAACAGGTTGCCGTAAACCTCAGCTGGCGGCAGCAGATAAGTCAATAACGCCACGGCCCACAGGAAGGCGAAGACCAGCGCGAGAGGCATCGCCAGGAACCAGTAGCGCCGGTCGGATAACGCCGGCGTCCCGTTCGGGTGATAAGGCGGTCCCGGCTTTTTGTCCCAGATGCTTTGCTTGCCGCTGGCCTTGCGCACCAGTTGATTGATGGTTTCCACCACCGAGAAATGCGGACACAGCCAGCCGCAGTACAAACGGCCCCAGCGCCAGGCGACGCCGAGAAACACGACGGCCAGCAGCACCAGCGGCGCGATGACCCGCAACAGAATGTTCAGCGACATCTGCTGATGGTCGATCCGTCCGGCCAGATAATCGTCCAGGCCCAGCGTCCACGGCGCGCCAAAAAGGATCAGGTGCCCTTGCGTCAAATCGAAACGCAGCAGATCGACCACCGGCGCGAACAGGAACAGAATGAAAAAGCCGCCCTGATACAGGACGCGCTGGCGTTGAAAAGGCGTCATGACAGCAAATTTCCGACCAGAGGATAGCGAAAGGTTTGTCCGGCGAGCGCCCGCGCCAGTCCCAAAATGCCCAACAGCACCAAGGTCGCGTGTGCGGTGGTGAAATAGAGAATGACGATGACCCAGGTGCTGGCCGCGTCATAACCGCCCAGGGTAATGATCAGCAGATTGACGATCACCAGCAACCCGCCGGCCCACAAACTGGCGGAAAGCGTTTGCTGTAAATGCTGACGTCCCAGCAGCGGCGCTGTCCGGCAATAGCGCCCGTACAGTCCCAGCAGCAGCAGAAACGCCAGCCCCGGCAACAGTAACAGATTGATCAGGTACAATGATTCTGCGGCAATCGCCAGGCCCTGGCCGGGAGGGGAGGGGTCCTCCATCGGAGACGACTCAGGCGAAATGGGCATTCACCACCTCCAGCAACGCCATGGCGGTCAGGTCATCATCGGTCAGCGCCTCGACCAGCGCCACCCGGCAAGCAGTCACCGGCGCCATGCCGCCCTGGATTAACTGGGCGGCGTACACCAGCAGGCGGGTACTCGGCGCTTCGTCCAGATCATGCTCTTTCAAAGTGCGCAGCGCGTAACCCAGACGCACCAGCGCTTCGACTGTGGCGGCCGCACAACCGGTTTCTCCCATGACAATCGCCCGTTCCCGCTCCGGGGCGGGAAAGTCGAAACGCAGGGCAATGAACCGTTGGCGGGTCGATGGCTTCAGGCTTTTCAACAGGTTCTGGTAACCGGGATTGTAGGACACCACCAACATGAACGAGGGCGGCGCGATCAGCACTTCCCCAGTGCGTTCAATCGGCAGCACCCGCCGGTCATCGGCCAAGGGATGCAGCACTACCGTTGTATCCTTGCGCGCCTCGACAATTTCATCCAGATAGCAGACGCTGCCTTCACGCACCGCCCGGGTCAGCGGCCCATCGCACCACACCGTTGCCCCGCCGTGCAATAGATGCCGCCCGACCAGATCGGCGGCGGACAGATCATCGTGACAGGCCACGGTATGCAGCGGCAAACCCAGTCGCGCCGCCATGTGCGCGACAAAGCGGGTTTTCCCGCAACCGGTCGGTCCCTTGATCAGCAGCGGCAGGCGATGCCGCCAGGCGGCTTCAAACACCGCGCATTCATCGGCGGAGGGTTCGTAGTAGGGGAGGTCCGGCATGGCAGGGGACAGGGGGCAGGCATCAAAATCCCCTCGCCCTTGGTGGGAGAGGGTTAGGGTCACGGCCATGAACTTAAGCCTCTTAAGCATCCCAGGGCGTTGCCCTGGGCTAAAATTAGGACGCCCCTTTAGGGCTTAACTCAATGAAAATATTGTGGGTTCCGCCCTGAAAGGGCGATTCAATGTTAGCCCAGGGCAACGCCCTGGGTGATCAAGGTCATGTGATTTTCTTAAGTTAATGGCCGTGAGGGTGAGGGTGGGGGTGGGGGGCATTATGTCGCCGCTGGCTGCGCGGTGCCGACGTCTACCGCTTGCGGCTTATCCTTGGCGAAGAAGCTGTAGAGATACACGATCAGGCCGAGGCAGAACACCACGCCCGCCAGCCAGCGCATCCAGTAGAACAGCGCGAGTTGATCCTGCACCGCCATGAACGCCTGCGGATTATCGATAATGCGCTGCAGCCAGACTTGCAGAATGCCGGCGGCGGTCAGGAACAGGGTGATAAACACCATCGACACCGTCATCAGCCAGAAGCTCCACATTTCCAGCACCTGGGCGCGCTCCGGGTTGACCTCGCGCCCGCGCAACATCGGCATGGCGTAGGAAATAATAGTCAGCACCACCATGACATACGCGCCAAAGAACGCCAGGTGGCCATGCGCGGCGGTGATCTGGCTGCCGTGCGTGTAGTAGTTGATCGGCGCCAGGGTGTGCAGGAAGCCCCAGACGCCCGCGCCCAGGAACGCCATGACCCCGGTGCCCAGCGCCCACAAGGTGGCCGCTTTATTCGGATGCTGCCGGCGGCGGCGATTGACCATGTTGAAGCAGAATACCGTCATGGCGAAGAACGGCAGCGGCTCCAGCGCCGAGAAAATCCCGCCCCACCATTGCCAATACGCCGGCGTCCCGATCCAGTAGTAATGATGGCCGGTGCCGATGATGCCGGTGACCAGCGCCAGAGTGACAATCACATACAGCCATTTCTCAATCACTTCCCGGTCGACGCCGGTGATCCGGAGCAGCACGAAGCCGAGAATGGCGGCCATGATCAGCTCCCAGACGCCCTCGACCCACAGATGCACCACCCACCACCAGAAATACTTGTCCTTGACCAGATTCGACGGGTTATAGAACGCGAACAGGAACAGCACCGCCAGCCCGACCAGCCCAATCAGGAGAATCATGCTGATCGCGGTTTTGCGACCCTTCAAAATCGTCATACCGATGTTGTACAGGAAGGCCAGCGCCACCACCACAATGCCGACTTTGGTCGGTAACGGCTGTTCCAGGAATTCACGACCCATGGTTTCCAACAGGTCATTGCCGGTCATTTCCGCCAGCGTGGCGTAGGGCACGGCCAGATAGCCGACCACGGTCAGCGCCCCGGCGATCAGAAAGACCCAGAACAGGACCTGCGCCAGCAATGGGCTGTGCAGCTCGGTTTCCGTCTCTTCCGGCACCAGGTAGTACGCCGCGCCCATGAAGCCGAACAGCAGCCAGACGATCAGCAGGTTGGTGTGCACCATGCGGGCGACGTTGAAGGGAATCGCCGGGAACAGAAAATCGCCGATCACATATTGCAGGCCGAGAATCAGCCCGAACAGAATTTGCCCGACGAACAGGGCGATGGCGGCGATGAAATAGGGTTTGGCTACCGCCTGGGATTTATATTGCAAATGCATCATCAATCATTCCTCGCTGTCAATGGCGGAAGCCTCTTTAACCCTGGATATTGGGCGGCCAGTTTTCAGTGTTGATTTCCGAGGTCCACTTCAGAAATTCCACCAGATCATCCAACTGCTCGTCGGTAAAGTGAAATTGCGGCATTTGCCGACGGCCGGGCACCTTGGTCGGTTGCACTTTGATCCAGATTTTGATGAATTCCGCGCCGCGCCGTTGATAGACATTGCCCAGTTCCGGCGCGAAGTAGGCGCCTTCGCCCAGCAGGGTGTGGCAACCGATGCAGTTACGGGTTTCCCACAACGCTTTGCCGCGCGCGACCGCTGGCGAGGGGGTTTCGCTGGGAATGCGCTGCGGAATCTGCCGGACGGTATGAAAGGTCAGGGCCAGAAACAGCAGAATGAAAAACACGGTCCCGCCATAGAATATGTTGCGGGCCATGGCCTTGGTAAAGGTTGCGCTCATTTCCCCGGGTCTCCTTGATGGTCAGAGACGGACGATCCGCGTGTCGACCGCCGGCTAAGCGCGTATTGTCGCAAGATGCGGGATGAGGTTCCTTGACGCAGGTCAAGGAATGTCATTACCGTTACCGACATCCTTGCTCAATCATCAAGAGCACAGGACCGCATACGGTTGGCCGAAACAATCGTTCCCTGAGCGTCCATGATAAAGATCCCTACCGGCAGAATATCCATAACAGATCGCAAAAGCTGTTCGCTTTCGCGCAGAATCCGGCCGGGCGGCACATTTGGGCGGGCGGGCGCTCGGTCGGCATTGAACGATTCGGCGAATACAAAGCGTGGTGACTGGAGAACGGAAAGCGGATCGAACCGCATGAATGGGCGGGAGCGCGGGCTATCGAGAAAGGCGAAACGTCGCTGGACGAAGAAATCGAAATTGAGTGTTTCAATGGTACGCACAAGATCATCCTCAACTTCGCTGTACCCATCCGTGGAGACGATGGGCGCATCAAGGGCGCAGTTATCGTTAACCAGGACATCACCGAGCGCAAGGCCATAGAAAACCAGATCAAGAATCTGGCTTTCTATGATCCCCTGACCCAGTTGCCGAATCGGCGATTGTTACTGGCACCGGGCGATGGCGGCCAGTGCTCGCAACCAACGGCATGGAGCGCTGTTGTTTATCGATCTCGACCATTTCAAGACGCTTAACGACACCTTAGGTCATGACTACGGCGACCTGCTGCTGCAACAGGTCGCCGAACGGCTGGCGACCTGTGTCCGCGAAGGCGACATGGTAGCCCGTCTGGGCGGCGATGAGTTCGTGGTGATGCTGGAACGGGTAACCTGAAGATACGTGTAAAAAGTTGGGTCCTGTAAATTTTCCTGTGATCCGAATGGTAGCGTCATGGAACCGGTCCCAAACCAGATAGCGCCAGGGTTGATCGCCGAAGCAGGACGGTGCCCAGCGCGCTGCTTCCAGCAACGCCAGTAACTGTTCACGACTAACCGGCTGATCCCGATCGATAGCGCGAGGACTCCAGCGACGTGCAATCAAATCGGCGATCGGGGTTGAAGTCAGGGCAGGTTTTTCGAGCATGTGAGATCTCCAGGTCGGTTCAGCCAGAATCAATAGTTAATGGTATCGCTTTGTCTGAAACAATGTTGTCGGAGCTTACTACGTATCAGTTCCTCATCACGGGGCAAACTCGATGGTCCTGCAAATTTTCCTGTGATGGCGGGGGTTCGCGGCATGGGGTTTAATCTCTGAGGGTCTAATTCCCCGCAGCTTGCTGCGTCACGAATCAGGTATCTGTTTTTTTTGATCAGAAATTTTTGTAAGAAGGTCACATTAGAAAAAGGGGTCTTTGGAGTAATGCTACCCTTGTTTTAGCAACTGTGCTTGGGAGTGCAGCCGAAATAGGGGTAGGGAAAGCTCTCGCCTCCCACCGGGTCGCCGGAGGCAGTCACCCGCCTCCGGCTCCCACAGAACGTCGCGAGCAGATTTCCTGCACGACGCTCTTCGCAGCGTGAAAGATTCACAGCACCGCGAGTGCCTGCAACTCCCGATAGGGAAGATGCAGCTTCGGTCGCGGTAACGGATGGCGCACCTTAATCTGCTGGAAAATCTCCCAAGAAAGGTGCCCTTCCCGGCTCCGACTGCTCAGCATCTTATGCCAATACCACTCCGCAAACCGATGCACTTTCTGCAAGGCTCGGAAGTTGCCGGCGATGCCATAGTAGGCATAGTGACCCCGCAGGACACGATCGAGATGGATCGCCTGTTCCCGTAGCGGCAGATGCCGCATCCGCCGCATCAGGTCGCGTAGTTGACCAAGACTGCGCTGAAGTCGTGCCTTCTCCGTGCGCATGCCCACCTTGAAATTGCCCTTTTGATTGCGCGTGCAATAGAGGGTGAAGCCCAGAAAATAGATCGTCTCCGGGCGATTTCTCCCCCGCTTGGCCGCGTGGGCTTGGGCAAAGCGACCGAATTCGGCCAGCTTGGTCTTGCTCGGTTCCAGGCTGAGGCCAAACTTCCCCAACCGCTTGCGTAGTACCTCCTGGACACGTAGGGCATCCTCGCGGTATTGGAAACACAGCACAAAGTCATCGATATAGCGCAGCAGGTAGGCTTCGCCCCGCAGTCGAGACTTGACCACCCGCTCAAACCAAAGGTCGAGCACATAGTGCAGGTACACATTGCTCAGTAGTACGCTGATCGATCCGCCTTGCGGTGTCCCTTCCTCGTTCGGATGGAGTTCCCCATCTTCCAGAATGCCCGCTTTCAGCCAGCGCCGGATCAGGCTGATCAGGCGCGGGTCTCCGACTCGATGTTCCACGAAGCGGAGTAACCATCCGTGGTCGAGACTCCCAAAGAAGTTCTTTAGATCCGCCTCCAACACCCACCCCACCTTGCGACCGGCGATCACCTCGTGGAGGGTCGCTATCGCGCGGTGAGCACCCAACCCGGGCCGACCACCAAACGAGCAGGGCAGAAAATCCTGCTCGTAGATGGCCGATAACACCTCCGCTGTGCTGCGCTGGAGCGCCCGGTCACTCACACAAGGAATCCCCAAGGGGCGCTTCTCCTGCTTACCGGGCTTCGGAATGTACACCCGCCGAATCGGCGGCGCCGGGTAGCCTTGGCGGTGTACCGCTTCGAGCATCGGCTCGATCCAGACCGCAAAATCCTCCTTTGCCTCCGCGACCGTCTGGCCATCCACGCCGGGGGCCGAGTGATGGGGAATCTGTTGGAGATTCTTCCAGACCCGTTCCGCCGTGATGTGGTGCGCCAGCGAGGTCAACCGGAGCTTCGGTTCACACCGAGCTTTCGCTGCTATTCGTTCAAGTCTCGTTGCCATGACGGGTTGCTCTTCGCTTTGCATCGAAGACCATTGCCTCCCTCTGGGTGGAGCTCATGTTGCCCAAGAACGATTCACACTCCGCTGACCGCTTCCCCCTGTGGTCGGCTCTCCCGACCGCCGAGTACTATCAGTCAGTCTGACTTCCGCCAGGCCATTGGGTCGTCCTCGCGTTGGGCGCTTGTTGGACCCTACAAGCTCCGCTTGAACCCGGCGGATCTCCCTTGTTCCCATGAAATCCTTGGATGACATGCCGGCGGTACGAACCCCGGAAGCACCCCAGAAGACTCGCCCATACGCCTCCTGGAATTCCGCCTTCCCCATTGGGAGACTGGGTCGGCTACTTCAACCACGTTCGATTTCGGGGCTATGTTCCCGTTCACGGTCGTTCCGGCCTATCATCTTCCTGTCTACGCTTCGCAGTGCCCGTCACCGGTTCACCACGCAAGACTCGGTACCCGGCTGCTGGCTAGGCTTTACCAGGGCAGCCATCTCAGGCTGCTGTATTTCATGCGCTTGCAAGGCGCAACTCCCTCCGAACCGTGCGAGCGGGTCTCCCGCACACGGCTCTCCAGTCGGTTGTTTCCTCATCGGGATTGGCACGCCAACGCATGGGCTTCGGTCATGGTGAAAAGACCTTGCGCAGCGAAGAAGGCATTGGGCCAGCGACTGTGATCCGCTTTGGAACGCCCCGTCCGGCTATGCAGCCGGTGTTGTCGGCGCAGCAACGCGCGGAGTCGCCGTCGGATGAAGCCGTCGAGGATGTGAAAGATCGGAGGGTAAGCGTGTTTAAAGTAGCTGTACCAACCTTTCAACACCGGGTTGAGATCCGCGATGATGCGCGTCAAGCTCTCCCCGCGGGTTCGTCCCGTTTTCGCCCGGATTTTGTCCTTGATGGCGTGGAGACTTTTCGCCCGCACCCGACGCTGACCGTTTTCAAAGCGATAGCCCAAGAAGTCAAAGCCGTGTCCCGGTTGCCGACAGTCACCCCTCTGGGTTTTATCGGGGTGTAGGGTGAGGCCGTGTTCTTGAGTCCAGGTTTGCACCGGGTCTAACGCGCGCCGCGCGTCTAACTCGTCGGCACACAGGATCACGAAGTCGTCCGCGTAGCGGGCGATCCGATACCCTTGTGCCTGCATCCGGCGATCCAGCCCATGCAGGTAGAGATTCGCTAAGAGTGGGCTAAGCACCGCGCCTTGCGGGGTGCCTCGCGCGGGTGTCCACCGGGTCAGTCCTTCCAGGATGCCTTGACCCAGATAGGCGCTGATCAGATCCAACACCCGGCCATCACTGATGTGCCGGGCGACCTGAGTCATCAGCTCCGCGTGCGGGATCGTGTCAAAGTCGCTTTTCAGATCGGCATCGACCACCCAAGTGTAACCCGCCTTGATCCACGCATCGACCGTGCGGAGCGCGTCCTTGGCGCTGCGTCCCGGACGGAAGCCGTAGCTCACGTCCAGGAATTCCCACTCAAAGATTGGTTCCAGCACCCGTTTGAGCGCCCCTTGAACAATACGATCTTTGACGGTCGGGATACCCAGGGGGCGCTGTCCACCGCCGGCCTTGGGGATGTAGATCCGACGGACGTCTCCTGGACGGTAGTTTCCTGCTCTCAAGTCGGCCTCGATTTCACCCAAGTAGCGTTCCGCCTGTGCCGCAAAGCGTTCAATGCTCATGCCATCGACCCCGGCGGCGCCGTGGTTCCGCGCAACGGCGACCCATGACGCTTCCAGCGTCCGGCGATCACACACCTTATCCCATAAACTGTACCATTGGCCTCCTGTCACCCCGTTAACCAGGGCATCCAACATCCGCTCCGTCCACACGCTCGGTTCCACCCAGCCCCACGTCCGGGGATCACGGGTTTCTTGTGCTTGTTTAGCCCACTGGGGCACTGACGCACTCAACAGCATTTCGCCTCCGTCGTTCGTGAATGTCGTGGATCAACCTTCCTACCCCCCTTTGCTCCGCCCCGCGTTACCGGAGCCTCTGACGGCGGATGGTTCCGGGCTTTAGGGTGCTGTTGGTGTTCTCCGTTGCCGCCTGGTTTCCCGGCGGTGCCACAATATCGCGCCCCATGGCCTGGCCCTTATCACACCGTCGCGCTCTTATGAGGGTTCTGACTCCTGCTCCCGGTCACCTCCGTGAGCAGGTCTCCCCGCTTACTGCGCTTGGCCTTCTGATCGTTCCGTCCTCAACCACACTCTGCGCCCGCCCGTCGTTTGCTTCGCCCATCTCAACGCGGTCGGTGATTTTCAGGCTTCGCCACGGGATAGCAGGCTCGCCGCCACAGAATGCCGAATCAGGTTCGTTCTCCTACGGACCAATCTTTCGCCGCCGGTGGCTCCCCACCTCGCCTCACAGCGACGCAGTGACCTTGGGCTACCGAGTCTTGGCTTCCTCGGACACGGACTTTCACCGTGCTGACTAAGCGCCCTCACGGGCGCACTACCCCGCAGTTTGCTGCGGGGTCGTTTATTCATTGACCGCATCTAACCCCTTGATCCTAGCGATTGATGCTCATCACATTGGCCCGATCTACAGCCTGGCAACAAGCGTTTGAATGTCTGGCGGAAGGCAATCAAATGTGGGTCAGAAACGCGCCGGTGTTGCAGCAATTCCCGGCCTCTCGCCTTGTATCTGATTTAAAGGGATTTTTTATTTCAACCCAAGGTGCGTTCCTGAACGTGTTCTTTTTAAAAATCAATTTGTTGAAAGAAAGAGACCGGGAACTGCTGCCGGTGTTGTTGCTGTCGGTGGCCGCACCCCACTTCGGTCACAACAACCAACTCAACCGCTGGGCAGAATATGATACCGGCGCCGCCAGTGAAAATCTCTGTCTTCAAGCGACTGCTTTAGGTTTGGTAGCGCATCAGATGGGTGGGTTCGATTCTGATAAGGCCAAGGCAACATTCAATATTCCCGCCGACCATACTTGTATGGCGATGATTGCTGTAGGTCATCCCGGGTCCATTGATGTGCTGCCAGGTACGCTGCGGGAAAAGGAGCAAGCGCCCCGGGAGCGCAAGCCATTGGCGCAAATTGTGTCCGAGGGCGCTTGGGCTCACCACCTATCCGTTGATCTCAAACCAGAGTTTTAGAGTATTTGGGTCGCTTTCATACAACGGCAACTCAAGCAGTGAATACCGCTTTCTGACCAGTGAACTTGGCGTCTTTATGAACTGATAGGTGGTGAGGAGCCGACCCGTCACCGCTTGTTCGTTTTGAGCGAGTGAGATACGATGTATCTCGTTTCCAAACCCGGAGGATGACATGACAGCGAGCACCATGGTTCACGTTCGCGTGGACCCTCACCTCAAAGCGCAGGCGGCTGAAACCCTGGCGGCCATGGGCTTGTCCGTGTCCGACGCCGTGCGGGTTTTCCTCACGCAGGTCGTGGCGGAACAACAATTACCGTTCACACTCAAGGCGCCAAACGCCCAAACCCGGGCCGCGATGGCGGAAGCCGACACGATCGCCCGCACCCGTCAGGCACGCTTTGTGACGGCCAAAGCCCTGTTCGATGACCTCGAAAAGAACTGCGGCGAGTAAACGTGCCACGCTGCCTCGGGCCACGGATTACACCAAAGCGTTTCTCAAGGATTGGGAGCGCTTGGGGCGATCCGGCCGGTATGACCTCCATCGGCTCAAGGAAGCCATGCTCTTGCTGATTGCTAACGAGGCTCCGCTGGGACCGGAATGGCGGGATCATCCCTTGATAGGGGACTGGGAAGGGCATCGCGAATGTCACATCGGTGGCGATTTTTTACTCCTGTACAAGCTGAATGACCCTACGAAGCCGGGTTTACTGGTGTTTGTCCGCGCCGGTACGCATGCCGATCTGTTTGAGTAGCGACATCTGATCGTTTATCGGAGAGGCGTTTTTTCTTTTTAATCTTTACTGTTTATGATGACCTTGGCCTTCGGGGAAATTGCGATGCCTGGCACCGTTCCCGGTAGGCTTTCTGCTGACAGGCACGGGAGCAATACATCCGAGTGCGGCGTGGGGCGCTGACCCGTTGACCGCATTGCGCGCACGCGATGGTTGCGGGTGGCTGTGCTTCGGTGGCATAGCGGGTGTATCTTTCAGATTGCACTTGTTCTCGGCGCGCTGCACAGGTCTGCATCCGCCCATCGTGCGTGATGAAGGCGGGATCCGCACCCGCAGGCCACCATTCGGAATTTCGTGCGCTTCTGGGTGCGCCGGGCGCGACCCTCGACTTGCGGTGTGGAGTGCGTAGCGGTTGTCGATCAAGGAAGGCTTCTTCTGTCCTGGGGGTCCGTGTGATGTTAATTGGATTACTAAAAGCCGCAAAATTCCTGATTTGGCGTATTATCAGGAGTGAATGGACGTGTTCTATTTCGTAATAAATAACATTATTACGTGTTATGTTTTGTTTTTGTGATTATAAAAATGATGATATAAAAACCGAACCTGGGTACCCGTATCTACTCCGGATAAACCGCTTCCCTGAAGGAAAAGGTAGTGTTCCAGACATGGTTTTTATACTAAAATCCCGAATTCATATCGATTAATAAACAGGCCAATCACGATGTCATGCATTTTATGGTTCTGTTGCGTTAATTTTTTTCGAGCACGATTGGGTAACCCTTGCAGGTTATTAGGCAGCCAGTGAATAAAATTGTCCTGCGGCGGAGAGATTCGTCCCTTCGGCCATGATCATTTGGCCCTTCTTGATCATGTGCAGGAGTTCGATGCCCCGCAGGGTGGTCCGAGCAGAATGAAAGCCTTTGAACCCCAGCATGGGGCGGACGATCCGTTTAACGGCGCGATGATCTTGTTCCACTAAATTATTTAAGTACTTGTTTTGGCGAATCTCAATGGCGGCGCCCGTCTCCTCCTGGAGTGCATCCAGGGCAGCGGTGTTAGCGCCACTCTTATCGATCGTGACTTTGTCCGGAAGACCGTGCTGCCGTATCGCCTTTTTGAGAAAGCGCAGGGCGGCTTTCTTATCGCGATGCGCCGTGAACAGGAAGTCGATCGTCTGGCCGTCTCGATCAACCGCGCGGTAGAGGTACTTCCACTGGCCTTTGACCTTAATGTAGGTCTCATCCATCCGCCAACTTGTGCCCACCGGGCGCTTTTGTCCTTTGCGGAAAGCCGCTTCCAACTGCGGCGTAAACTTCTGGACCCAGCGGTAGACGCTGGAATGATCCACGTCGACACCCCGCTCCGCCAGCATCTCTTCCAGGTTCCGATAGCTCAACGGATAGGCGAGGTACCAACGGACACTCGTTAGGATGATGTCTCGTTCAAAGCGGTGGCCTCTAAAATCGATCATGCGGGTTCTCAAGTCAGGACAGGGGCCGTGTAGCTTACCGAAATCCGACCCTATCAGCTAACGCAACAGAACCGCGGTATTAACATGAATCTCATGGAAGCCATCGCCATCGTCGTCGCGGGCGTATTCACCCCGGCTGTGACACACCGTATGATGATCAAAGCCCCAATCCTTCAATGGGTTATAGATTGCATATTCATCGGTATACACCCGGGTTCCCGGGGCGATGAAAGTCTGAAGGAGCGGTTGGATGGTCGCTTGCTGGACATTATCCAGCATCCGGACGACCACCGCGCCGCCGCGCTCAATCATGCCGAGAATCGGCGGCTTTTCCTGCTCCAGGGTGCCTCGACCCCGTGCCCCCTTCAGCCGGCGACGCCGCCCGCGGCGGCCTTTTTTTTCACCGCGTCCGGATGCCCTTTATGCCCGGCCACCATATAGACCTCGTCGCATTCCACTTCCCCCGCCAAGGTGGGTTCGGGTTGGCGGGCGACGATACCTTGGCGCAGTTGCTCGGTCATCCGCTGCACGTCTCCGGATTCAACGCCAACTCTTGGGCAATCTGGGCATTAGACAAGTTCAAGCCCATAAAATATAAACATAATATCCAAATTCGTAACGGCGGGTGGTGGCCGGCCAACACCGTCCCGGTTAGATCGTCAAAAGAGCGATGGCACCCGGCACACCGATATTTCTGTCGCGCCGGTTGGGTCGTGTCGTGACCCTGCTTCGTCACGTTCGCCGCCCCACAATGGGGGCAGCGAACCCCATCGGGCCAGCGCAGTTGGCGGACCGTTTCGTAACACCGGACATCATCCAGTAGATTCTGAAGGTTGATCATCGGCGGGAGACCTGGAGCGCGGCAGTTTAAAACCCCTTCAGTGTAGTTCCTGTCCCTTGGCAGGGCGAGCCATCTTCAACAGCCTGGAATCCATATTGAGCCTAAAGTTAATAGTATTATATTTATACAAAGATACAAGACTATGAAAAAAAAGAAATAACTCACTTTATGTTGCATATTTCGGAATAGGTCTATTGATAATCTCGAAAAATCCGGTGAAAGAGTTAAGCCGGAGCGGGCACCCAGAAGGCGTTGAATAAATACCCCTGCTCCTGGAAAGACTGACAATTGTTCACAATGAACATTGTGAATTAACAACTTTAGTTGATTTCAGCATATCTTTTTGAATTCGTTAATTAAGAGACAAAAATGCCACTTGGTTTTTAACAAAAAAAATTGTAATTAACTCTTTTCTCAGGTACCCACTTAAAAAATAATGCCTTAAATTCAATTTCTTGATTAAAAATTTTTTATTGGCTCGAAGCTTGCTAAAGATGGCGTGAGAAGCTTTGGCGCACACCTGTGCATTTTTGTGAACCGGTGACCCATGCGATCAGATCTCTCGTTTGAAAAGCCGAACATCGGCTTAACACTATTAAGCATGACTTAAAGAGAGGAAGTAGCTGTGTCTATATTCAATCAATGGCTAAAAAACTTAAAAAATAACCGGTTGGCGACGGTACGGTCATCTTTGCTGCTTATTGCCAGTTTAACAGCGGCGAGTACCGTTCCAGCCTTGGCAGAGGAAACTGGAGTGACCGGTGCCGCCATACAACTTGGTGGGGTGATGGATTTGAAGGGCGACTCCAAAGGACTCGGCTTAGGCATGAAAGTGGGTATCGAAGCCGCGCTCAAGAGAGAGAAAGTCCAAGGCCGTGCGATTGAATTTACTGCACTCAACGATTTTTATACTTCCACAGAGACGATCAAGGCTACCAACCAGCTCATTGATCAGGGAATATTCCTCATGTTGGGCAGCGTGGGCACTCCTACGGCGAAAGTTGCGCTTCCCCTTCTAGCCGAGCACAAAGTGCCTGCCGTTGGATTTTTCACCGGCGCCGATCTCTTGCGGCCCGGAGTTGGCGATATTGTTAACTTTCGTGCCAGCTACATTCAGGAAATCGCCTACGCGATTCAGACGGCCCTTTCCGCAGGCGTGAAGCCCCAAGAGATTTGCGCCTTTGTCCAAAACGATGCCTATGGTATGGCCGGCGTGTTGGGCATTAAGGCAGCGCTCGCGAAACAACCCGACATGGCCGGAGTCATCAGCAAACTCGATCACATTCTTGCCATGAAAGGGGAGGAGCCCGCTCGTAATGGGATTGGGCCGGTGGGTGTTTACTTGCGTAATGCGACCAGTGTGAGAGAGGGTTATCTGTCACTAAAACAGTGGGAACAGACGGCGGGTACAAATTGTAAATTTGTAGTGACGGTAGGTACTTATGCTTCGATTGCTTCTTTTATCGGTTATTCGCGTTATAAAGGTGACAATTGGATTTTTAGCGCAGTCTCTTTTACCGGTGCCGACAACTTATTATCAGCCGTGAAGGATTACAAAGTAACCGATAAGATCATTCTGACGAACGTCGTGCCTGGCTTGGATTCATCCCTGCCCATTGTGGAAGAAGCCCGTAAAGCTCTTGGGGATCAATTGAGTTATGTATCATTGGAAGGATTCATCGTTGGCAAGATGTTTTTAGCCATCGCGCGCGATATCAACGGCGATATCACCCGCGAGAATTTCCTTAAAGCGGCGCGCGGCCGGACCTTCGATTTAGACGGTTTGAAGCTGGATTTCACTAACAATAACCAGGGCTCCGATTTCGTGCAACTCGCCTATCTCGACGGTGGAGAATTCAAGAGCACCACGCCCCAACAACTGGCTAAGATATTTCAACAGTAAGGCTGCAATGGAGCCTCGATCGCCGGCCAGCCAAGCCATAAGGGGTTGGACTCGCGAACTGCAAGGGTTGGGGGCAGAAAGCGCCTAAGTGCATGCCGCTCGGGCGCAACGCAACCCCATCTTGAAATTCTGGCGCCGACCTCGTTTCAGGAAGAGCAGGATTCACCAAGGACTCCGAATTATTAGTGGGGTTCGTCAAAATTGCCTGCAAGCAGGCTCCTACCTGTCAATTTTCGCCATGTCCATTAAGTCTTTATCGCGCTGCTGGACCCGCCTTTCGTAACTGGCCCGGTTTTTGGCGCAGATCAGGCTGTAAGGGCGGCTCACTTTTTGAGTCATGTAGTCCAAATCACAATGGTTACTCCGGATCGAATTTTCCACATGACTGCGCGTGGCTTCCACGGCCTTGAGCGCCCAGGATTCCCGCTGGGGATCGGCCAGGAACAGACTGAGTTCCCGGCAATGGGCGCATTGACAGGCGACTTGGCTGGGTCGCGCCCAGTCGCTGGGCGGGGCCAGCGGTTCAGCAATGCGCGCCTTGAGATGGTTGAGGCAGGCTGTGCGCAGGCGTTGAATGGCGGCGCTGTCCCGACTTTCCGGACGCTCAACCAAGGTCAACAGCGCAGGAATCAGAATCGCGTCCAGTCCATAAGTTTCGGGCCAGGCCAGAAGATAATCAACAGCACGGTTGGCCAGTTCGGCATCGATCATCGCCAGCGCAATCATGACATCAGCGACCGACCGGGATTCCACTTTAGACCGGTAGTAGCTCCAGGTCTTTTCCGTTTCAGGGATGCGAACCGGATCGCCCGGCAGGGCTTCAAACAGCAGAGTGGCGGCAGGGAGCAGGTCAGCCTGGCCGCCGGTTTTCTGTAAAACTTCGGCGTAACGCACCAGCAAGTCGCCGCAGGCGCCCAGCGCCTGACGGGTGTTTCCGGCAATGATATGTTCAATAAGTTCAGCCGCGCGCGGTGCAGGGAGCAGATCAACGGCGCGTATCAGCGCCTCGTTATCGCCTTTGCTGTAAACGCCTTCAGCGCTGATATCAGTTAGGAAGGCTTCGATGCGGGGAATGTCGCGCAACTCGGTCAACAGATCGAGTATTTGGGCCGATTCGGCGACTGAGTTGGAACGCCAACCCATTGATCTGGGCCAGGTATTCAGCATGAGTCCGGACAGCTCATGCGCCTGGCTCCAGAGTGGAGAGGCCGGATCCTGGCCGCCTTGCTTCCAGTCATCCACCATTTCTCTCAGGCAGGGCAGGGTCATGGACAAACCGGCTTGATTGAGTACGGCCAGGCGTCGCTGGCGCGGCCAGAGTACAAAAGCCGCGCGGTGATAAGTGCGTTCAAAAGATGCGCCTTCGTTACCGGTGGCTTCCTGAAAATGAACTTCGTCCGGTTCGAGGTTGTCGAGAGATCCAGGCGGGCACAGCTCTTCTTCGCCAAAAGGAAATCGCCCAAAGTCACTGGGTTGGTTATCCGGTCGTTGCCAATGCGAAAGAAAGGCGCTCCGGTCGTAGATCTCACCGATTTCAAAATCGTCCTCGTCCTCGTCGTCTCTCGACCAGCGGCGGCGTCCATAATAACCGGTTTCAATGGCTTCGCCACTTTCCTCAATGGTTATCAGCGTCAGGTGCAGGTCGCAATCGGCCTGCGCGGCCCCGGCGATGAGCAGGTCGGCCACGGCGCCATCAGCCCCTTTCAGTGCGTCGAAGAAGAGTTCCGCCGGCGTATAGGCATGTTCCAGAGGGTAGATCAGCTTGTCCGGGGAGTCATCGTCGGGGGCATCGGGGGCGGCGTTCCATTGCTGCAACAGATTTGCGACCAGCGCCTGTTCGGTCTCATAGTCCGGCGGTTTCGGCAGGGGACCCTTGCCTTGGCGCAACAGGTTATAGACCAACGTCAGTCGGCAACCGGAGGTGATGGGGCGGATTTCGTGAACGCAGTCGGCGTAGAAGGCGGCGAACGTGATCTCGGCAGGGTCGTCGCTGCGCAGATCGCATTCCCGTTCCTGGTCGCGATGGCGAATCAGCAACTCACCGCCGGTATAAGTCGAGGGCAGAACAATGATGAGCGTAGCGAACATACCGGGAGCTTTTTCGGTGTCGCGATGACTGACGAAGAAGCTGTCCTGGTCGTACACCAGCATTTTATAGAGTTCAGCGACGACCGGTGCAGTTACGCCAAGGCTGGCGGCAGCGCGTGACACAATATCTTCCAGGGTTTTTGACCAGTACTTGCCCTTGAGGTGAATTTTTTCCGCGTCAATCTGCCAGGTGCGGCGCACGCGGGTGTCGATCAGGGTTTCCGCGCCGCGACCATAGGGGGCCTGTTCGGCAACTGCGATGAGTTGCTGAGCTTGCACCGGGAGAAGCGGCAAGGCAATCGGTCCGATGCCTTCGACCTCCAATTGAGGCACATACATATCAACAACGCCGTTGATGCAGAAATCGCCGGGACGATCAACTGCGCTGAGCGCCTTGGCTAGTTCGATCGCAATGAATGACATTGGCGCTGTCCTTTGAGATGGTATGAAAAATACCGCATTCAGCCGATTCGCGGGTAAGATATTTAATTAATGAATAACTGACATTGCTTAGACAACGCGCGCTATCGACGCACTATCAACAGGCCAACAAGCCGCCGGTGAAGAGATGCGGCAAATCCAAAATGGGGATGGCGTTTTCGCCTTGGCGGAAACAGGACAGGGCTAGCTCGCGCCAGCCGCTTGGGTGTTTCGGCAAAGGACATGCCTGAGTATCGGCGACACGCAGGCGTCGCGGAACGCCCATAAGCAACAGGGCGCCGTAGTCCGGCGCGGCGCCCGGCGCTGTTTGATAAGCGACGACGCCCGCCAGCTTCCAGTTATGATCGGTTTGGGGTCGCCCCCAAAGCCAGGCGGATAGATCCAGAGCCGGCAGCAGAAGATGGTTCCACAGCACCACCTGCCGGCAATAATACGGACTCAATGGCGTTTCCAGCAGGGTGGGTGTCTCGATCAGATGGATCAGTTCGCGTTCGCCGACTGCGGCGCGCAGTTGATCGTCCAAGGCCAACATCCAAGCCGCGCTCTGTTCAGGGTTCTCAGTGGCCACCGCCGCTCTCCGTGAGTGCGGCCAGCAACGCCGCCAGATGCTCAGTCGTGGTTACGCAGCCCAGTTCGCCATCTATCAGTGCCAGCGCCTGAATAGGCGAATCCGGTAGCTTCATGCAGGCAGGCAATTCCAGCAGACGCGGCGCTTCGGCCAGCGTCTCGACCTGATCGCAAACCAGGCCGAAGCGGTCGGCGCGATTATCCAGCAGAGTGCAGGTTCGCCGACTGTCCGGTATTTGCCGTAGCCGTTGCAACTCGCCAGACAGACAGTATACAGGCCACCATTCGCCGCCCAGTCCGATAGCGCCGATACTGTGTGGCGCTCGCACGTCCGGGTCGATATCCAGCAACGACTCCAGAGAATGAATCTCGGTTTGCGGCAATAGCCACTGGTAGCCATCCAAAGTGAGCCTGGCAAACAGCCGCATTGCGCGCAGTTCGACCAGCATGGTTGGAGCAGGCCGGTTCATGCGCGCAGCAATCGGTGAATTTGCTCAAGCAAATCGTCTTCCATGAACGGCTTGGTCAAATACATGTCAACGCCTGCCGCTTCGGCTTCATGCCGGTGTTTAGCGGTGGAGCGCGAGGTAATCATGATGACCGGTAGAGCGCTTGTTGCTTGGTTAGCCCGCAGATGCGCAGTCAACTCCAGGCCGTTCATGCGCGGCATCTCCAAATCGGCTAATACCAGATCCGGACGCTTGCTATTGATGATTTCAATCGCTTCCAGGCCGTCGCGTGCGGTGCGCACCTCAAAGCCAGCGTCGCGCACGAATTGCGCCAACGAGCGGCGGGCGCTCAACGAATCGTCGACCGCCAGCACAATCCGGCGTTGGGGCACGGATGCAGTGGCCAACGCCGGTTGAACCGCCGCTGGCCACTGCTGGCCGATCGTTCGCGTGCGCAGTAGTTCAGGCAAATCCAGCACCGGAGCCACGCTGCCGTCGCCAAGAATCGTGGCGCCGATGATGCCAGGGAGCTGAGGAATGTACTGGCCCATGTTCTTGACCACCAAGTCGCGGCTGTCCAGGACTTCCTGCACCAACACGGCGCGGAGACTGCCGGTTTCTTCCCTCACTAGCAGCACTGGCGGCGCATTGCGGCTGTGTTGACGCGGGTCTTCGGGTAGGTTGAGTAAGGTCTCCAGGGACGTGAATTCGTGAACGTCGTTACCCAGCCGGTAGGTGGTCGCATTGCCCAGAGTTTGGACCTGACCTGCTCCCGAGTACAGAATCTGCTCAACGCCACGATCGGAAAGGGCGTAGATGTGTTCGCGCACGCGCAGCAGCAAAGCGTGCGTGGAGATCAGCGTGACGGGCAATCGCAATTCCATGAGGCAGCCCTTGCCAGCTTCGGTTTGTAAACGCAGCGACCCTTTCATCTCCAGTAGCCGGCTATAGACCATATCCATGCCGATGCCGCGCCCTGAGGTTTGAGTAGCCGTATCGCGGGTCGAGAAGCCTGGCAGCAGAATCAGCCGGGCCAGCTCATCCGGCTCTAGCGGCTTATCAGAAGCGATCAAGCCGCGCTCTTCCGCGGTTCGGCGAATCGCTGGCAGATCCAGACCAGCGCCGTCGTCCCGGCAATGGATGACGATATTGTCGCCTTCACGCATGAAACGCAGTTCGATGCGCCCGTTTTGCGGTTTGCCCAGACGTTGGCGCTGAGGGGGCGATTCGATGCCGTGGTCTACCGCATTGCGCAGGATATGCATCAGCGGGTCCACCATATCGTTCAGTACATTGCTGTCCATCGGCGTGTCAGCGCCGCGCACCACCAGTTCTGCTTCCTTGTCCACCAATCGGCAGGTTTGCCGCACGGTGCGTTGCAGGCGGGGGACGATGGTTTGAATCGGCACCATCCGCGTGCGCAGCACCGCTTCCTGGCTGTCCCGGTGCAGGCGCGCTTGATCCACTAGCAGCGAGTCCAGCAACACCAAGTTGTCTTCGACAGCCCGGTTCATTTCGCGGGCGTCGGCGGCGGCCTCGACCAGGCGGTGGGTAACGGTGTTAATCTCGTTGTACTGCTCCAGCTCCAAAGGGTCGAAACCACTGCGCTGTATTGATTTGGACAGCGGTGAGGACACATTGCGGATATCGGCCAGTTGCTCCAGTTCGGCGGTCAGGTTTTGCAACAACCGGTTCTGCATCGCCACCGTCCGGGTTTGGGTAATGGTTTTGCGGATCCGCTCTTGAAGCTGGCCGGTCAGGATGATGCTTTCGCCCACCAGGCGCAGCAGGTTGTCCACTAAATAGGCGGAAACCCGTAAGACCGTTTCAGGAGTTGCAGCAGCGGACGGGGGCGCAGCCGCTGCTTCAGGCGGCGAGGGCGCAGCGGTTTCCAACGGAGCGGCGGCGGTTTCCAGCAGCGGCGCAGCGGTGACGGACTCGGGCGTCACCGCTGGCGGCGGCGGGATTTCGTCGCCGACCGGCACCCCGAAGCGGTCAATGCGGTTGGCCCAGTCCAACACGGCTTGCAGCACGACCAGCGCCTGCGGTGGCGGTTCACTCATGCCTAACAGCGCTTCGCTCATGGTTTCCAGACAGTCGGCGGCGTTGAGCAGCATGTCGGCCAGGGGCCGGTTGGGCAGCACGCCCTGCTTGGCCAGCGCTTGCAGGATATCTTCCATGTGATGGGTCAGCGTGGCGATGCCGCGCACGCCAACGGTATTGCCCGCGCCTTTCAAAGTATGGGCGATGCGCCGCGCTACTTCCACGTCGGTCGGTTGGCCGTCGCCAGCCGCCAGGCGTTGGATCGCGGCGGAAAAGTCAGCCGCCTGGTGCGGCAGTTCTTGCAACAGACCATCCAACAAATCCTGATTGACATCGGCAGGCAGATCCAGCGATATATCATCGGGTTGGGCCTGTTGGGGCCGGACTTCCGCCTCCGCTTCCTCCGTCGTCAGCTCTGGCGCGAACAGCAAGTCGGTCAGCGCTGCCGCGTCGGCGGCTGTCAATGGCTGCGGCCAGCGGGCGTCTTGCAAGCATTGCGTGAGCGCTTCACACTTCGAGCGATCGTTCAGCGCTTGCAGGTAACCCAGGGTCAGCGCCGGCCAGGTTTCGACGACATCGCGTTGTTCTGGGCGCAATGGATCATCTTGAGTCGCCAGTTCGAGCAAGTTGGCGTATAGGTGAATACAGGCTTGTTGCAGACCGGTTAAATTGATGGAAGCCGAGGCTTCTCCCAGCCGCTCCAGGTATTCGGCATAGCCGGATAGAGCCTCGCTGCGGGTTTCGCCGGTGCTGTCAGCGGCTGTAGCTATCGTGAGCATTTCATCGCTGACTTCGGCCATCTGCACAATTTCCGCGCACAGAATTTCCAGAAGTTCTTGCTGAGCGGCGTTGGGCGTGAAGGGCGTGATCGCGTTGTCAGGTTCTTGGCTTTCCGCGTCCGCTGCTGAGTCCGAGCGGCTTGTGGCAGTCGTTGGTTCCATGCCACTGGCGGTTACAATTGGGCGTTCCGACGCCTGCTCTTCTATAGCAGCGGCTGGCTCGATGCCATAAACGGTTACGCTTGAAGACGCCGATTCCTGCCCAATGATCTCTGACGCAGCTTCAAACGGCTCCAGGGGGAGCAATACAGAGGCTTCTTCTCTCGCCTGTTCCGTTGTGACATCGAGCGCTGTTTCTTCAACCTTTTCGACGAGAGTATCCAGATCGGCTGCAACCGGTGGCGGCATAGCCGTCGGCTTTTCAGCAACGAAGTTAACAGCAGCATCCAGCGCCGTTGTTTCCTCAACAGCGTCAATCGGGAGGTCCAGTGCGGCGGTTTCCGTTGCCGCCGGTTCTTCAGCAACAGCGTCAGCTGGGAGGTCCAGGGTGGCGGTTTCCGTTGCCGCCGGTTCTTCGGTAACGAGGTTGACGGCAGCATCCAGCGCCGCAGTTTCCTCAATAGTGTCAGCCGAGAGGTCCGGGGCGGCTTCTGCTGTAGAAGGGGCGAGGACCGGTGGGGCGCTGTCGATGTCCCTCCTTTCCTTATTTTCGTCAGGAAAAGTTGGCAGGGGAGGAGGAAGAGTTGGCGTCAATAAATCGCGCAACACATCCGCTTCCGCCACTGCCAGCGGCATGCTCCAAACCGGACTTTGCAAGTGATCGAGCAAAGCTTCGCTGGCCTGCGGATCGTCGGGAGCCATAAGATAACCGATCACCAGCGTCGGCCACTCCTCCAATCGTTCGCGTTCGGCGTCGCTGAGGTTTCGAGCATTGGCGTCCAGCACTGTCAGATTTTCCTGAAAGAGTAAACAGGTATCCTGCAAGCCCAGCAAACCGGCTTCACTGGCCGCTACACTGATACGCTCTACCTGTCCGATATAACGGCGAATGACTGCGCGGACTTGCTCCTGATCAGCGCTGTCGTTTTCCGCAGGCAGGCTTTCCAGAATACCGAGCGCTTCAGCAACCTCGGCTTCCAACGCTGCAATGCTTTCTTCCGATACCTGCATCAGTGTTAAACCCCTCTCGCAAGCAGCAGCAATCTGGCGGCGGCTCTATTAGCGGCGACGGACACGAACCCACCGTCAGGTCGGTAACCGGAACACACGAACGGAGCTCAACAGATTTTTAGCGTATTCGACGAGATTCGTGGTCTGCACGGTCTGCTCCAGCAGCTGTTGGCTGGTTTGTTGCGTGCTGGCTTGAATCTGCTCAGCGCGGCCAAGCAGTTCATTGCTGACCCGCGCCTGCTCTTGCGAGCGCGAGGCGATTTGCTGCACGGAGGCCACCAACTCGGTTGTGGTTTGCTGAGTGTGCTGCATTTGTTCGCCGGCTTGTTCGGCCAGTCGGCTGCCATCGACCACTTGGCTGATCGCCGCGTTCATAGCGTTCACCGTGTCTGCCGTCTCGATCTGGATATTGCTGACCAAGGTGGCGATTTGCGACGTCGCCTCGCGGGCGTTTTCGGCCAATCTTTGCACTTCGTCGGCTACCACAGCAAAGCCGCGACCAGCCTCACCGGCTGATGCTGCGTGCATACTGGCGTTCAGCGCGAGAATGTGGGTGCGCTCAGCAATCGTGTTAATCAGGTTCACCACGCCGCTGATTTCTTGGGAACGCTCGCCTAACCGCTTAATGCGTTTTTCGGTTTCACGAATGGTGTCGCGGGTGCTATTGATGCCGCTGACGGTATTGGTCACTGTCTGCAGCGCCGATTGAGTGGTCTTGATCGTGGTTTCAGCAGTGCTGTTACACTCCTGCGCCAGTTGAGCAATCTGCTTCATGGTTTCAGCCGCGGCGGCCAAATCAGCAGCGGTTTGCTCCACCGCTTGGCGCTCGTTTTCGGCCACGGCGATAACCGTATCGGACTGGGTCTTAACTTTTTCGGATGCCGTCGCCACTTGTTCGGAGATGTGGGTTACGCCCTGCAGTACGATAGCAGTTTCGTTGGTAAGCAGATTTAGGGCGTCCGCCACCGGTCCGGTCACGTCCTCGGTCACCGGTACTTTAACGGTCAGGTCTCTCTGACTGAGTTGGGACACGGCTTGCAACAGATTGATAATCGAGTCATTGAGCTGTTCGTTTTCGTGTTCTGCCTGCACCAGGGCGTTGACTCGCTCGTTTAACACCTGGTCGAAGGCCTGACCCAGTTCCGACAATTCGTCAGAGCCGGTCAAGCCAGTTCGCGCAGCATAGTTGCCTGCGCCCACCTGCTGCACGGTCGCAGTTATCTGGTTAATGGGGTTGACGATGGCGTGATAAGTGGCGCTACCCAGACTGAAGGAAATAGCGATGCCGAGCAAACCGATCACTGCGATCAATACTGCAAAGGTATTGCTGGTATTTTGCGCCGTTTCCAGGTTCTGTTCGGAGAGCGCCTTATTTTCGGCAATGTTGGTTTGCAGGGCTTTGAAGAAGGGATTGAGTAGCGCATCGAGGTCGTTGCTGACGAAGAGGTTCAAACGAGCTCGATCCCGACCGGCAAACAAGTCTTCCAGTTCGGTAAAGGCATCGTTGATGCTGGCGAGGCCTGCTTGGTAGGCGCTTTGCAGGCGCTCTTGTTGGCTCGCGCTCAAAGTGCTGAGAAGCTCTTGCCAGCTTTTCTCGAACTGCGCTTTTGCTGCGGGTAAGAGGGTGGTTCCCTGCTCCCAGTTGCTGGTGCCGCGAGCCACGCTGTTCACCAGTGACAGCACGTCATTACGCAGGATTTCACCTAATCGCACCAGATCGGCTTGGGTAGTCAGGGATTGATTGAAATTTGATACATTGTTGTTCAATCGATTCATACCAACATAAGCGGTTAGTCCGATTCCCACCAGGATGACAAGCTGTACGATAATTGTAAAAGTCAAGCGAGCATTGATTTTTTGGCCGCCCATGATTATTTTTCCTCATAAAATGAGTTAGCAAGCTCCATGAATTGAAACACTCGTTTGCATTTCATGGATGGATATAAAGGTTTATCGGCTCAACAGCTTTTTAACATCGCTCGGCTCGATCACTCTAAAAGCGTCGTCTTGCAACAAGGTCAGCAGCACAAAATCGGAACCTTGATTGTCATTGGTGAAATCCACTCGAATACCGCCAATGTCGTAGGGCTGGCGGCGCGCCGCCTTAAGGAAGTTTTCCCGAGTCAGTGGGCCGTCGATTGCTTGCAGGATGGTGACAAACAATTTGCCGACGATGTAGCTTTCCAATGACGTGTAATCCAGATTGTCGCCTAACGCCTGATGCGCTTCTTTAACTACAGGCAAGGGCGCATCGAGCGCTGGCACGATCTGGGTAGCGATCACCTTGTTGCGAATTTTGTATCCCCGCAGAAGAACCGCTAACGGCTTGCCTGCCGCTGGCGAGGGTGAGCTGAAGATCCAGTTTTCATCTTTAAGATCGGCGGCATATCCAATGAAGGTAGCCGCTGGGTTGTAAACCGCCGTCGTGGCTACCAGCCGGCAGCGGTTACCGGCGCCGGTTTCCCATTTTTTCAACGAAAGATAGCCAGGCCGCGCGCTGACCGTATCGCGCGTATAAACCCCGACCGGACCGATATTATTGCGCTCAGGGTTATCCCCCGGCATGTTCAGGACTTGATCAATCTTGGCGACAATCTCTTCGGTACCTGGTTGCTTCGCCAAGGCGTTGCGAACCCCCTGAACACCGGCCATGCCATAGGCGTCGTTCTGGGCGTAGGCGCATACTTCGGTCGGTTTGACGCCCGCCGCCAAAGCCGCTTCCACTACGCGCTCTACTTCGGTGGCGTAACTGGCCCGGAAATTCAGCACATCGCCAGGTCCGGTGAAGGCGGCGCCGGTGTAAAAGCCGAATGCCGGCACTTTATGCTCAGCCAGCAACGGTAGCACCGCCTTGGTGGTGGGTGAGCCGAAGCTGTTGACCATCGCAAACACGCCTTGCTCAATCAATTGTTGGGCAGCTTTGATCGTTTCGGGAGGATTGTAAAAATCGTTGACGGCGACGAATTCGATACGGTGTTTCTGCACGCTTTGGCCAGCCAACGCCGCTTCCATACCGCGTTTCATTGCCTGACCGTACACTTCGAAATCGCCCTCCAGAGGGAGGGTAGCGCCGATGCGGAGAGTGTCGTTGGTAACGCCAGGCGCTGCGGCCCAACTCCAGGGCGCGATTGCACATAGACCCAGTAGTAGTCCGAGTACGACGCTGCTTCGCCATTTTCGCCAGCTTACCGCTCTGCTCATGCCGACGATAGAACGATTTCTTATACACATGCTGCGATACCTCTTTTTAGGTTCCTTCTATCCTGGTTTGTTGCCGGCAGCAACCACTCCAGTTTAACGTTGCCGGCATCAGGTGATTCCAGCGGCTTGCCCGCCTAATGCCCTAAAGAAGCTTTGATGATCAAACTCCAGCCAGATTTGCTCGTCCTGCGCATAGCCTCTGGCGACATGAGGCCGCAGCGCCGTGGGTAGTGGCGGCAGCCGGGAAAGCGCTTGACGGGTGATCGCTGGCCGGGGCAGGCCATCAACAAACAGGCCCACTGCGCGCTCGCCTCGATCCAGGACCAGCAGCCAGCGCTTTTCTCGCGCGCCTTCTTCCAGTTGCAAAAGCTGTTTCACATCGAATACCGGCGCCAGGTTGCCACGCAGGTTGATCAGCCCCGAAAACCAGGGAGGCGCGTTGGGCAGCGGATAAACCACCCAGCGCTCCAGCACTTCGCTGGTGGTGTCTTGATCGATCAGCAAGCCAATATCGCCGATTCGGAAACCGTAGCGCGCGCGCCGGCTTTCGACTCGGTCGAGACCGCCGACAATGCCGGGAGGCGGTTTGAAGCGATTGAGCGCCGCGCTGGGCTCCAGCCAGCGCCGGGGCATTTGGCCAGCTTTGTCATTGTTCATCAGGGGTTCCAGCCGACTAAAGCCACTTAGGAGAATGCTTTCAACTGATCGGTGATGGCGTCTGCAACGTAAGGCTTGGTGATGTAGCCCTTGCCGCCTTGCATCTGCGCCCACAAACGGTCAGCTTTCTGATTTTTGCTGGTTACGAAGATCACTGGAATGCTCTTGGTTTCGGATTCGTTGCCGAGCGAACGACAAGCGGCGTATCCGTCCATGTCAGGCATGATGATGTCCATAAAAATCAGATCAGGTTTTTCCGCCTTAGCTTTTTCAATGGCTTCTTTACCATTAGTGGCGGTGACTATGGCGCAGCCTGCCTCGCTGAGGATGCTTTTGATGTTCGCCAGATCAGTTGGGGAATCATCAACAACCAAGACTTTTCGTACCGGCATGGAAACCTCCTTTAATTTGATTTAATCAATTAAAACACACGCTTTCATATTTGACACAGACTGTTTCAGCGATTATCCAAAAAACGGGATGTCTGGGATTTTAAGGGGATTTCAAATACTTCTTGACCACTTTTTGAAAAGCGTTTTGTTTGGCGGGCTTGGTTAGATAAGTGTCGCAACCCGCCAATGCGCCCTTAACGCGATCGAAAGGCGATGACTTGCTGGTCAGCATGATGATCGGCGTCTTCTTCCTGGCTTTGTTTCGTTTAATCGTCTTGCAGATCTGGTAACCGTCGATTCCGGGCAACACGACATCCAGGAAGATGATGTCATAGTCTTGTTGCGCCAAGAGTTCGAATGCGTCTTCACCGGATTCAGCGGTGTCAGTCCGGATGCCAAGCAGCTTCAATTCCAACTCAACCTGTTTTCTGACCGTGCTGCTGTCATCCACCACGAGCGCCGTGAAAAGCGGAGCGTCGGCAGGCGGTTGTTCATCAGCCGCCGGAGTTTCTGTGCCGATGATGCGTTCCTGAGCGTGAGTGGAGGCAGTGATCAGTTGGCCAGCGACCTGATCCAGCACTGTCAGTACGCGGGTGGCTACGAAAGGCCGGCGAATGGAGTAGGATTGTTCGCTAGGCGCCTGATCTTTGGTGACCATGACGGACACGAGCGGGGCCGACAGATTTCCGTCGGTTGAAGATAGTTTAAAAGACCGCCATTCCGCTATAGCTTCGGGGTTTTCCGCGTCGACCATCAAAATTTGGATCGGCTCGCCAGCAGTAGCGAAAGAATAGGTGTGGGGGCGATAAAGAGAGAGCTTGAAGATATTTCTCAAGACATTTCGCTCGTTTTCGGGAATTCCGATCAAGGCAACGCTAAAGGGTTTCTTCTCGCTCATAAAATCCCCACTCCTCCTCTTTCCATCTTCTATTCGTTATTATTTTAAAGGCATTGTTGGAATTATGGAAAAATTTTAGCTTGGAACACAGGCGCTAAGAGACTCCCGTTTGGTGTGGCTGGGAGCTTGTAATGGCGTCAATAAGCATTGACTATAGTTGCCAGAAGTTTCAATGCAAGATAGAAGAGTAAGAAAAAATTGCGAAGTGACCAAGGGCGAGTAGGAACGCGCATGTCGGGCAAATCCTGTACCCGACCTACCGGCTGCGACATCAATTCCATAAGAATCATCGAAGTGACCGTTCAGTCCTCCCTTTTGGCAAAGGGGGGCTAGGGGAGATTCTGGCCCCAGCGCCCGTGCGGAATCCCCCCCGACCCCCCTTTTTCAAAGGGGGGAGGTGAATGCTTATCCATCGAAGAACCAATAATTCGGACCTTTTTGGCTAATTTATTGCGATCCCTCGAAATCACCGCACGCACCGGTAAAACGCTTCCGATTTCGTCGTGTGGTCGTCACCTTAAATCAGCCGACGCGGAAGGGTGATAAAAATCTCGTTCTATTGCAGCCATTACCGTTCTCCCGCAAGCGGGAGAACGGTTGGAGATGATAACACAATGAGAACTATTATTAATTGACCGTACTCACCCGCGCGTCAAACCGCGTAGTTCGCGCAAGGCCACCGACACCATGGGCATATCGAGACCGCCGCTTTGCCGCAACTCGGCCACGACCTGGGTGTAACGCTCGAACTGGGTGTGATGCGCGGTTTCCCATGCTGAAATCAGCGTTCCCGCACCATAACCCGGTGGACATTCAGCAAATACCCCCGTAGTCAACTCGGCGACGATGCCCGACAGATCATCGCGCAAGGCGTCGCGCGCCAGCATCTGCCAATGGCTTTCAATAGGCAGTTGGCGAATCTGTTGACTGAGCCACAGCAGATCAAGTTGGCTGACCAGTTCAAAATAAATGGACGCCACCTCTTCAACCCGCCGGTCAGCGTGCCGGGCAATCTCGGCGATGTCCAGCGCCGAATAAAGCGGCAGCAAACTGACCACCCGCCGGGCCAGCGGCTCCGGCGCGCCGGCTTGCACATAATCGGTCGCCGCGTCGTCAAAAGCGCCGCGCTCAGCGTCCTGGAACAACCGATCAAGCGTTGCTGACAGACCGGTGATGGCGTCACTAAACAACGTGACGGTTGACGCCAGATCATTGAGATAGTTCGGCCGGCGCAGGAACCAGCGCACACTGCGCGCCGCCAGGCGGATGATTTCGGCGAACAACGCATTCTGAATCGCCGCGGGTACGGACGTGTCCAGCGCTTCAATATCCTGCCACAGCTCCGCAAGGCGATAGGCGTCGCGGGTCACTACATAGGCTTTCAGCACCTGTCCAGCAGTGGCGCCGGTTTCCTCAGCCAAGCGGAAGGCGAACGTGCTGCCTACTCGGTTAATCATTTCATTGATGACGCAGGTGGCGATGATTTCCCGCCGCAGAGGATGCCGCGCAATCACCGCCGGAAAGCGTTCACGAACCAGAGTTGGGAAATAGCTTTCCAATACTGCGCCCACCAGCGGATCTTCCGGGGCGTCGGAAGCCACGACTGCATCGTAAAGATCGAGTTTGCTGTAGGCCAGCAGCACCGACAGCTCCGGCAGGGTCAGCCCTTGTCCCGCCGCGCGCCGCTCAGCCAGTTCTTCATCGTCCGGCAGGAATTCCAGCGCCCGGTTCAGCCGACCGGTCTTTTCCAGATGCCGCATATAGCGCGTCTGCTCGTCCAGCAAGCTCGCGCTGCGAGCCACCATCACACTGAGAATCTGCGTTTGCTGAATATTGTCGTGCAACACCAGGGTCGCTACTTCGTCGGTCATAGCCGCCAGCAATTGATCGCGCTGTTTCCGGGTCAATTCGCCATCGGCCTCTACGACATTCAGCAGAATCTTGATGTTGACCTCGTGATCCGAGCAGTCCACACCCGCCGAATTGTCAATGGCGTCGGTGTAGATGCGCCCGCCGGCTCGGGCGAATTCGATGCGCCCATTCTGAGTCAAGCCCAGATTGCCACCTTCGCCCACCACCCGGCAGCGCAACTCCACGCCGTTGACGCGAATCGCGTCATTGGCGCGATCGCCGGCGTCGGCGTGACTCTCGTCAGTTGCCTTGACATACGTGCCGATGCCGCCGTTGTACAGCAAATCCACTGGGGCTTTCAGAATGGCCCGGATCAGCGCCTCACTGGTCAGGGTGGGGAAGTCAACGCCGATAGCCCGCTGCGCTTCCTTCGATAAAGTGATCGACTTGGCGCTGCGCGGCCACACGCCGCCGCCTTTGGACAGCAGTTTCCCGTCGTAATCCGCCCAGGATGAACGTGGCAGGGCAAACATCCGTTCACGTTCAATGAAACTGATTTCAGGATCCGGGTTCGGGTCGATAAAGATATGGCGGTGATCGAACGCCGCGATCAGCCGGATATGGCGGGAACGCAGCATCCCGTTGCCAAACACGTCGCCGGACATATCGCCAATGCCGGCCACAGTGAAATCCTGGGTCTGGGTATCCAGGCCCAGTTCGCGGAAATGGCGCTTGACCGACTCCCAAGCGCCGCGCGCGGTGATGCCCATTTTCTTGTGGTCGTACCCAGCGGAGCCGCCGGAAGCAAAAGCGTCGTCCAGCCAGAAGCTGTATTCCCGCGCTATGGCGTTCGCGGTATCAGAGAAGGTCGCTGTGCCCTTGTCCGCCGCGACCACCAGATAGGCATCGTCCTCGTCATGGCGCACCACATTGGGCGGAGGCGCGACCTGCCCGGCTACCAGATTGTCGGTAATATCCAGCAACCCGCGCAAATAGGTCTGGTAACAGGCGATGCCTTCCCGCAACAGCGCGTCACGATCGCCGGGCGGCGGCGGACGCTTGACCACGAAACCGCCCTTGGAACCGGTCGGCACGATGACGGCGTTCTTAACGACCTGCGCCTTGACCAGGCCCAGGACTTCGGTGCGGAAATCCTCCATGCGGTCGGACCAGCGCAAGCCGCCGCGCGCCACATGGCCACCGCGCAGATGGACGCCTTCGATGCGCGGCGAAAATACGAAAATCTCGAACATCGGGCGCGGCTCCGGCAGACCAGGCACCTGTTTGGGATCAAACTTAAAGGACAGGTAATGCTTCAAATCCGCACCCTCTTCGCGCCGATAGTAATTCGTGCGCAAGGTCGCGCGAATCAGAGCTAGGAACTGCCGCAGGATGCGATCATCGTCGATATTCTCCACCTGATCCAGCGCTTCCAGAATCGCCTTGACTTTAGTTTCCTCATGGGCGCTTCGGTCGCCGGCATGGTTCGGATCGAAACGGATTTCGAAGAGTTCGATCAGCGCCCGCACGATAGCGGGGTGGGCGGCGACCGTGGCCTGCACGTAGGAACGGCTGAAGGTGAAGCCAATCTGCCGCAGATATTGTCCATAGGCGCGCAGCACTTTGACTTGCCGCCAGTCCAGTCCGGCGACTAACACCAGGCGGTTGAAATTGTCGTTTTCCACCTCACCGCGCCAGATTTTCAGGAACGCTTCGTGAAACAGCGTGCGCAGGCGTTCAATCGGCAATTCACCGCGATCGTGGCGCAGACCGAAGTCGTGAATCCACACCGGCGGCGCATTGCGACGGGCGATGTAATAAGGCTGTTCGTCGATGACCCGTACCCCCATGTGCTCCAGCATGGGCAGGCTGTCGGACAGATTCACTGGCCGTTCCGCATGATAAATGCGGAAACGCAACGCGCCTGGCGGGTCCTCCAGCAGTACATACAGGTTCACTGCAATACCGCCACAGGACTCCAAAGTTTCCATCATATCAATGTCATAGACGGCAGCGCGCCCCCCGACGGTTTCCCGATAGGCTGCTGGAAATCCTTCACCATAGCGTAACATCCGCTGGTTGCCCAATTCCTCGCCACAGTGGTCGACCAGTGCTTCCGCCAGTTTATCCTCCCAAAGTCGGGCGGTTTCCGCCAGGCGCTGCTCCAGTTCACGCACGTCGTATTCCGGCGCGGAACCGGGCGGGGTATGGATGATCATCAGCACCCGCGCCAGCATCGATTCCAGGAGCTGCACGGAAAACTCGGCGGAGGTTCCGGCGAACGCCGCCATCAACACGCTCTGCATCCGTTCGCGCAATTCGGTGTTGTAGCGATCGCGCGGGACGAAGATCAGACAGGAGAAGAAGCGCCCGTAGGGGTCGCGCCGCACGAAGAGCCGGGTTTTCTGGCGCTCGCCCAGTCGCAGGATGCCCATTGCGGTCATGTAAAGCTGTTCCTCGTCGATCTGAAACAGCTCGTCGCGCGGGTATTGCTCCAGTAACACCGCCAGTGCCTTGGCACCGTGACTGTTGGGCAGAAATCCGGTGCGCTCCATCACCCGGCCCACTTTGCGCCTCAGCAATGGAATGTCGGTCGGACTGGCGTTATAGGCGGTAAAAGTGAACAGGCCCAGAAAGCGATGTTCGCCGATCACTTCACCCTGGTGATCAAAGCGCTTGACGCCGATGTAATCCAGATAAGCCTGCCGATGCACGGTGGCGCGAGCGTTGCTTTTTGCCAGAATGAGTAATTTTCGCTCGCGGGCCTGGGCGCGCACCTCGGGCGGCAGGGTGGCGAAGCTGCCGGATACTGCGTCAGTGCCGCCGCGCAGGATGCCCAGCCCGGAATCCGGCGTGACCCGCAGCACATCGGTGTCGCCCTCTTTCCCAAGGTCATATTGCCGGTAGCCGAGCAAGGTGAAATGGTTATTGGCGATCCATTGCAGAAAGTCGCGATCCTCGGCGGTTTGCGCGGCGTCCTGGGGCGGCGGATTGCGGTTAATCTCCGCCAGTACTTCGCCCAGACGCGCCTGCATAGCCGGCCAATCTTCCACCGCAGCGCGCACATCGGCGAGCACCCGCGCTAATCCGGATTGCAGGGCTTCCAGTGCCGCTGCGTCGCTGCGCCGGTCCACTTCCAGGTGAATCAGGGATTCCAGTTTGCCTACCGAATCATGGCGATCGGCGGCGACATCCAGCAATTGGCTGGTTTCATCGCGCACCACGCGCATGACGGGATGAATGATCAAATGCAGGGTCAGGCCCTGGCGATTGATCTCGGGCACGATCGAATCCACCAGAAACGGCATGTCGTCGTTCAAGATTTCAATAATAGTATGCGGCGACTGCCAGCCTTGTTCCGGGACGTTTGGGTTATAAACACGCAGCTTGGGCAGGCCATCGCCCAGTTGCTGGATAAAATGCCAGTGGGAAAGCACTGCGCCGTAGAGATCTTCGACCGAGCGTTGCGCCAAGTCATCAGGATCGACCTGCTGGTAGTAGTTCGCGACAAAGCGCGCCACAACATCGACTTGCTCGCCAGCCATGCGGGTTCGCACCTGATGGATGACGTTTTCAATCAGTTCGAGTTTGCGGTCTTCGATATTCATTATGGTTCTCCCGGGGCATCCGATGATGAAGATCATCCTAATCAGGATAGCAGGCGTTTGTTGACTGTGACCCAAGATCACCTTTTCAGGCGATTGCAAACGTTGGTCACAAAGTACAGACTGCGATGGCCATTGCAACGGAGACCTGGGTAAAGGGTCGCTCTTATGATTGTTAATGGAGGTGAAGGCTGGGATGAGAGTTGAACAGTTACGTTCAGGCGATCTCGTTCCGGCTGAATCCACCCCTGTGAGCGGTCCAGACCGCTGCGACGGTCCACTTTGCCGCAACTGGCGACAGCGGCTGCATTCTGATAATGTTACATAGTTTAAATCAGGCGACAACATTAGTGAGGAGCGATGTATGCGTTGGCGTGATCTTCGGCGCAGCCGGAATGTGGAAGACCGACGTGATGAATCCCCTTCCGCGGAGCGAGGCGGAGGGGGCGGCGTGCGGCTCGGTGGGACGGGGTTGCTGCTAGTGCTGGTGGCCAGCCTGATCTTCGGGGTCAATCCGCTGGAGGTGATGAATCTGCTGGGGAATGCGCCGACCACCTCGGTCCCCCGGCAAACGCCGCCCCGGTCGCCCTCTCCGGATGATCCAATGGCGGACTTTGTCAGCGCCATTCTGGGCGATACCGAAGATGTGTGGAGCCGCTGGTTTCAGACCCAGGGTGGTCAGTATCCGCCGCCAAAGCTCGTTTTGTTTCGTGATGCGGTGCAATCCGCCTGCGGTTTCGCCAATGCGGCGGTGGGTCCGTTCTATTGCCCCGGCGACCGACAGGTTTATCTCGATCTGGCGTTTTTCCAGGAACTGTCCCAACGCTTCGGCGCCCCTGGCGATTTTGCGCGCGCCTACGTCATTGCCCACGAGATCGGCCATCATGTCCAGAACGTGATCGGCCTCTCCGAAAAGATTCAGGCGCAACGACGACAACTGCCCGAAGCGCAAGCCAACGCTCTGTCGGTATTAATGGAATTACAGGCGGATTGTCTGGCCGGGATTTGGGGCCATTTTGCCCAACAACAGGGTGTACTGGAGCCTGGCGACATCGAGGCGGCGCTGCGCGCCGCCGCCGCAATCGGAGATGATCGTCTCCAGCGACAGGCGCGCGGCGTGGTAATCCCTGATTCTTTCACGCACGGCACCTCGCAACAACGCACACAATGGTTCACGCGAGGGCTGGAAACCGGCGATGTCAAGGCCTGTAACACGTTCGTCGCACAGCGCCCTTAAGCGATGTTTGTCCATCCTGCACCTATCTGGATTTCAGAAGCTTCCAAACGGAGGCGAACCGGCAGCAGAGGCCGCCACACCAACCGCTCCAAGCCGATGCAGACCACTGTATCAAAGATTGATGAACCCGTCGTTTATTCGGTTAGTCAGCCACTACTTGATAGACGCCTTCGGTATAGGCCGCTATGGTGTCCCAATTGAATCTTTCCTCTATGGCCCGACGGCTATTGGCCCCAAGCGCCCGACAATGTTAACGCGCTTCCGGATTAGCGTTGCTTGCCCCATTGCCGCCATGTTGCAAAGCAGCAGTTCCCATGATTCACTTCCTGTTTTGGATTTTTTGTAATACTTTCCCTAGGGTTTTTAAGCGTTGTATTGATCTTTTGCTAAACTGAATAATTAATGTTTGGCCGGAAATTCCAGGACCTTGCAGGTTGGGCTTTGTAAGCCCAACCTGCAAGATTTGAAGGCGTCCGGGTATTGAATTAATTTTTTAAAAAATTATGTTAGGGAACTCAGCCTCAAAAATGACTTACCGAGTGCATGCTTCATGTGGAAAGCGCTGATTCGTTTTTTCTGGCCAGAAAAAACTTCCAGTTCACAATCATCTCAGAAAAAAACAGCTTCTGTCTGGGAAGCGCCCCTTCAATTTGAACAGGAAGATCTGCAGGCTGTTGACCTGGATGTTGATGAGGCTTTTTTGAAACTCGTTCTGGGCGTTCATTTATTCCTGGATATCAGATTAAATTTGATTGAAAAAAGAACGCTGGAGCAGATTGATCTTTTATTAACTTCAGATGTTTTTGATGACCGAACGCTGCCTCGATTACCCGCCGTTGTTCCACAATTGTTAAGTTCATTAAAAAGCGATGATATATCCGGTAAGCATTTAGCTGACCAAATCAGTCGGGATCCGGTATTGGTTGGTGAAGTCATTCGATTGGCTAATAGCGCTTTTTATCAGACTGGCTCTAAAATCAATAGCCTGCAACGCGCGGTTGTTCTGCTGGGGCGGACGGGTTTGCAGCGCTTAATCGCTAACGTAGTTATGAAGCCAATTTTCAACGTCCATGAAGGACATTTTGGTCATCTCGCAGCGAATTACCTATGGTCCCAGTCGGAGCGTTGCGCTCATGCCTGCGCGTATTTGGCCAGAGGTCGTTTCGACGGTTTCGACGCTTATCTGGCGGGTATCGTCTGCAATATCGGGATGATTGTCATTCTACGCATCATGGATCATCTTCGGATAGGTCGTGAAACCCCGCGATCCATCGCTTTTTACGAAGCAGTGCTGCTGAAAACCAGACAGTTGTCGTCTCGAATTGCTGAAAATTGGCAATTTCCTTCCCCGGTGCTGAACGCTTTACAGGAATTAGCCATTTTGGATCAGAAACCGGATATGGCAAAATTGAGCGGCACGCTTTACGCCGCTAATCAACTGAGTCAATTACGGGTGCTCGTTGACGAAAATCGTCTGGATGACGATATTGATCAGCTAAATCGCCGATTGGGCGGACAATTGACTGAACATTGCGTGCGCTGTTTTTTTGAATTAAAGCGTCTATCGGAATTGCATAAAAACTAGGCTTTCAGCAGTTATTGCTGACTTCATCCACAATAATTGATCCGTCATAACTGACATAATGTCATCGCCAACAAACCATAACGAGGAGATGCGCGATGCGGGAAATTTACCATGCTCTGGTGCTGAACATGCACCAACCTCCTGGCAATCTTGAACATTTGCTTGAGGTCAATGATTGGGAAACCAAGGAAATTCTTTTTGCCTACGATCGCATGCCCCGGTCGCTATGGGCTTATCAGGACATTGCGCGCGTCCACCTGTCATTATCCGGGACGTTGCTGGAGACACTGTCTAACCCTGACTTTCAGAGCCGGGTTTACGGCATGGTGGATTGCGGCAAGTTGCTTTGGCATTTGCAAAACCAGAATCTCTTCGAAGTGCTCGGCACAGGTTATTATCATCCCGTGCTGGCGCTGATTCCTGAAGCCGATTGGGACGAGCAGATTGCCCGTTGGCAATCCATTGCCGGTCATTTACTTTGGCGAACTCGGTTCAATGGTTTCTGGCCGCCGGAAATGGGGTTTGACATGCGGCTGATCCCGCATTTGAAGAAAGCAGGCTATCGCTATGTCATGGTTGACTGCGAATATGTTGATCCCGTGGGCCAAATGAGTTGGCAGGAACTGCGCTATCGTCCGCATATCGCGGAATACGGTGGGGAACAAATTGTGATTGTAGTGCGCGACCGTGAATTATCGGATGCCCAGTTAGCCGGCATGGACTATGGCTGGTTTTATCACGAACTGCATGAACGCACCAAATGGTGTGATTTCCCGCCGTTGGTGGCCACCGCAACCGATGGCGACAATGGCGGCTGGTTCCGTAACGTCACCGAAAAGTCCAATTTCTGGACCTGGTTCTATCACCAGGCGATGGAGGAAATTCGCGCGGGCCATTCCAGCATGCGCCCGATTTTTATCACAGAGTACCTGGACCGATTTGGCGCGCATGGGCAGGTCACAGTGCGGCGCGGCGCCTGGAATACCGATGAGCACCATGGCTGGGATTTTCACCAATGGCAAGGTTCCTGGGCGCAGCGCGATACTCTGGTGCGCATTCATGACATCAGTCGGGAATATCACACGATGGTGAAGGCGGTCGCGCGGGCTAACGATCCTAATCCGGAGCTGGCGCGCGTGATGAACGAGGCGCACTGGCATTTATTGCGCGCGGAAACCAGCTGTAATTTGTACTGGGGCGAGGCCTGGATTCATAAATCCCATGCCGACCTGGACAATGTCGCCTGGCATTTGGGCGAAGCCAGGGCCATCCTGGGCGGGCGGTTAACCCTGCTTATGACTTCGGAGCCGCCCGCAGAGACTGAAGCATCACCGAAAACCCGGAAAGGCATTGACGTTGACAACGTACCTGACGACGTTCCCGAGGCTACGCCAGCAGATGAAACATCCACGCCTTCCGAAAAGGCCCAGACCGGCACAAAATAGCGTAATCCCATAGCGTCTGTCGTGGCGCAGGCTCTCAACCCGTGCTACGCATTTCATACTACATTTTGGAGATTCATCACATGCCACTGCTCGCCCTGCAAACTTCCATTTCCTTGTCCAGTCAGCAACGTCATGAACTGCTTGCGCCGCTCTCGCAAATCGTTGGTGAATGTATTGGCAAACCGGAACGCTACGTGATGATCACGATCGCCGAAGCAGCTATGCTAATGGGGGGCGTCGAAGGTCCAACTGCTTATGCTGATATCCGTAGCATCGGCGGTCTGAGCGGCGCAGTGAATCGCAAACTCTCTGAACGTGTCTCCAATCTGCTCAAGGAACGGCTGGGCATTCCACCGGATCGGGTTTATCTTGGCTTCACCAGCGTCAGCGCCGAGAATTGGGGCTGGAATGGCGGCACGTTTGGCTGAACCTTGATTCGTCTCTTTTCCTTACTATCCACAGGCTGTGTATGACTGCAAAAACTCTGATGAGCGCGGATTTGGTGGCGCTGAAATCCACCGATACGGTAGCCATTGCCGCTGAAGGTATCTTGCAACATCACCTGCGTCATCTGCCAGTGGTGGATGAACAGGGCCGTTATCTTGGCACCTTTGGCATTTATTCAGTGCTGCAACTGACTCTGCCGTCGGCGGTGCTCAAACACGGGTTGGACAACATCGCATTCGTTACCGAAACTGCGCATGATATGGCCCAGCGTCTGCGCAGGCGTCAGGATGAATTGGTGCGCAACTGGCTGATTCAGGACCCGGTGGTGTATCCCGACACGCCTGCTATGAAAGTGGTGCAATTGATTCTGCACGGCCACACCAGCGTACCGGTTGTCGATCGAGAAACCGGTCGGTTGGAAGGCATTATTTCTTCCTGGAATGTCCTGGAAATTCTGATGCGGGAGCGCGCCTGAATGCATGGGTCAGAAGGTGCTGTAACATCGGTGATTTTCGGCCTGAATCCCATGTGGACCGCCGCTATCCTGTTCGCCATCACCTACGTGGTGGTCATGACCGAGAAGATCAATCGCGCCATTGTTTCGCTGGCGGCAGCGGGCATGATGATCGTTCTTGGCATTCTCAATCAGGAATCAGCCATTCGCGGCGTTGACTTTAATACTATCGGCCTGCTGATCGGCATGATGGTGATCGTCGCCATTACCCGCCAATCCGGGGTGTTTCAATTCATGGCGATCTGGTCGGCCAAGAAGGTCAATGCCAATCCCTGGGGCATCCTGGTGATGATCGCGCTGGTGACGGCAGTGACCTCGGCGCTCCTCGACAACGTGACGACGGTGCTGCTGGTGGCGCCGGTGACCCTGTTGATCACCGAGGAGTTGAAAGTCAAACCGTATCCGTATCTATTTGCCATGATCTTCTCCTCGAATATCGGCGGCACCGCAACGCTGATCGGTGATCCGCCGAATATTATGATCGGCTCCGCCACTGGGCTGACCTTCAACGATTTTGCCTACAATCTGGCGCCGGTCATTTTCGTCATTATGGCGGCCACCCTGATCCCTATCTACTTACTGTGGGGCCGGCATCTCCAGGCTGCTCCGGAAGACCGTCAACGGGTGATGCAGTTCAATGAGCGCGAAGCGATTACTGATCCACGCCTGCTCAAGCAATGCCTGCTGATCATTGGTCTGGTGATTGCCGGCTTTGTCTTCGCCCGCTTCCTGGAGTTGGAAGCAGCTACCGTCGCCATGACTGGCGCGGCGTGGCTGTTGCTGTTGAGCAACTGGGGCCGTAACGCCGAACATCAAAGTAAGAAAGTCACTCGTGCTTTCAATGAAGTGGAGTGGATCACTATCTTCTTCTTTGTCGGCTTGTTCATCGTGGTGCATGGGGTAGACAGCACCGGTTTGCTTAGGCTGCTGGCCGATAAGATGCTGGCGGTGACCGGCGGCGACCGGAACACGACTTCGATGGTTATTCTCTGGTCTTCGGCTATCCTGTCGGCGATCATCGACAATATTCCCTTTGTCGCCACCATGATCCCGATGATCAAAGACATGGCCCCGACCTTTGGCGGACCGGATGGACTGATGCCGCTGTGGTGGTCGCTGTCGCTGGGCGCCTGTCTGGGCGGCAATGGCACCTTAATCGGAGCCAGCGCCAATCTGGTCGTCGCCGGTTTTGCCGAACGGGCCGGTCAACCGATTCGCTTCGTCCAGTACGCTTTGTTGGCGTTTCCGGTCATGCTGCTCTCGATCGCCATTAGTACGGTCTATCTGTACTGGCGGTATTTGTAATCAATAGGCATTGCCCCGCCTATTCGGCCCAGAACTAGCGAAGCTGTCATGCGCTGCCATAGGAGCCAGTCAGGTGCTGGCCAAGCCATTTAACCGTCAACAACTACTGGAAGCGGTCGAGACAGCGCTGAAGTAAAACCTTCAAGTCCCAAGTTCGGGAGCTATACCGAAAACCAGTCTGTTGATTGATTGACAAGAACGTAACTCGGATGGAGCGCAGCAGAATCCGGAAAAACCCGGATTTCGGCCTGACGGCCTGCACAGGCTACGAAGTTTTCATACAGCCTTTAGTCCTCTACAGCGGCCGGATCTTCGCCCAGCGCATCGCGCAGGCAAACAGTCAGCGTGTCCAGAGTGTAGGGCTTCTGCAAAAAGCCGCATAACCGTTTGCCAGCGAAACGCGGCGCAATTTCCGCTTCCGTGTAACCACTGGTCATCACCACCCGCACTCTCGGATTGGCCCGCCGCAATTGCCGGAACGCCTCCTCACCATCCATATAAGGCATCGTTAAATCAAGCAACACCAACACAATATCTTCACTCCGCGTCTCATACAGTTCCAGCGCCTCCTGACCGTCGGTAGCGATCAGCGTTTGAAATCCAATACGCTCCAACATTCGGGCGCCTAGCGACCGCACCGATTCCTCATCGTCCACCAACAAAACAGTGCCGACTCCCTTCCACTCGCCCGACTTCACGCTGGGTTGGACCACGGATGTCCGCTTTTCCTGAACGACGGGGAACAAAACCTTGAAAGTCGTTCCCCGTCCTGGCTCGCTATATACTCGCAGCGTCCCTCGATGGCCCCGCACAATACCGAGCACCGCCGAAAGACCGAGACCGCGCCCGGTAAATTTGGTGGTGAAAAACGGCTCGAAAATCCGGCGCTGGGTTTCATGGTCCATGCCACAGCCGGTATCGGAAATTTCCAGCCAGACATAGGTTCCCTCAGCGAGGTTTTCATCCAGATAGCCTTCGGCCAGATAATCATGGGCGCATTCCATGATGCCCGTTGAAACCGTGACTACGCCACTTCGTTCGCCGATTGCTTCCGAGGCGTTGATAACCAGATTCATGACCACCTGACGAATCTGACTGGGATCGCCCCGCATCGGCGGCAACGACTCTTTCAGGTTCAAATTCAGAATCGCCTTCTTGGAAATCGACGCCTTGAACAGCGAAATCATCTCGCCAATCAGATCGTCAAGCCGGATATTTTCAATAACAAAACGGCCCTTGCCCGAATAGGCCAGCATCTGCCGACACAGTTCGGCGGCGCGCAGCGAGGTTTTCTCAATTGCTTGCAAACTGTCTCTAGCTGGAGACAACTGAGGAAGTTCGTCCAGCGCCAGGCTCGCATTGCCCAGCACAATGGTCAGCAGATTATTAAAATCATGAGCGATGCCCCCTGCCAATACTCCCAGGCTCTCCAACTTCTGGGTTTGCTGCATCTGGCGCTCCAGTTGCAACCGCTTGTCTTCGGCCCATTTGCGTTCGGTAATATCGGTTACTGCTAGCAGCAACAATGGCGCCTTCGCTTCACGACGTCCCTCCAGCGGTGTACCAAATACCGCCGCCTCCATTTGCGCGTAAAAAGCGGGACCCTGCGCCCGCAGAATCAGCGCCTCCAGACTTTTGCCCGTGGGATTCCTGAACAAAGCCCGGTAACGCGCCAGGAACACGCCACGATCATCCCCCTCCATACATTCCGAGAAAGGATTACCAATAAGCTGGTTCCGGTGCTGACTGACCATCCGACAGAAAGTCTCGTTCACCTCATGCACCAGTCCTACATCGTCCAGCACCAGATAACCTACCGGCGCCCGGTGAAACAACAGGGAAAACTGATTGCGAGAGTGCTCCAGATCGGCCATGATGCGGCGCAACTCTTCATTCTGAATCTCGAGTTCGATTTGATGAACTTGGAGTTCATGGACCAGCCGGCGGGCATCCTCAACCGAAAGCTCCGGCATCTCCGACTGACGCTGGGCAGCACTAGCTTCCGCCTTTTCCCTGAGGATTCGCGCCCGGTCTTTCTCACCCTGGATCATAGCGTCTCTTCACCTTGTTGTTGACTAGCTGTTTCCGCATCCGGCTCCCGCGAATTCCGCAACTGACCACGGACCCGGGCCAGCTCATGTATGGCATCGACCATCTCGGTAATGTCATTGAAAGTGGTATAAACCTGAAAGGGTTTTTTCTCACAGGTCTTGAACAATGGAATTGCGCTAACGCGCAGCCAACGCGGCGGGTTCCGCTGAGGATTAAAAATTCCCATCAATACACCGGTGACAGCTTGGCCCGTTCGCAACGCCATCATGGACGGATGCTGATCGCTGGGAAATTTCGAGCCATCCTCGCGAATTGCCTGCCAACGCGGATCTGCCGAGGTCCGGCCATTCATTTCATCAACGGTCAAACCCAGAATATTGACTGCCGCTGGATTCGCCGAGATGATCTCACCCTCCAGATTTTGATACACCACACCTTCGGCTATGGTGTTGAAAAGCTGCTGATACCGCTCTTCGCTAATGCGGACCTGTTCTGCTGCGCGTTTACGGCTGGACAAATCTAGTACGGTAAAAGTTGTCCCCGCATCGGGATTCCCTGGATTTACGAGCGATGAACTGAGCAATACCGGGAGTAGACCGCCATCCTTGCGCCGCCACTCCGTCTCTACCGCATTCACGCCATGTTCACGGATCTGAGTGTGCTTTCCATGACCTACAGATTCAAATTCCTCATTGGAGGGATAAAGCAGGCGAGAATTTTGACCGACCAGCTCCTCACGCGCATAACCCATCATCCGGCACATCTGGTCATTGACTTCCACGAAGATCCGGTCGACCACTCGGCCAATACCGATTGATGCAGCGCGATACAGGCTGGATAACCGACTCTCAGTATCCAAAAGGGCGCTTTGTATGGTTTTGAGCAACCCAATATCGATGAAAGTCAACACAATTCCTGACACAGCGCCAATCCCTACCTGGTAGGGCAGAACGCGCATCAAAAACCAAGCCCCATCCTGTGTGCGTACTTCCCGCTCCTGCTCGGCGGCGCTACGAACCACTTCGTCAATGAGTTCAAAAAGATTCAGCCCGTCCAAATTATACATGAGGTGATTCACCGGACGCCCCAGATCACTGTCCAGGATCCTGAAAATGCGACGAATCTCCGGGGTAAAACGACGCACGGTCAAGTTTTCGTCCAAGAATAGCGTACCGATTCGAGTGCTGGCCATCAAGTTGTCCAGATCATTGTTCAGCTCGGTCAGCTCAATAATCTTGCTTTGATATTCAGCATTAACCGTATGCAGCTCTTCATTGACCGATTGCAACTCTTCATTGGTGCTTTGCAATTCCTCGTTGCTGGCCAACAGCTCCTCATTGGTTGCCTGTAATTCTTCATTGGAGGTTTCCAGTTCCTCAATCGTAGCTTGCAGGTTCTCGCGAGAAAATTGAAGTTCCTGCTCCAGATCGTGAATACGCTGTTCAGCTTCCTCGGTGACGTTGTAAACCTGCATTTCACCCGAAGCCGTCTCCTTGAATTGTTGGGTCGTTTCCTCGATGAACACCGCCGCCAACAGGTCCTGGCCCTTTTTGCCAGGCAGGGGCCGGATGCGAATTTGCACAGTCCTGGGTTCATTATTCCACTTTAACCGGACGCTGGTGTACTTCAGTTCTTCGCCGGTCTTGAATACTTTTTGCAAACCAGTCGCCAGCGGGATGGCCAGCTCCCGCACCGCAATTTTAGTGATATCATTGATCATCTTCCCGGAGGACAATCCAAAGTAGCCTTCCGGATTACCCAGAATATGCAACACTTCCAATTGCTCATTCACCACGACGGCCAAGGGCACATAGTCGCCGGCCAGCAATTGCAGAAAGCGATCAAGCATACGCTCCTCATCCTGACCGCGTGGCCATGGACCATTTGGGAAGCGCGGGCGATTTTGCCAGGAGCGGACTTCGGGGACTGACAAAAACTCCGGGCCGCCTGCCGGACGACGCTTGCCCCTGGACGCATAAATTTTGTACTTCTGGTGCAGCGTTTCATAGAGGTCGGAGACCTCACCGGTGGTCTCACTGCTGCCCAACAGCAAAATGCCCTGCGGATTCAGGGAAAAGCTCATTAACTCCAGCGCCTTGCGCTGCAAGACGGGTTGCAGGTAGATCAACAGGTTGCGGCAGCTAACCAGCTCAATGTTGGTAAAAGGCGGGTCCTTGATCAGATTGTGCTGGGCAAACACCACCATCTCGCGGATCGAACGGTCAATCTGATAATGTTCTTCCCGGCGATGAAAATACTTGGTCAGCAATTTCGACGACAGATCGGCGGCGATGCTCTCGGGATACAAGCCGTTACTAGCGCGCAAAATCGCGTCGCGGTCGATGTCGGTCGCGAAAATTTTGATGTCGACCTGCCTGCCAATGCGCTCCATGACCTCGCGGCTTGACATCGCCAGCGAATAGGCTTCCTCGCCGGTCGAGCAACCCGCGATCCAGAAGCGAACTTCACGACCAGCAACGCGCTCGAAGAGCGCCGGGAGATGATTTTCCTCAAGCTCCTCGAAGACCTCGTGATCGCGGAAAAAGCTGGTCACGCCGATCAACAGTTCGCGATAAAGCGTCGTGACCTCGCCGGAGTAACTTTCCATGAACTTTACATAATCGCGCAAGTCATGGATTTGATTAACCGTCATGCGCCGCTCAATGCGCCGGATGACCGTGCTGGGCTTGTAGAAGGTAAAGTCTACCCGGGTTCGTTCGCGCAACAGAGCAAAAATGCGCGTCAGACGGTCTTCATCGGATAGCAGCGTTTGCGGACGGTCTACCTTGGCAGCGTAGGGATGGCGGACAAACGACGTCAACTTGGCAGGCATTTCGTCAGGCGGCAGGATAAAATCCGTCAAGCCGGTGGAAATCGCCGCTCGTGGCATCCCGTCAAATTTAGCGGATTCTTCGCTCTGCACCATGACCATGCCGCCAGCTTCCTTGATGGCCCGGATGCCGCGCACGCCATCGCTACCGGTGCCGGACAGAATGACGCCAATGGCCTTTTCGGCCTGATCATCAGCCAACGAGCGCAGGAACACATCGATGGGCAAATTCAGCCCCCGGGAATGGTCGGACTCGCTCAACAACAGCTTGCCGTGAAAAATCGACAAATTCTTTTTGGGAGGAATCAGGTAGACCGAGTTGACTTCGACCAGCATTCCTTCTTCAGCGCGGCGAACCGGCATGGCGGTGCGCTTGGACAGCAACTCCACCATCATGCTTTTATAATCCGGGGAAAGATGCTGGATAACGATAAACGCCATGCCGCTTTCCGCGGGCATTTGCGAGAAGAATGATTCCAGCGCCTCCAGACCACCCGCCGACGCGCCGACGCCCACATAATAAATCAGGTTGGAGCCATCGGCATCGGACTGGGAAAGAGTGTGATCTTGCATAGTGTTTATTCGTTTCGATCCGCGCCTGTGGGCAGACAACAGACGACTCAATTTAGTAACGCGAAAGGGTCATAATGGCTCCAGGAGTCATTTATCGCTCATCGCCGTTCAACTTCGCTGCTATCCTACTGCTTTATTCGCTTGATGTGAAAGAAACCTGGAACCTGGAACATGACGATCCATCATCTCGATGCGCTTTTTAAACCGGATGCCATCGCCCTGATTTGCGGAGAGGGCGACCGTGAAGTGATGATCGCCCGCAATTTGATGAAGGGCGGTTTCAAAGGGCCGGTGATGCCGGTGGACGCTACGCGCTGGGCGCTGGAAGGCGCCCTGACTTATCCCGATATCGCCAGTCTGCCGGCGCCTCCGGCGCTGGCGATCATTACTCAGCCATTGCAACAGGCGCCGGGGTTGATCGAGCAGTTAGGCGCGCGCGGCGCGCGCGCGGTGTTGTTGATTAGCGACCAGCGCAGCGTAATCGCCAGCGAACGCAAGAGGCTGTCCCAGGCCATGTTGAACGCCGCCAAGCCCTATGGACTTCGCATACTGGGGCCGGGTTCCCATGGGTTCAACGTACCACTCTCCCAATTAAATGTCAGCCTGAGCCATCAACCGCTGTTGCCGGGTGAAATCGCGTTTATCACGGAATCGGATACCATCGGTCAGACCGCTCTGGATATTGGCAATCATTACGGGTTTGGTTTCAGCTACTTGATTCATCTGGGCGATAGCCTCGATGTCGATCTTGCCGATCTGCTTGACTATCTGGCCGGCGATTATCGAACCCGAGCGATCCTGCTGTACCTGGAGCAAATTCGCGATGCGCGCAAGTTCATGTCAGCGGCGCGCCGCGCCGCGCGCCTAAAGCCGGTGATCGTGTTAAAGCCGCGCCGCTATCCCGAGGAGCCGGATGACGCGGTTTATGCCGCCGCCTTTCGCCGTGCGGGTCTGCTGCGGGTCGAGGACAGCGATGAACTCCTGCAAATGGTTGAGGTGCTGAAAGCCGCCAAACAAGTGAATAACGATCGGTTAGCCATCGTTAGCAACAGCTCCAGCATGAGTTTGCTGGCCACTGACACTTTGTACCGTTTTGACGGACGGCTGGCCCAACTTTCCGAGGTCACGCAGCAAGGTCTGGAAGCATTAATCGAATCTAGCGCTTTGCCCAATCCAGTGGACCTGGGCGATCAGGCCACCGTTCAGGCTTATCAGCAGGCGCTGGATTTACTCTTGGCTGATCCCGGAGTCGATGGAATACTGGCTATCAAAACGCCCAGCGCGTTCAGTGAGACCGCACCATTGGCCGAGGTATTGATTGAATGCCTCAGCCATAGCCGTTGTTGTCTGATCGCCAGCTTTCCAGGTCCGCAGACGGGAGAACAAGCGCGTAGGGTGTTGCTGAAACGGCAGGTTCCGACCTATGAGACCGCCAGCGCCGCCGTGCAGGCTTTCATGCGCATTGTTCAGTACAAGCGCAATCAGGCGCTCCTGATGGAAACGCCGCCTTCCCTGCCCGAGGCGTTCGCTCCTGACATCAGCGCGGCGCGGGCCATCATCCATCGGGCGCTGGCCGAGGGGAGGCGGCGGCTCGACGAATGCGAGGCGGCGCAATTGTTGAAAGCCTATGGCATCCCTATGGTAGACACGCGGTTGGCGCACACTCCAGAAGAAGCGGCGGAAATCGCCGCACTGCTGACCCCACCGGTTTTTCTGAAGATCTTCTCCCCGGATATTCCGCACAAATCGCTAGTGGGAGGAATGACTGGCTATCTCAACACGCCTGGGGTGGTGCGGGACGCTGCGATCGCCATGCTGGATCGGTTGCGCCAAGCTGCGCCGACGGCGCGCTTCGGTGGATTTGTACTACAACCCATGGTCGCGCGTGATGGCGCCTATGAGTTAACCCTGGGGGTGCGTTCAGGGGAGCGTTTTGGTCCGGTGATTTTCTTTGGCCAAGGCGGCGCCGAGGTCGCGGCGATCGACGATCTGGCCTATGGCCTGCCGCCGCTTAACATGCATCTAGCCCGCGAGATCATGGCGCAAACCCGGATTTACCAGCGATTGCGCTACAGTTTGTTGCGTCGCGCTAATCTTAATGCGTTGGCGCTGGCGCTGGTCAAACTCTCGCAGATGGTCATCGATCTGGGGGAGCTGGCGACCTTAGACATTAACCCCCTGTGGAGCAACGCGCAGGGGATTATGGCGCTGGACGTGCGAGTCGACGTCGCGCCAGCGGGTGGCGATCCGGCGCAACGTCTGGCGATCCGCCCTTATCCCAAGGAATTGGAGGAAACGGTTTGTCTGCCGGATGGACAGGAACTGTTGTTGCGTCCAGTATTGCCCGAGGATGAGCCTGCTCTGCAAGCGCTAGTTGCGCGAGCTTCACCCGAAGATTTGCGACGGCGTTTCTTTCAACCGATTCGTGAACTCAGCCATGAGATGGCGGCAACCCTGACGCAGATCGACTACCATCGGGAAATGGCGCTGGTTGCGGTGGGTCCAGGGTTGCCCGGTAAGGCGGAAATCCACGGCATTGTTAATCTCAGCACCGACCCGAATCAGGATCGGGCGGAATACTCAATTATTGTTGATCGAATAATGATCGGCCTGGGATTGGGCAATCGCCTGATGCGGCGGATTATCAGCTACGCCCGGGCGCGCGGCATTAGCGAGATTTATGGCGAGGTATTGCAGGAGAACAAACCGATGTTGCAACTGAATCGGGCGCTGGGTTTTGCGATTCGCTCTGACCCTGATGATCCGGGTCTAAAGCATGTTATTCTGAAACTCCACGAAGTCGGAATGTCCGCAGGCTGAGTAACATGAGCGAAAAACGTTTGCTGGTCGTCGACGACGAACCTGAATTTGGCGAGCTGGTGGCTCGAGTGGCGACTGATTTGGGTTACGAAACCCGGGTGACAACGAACGGTCGGGATTTCCAGAACGCCTTTCACGAACTGCAGCCCACTCTGGTTGTGCTGGACATGGTGATGCCCGAGATGGATGGCAATGAACTGGTGCTCTGGTTAATGGAACAACGTTATGCCGCCGATTTGATCATCATCACCGGCTATAGTCCCGAGTACGCCAAGGATGCTCGATTGTTAGCCGAATTCAAGGGCTTACATTCGGTGACTACCCTGACCAAGCCGATTCGGTTGGCCAGACTGCGGGAAGCGCTGGGAGGCTAGCTGGAAAGGGGGATCAAGCTGTATTGTATGATGCATTCATGCGCCCTCTCCCCCAGTCAAGAGGGAGAGGGTTAGGGAGAAGGGGGCGAATGTCAGCCCGTCTCGACCGTCGTCTGATCAAAGAAGGCTTCCACCGGCTTGCCAACCGTGCCGCCTTTAGTGTCCTGTTGCTCGTAATGCACGGTCACCTTGGCGTAGGCAAAGCTGACATTACTGATCGGCTCATCCTCGCCGCCGCTGCCGGACCAGTCCACATGCTCGACCAGGCAGTTGTCGAAGGTGTAAATCTCGAAGGGTTTCTGCACCGCGCCCTTGGCCCCAACGTTCTTGGTCAGATGCACGATGATTTTATCGATGTGCTGACCCGCAACCATGAACCCGAACAGTTGTGGAGTGGCCTTCTCACGCCGCATCATGACGTTGAAAGAACTAACCGATGTGCGTCCCGAGGACAAGCCAGTCGAACCTGAACTGACCGTGGACGGATTCGCTGCGCCAAAGCTGTAGCTATACAGCTTGATCCATTTTTCATAGCCCTTGGCCGTGCTTTCGCCCTCAATACCATTCGAGACCTGCATATATGAATCATAAGACATGTCATTCACCTCATGTTGGTTGTTCATCATGCGGCGCGGATAAGCTAACCGTGTCGCCAGTTTCAAACCGAGTTAGCCATCAATTCCCTTGTCTCTCTGAACATTGGGTTTAATCGCGCTCTTGATTTGATCTTTGCACAGCCTGTGCCATTTATATAAGTTATTTATTTTTAAATTTTTTTTAAAATCCAGGTTTTAGATACGGCTGGTCAGTTTGACCCAAGCCCATTCATTGTGAGCCACTGGTGGGTTAGCCAAGATCGGACCGGTGTGACAAAAAACCCGGTTTATGATCGAATATCCAGGCTCCAGAGTCGTCCTGGCGTCCTTGAACCGTATCCATGATCCGATCGCTTGCAACTTGGTGAACCCCCTATGAAGACCATGATGAACCGCTTGTCGCCCGCTCCGATCGCCATTCTGAGCTTGGCTGTTGCCATTCTTGTGCCTGCCGCATCTGCTTTTTCCCAGCCGGTTCCCCTGGGAGCGCCGGTCATGCGGGTTGATCAATGTGGCGACAAGGGATGGTGCTATGTCACGGTCTATCCTGACGGCAGCCGTGAAGCCCGGGCCAATCCGGTTACAGATATTTCCTATCCCCCGGCAGGCGTTTCCGCGAAGTTTGTAATCGGTGACCAGCAAACCGGCGTGGAAATCAACGAAGCAGACTTGCTAGGGGTGCTCAACAGCCAGCGGCTGATGATCCAGAATAATCCTTGAGTTCATAAAGAACTCGTCGGGGAATGGCCAGCGCTGCAGTCAACCCTGGCGATTCGAGTCCGAACAGATTGACCAGTCCGGCCACCCCGTGCGCGGCGGGTCCCTGAATCATGAAATCGCCGGCGGGTTCCGTGGGGCCAGTAATTTTAGGGCGAACCCCGGTATAGCCAGGTTGCAACGCGCTGTCGGGCAAATCAGGATAGTAGCGGCGGATCGCCTGGTAAAACTTGCTCTCCAGTCCCGGCTCGAATTTGTCATCCGGGGTCGTGGGCCAACTGCTGACGTCGGGACCGAATTTGCATTGTCCCCCGAGATCGAGGGTAACGTGAATGCCCAGACCCGCGCGATCGGGCATCGGGTAAACCAGATGCTGGAAGGGATGGCGCCCGCTCATCGTAAAGTAGTGGCCCTTGGCGTAAAACGTGGGTGGAATCCGGTCGGCGGGAAATCCGTCCAGGCGGCGCGCCATATCCTGGGCAAATAGCCCAGCCGCATTCACCACCCCCTGACACAACAATTCAAACGGCTCATCGCCCCCGATGCGCAGGATGATGCCTTGCGGGGTGAGGCGTCCACTGATCACCGGCGTGCAGGTGACCAATGTTGCGCCCGCCCGTTCGGCGTCCCCGAGCAACGCCAGCATCAGGCCGTAGCTGTCGATGATGCCGGTCGAGGGAGAGTACAAACCGGCGATCGCGCGCACGGCGGGTTCCAGTTTATGAATTTCCGCAATCGTCAGCGGTTCCAGCGGGACGTTATTGGCTGCCGACCGTTCCGCGTAACGGGCCAGTTCAGGCAATTCTGCCTCATCGCAAGCAACCAGCAGTTTGCCGATGCGGCGGTGGGCGATGCCGCGCGCTGCGCAATAGCGATAGAGCCTTTCCTTTCCTTCCACGCATAGCTGCGCTTTCAGCGAACCGGGCGGATAATAGATGCCAGCGTGGATCACCTCGGAATTGCGCGAGGAGGTTTGCGTTCCAAAGCGCTCGCGCGCTTCCAAAATCAACACTTCATGACCCGTCAGGGCCAATTCCCGGGCAGTGGCCAAGCCAATGACGCCCGCGCCGATTACGACGGTATCGATGGATTCCATAACGCGAACTCACTCGTTGGTTTCGATAGGGTATTTAACCATCCTATCAAGCGTCTGGCTGAAGACTCCATCAATCTATCGCCAGTTCGGGTCGATCCGGCCATCGACAATGCCAATACGCCGGTCAGCGGCGCTGGCGAAGGTGAGATCATGCGTGACAGCGACCACGGTTTTGCCCATCCGCCGGGTTAGGTCATGCAAAATCTGCTGCACGTTCGCCGAGGCGTGACTATCCAGATTACCGGTAGGTTCGTCGGCCAGAATGATCGGGGGATCATTGGCCAGCGCCCGGGCGATGGCGACGCGCTGACGCTGACCGCCAGAAAGCTGATGAGGATGTTTGTGAGCGTGGTCGCGCAAGCCGAACTGATCCAGGAGATGTTCAGCCTGACGCCGGGTCGCTGCCTCACCAAACACGCCCAAGCGGCGCATCGGCAAACACACGTTCTCCGCCACAGTAAATTCGGCCAGCAGGAAATGGAACTGGAACACGAAGCCCAACCGGCGCAATCGGGTGTCCGCCAACTGGTCTTCTCCATAACCGGAAGTATCCTGTCCATCCAGCAGCACCCGGCCCGAGGTAGGCGTATCCAGCAGGCCCAGCAGATACAGCAATGAGGATTTGCCGGAACCGGATGGCCCCATGATGGCCAGGAATTCGCCGCGCTGAACCTCCAGGTCAATGTCCCGCACCAAAGTCACTGCGATTTCGCCCGGCAGGATGCGCCCAAGTCGTTCCGCCGCCAGTACAGCATGTCCCGCGCCCTCGGTGGAAGAGTTAGGGGTGAGAGGGAAATTCACGCCATGCCCCGCAAAATCGTCACGGGTTGCACTCGTCCTGCTTTGCGCGCCGGTAGATAAGCCGCACCCACCGCCGACACCAGCGCGAAACTGGCCGCCAACAGATACTGCTCCCAACCCCAATAGATCGGCAGGTGAACGATCTCGGTCGCGCCCGGCGGCTTAATCTCAACCTGCGCCAACAGCCACATCAGCCCGATGCCTAGCGTCACTCCCATCAGGCTACCGAGTGCGCCGAGAATGACGCCCTCCGCCAGAAAAATCTGGCGGATATCGCGGGCGTGAAAACCCATCGATTTGAGAATGGCGATATCCTGGGTTTTCTCCATCACAATCGTGGAAATGGTGTTGTAAATGCCAAACGACGCTACAACCAGGATCGCCGACACCACGCTGTACATGATCAGATTGCGCACTAGCAACACGCTCATTAAATCTTCGGTCGCTTCCTGCCAGGACAGCGCCTTATAACCGATCCGCCGCTCGATCACCGCCGCAACCTCGCGCGCGGCGTAGGGATCGTCCAATTGAAGAATCAGCCGGTTGACGCGATTGGCCCGATCCAGCAGGCTCTGCGCCCGTTTCAGCAATACAAAGGTCTGCGACTCATCGTAATTGGCGTTACCTGTGCGGAAAATACCGGCGACTTTCAGCGTGCGCACTTCGCCGGCTGGTGAGGAAGCATTGACCACGCTACCCATTTCCAAACCGAACTTTTTAGCCAGACCATCACCGATGACCACACCGTTCGGATTGGCGGCCAGTGTATCCAGGGAGCCGTGAATCAGCTTATCCTCGATGGTCGATACTTCCTTCATTTTCTCCGGAATAACGCCGTTCAGGGTGACGCCCTCGATGCGTCCGGCGAAGGTCAACACCACTGATCCCACCAGCACCGGTGCGGCGCGCAGCCCCGGTAAGGACTCAATGAAGGCAAGCTTTTGGCCATGGCCGCGAATGCCGCGTACTTCGGTCAAGGGCTTGACTCGCAGTACTTCAACCGCGCCATCGGGCCATTGCTGACGCGCCGGTTGTTCCTGGGGTTTGCGGTACTCATCGGAAACCGTGATATGCGGATTGTTGTCGATCAGTCGCTTGATGAAATCACGCTCAGAACCGCGCATCAGCGAAGAGACCGCTAGAAAGAACGCCACCCCGAGGGCGATACCGGTTAACGAAACCAGGGTAGGCCGGCGACGGCTGATCAGCTGTGTCACAGCAATGGCGAGTTGGACAGACATAGTATTGCCAAGGCAAAAGAAGTAGCGCTCCAATCGTCTTGAATTGATGGGTAAAGGCGCTTGAGTTTAATGCGCGAATCGGGCGTGGTGAAGCGCCGGTTGATATAGAGGCATCAGGTATCAGAAACGGAAACAGAGAGTTGCTTCCGAAATTGTCCGATTTCCATCTAAAAAGGTAATAATGCAGAAAAATCCATACGAAGAAAACAATGCAAACTATCGATGGATAATGGTTAACATTAATACCATAATATAAGCAGCCCTCTCCATCGATCCCTAACCGAACGCCGACATTTTGCAACCGGAGAAAGACCGAATGAAAAGATATCGCAGCCTCAACGACGATGTCGAGCGCATCGTCATACTGAAACACGGTTCAGGTGGGATTCGCAAGGTCATCGACGCCCGCGATAACCCGCCAATCTACGCCAGCGACAGCAACATCAAGGCGCGGATTATTCGCCGCGACCGGCATGGCGTCTTGCAAATCGATGAAGTCTTTGGGCGTCGAAGCAAAAAACAGTCACGCTTCCTGCGTCCACTGGAAAAAATCATTCGCAAAGGCGTGAAACGAAACGTCCGGGTCATGCAACGATACCTGAATCTGCATGAGCGCTCCAACCGCAAGAAGAGAAATGGATGGATGCGCGATTACATTCGCAATATATCCAAGGCTCGTCGCAAATAAAGAAGTGCCCTTAACTCATCCATCGTGGAGAACTAAAAATGACTCTCAATTCCAATGGCAATGAATCAGCCCAGGCAAATGTGACTGGAAAACATGGTGCGGACGATCGTATGGGCGACATCTGCGTTCTGGATATGGGCAAACACGCCCGCAAGCGAATCAAGCAATTACGGCGCGGCAAGGGCAAACTGATGTATAAAGTCGAGCAGGCGATTGAGGACTTGCGGGAAGATGGCGTTCTGTCGTCGACGGCTCAAACGGTCATTGTCGTGGTGCGTGAAGAGGCTGGATTGTCGGGTCTTTTCGATTAACCCAGGGACGGTGCGGAACCGTGACGGCTCAAGCCGTCGCACCGATGCGAATCTAAGGAGATTTGGATGAACCAGCGCCGCGCCGTTGAGTGGATTGCCCTGCTGTTCATTGGGATGATCAGCGTCGCTTCTGCGGCGGCTGTCGCCGACGATGCGATGCCCGCTGCATCATCAGCGAAACCGGTGCCGGTGCAGGTTGCAGCGGTCGAAACCGCAACCATGATCGAAACCGCCAGTTTCATTGGTTCACTGGTTCCTTGGCGCAAGGCCGAGATTGGTTCGGCCAACCTGGGAAATATCACCAAGGTTTACATCACCCAGGGACAGAAGGTTGCGCAAAACGATCCGCTGTTCCTGCTCGATGACCGTGTGGCCAAGGCGGACCTGGAGTCAGCGCAAGCACAACTGCAAAACGTTGAACGGAATCTCAAACGCTCGCAAGAGTTGTGGCAAACTAAATCGATTTCACGGTCGCAACTGGACCAAGCCTCTACCGATTATGTAACGGCTCAGGCCAACCTGAATTCCGCTCAGACCAAGCTTGACCTGCTGACCCTGCGCGCGCCATTCACTGGCGTGGCGGGAATCATCAAATTCGACGTAGGCGCTTTCGCGATACCGGGGCAAACACTGGTGTCGCTGGAAGATAACTCCAAGCTGTATGTCGATTTCCAAGTCCCCCAGCGATTCTTGCCGCGGCTACAGATTAACCAACCATTCACGTTCACCTCGGACGCCCTCGGTCAACAGCGGATCAAGGGCCAGATCAGCTTTATCGATCCCAGCGTCGAAGGCAAAACCCGCTCGATCACGGTTCGTGGCTTAGCGCTGAACCCCGATGGCAAATTGGCCGGTGACTTAGGAGTGCGCGTCGATTTGCAAATGGCGGTGCATAACAATGCCTTAATAGTTCCGGCGTCAGCCTTGATTCCCACGCTGGAGGGAAATCAGGTTTATCGGGTTGTCGACCATAGGGCGCAGCGCGTACCTGTAAAAGTGGGCATGACCAGCGACGGTCGCGCTGAAATTCTCCAAGGCGTGCAAGCCGGTGATTCCATTGTCACCGTCGGCCAGTTTGCACTGGAAGACGGCATGGCGGTCACCGTAACCGGCGGGGCGCGCTGATGTTTCTGCGCGACTTCTGCATCCAGCGTCCGGTTTTTGCCATCGTTATTAACCTGTTCCTGCTGGTGGGTGGGTTTTATGCAATTTTTACCTTGCCGGTTCGCAACCTGCCGCAATTCGATATACCAGTGGTCGTCGTGACCACCACCCTGCCGGGCGGCAGCGCCGAATTGATTGAGCGTTCGGTCACGACGCCTATCGAACAGGCGATTTCCCAGGTTGACGGCATCGATTACATCGCTTCGACCAGTTCGGCCAACTTGTCATCGATTCAAATGGTGTTCAAGGGCAATGTCGATCCCGCTCTGGCGGCGAACGATGTCCGCGCCAAGATCAACCAGGTCCAGCAACAACTGCCCGTCAACGCACAACCACCGGTGGTGCAGCAGATCAGCATCGATAGTCAGCCCATCCTCTACTTGTCGTTCCGCGATCCCAACCGCAGCGCGCTGGAAATTACCGATCTGATCAATCGCCGCATTCGCCCGATGCTGTCGCTGGCCCCAGGTGTGGCCAGCCTGCAAATCAGTGGCGAGCGGAAATATTCCCTGCGGGTGCGCCTCGACCGGTTCCGATTGGCCAACAACAATCTGACGGTCGATGAGGTCATGCAGGCTTTGCGGGCGCAGAACGTCGATCTGCCGGGTGGGGAGATCATCGGCGATGACCGTCGCATCAGCGTACTGGCCCGCACTCTGCTGAGCCGCCCTGCGGAATTTGCTGAACTGGTGGTGCATTCCGGGGGAGATAGCGCCGCGCAGCCGAGTCTGTTCGGGACCGGTTCACAGCAAGGAGCCAGTTATCCGATCCGCTTGCGCGATGTCGCCGACATTGAAGTCGCTCCCGAATCCATCGACACCGGGGTGCGCATTGATGGCGCTGAAGCGGTTGCCGTGGGCATTGTGCGCCAGAGCGACGCCAATCCAGTCGATATTTCGCGCGCGGTTCGGAACATGCTGCCCCAATTGCGCCAGGTGTTGCCCGCGGGCATGAGCATGGAAATTCCCTACGATCAGGCCACGTTCATCGATGCCTCGATTCGGGAAGTCTTTGACACCCTGATCATCACCATTGGGCTGGTGGTGCTGGTGGTGCTGGTCACGCTGGTTTCATTGCGCTCCTCGTTTATCGCACTGGTGGCGATTCCCTTATCGCTGGGCGGCGGTTTGGCCTTCCTGGCGACGGCGGGCTACAGCCTGAATGTGTTTACCTTGCTAGCCTTCGTCCTGGTCATTGGTCTGGTGGTGGATGACGCCATCGTTGAAGTCGAAAATATTCAGCGCCATGTCGACGCCGGAATGGACACGCTCATCGCCGGCTTCAAGGGCAGCCGGGAAATCGGTTTCGCTGTCATCGCCATGACCCTCACGCTGGCCGCAGTCTATGCGCCGATTGGCCTGTTGCCCGGCATGATCGGCTCGCTGTTCCGGGAGTTTGCCTTTACCCTGGCGATGACCCTGATTTTCTCCGGCTTCGTCGCGATGACTCTGTCATCGATGCTGTGCTCGCGTATGCTGCGCCCACAGTCCGATAACTGGATGACGCGGGGGGTTGATGGATTCTTCCGAAATCTGGGCGCGGGGTACCGGCGAGCGCTGACCTTCAGCCTGGGCCATCGCTGGTTGGTCGCCCTGATTGCGATAGGCGCGGTCGCTTGGGGCTTCATCGCTCTGTCGAAGTTGCCGGGCGAGCTGGCGCCGTTTGAGGATCAGGGGTACTTGTTGATCATGTTCACGGGGCCGCAGGACGCCTCGCCGGATTACATGAATGCCCGCGCCGCCGATATTGAGCAGGTATTGACGACAGTTCCAGAGCGGCAAATGGTGATGTCGCTGACCGGCATTCCTACCCTCTACCAAGGGGTTGTCTTCATGCTGCTGAAACCTTGGGAGCAGCGCCAGCGCACCGCCGCGCAGATTCAGGCCGGTCTGGAGGCGGGACTGGCCGGGGTTGCCGGAGTGCGGGTGGCGGCGATCAATCCTGATCCCCTGGGCGGAGGGGGCCAGTATCCTATTCAGTTTGTCCTGAAATCGACATTGGAGTATGCACAACTCGATCAGGCGATTCAGCCCTTCCTGGCCGAGATCCGCCAACATCCCGGCTTGCGAGCGATCAGCACCGATCTCAATCTCAATACCCCGGTGGATAATATCGAGATTAACCGTGACCAGGCGGCGGACCTGGGGGTCCAGATGCAGGCCATCGCGGATGTGCTGGGCAAGCTGATGGGGCAACAGCAAATCAATCAATTCAACTGGCAGGGTACACTGTACCCGGTGATGATGGAGTTGCACACGAACGAAGGGACGGAGGAAACTGCGCAGCTTGAACAGGTTTACCTGCGCACCGCCGCCGGAGACATCGCGCCGCTCAGCAGTTTTGCGACGATCCACCGCGATGTCGGGGCCGCATCATTGAGTCATTTCAACCAGTTGCGTTCTGCGACGGTTAGCGCTGATCTGGCACCGGGTCAAAGTTTGGCTGCGACCGCCAAGGATATCGAGGCGATTGCGGCACGAACCTTGCCGGCTACGGTTCAGACTGACTGGAGCGGCTCGGTGCGGCAGATGAGCCAGGCCAGCGCCTTGATGGGCCTGGTGTTTGTGCTGGCGTTCGCTTTCATTTACCTGACCCTGGCGGCGCAATTTGAAAGTTTCCGCGATCCGGTCATTATCCTGTCGGTCGCGCCGCTGTCGATTGCCGGCGCGGGTCTGGCGCTAACCTTCAGCGGCGGAACGCTGAACCTGTATTCAGGGATCGGTTTTATCACCCTGATCGGCCTGATCGCCAAGCACGGCATCCTGATCACTGAGTTCACTAACCAACTCCGCGAGGCGGGCCAGGCCAAGCAGGACGCCCTGGTTGAAGCCGCCACCATCCGCTTGCGCCCAATTCTGATGACCACCGCAGCGATGGTGTTGGGCGCTCTGCCATTGATGCTGGCGAGCGGCGCAGGTTCGGTGAGCCGCCGGGATATTGGCTGGGTGATTGGCGGCGGCATGTTGTTTGGCACGCTGTTATCGTTGTTCGTGATCCCTACGGTTTATTCCTGGCTATCGCGCAAAGAACGACCGATCATCCCGCCGATTCCTCCCAACCTTTGAAGCAGGATCGAAAATCGATGCAACAGGTTCAGCAAAACCCGCTGAAGGAAGCGTTGAGTTATCTGTGGTGGTTTTACACGCCGTTTCGCGCCAAATCCGTTTCTGACATCTATGAATTGATATCGACCAACGCCTACAGTGGCGATGGGCTTTATCTCAATCTCGGTTACTGGAAGGAAGCGGATAATATCGACGACGCCTGTCGGGCCATGGCGCGATTGTGTGCGGATCAGGCCCGGTTAAGCGACCATGATGAATTGCTCGATGTCGGCTTCGGCTTCGCCGACCAGGATATGTACTGGATGGAGCATTATGGCCCCCGGCGCATCGTGGGGCTGAACATCACTCATTCCCAGGTTGAATTGGCGCGGCAACGAGTCGCCGAGCGCGGGATGAGTGATCGCATCGAACTGCTGGAAGCCTCGGCGACCGACATGCCTTTGGAGAACGAAACCTTCGATAAAGTGATCGGCCTGGAATGCGCTTTTCACTTTAATACCCGCGAGCGTTTCTTTGCCGAGGCCCGGCGCGTTTTGCGACCCGGAGGACGCTTGGTGCTGACGGATGTAATTCGCATGAAGCCGATGGAAGGCGCTTGGCAACGTTTGATCCAGCGGAGTAACTGGAATTTCTTTAGCAAGAAATATGTGGTTCCCGAAGAAAACGCCGATACCCAGGATACCTATGCGGAAAAATTGCAGCACGCCGGCTTTGTCAATATTCGAGTCGAATCCATCCGCGAACAGGTTTATCCACAATTGCATCACTATATGGCTACCGATCCGGAGATGTTGAAACGCTTCCACTTTCTGGCGCGGCTGCCCTACTATCTGGCGCTGCGCTTCGACGCCAGCAAGGTCTATATCGCCTACGATTACGTGCTGGTTTCCGCGGAGAAACCGGCTTGATCCATCCATCTCAGGGATATTCTGCGGGGTTCGACCTGAATGATCCGGACACGCAGCGCGATCCTTATCCGAGCTATCGCTGGCTACGGGAACATGCGCCCGTCTACCGGATTCCAGGCGCGCCGATGTGGGTGTTGTCCCGGTATGAAGATATTTCGCGGGTGCTGCGCGATCATCGCACTTTCTCCTCCAATATGGGGATCGATATCCCGATTATGTCGCTGGTGATGAAGGATCCGCCGGATCATGAACGCCTGCGTAAATCCCTGGGTCGCGCTTTCACCCCACGCCAAATCCAGCACCTGGCGCCGCGTATTGAAATGATTGCCGAAACATTGGCGGCGGAGCTGGATGAACGCAGCGAATTCATCAGCGCGTTTGCCGATCCGCTGCCGATCACGGTGATTTGCGAAATGCTGGGCGTGCCGACCGAACAGCGCGCCGCCATGAAGCAATGGTCGCGGGACGCACTGTTAGCCAGCTTTGCCGCTAAGGGGTTTGGAACGCCTGAACAGTTGGCCCGCGCGACCCGTGGTCTTGAGGCATTGCTGGCTTACCTGGATCAGGTCGTCGACGCTCATCAGGCGCAACCCCGAGATAATCTCATCAGTGCGCTGATTGCAGTGCAGAGGGAAGGACTGCTCAGCCGCGATGAAGTGCGTTATTTCTGCTGCTTACTGTTGATCGCCGGGCACGAAACAACTGGTAATCTACTGGGCAGCGGCATGGCGATTTTGGCGGAAAATACCGAACTCTGGACCCAGATCAAGACGCAACCGGAGCAAATTCCCGGCTTCGTTGAAGAGACTGTCCGCACTCGTCCGCCCTTGCAACGAATCGTGCGCCGTACAACCTGCGCTGTCGAAATCGCTGGCGTTCAACTACCGGCTAATGCGTTATTGATGTTGTTGCCCGGCTCTGCGAACCGGGATGCCGATCAATGGTCGGCGCCTGATGAGTTTGCCCTTGACCGGGATCACGGTGGCCATTTGGGATTTGGCGCGGGGATTCACTACTGCCTTGGCGCCCCTTTGGCCCGGCTGGAAGGCCGGATTGCTTTTGAAGTGTTGTTGCGTCGTTTCCGTGCGATCCGCTTGGACCCTGAGCAACCATCGATGCCGATTATGGGGTTTGCTTCGGGAAGTTTAGGTTGGGAAACCTTGCCGCTTTGCCTTGAGCGGGGGTAATCCATACATGATCTGAGAGACTGTACTAAAAATAAGTTATTGATTCTCGTTCGGGATACATACCCCGCAGCTTGCTGCGGGGTCGTTTATTATATACCCATATCCAATTAATGCATCGCCAACAGTATTATTACTTCTTGTTCCATATGGGTATGGCTGCCGTATTTCATGATTAAAATCAAATGGTGTTTGTTCAAGTTTCGAGGAGTACTTACTGTAATTTTTTCGTATAGCTCAAATTGTCTATGGCGATAGTCTGCTGAAAAAGGGTCTTCTATAATTTCGGAAGACCTTGGTTTATAAAATATCTTTGCCAATGCACTTCTTAACGCATCATCTGAAATAGCTGCTTTTTCTTCAGCACTATCTAGTGCTAAGATTAATTCTTCAACATTATCATACACATGAATTTTCGACATGTTTTCTTTCCTTCCGATTAGGCTAACGGGCGCGAGTTGAGCATCATTCCGCACGGAGCGTCTCTGTCGCCCGGCCAGGGAACTGTGAAGTTCCGTGCGTCGTGGTGGGCGGCAGGGACGCGAGTACGGGACGACGAAGTCGCCCCGAAGGGGTGACGTTCCAACAAGGGTTCGACGGCGCGCAGCGCCGAGAACCCGACGTTGGCTCAACTCGCGCCCGTTCATCGGCGCGAAGCGCCGATGAACATCTAGCTTGAGGGGCGCGGAGCCGGCTTGCCGGCGGAGCGTCCCTCTCAAAGCGATTGTTGGGCATGGCCTCGGATGACATTAGCGATTCCATGGGAACAGTGGCCGCAGAATGCGCTCGTAGTCTCTGGACAATGCCGTTAAAAGACAAAAGCCAAAAAGCTGGCCGAGGTAAGCCGTGGCGGTACTGCCTGGGAAAGCAACTGCGACGACTAAAAGAGCCAACAGGCTTATGCCGGCACCCCAACCAAATATCGCGGTTACGTACTCCCAGCGCAGCGATGAATGAGGCCCGCTTAGAAGATTGGCGACGAGCACAACAATTGCCGGCACGATTTGTGACAAGAAGTCCATGTTGATCGCGTCTCCTCTGGTTATGCCCAACGGGGCGCGAGCTGAGCGGAATCGGTCTAATACCGGAGAGCGCATAGGCGCTTGCAGGTGATTAGGCCGATTACCGCTCCAGCGAGTTGATAAGCGGAGCGCGCAGCGCGACACCTGCAACTCGCGTCGAGCGAAGCTCGGCTCGCGCTCCGCTTACGACCAAGCTGAGCGTCGCCGCGCAGCGGTGTACGCTCCAGCGCCGAGTTAGCCCGCGCCCGCTCACTGTCTCTGTCAATTCTCCAAAAAATCCCGGCCCCGCCTGCGCTCACCGTTCCTGCAGCGTCACTGACGGGCACCACTGACGCATCAACCTGTTATGCGTCTGCGGCGCCGCAGCGACGCTGCATAACCGATATTTGAAGTTTTTGCCAGAATTTTATTAAGAATTTCTAATAAAATCAATACGGGCGATGGGCTAACATCAAGTAGGTATCATAATTGACGCCTAACCTTACGTCAAAATTGACGCCTAATCACCAAAAGATCGATCAACTTCTTGATCAATATAGCACGTTGTGCGATAACAACGACACTAAAGCGCATGACCTTGGCGTCAGTGTTTCAGGTTCGCTTCTATTTGCCACTGCCCGCAGGAAATCAGCATTTTTGAAGCTTCCATGATCACAAGTATGGATGAGGAAAATGATGGATGTCAAACCAAAGTTGCTTGATCAGGTACGTCAAAAAATTCGTCTTAAACATTAGACTCGACTATCAAGGATTTTTTGGGTTGACCACCCTTGACAAGCTGTCTTGGATAAGATTGAGCGATACCCTATTGCCACGGTTTGCGCGGGAGAACCCGAATGATTTTTACCCAGCCACTGCCGTTCATCAATGAATTTGTTGAACTATTGGATCAGGGGATTCGAGAATGCGCCCTGCATCACCAGCTGTCGATCGCCCAGCGTTACTGGTTAAGCTTTTGCTTGATGGGCATCCTGCTGTCGCAGCAAGTCTGCTGGGCGGCGTTTGAACGCGTGGGTTTAAAGGGCTATTCGCAAGCGGCATTATCGTGGATGTTTCGACGCAGCAAGGTGCTGTGGCCGTTGCTGTTTCATGTGAGCATCCTGCTGATTTTGAAGAAGTATGGGACCACGGAGGAGGTATTGGTCGGGGACGATAGCGATCGTCAGCGGGCAAAAGTGACGAAACGGATTTTCAAGACGCACCAGATTTTCGATAAAAAGACCGGGGGCTGGTTTAATGGTCAGACGGTGGTGTTGCTCTATCGGGTGACGGCCGAGGTTAGCTTGCCGGTGGGGTTTGCGTTCTATCAACCGGACCCAGTGATCGCGACCTGGAAGAAAACTGATGCAGCCCTGAAAAAGCAGGAGGTCAAGAAAGCGGCCCGGCCGGCGAAACCGGTACCAAATCCGGCCTATCCGAGTAAATTGGACATCCTGATCAACCTGTTACGGAAGTTTTCGTGTTATCATCCGACCGTTCGGGTGAAGGCGGTGCTGGCGGATGCGTTATACGGCAGCGCGGAGTGGATGAATCGGGTCATGGCCCAGTGGCCGCAGACGCAAGTCATCAGTCAACTCCAGAAGACGCAGCAGGTGCGGTTTCGCCAGCGCACCCTGACCGTGGCACAGTATTTTGCGACGTATCCCGGGGTGGCCCACACCCTGCGCTTCCGCGGTGGTGAAGCCATCACCGTGATCTTGGGGAGTGCGCGGCTGTACGTCGGCGCCCACGAGCAAAAACGCTTATCCCGGTGAGGAAGAGTATCGGTATTTAGTGGCCAGTGACCTGAGTTGGCGCGCGATCGATATCGCGTCGGCGTATACCCTGCGATGGCTGGTTGAGGTTTTCTTTGAGGACTGAAAGTTACATGAAGGATGGGGGCAGTTGGCCCCGCAGTGGGACGCAGGGGGGGTCAAGCCGCGGCCTGACCCTGAGCCTGCGGTTGGACACGCCCTCCTCCTTCATCCCCAACAACAAGCCCGCCTGGAAAACCGGCGCCCCGCGTGTACCGTGGGGAGCCTGCAACCGTACGCCCGGATGGAAACGCTGATCAACGCTTTGACTGTCAAGACCGCCGATGATGGGATGTGGTAAACACTGAGTTCATGAAAAACGTTGGCGCCCTGCGCAAACTCAGCCACTGGGCATCGTTGCAATCCCGGTCGCGCACCCCGTTGTTTATCGCGCTGGGCGCCGGGTTGTTGATCATCGTGGCGATCATCGGGTCTTGGGGTGCAGGCGTTCTCATCGACTCGTTTTCGAAGCCTTCGCTGAAAGCGGAGCCGATCAGGATTGCCGTGGCTAACGCCTTCAGTGGGCCGAATGCCGCTGCCGGCATCGCCATGTTGCGCGGCGCGCAACTGCTCATTGATAAAATCAACGCTGAGGGTGGCGTTCACGGTCATCCTCTGGCGCTCCAGCCGTTCGACGATGTGCGTAATGCGCAACAAGCCGAGCGCGTCGCGGAACAGATCGGCCTCAGTCCGGATATCGTGGCGGTGATCGGTCATGGCTCCAGCACCGCCTCGCGCGCTGCCGGCTCGCTGTACCGATTGTACAAAGTGCCGGCGGTCACGCCGACCTCGACCAATCCCAATGTGACGCAGTTCAACCCCTGGTACTTCCGCGTTATTTTTAACGATGACTTGCAGGCGAACATCCTGGCGCATTACATCAAATCGGTCCTGAATTTCCGGTCCGTAGCCGTTGTGCGCTTGGCGGACGCTTACGCCGCCACCTTGAATCGAACGTTTGAGTTCACTGCAGACGCCATCGGGTTGCGCGTCCGCTCCTCGATCGTGTTGTCAGAACAACCCCGGCCCGAAGAGATCGACCAGGCAGTGTCGCAGTTAGCGGCGGATAACAAAATACAGGCCATCTTATTAATTCTGCGTCCCTCTCAGGCCAAGCCCCTGGTGCATGCCCTGCGCCAACGCGGCGTTACTGCGCAACTGCTGGGCAGCGACTCGCTGGCCTTGGCGGGGTTTAGCGCAGAACCGACCCCGGAATCGGCTGCTGATCGTGAACCTTCGCTACACTTTACCGAAGGCATGTATATCGCCGCGCCCTTCATTCCCGATACAGCGACCGCGGCAGCCCGGCAATTTATCCGCGATTATGCAGCAATCTATCAGGAAAACCCGGTGTGGAGCGCGATTTACGCTTATGACAGCGCGCAGGTGATCGCCGAAGCGCTGCGGCGATTGCCGGCGATCGATGGGGTTGATGTCCCAAGTCTGCGTCAGGCGGTGCGTGATCAACTCGCGGCGATGGATTCACCGGCGCGCGCCGCTTTGGGTCTGATGGGGCCGCTGTATTTCGATGCGGAAGGCGATGCGATTCGACCGGTTTACATCGCCCGCGCCAAGAATGGACATGTGACCCCCGCGACCCGCCAGTTGCAGTTCGTTCAGGACCCGGAGCAAGTCAGCGCCTTGCGGGCGCAGGGCGAGAACATCATTGATCTGGGCGACAGCCTGTTGCAGATCGTCCAGGTGGTTTATACCGGCATTCATTGGAACAAACTGTATGCGATCGACGAAAAGACGCGCACTTTTGCCGCCGATGTGGATGTGTGGTTTCGCTATAGCGGCGCGCTGGACATCGAAAACATTGTGTTTCCCGACGCGGTGACGCCGATCCGCTTGGCGAAGCCCAGCGTAACCCGGGATCTGTTCGGCGAGCACTATCGAGCGTTCCGGGTCCAGGGAACTTTTCACTACATCACCACGCACCGGAACCTGATCGACGGCAACGAAGATTTTACCCTTCAGTTTCATCACGCCTATCTGGATCACAATCGACTGGTCTTCGTTACCGACAGCCAGAACATGGGCTTGCGCGAAGGACACCGAGGATGGGGGCAAATTCTGCGTGCAGAGCAAGTGCTGGCGGCTGATTCCGGCTGGGTGATCAAGGACGGTGCGGTCTATCAGGAAATCCATAACCGCAGCACACTCGGCGATCCGCTGTTTCGGAGGATTGTGTTGCCGTACTCGCATTTCTACGCTCGCATCCAGGGTCATCAGGCGGAAGTCTCCTTGCGACGCCAACTCGCCCGGATTTTGCCCGATCAGTTTAGTGGATCGTGGTTTACCTTCTTCAGTATTCTGTTTTTCGTGAGCTGGACGCCCTGGCTACAACGCCGCGTTCCGGTGTCCATGGTTTTGCTGCGGCTGTTGGCCAGCGCCTGTCTGCTGTACCTGCTGGAATACCTTTTTAATAGCTTGTATGCCGAACGCCTGGAACTCTATCAGCTGGAATTGATGTTACTTTTCTTCAAGAGCCTGTGGTGGTTGTTGCCGGCGCTCTGCGTGGTTGCGCTGCTGCCACCGCTGGTCTGGCGTCCCATTGAACGGCAGACGCACTATCCCGTCCCGAATGTCGCCCGAACCTTCGTCAATTTGGTGGTTTTCGGGATAGCCGGCGTGTGCATTCTCGCGTTTGTGTTTGACCGGCCACTGACCACGATTTGGGCCGCTTCTGGATTGTTGACGTTGATTCTGGGCATCGCCCTGCAAAATTTGATTCTCGATGCATTTAGCGGCCTGGTGTTGAATCTGGAACGACCGTTCACTTTGTCGCAGTGGATCGGCATCGCGACCCGTTGGTACGGGCGGCAGTTCGGGCGCGTTGAGGAATTGAACTGGCGCACCACCCGGATCTGGACCCGGGATAACAATCTGGTGGTGATTCCCAACAGTGTGATCAGCAATGCAGTGATCACCAACTATTCCCGTCCCACCTATCCCAGCCGGATGGAGATCCCGGTCGTGCTGGAATTTTCCGTGCCGGTTGAACGCGCCCAGCAGGTGTTGGAGAACAGCGTTCGGCAGGTGGTCGCGACTGGCGTGTTATTAGCAGACCAGCCGATCCGCGTCGTGGTCGATACGCTGGAAAGCTACGGCGTTCGTTACAAACTACAGGTTTATCATCATCCGGAACGAGTTTCTCCCGAGATGGTCAAGACTGCGGTGAACCGGGCGATTATGGCGGGGCTACAGGCGGAAGGACTTCAGGTCGCCTTGCCGCTGGAACCGTGGTTAATGCGGCGAGGGTTCGGCTAGTAGTTCAAGAGGCGACCCGATCTCCGGCTTGATGGAGAAGAACGTCGATTTAGCAATTAACATGCCAGCAAAAGCGTGAAAATCGTTAACTCGGCTAGGTCTGGGTTCTCGTCGAATATGCGATGTGCCTTTTGTCTTTTTGAAAACCCCGCCGCAAGCGGCGGAGTTCTTTACTCTCCAGAATCGCAGCGCAATCCGTTACCGCTTTTCAATCGACACATAATCCTGGATAGCGTTACCGGTATAGATCTGCCGTGGCCGGTGCAAGCGAGCCTTGGTATTGTCATGAATTTCCTTCCAATTGGCGATCCAGCCGGGCATTCGGCCTATGGCGAACATCACGGTAAACATGTTGAGCGGAATACCCATGGCGCGCAAAATGATGCCGCTGTAGAAATCTACGTTCGGGTAGAGCTTGCGTTCTATAAAATAGGGATCGTTTAATGCCACATCTTCCAGTTCGCCAGCAATCTCCAGCAGCGGATCCTTGACATTCAGTTTGGCCAGCACCTTGTCCGCCGCCGCCTTGAGAATCTTGGAGCGTGGATCGAAGTTCTTATAGACCCGGTGACCAAAACCCATCAACCGCAACTTGGAATCCTTGGCTTTAACTTTGGTGACATAGTCGGACACGCTCATGCCGGATTGATTGATGAATTCCAGCATTTCCACGACCGCCACATTCGCGCCGCCATGCAGCGGCCCCCACAGGGCGCAGACTCCAGCCGCACAACTGGCGAACATGTTAGCGCCGCTGGAAGCGACCATCCGCACTGTGCTGGTCGAACAATTCTGTTCATGGTCGGCATGCAGAATCAAAAACAGCGAGAGGGCGCGAGTGATCTCCCGATCCGGCACATATTCCCGATAAGGCAGGGAAAACATCATGTGCAAAAAGTTATTGCAATAACTGAATTCGGGGTGGGGATACATCAGTGGTTGGCCAATCGACATCTTGTAACTGGCTGCGGCGACGGTGCGCACCTTGGAGATGATCCGCGCCGCTGCCCGCTCCAGAGTCGTTTCATCCTCGATCTCCATCATTTCCGGCTCATAGCAGCTCATGGCATTGATCATCGCCGAGAGAATGGCCATCGGAGGCGCGTTGGGCGGAAATCCCTCGAAATGATTGCGCAAGCTCTCATGCAACATTTCATTCGTGGTCAGCCGCGCCCGGAAGCGTTGTAATTCTTCGGGTGTAGGAAGGCGGCCCCAGATCACCAGCCAGGCGGTTTCAATAAAGGAACCCTTTTCGGCCAGTTGTTCAATCGGGATGCCGCGATAGCGCAGTATGCCCTTGTCGCCATCAATGAAGGTAATGTCCGAGGTGCAGGAACCGGTGTTGCCATACCCCTCGTCCAGAGTGATCAAACCCGTCCGGTCACGCAAAGTGGTGATGTCGATCGCCCGTTCTTTTTCAGTTCCCTCGATGATCGGGAATTCATAGGACTTTCCTTCCAGTTCGATACGGCAGTTTTGGCTCATGGCTAGGCTCCTAGGATTGGAATAGAGTGAGTTGTTTGGCAAAGCCTGATCATGGAGTCGATTTTTCTCGCTCCGTATGATTGCACAGTTCTTTTGGAGGCCGATCAGTCCTGTTGCGCCTTTTGGGTCAGTCCCAGGCATCTTGGGAAGATTATACAGGGGCAACGCGCGTTGCATAACTGGAACCTTGTGGATTTCCACATATAATCGAATAGTTATTAGATAATTTTAATATTATCTAATAATAACAAAATCTTATAGATAAGCGCGAAACCCCCCTCTTTGAAAAAGGGGGGCTAGGGGGGATTTTGATCCGCTCCAGGAGGGTTTGGCGTCGTTGGGCGGGCGATCATCGATGACCCCAAGCGCGCTATCACCAGGGCCTGTCTCTACGGTCCGCAAGTCCAGCGGAGTTATGCCGATTGCGCGGAGGGGTATGTGTTCCGGATTGAGCCATGTCCGCCCCGAGATCCGCAAAAAAAGTCCCGAGCTGCGCGTTCCATGCGGTTGAACATCGCCTTGTATAGCTCACAGTAGGGGTCTTTTTCAAACAGGGAGCCATGTACAGTGTAAGTTCGTACCGGGCAACCGCCGTGACAGAGTGATAAATAATTGCAGTTGAGGCAGTCACGCTGGATAAGTTGAATCGGTCGTTCGTTGAATTGCTGACGGGCGGGACTATTGCGCAACAATTCGCCAAAGTTGTCCGATTCAAAAATGTTCCCGTAGTGATATTCAGGATAACTGGTCACCCAGCAATCGCATTGCGCCACGTAACCCCGAGCGTCAATCGAGACCAGTGCGTTGGCGCAATTGTCACCCCAAATGCAAGGCAGTGTCGCTGATTCATGACTGAAATACTGGAGGAGGGCGTCCAGGGGTCCAACTCGCACCCCTTGATGGTAGCCGCGCTCCAACCAGACTTCAGCCAAATCCGTGTAAAAGCGATTGAGTTTCTGCACTTCCTTCACCGGCAATTCTTTTTTGACGCTGCTTGCTTCGCCGCCGGGGAAGGGCGTATTGACCTGGAAATCGGTAATGCCCAATTCATCGACGAAATGGGTGTAGAACCGTTCGGCACCGATGTCCAAGGTAGCCTGATTCGGCACCGCAATGACCTGCACATCGATACCCGCTGCCCGCGCTTCCCGCACCCGTTTGCCCCAGATTTCGTTATAGCTCTCCGGCCCCTGGCCAAGGAGTCTGCGGTGCAGGTTGGGGTAGTCCAGCGAGGTGCCCACGGAATTGCCGAACATTTTGGCAATGATTGAATTCCAGCGGGAACTGTAAGCCAGCATATTGCTTTGCAGGCTGTGAAAGACTTGTTTGCCGCGCGCTTCGGCTTCCCGCTGGATCAAATCGTGAGCCTGCTCGTACCAGCTCGGCGGCAGTAACATGGCTTCCCCGCCCTGCCAATAGATCGTCACTGCCGATAGCGACTTCTCCACCATATAGTCCAGCACTTTGCGCATAATCTCGCCCAGGCGATCGAGCGTCAACCGGTCAGTGGTTTTGTTCTCGAAACAGTATTCGCAATCTGCATTACATTGCAGGGTGGAGAGCAGGATCAATGAAAAGTGATTTTTCATGGGGAGGGTTCCTTAAAAACGGAAGGCAACCTTAATATAGAAGCTTCAGGCGTCAGGTTTCAGGTATCAAGAAAGGAAACAGGGAATTGCTTCTGAATTTGTCCGGTTTCCATGCGGAAAGACAATAGCAGGCGTTGTCTAAAGTCGGGTGGTGTCCCTCAGTTTACGTGATGAGCATCGTCGAGTGCGGGGAACAAGTGTTTGATGGTTTCCAAGGTATTCAGAAACGGTGCGGGTACCCGAAAGCCCAGCAACTCCGCCGTGGTCCAGATATGATCGGTCATCCCCGCCGCCATGGCCGGCGTGACAGGCCGCCATTTACGGGGCGATCCGTTGCCTCGGGTCGGTTCCGGGGTGGGCAATTCCTCACGCAGGCTCAGGTGGGGCAAGCAGAAATGGTAGTAAGCCAACGACAGCCACACCTGCTTTTCCATCCACGACCGTTGCTTGGAAAACGCGGTCGTCTTGCGAGCCAACCGCCGATTGTGTTCGCGCCAGGCCAGGTTATCCCGCTCCACAAAGCTCGTGTTGATCGTCGTGCTGGTGGCGGATGCGGCCAATCGCGCCTGAAGCTCGTCCGCGCTTCCCCAGACCCTCTTACGGGTCACCTCGACCACCCGTCCTTTTTCACGTCGCTTAACCACTTGAGCATACAGCAAATTCGGCGGTGGGCGGCACCGTGGGGCCGGATATCGTCCTCGCGTCCCTTGGCGCTCGGGCTGATACCATTCCCCATAGGCATGGAGCAAGGCGCTGGGATAGCCCGGCCATTGGTCGCTAGTAAAGAAGGGGACGTGATCGTCGGTCACATACACCACGCGCTCCAGGAGCAGGTTCGCCTGAGCCTGCGTGCGCTGGCCCACGACAAACCCTACCACCAGGCGCCATTCGGGCGCAAAGGCGACCCACACCCAAGCATCGCCATCCGTCTCGCACCATTGCTGCGCCATCGGCAGATTCTGGTCCTTGGTATGGACAAAGCTCCACAATTCATCCAGTTGACACTCGGTCACCGTCAGCTCGCGCCAATGGGACAAAACCACCAAACGACATTGCTGGGCGGCCCGAGTCAACCACGCACAAACCGTATCCTTGTCGATCTGGACGATTCGTGCCGTACCCTGGATGGAATTTCCCTCCGCCAACGCCCGCATCGCCAGTTCGAAAACGGCGGGGTCGGCCTCGAGGTCAAAATACGCAGTTCCGTACGTCAAGGACACTCTCCTCCCGCACGAACGACACAACGCCTGCTTTTTCCCGTGACTGGAACCATTTTTGACCAACAACCCTTGACCAAAGGGCCGACCGTAGTGGTGACAGGAACGATTGGGGCAGTAGAGCGTTTCCCACTTCATAAGATCCCCGGTCAGTGATTAACACCACAATCACAATGAGGATACATGTTGTCGTCGTCACTGGCTTAGCTCATCACGTAAACTGAGGGACACCACCTAAAGTCGTTGAAGGTTACTTTTCCAATCTTCCATTGCTTCAACTTTTGGTAGTGTCCCTCAACTGCTGTGGTGAACCTAGATGCTACTTTGATCATGCTGGGGCATCCGCCTCTGAGCTATGGTACTCAGCGGGGAGATCAGCATGGAGTGGGAGTCGTTGTATTGCCCAAACCGGAACTGCCGTCACTATGGAAAGCCCTTTAAAACAGGACAGTTGATCAAAGATGGGAGTAGCCGTGGTCATCCAAGAGCGCTCTGCCGAGCGTGCGGGAGACATGTCGTCTTGAGTTATGGAACGGCCTATTGTGGTTTGGATGCTGAACCCGCCGTTTTCGAATTGGCGGTACGCGCACTGGCGGAGGGGACTTCGCTGCGGGCGACCGCCCGGATTGTCCTGACGGACAAAGATACGGTGTGTGCCTGGTTGGACCGGGCGGCGCGCCAGTGTCGGCGGGTGATGCTCTATCTGTGGCATGATTTACATGTACTCCTCAGTCGTAAGTTCTCGGTCTAATCGTCGAACAAGACCGCCCCTGACTGAAGGTTAATCAGCCAAGAATACATTATTTAACCGAGTGATTTGAGCAAGGATTCAGACGATCGAAGGCGGGTCGGCCGGTTCCTCCTCCGTGGTACCTTGGAAAGCGTGTCGGATCTGCGCGATGAGACTGTTTGGTGGGAGATCGAGAAGTGGTTTGATCACCTGAGGAGCGAGGACTTGCCGGACTGTTTTCTCCGAGGGCAGGTCGCGGGAACGGGTGCGCAGATAGAACCGATGTTGTTGCCAGACTTCAGGGCCAAAGCGCAGAGCGATCAGCTGCAACAAGCCTTGGGCGACCACGGCGCAGAAGACGAAGACTTCATAGGCTTGCCAACAGGCGGCGACCGTGGGCTGACGCTCAATCACCGGGGCCTTGAGCGACCGATTCCGGGTCGGACGGCGGGCATGGCGTGGTAGGTGTGAAGTCCAGAAGTGAAAACAAAAAGCGCCCAGGAGCTGCTTTAATACCGCGAACAGAATTTCGATGCGGGTGCGGACACAATAGAGTTCCAACGCGGTGATGGGTGAGAGGCTCAGATCGGAGCACATGAGGACCAAAGGGCCGCGCGAGGTGATCGCGAAGATGAACAGGAGGGCGTCGCCGAGGGTTCTGTTGCGTTAATTTTTTTCGAGCACGATTGGGTAACCCTTGCAGGTTATTAGGCAGCCAGTGAATAAAATTGTCCTGCGGCGGAGAGATTCGTCCCTTCGGCCATGATCATTTGGCCCTTCTTGATCATGTGCAGGAGTTCGATGCCCCGCAGGGTGGTCCGAGCAGAATGAAAGCCTTTGAACCCCAGCATGGGGCGGACGATCCGTTTAACGGCGCGATGATCTTGTTCCACTAAATTATTTAAGTACTTGTTTTGGCGAATCTCAATGGCGGCGCCCGTCTCCTCCTGGAGTGCATCCAGGGCAGCGGTGTTAGCGCCACTCTTATCGATCGTGACTTTGTCCGGAAGACCGTGCTGCCGTATCGCCTTTTTGAGAAAGCGCAGGGCGGCTTTCTTATCGCGATGCGCCGTGAACAGGAAGTCGATCGTCTGGCCGTCTCGATCAACCGCGCGGTAGAGGTACTTCCACTGGCCTTTGACCTTAATGTAGGTCTCATCCATCCGCCAACTTGTGCCCACCGGGCGCTTTTGTCCTTTGCGGAAAGCCGCTTCCAACTGCGGCGTAAACTTCTGGACCCAGCGGTAGACGCTGGAATGATCCACGTCGACACCCCGCTCCGCCAGCATCTCTTCCAGGTTCCGATAGCTCAACGGATAGGCGAGGTACCAACGGACACTCGTTAGGATGATGTCTCGTTCAAAGCGGTGGCCTCTAAAATCGATCATGCGGGTTCTCAAGTCAGGACAGGGGCCGTGTAGCTTACCGAAATCCGACCCTATCAGCTAACGCAACAGAACCGACTTGAATGGCATCTTCGAAAATCAGAATTTCCCGACTTTCTGGGTCGTAAATATCAACATCAGGGTCAATGTTGATGACAGAACCACTCGTCTTCGATAAGGTTTCTTCCACTTGCGCGACGCACGCTTGACTGAGCGCTTGCGCCTTTTCAACCACCACATGGTGGATTTTTTGGTCACTGAGTTGTCGGAACCCGGTGACCCTCTCTATTAAATCGGATACATCGATATAGCTTAAGCGATTGCTATAATAAGCGGAGAATTCTTTTAACCGATCACTCACATAATCTTCCTGAAATTGATCCGTCAAATCAAAGTAGGTTCGATGAGGCAAACTAGGGTATTCTCGATCAATAAATCGCTGAAGTCTAAATTCAAAAGGTCCATGAAGCGTCTTAATCTTGATGGGTGTTGTCCCATTGCAAATCAAGTCTTTTTTTTATCCTGAATAAAGATGTTTTGAGCCGCTTCTAACAAATCAGCCTGAAGATCCGGTAGTGCATTTTTCTTAAATTCTTCAACTGCACCTTCAATACAATGCAAGCTTTGATTTCTCCAATCCAAAGAATATGTTCGTGTGGATCGATGATCAATAATACGACCTTCATCATCACGAAGAATCAATTCAACGGTCGGCATGGCGCTTCTCCAGATCAAAGAGGAGGCGTGGTTTTTTACAGAATTTCTGGACGCATCCTCAGCCGCCGCCCGATCGGCAGCCTTCCATGGATTTCGCCCTTTTTCAAAATCAATCAATGCCCTAATAGGCCGGCTCCAAAAGAGTTCTTGAAAAAGCAAAAAGTTAGATATCAGTATACCCTATGGTTTGTCTATCACAGGAAAATTTACAGGACCATTTTTCTTGGCCCGGGCCACGATCACCAAATACGGTTGCTTCAAGGCGATGGAATAAACGGATTGGGCCAAGCGAAAGACCCCCGCGATCGAGAAAAAGGCATCCAAGACTAAAAATGCGGGGCCATCCTGATCGATGGTCAACGTCAGGGCCATCTGCACCACCCGCTCGGGCAGGCTCGGGTCCGCGCCCCTTTGGGGTGAAGTCGGTTCCACCTGACCTAAATGGCAAAAGCCTTGATGCATGCGCAGGGCTAAAGGCAAACAAAAACAAGCATCGAGTGCGCCAACCACCACCCCGATCGCGCCCCAGCAGTGCCCGCGGAAGTACGATGGCTTGTGCTGGGTTTCTGAAGCGTCATGTAACGACACGACGCCTGGCATACGCCCCCCATCCTTGACCACCAGCGTATGATCACCCAACAAGACAGCCCGCCCGGCCACCTGGACGGCGACGGCCTGACGCCACACATAACCCTGCCACGTCGCCAACAGGGTCTCTAGATCATAAGCTTTGGAGCGACAGAAATGCAGAAACCGGTGATAGACCGCTTCATTCCCCTGCCAGAACCGGCACATTGACGTCACCCCGATCATTTCCGGGGCGGCGAGAAAGCTCAACACCACCGCGCAGAACAGCAGCCAACTGCGCTGCCGCGCAAAGGCGCTGCGAAAACTTTCTCAAGCATGGTATACATAAATCAGCATGGATTCTCCTCGGGCGACCGGGTTGTTCAGGCGCGGACCGCTGAGGGGAATTCATGCTGCTCTTGAGGAGCGGCCGTCAAGGCTTTTCAGGGAGAGAACTTATGACTGATGAGTACATGTACAAGAGTGTCAACTCGATGAATTGTGGAGTTTTGTGCATACCAAACAAGCGAATCTGCCGGGCACCAAAAGTTATCATGAAACGTATGGCGATGCGTGGGTCTGGCTCGCTTTTGCGCCGGAATGGCGGTTGGTATTGGCGTTTGTGATCGGCAAACGGACCCAAACTTATGCGGATCAATTGCTGGCACGCGTTCGACAAGTGACTGATCTACATATCCCTTTTTTTACCAGTGATCAATGGCCCGAGTATGAAAAAGCGCTGTTGATGACCTATGGGGAATGGTATCAACCGGTGCGTCGCGGTTCGCGAGGTCCTCAGCCCAAACCCCGGCGCCGACCGCTGCCCGAGATGCAGTATGCCCAAGTCATCAAAATCCGCCAGCAGGGTCGGGTCGTGAAAGTGAAGACCCATGTGGTGTTTGGCGATACCCAGACCGTGGCGGCCTACGTGCAAACTTCCCCCGTTAGCGGGGGGATCAATACCAGTTTTGTGGAGCGCGATAACCTGACCCAACGACAAAGCAACCAGCGTCTGACTCGGCGTACGATCAGATTTTCTAAAAATCTCAAATGGTTTGAGAAACAATTATGGGTTTCATTAGCCTACTATCATTTGGTGTTACCCCACCGCAGCTTGCGACAACCGCTCGTATCGCCCGAACCGACGCGCGGACACGGAACCCTGCGTCGATGGTCCCCCGGTACGCCCGCGATGGCGGCTGGCATGACCGATCATGTCTGGACCACCGCAGAATTGTTATCCTATCGTGTCCCCGCTGAAGTCATCGATCAACTACCGAAACTCGAACAGGTGTTTCCCGACTTCGCCCAGATTCACCACAGCAGTTGAGGGACACTACCCATATTTTAGACCAGGCTCTAAGAGAGAAGGCAACAGCGAAAGGCAAGGTGAAATATGGCAGGAGTGCGCAAAAGGCATACGGTTGAGTTCAAGACCAAAGGGGCCTTGGAGGCGATTCGTCAACAGAAAACCAGCAATCAGCTGACGGCAGAGTATGGTATTCACGCCACTCAGATCAACGCCTGGAAGAAACAGGCCCTGGCGGCGATTCCAGAAGCGTTCTCGGGTAAACCAGCGCGGGTACAGGAGACGCAACAGGGGCAAATCGATGAATTGCACCGGCAGATTGGACAACTGATTGCCGAGCGGGACTGGCTGAAAAAAAAGTCCTCAGCCCTGCATTAGAGGTCAGGAAGATGCTGATTGAACCCCACAACTCCACCTTCAGTCTCCGGAAACAATGCGAACTACTGGGCCTGAATCGTTCCAGCTTGTACTATCAGCCCGTCGGTGAGCGCGCGGAAAACCTGAACCTGATGCGCCTCCTGGATGAGCAGTATACGCGAACGCCCTACTACGGTGTTCTGCGCATGGTTGCTTACTTGCGCAGTCTCGGACATCTCGTCAACGTCAAGCGGGTTCGACGGTTGTTGCGCATCATGGGACTGGACGCGGTGTACCAGAAACCCAATACCAGTCAACCGAACGTGGAGAATCCCATCTATCCCTACCGGTTGCGGGGCCTGTCCATTGAGCGCTGTGACCAAGTATGGAGTACGGATATTACCTATGTCCGACTGGCCTCCGGCTTTGTTTACCTGATGGCGGTCATGGATTGGTACAGCCGCTATGTGTTGGGTTGGGCGATCAGCACCACCCTGGATGCGGACTTTTGCATCGAGGCCGTTGATCGGATTCTGGAGTCACGGCAGTGTGAAATCTTCAAGACGGATCAAGGTGCCCAGTTCACGACACCGCGCTTTACCCAGCCACTCCTGGACAAAGGTATCCAGGTCAGTATGGATGGACGAGGACGGGCCTTGGACAACATTTTTGTGGAACGACTTTGGCGAACAGTCAAGTATGAATACGTCTACTTACAGGAAATCCAGAGCGTTCATGAAGTCCGGTTAGGGCTGCAAGACTTCTTCCACTTCTATAACCACAAACGTTTCCATCAATCATTGGACTACCGGACACCCGCTCAGGTGTATCTGGGATCGTTGCAGGACAATGGTGACAGGATACGTGTTTATCAACCCGCCTCTCTCTTAATTTCATAGAATTTTGGTCTTGACAAGGGGGAGTATCTTAAATCACCTGCTTTTTCAGTAATCAGTTGAGCGATCGCTTTTTGACAATTCATGGCATCGGCTGTGACAATACATCCTGATAAATCAAGAAGTTGAAGAAGTTCTGGTAATGCATTAATTTCATTTGATTTGGAATCCGTTTTGCGCTGTCCAAGAATGAGATTATTTTCTGAAGCCCAAGCACTGATGATATGAAGGGCTGATTGTCCCTGTTTTTCATCATGGGAACGGCGCAAAGTTTTTCCATCGACCGCTACGACTTCTCTGGGAACTTTAAATCGAATCAAGTTCACCCACTCAATAAAACAGGCCTCAAATTCCTGAGGGTTAATCAATGAAAAGACCCGGCCGAAGGTGTCATGTGATGGAATTCCATGAGGGAGGGGTAAGAATTTTTTAAACCAATCATAATGATCATTTCCAAAGGATTCGATCCCAACCCAATCATCGATACCACCAATAACTGCACAAATGGCAATCACAATAGTATCAGACAAAAGGTGTCTTTTTTTTCGATCAAGGCGTGGATCTGCAGCAATTCCCGGTCTCTTGAAAATTTCTATATAATCAGTGTATTATGAAAAGCGATTTTTCGCCTCAATTTTTGTTTTTTTGGCGTGTTTGGATCTAAAACGCATCCGGTGTGGTTTGATCATGAAGAAATTCCCTTTTCACCCTTTACCGAATTCTTTAAATCAAACGGTGTCAGCGCCCAGCAATTCCCGCTCTCTTTTGCTCATCTAAATGATTTATCAATATATTTTTTATTAAACACTGATAAATTTTTTAGAAAAAACCATTATCAATCAAAGACTAGGAAAGAGACCGGGAATCGCTGGTCAGCGCCAGCGCTCCTGAATCAGGCGCGGCGGGCCTTTGAAAACATCCCTGACCCCCGTCGTTATGGCCAACAATATTCATTAACCGATGTCTTAATGTCGGGTTTAGCGGTCTTCAGCTTAAAATATCCTTCCTTGTTAAAATTTGATGAACACCGCAATGAAGCACGAATTCGCGCAAATTTAAAATCATTATATGGCGTTGAACAAGCGCCCTGCGATACCCAGATGCGGTCGGTGCTGGATCGCGTGGATCCCCTCGAACTTCGCGCCCCCTTTATTCAAATTAACCAAGGACTTTATGATCAAGGTCTTTTGGAAAATTTTCGTTATTTAGGACATTTTTTAATCAGTATTGATGGTACCGGGGAATTCGCTTCATCAAATGTTCATTGCCCGCACTGCTGTACCCGTCAGCATCGCAAGGGTGAAGTGAGTTATTATCATCAATTATTAGGCGCGGTGATCGTTCATCCTAACCAGAAACAAGTCATCCCTTTTTTTCCCGAAGCCATTACACATCAAGATGGTGAAACCAAAAACGATTGTGAAGCGAATGCGGGCAAACGCCTATTAAAAGCGCTTCGTGAAACCTTTCCTCATTGGCCTTTGCGCGTGGTGGAAGATAGTCTATTCGCGAACGGTCCGCACATCAAGTTACTGAAAGAACTAAATATTGGTTATATTATTTCGGTAAAACTGGGAGGTCAGGACGCTCTCTTTGCTGAGGTTAAACATCGTATTTACACGGGTCAATATGAAGAATTTGAGGTCTTAGGAGACGACAAAATTCTCCGAGGCTATCGGTGGATCAATGGCATTCCTTTGAACAAATCACATCCCGATTTAATGGTCAATTTTCTCGATTATTGGGAAATTCGCGACGGTCAGGAATTCAACTTTTCATGGGTGACGGACATCACACTCACGGCAAAAAATGTCCATCTTGTGATGAAAGGAGGGCGCAGCCGCTGGCACATTGAAAATCAAGTCTTCAATACCCTGAAAAATCAAGACTACGAATTTGAACACAACGATGGACATGGGGAACAGTATTTAGCGACCGTTTTTGCGATGTTGATGATGCTGGCTTTTCTTATTGATCAAGTCCAGGAATATGGCTGTGCCTTTTTCCAGGCTGCTCGCCAGCGTTTTCATTCACGCACCGCGTTATGGATCAAAATAAAAGGACTTTTTACCGAATTCTTTATTGATACTTGGGAATCACTCTGGCGTGCGATTATCTATGGACATTATGGTGGATTCCTACAGCCGAATACCTCTTAGCGTCTGGTTAGACTGTGGGCATGTTCTATTTTCTTAGTCTGGTTATCAGGGTCTCTTTAATATATAAGCTATTAAGCGTCTTTGAACGCTTAGGGGATATTTTTTCTTTCTTTTCTTGTATTCTATAATCACTAGAATTGATCTATTCGAAAAAGGTCTAAACAGAGAGAACGGGAATTGCTGGTGGATCTGTTATTTTTGAGAACACTTCTAAAATCGTTGATTTTGGTAGTGAATAAAGCGAAATTGGTTTTGATTCCCGGCATACATCCCCCATTGCACGGGCCAACGGATTCACAATAAATTGTGATTCTTGTATCGCAGCTAATGACTGAGACGGAAAAATACACATAAGAAAAATCTCATGACTAATTTAAAACTTTAACAGAGTGTTATAGTCATCATTATAATGAGAAAATAGGATTTTTAAAATACCTCAAAAAACTACAAAAAAGTAATTTATTTATGATATTGATTTTAATAGACTTTTTAATGCGCTTGCCCTGGCAAGCAAATTTAGGTTTATGATTATGAATACTGCCGTTTTTAACGACACTTAATTAATGAGTGGCAACGTGGACAAATCATGGTTTTTTATCGCTTCTCTTATCACCACTAAAACTATACCATAAATCAGTCACTACTTTCTACAGGACTACCCGGCGATGAACCGAAAGGGCGCAGGTAAAACAGCTGACGGTATCGGCAAGAAGTGGTGCCGATTGCTCCGATTGCCAGGTTTCGTGGCTCAACTAATGAGTATGGGCGGATTTACGACTTTCTTCATTGCCGCAGAGGTTTTGGCGGCATCTACAACCATAGAGAACGTGACCGCACACTTTCAACTCCCTATCCTGAGTGTTTTTGTACTGATATTGCTAGGTTTGGCGGCGATCAGCATCATCGCTTTCCTGATTATTCGGGATCGCCGCAGCCAGAAAGAGCGGGAACAGCAACAGGCGCGAATTGTTGTGCTGGATGACCGTCAACAACAATTGGAAGCAGAGTTGAAACGCCAACAAAATATTACGGAAGCACTACGTGAGAGCGAACAACGTTTTCGGAAACTGACGCAGCAACTGCCTGTAGGGATATTTATTAATGATACGCATGGTGAATGTCGTTACGTCAATAATTACTGGTGTTGGCTGGCAGGTTTAACCGCTGAGCAGGCAATGGGTTTGGGCTGGACACAAGCGCTGCATGCTGATGATCGTGAACAAACGTTGCAAATTTGGAAAAACGCCAATGAACAGGGTAACGAAGTTGCCACGCAGTACCGATTTCGGACGCCTTCGGGCCGAGAAACCTGGCTAAAAACCCGCGCCAGACCGATGCGTGATCGCGCAGGTCGGATCACGGGCCATTTGGGCGCCAGCATCGATATCGCCGATCTCAAGAAGACCGAAGAAACCCTGCGCGCTAGCGAGGCCCGTTTTCGTAATTATTTCGAATTACCGCTGATCGGTATTGCTCTGATTGGTCCTGACAAACGTTGGTGGGAAGTCAATGACCGAACTTGCGAGATGCTAGGCTACCGGCGGTCGCGATTGCTGGGCATGACCTGGGCGGAAATGACTCATCCCGATGATCAATCCGCTGAGGAGATCCAACTTAAACGGGTTCTTAATCGCCGCATCGAAGGTTACTCGCTCGACAAACGCTTCATTCGTCAGGATGGCGCGTTGCTGTACGCCAGCGTGTCCACCCGTTGCGTACGCCAGGCGAATGGCATGGTGGATCACTTTGTGACTGTCATCCAGGACATTACGGAACGTCGGCAGGCGGCTGAGCATATCAAGCATCTGGCTTATTATGACGCCCTGACCGGATTGCCCAACCGCACCTTGCTAAATGATCGCCTGCAACAGGCGTTGTTGCGCGCCGGACGCGAACATAATCTGGCTGGAATGTTGCTAGTGGATCTTGATCGTTTCAAATTGATCAATGATGCGTTAGGCCACAAAATTGGCGATCGATTGTTAAATGAAGTTGCAACTCGATTACAACAATGCATTCGTCAATGCGATACTATTTCTCGGCAAGGCGGTGATGAATTCGCTATTTTATTGCCTGATCTAACCAGTAATGATGACGCAACGCGAGCCGCACAGCGCATGTTGGACGCCATAATTCAACCCTTCCGTTTGGATGGACGTGAACTGAACATCACTTGCAGCATCGGGATCAGTCTGTATCCGCGCGATGGCCGCACGAATGAATCGCTGCTTAAAAATGCCGATATTGCTTTGTATCGAGCCAAGGATATGGGAAGGAACAACTACCAATTCTACCTGTCTGGCGGGACGATGCTGTCGCGGGAACGGTTAAACCTTGAAACTGATTTAAGACATGCAATGAATCGGCGTCAACTGGAGCTGTATTATCAACCGAAATGGGATTTTCGCACTGGCGCCATCACGGGCGCCGAAGCCTTGATTCGTTGGAATCATCCGGATATGGGTCTGGTTTCGCCGGTCCGATTTATTCCGATTGCCGAGGAAAATGGGTTGGTGCTGCCCATAGGTGAATGGATATTACGAGCTGCCGTTAACGAAATTACACAGTTGCATAAAGATGGTTTTCCTGGATTGCGTATTGCGGTCAATCTCTCGGGTCGTCAGTTCCGCCAAACGGATTTGAAGGATCGGGTTCGCGAGGCGTTAACGACGAGCGGTTTTGATCCCGCTTGCCTGGAACTAGAGTTGACCGAGGGAATCCTGATGCATAACAACGAGGAGAATATGGCGGTCTTGCACGCCTTCAAGGCGATGGGTGTGCGTATTGCTATTGACGACTTTGGCACGGGCTACTCATCACTCAGTTATTTGCAGCAGTTTCCGGTGAACGTACTTAAGATTGATCGCGCCTTCGTGAAGGATCTCCCGGAAAATACCAGCAGTGTGGCTATTGTGGACGCCATTGTCACCTTGGCGCATGGACTGGAGTTGGAAGTGGTGGCTGAAGGAGTGGAAACGCCTGAACAACAGGCGTTCCTGCAAGCGCACGGTTGTGATGAGGGCCAGGGTTATTACTTTGGTCGGCCCATGCCACTGGCCGAGTTCCGGGAACTACTGATACAGAACCGCCTTAGAACGGCAGCAGAAGCGGCGTCATGATCAAGGTAAGCGCCATGATCGCTAATAACAACGGTAATCCGACCCGCACGAAGTCGTTGAATCGATAACCACCCGGCGCCAGCACCAGGGTATTGACCGGTGAGGATACCGGAGTAACGAACGCCGCCGAGGCGGCGATGGCAACGGTCATGGCAAAAGGGTAAGGAGAGACGCCGATTTTTTGAGCGGCGACGATCGCGATCGGCGCTACTAGCACGGCGGTGGCGGTGTTGGAGATAAACATGCCGACCAGCGCGGCGAGCAGGAATACGCCAGCCAGCAGGACCAGCGGGCTGAACCCGCCCAGTCCGGCTACCAGTCCATCGGCGATCAGCGTGACACCCCCCGTCTGTTCCAGCGCCCTGGCCAAGGGCAACATGCCAGCGATCACAACCAGGCTGGGCCAGTTGATGGAACGGTAAGCGTCTTCCATGCGCAGGCAACGGAAGACGCCCATGGCCAAGGCCGCCAGCAGAACCGCCGCTACATTAGGCACGATGCCAAAGGTCATGAGCGCGACCATGGTCAGAAGGATGGCCAAAGCAAATGGGGCTTGTCGATACGCAGGAGCAACGTCGCTGAGTTCTGCAGGTAGATTGAGCACCAGGAAATGCTTATGGTCGTTTTGCAACAGGCTGATTTGCTTCCAGGCGCCAGCAATGAGCAGGGTGTCGCCAAACGCCAGTTTTTCCTCGATCAGATTGCCCGGCAGAGGCTGGCGATTGCGGCGAATGCCCAGTACGCTCAAGCCGTGATGGGTGCGGAATGCCGCCTGGCGCAGGGTTTGCCCGATTAATTCGGAATCGGGGGGCAACATAACCTCGACCATGCCCAATTCCTGAACCAGGCTGCGTTGCTGACTTTCCTGGATTAACAGACGGCCCAGACGTTCATTCGCGCACAGAGTTGCAATCGCTTCGTCTTCACCAACGACGTAGAGCGCATCGGCAGGATGAAATTCGGTATTGGCCAGCGCGGGTGATACGATTTCCGTGGCGCGCTCCGAATGACCAATGCCGACCACCGTGATGCCGTAACGGGTGCGTAATTGCGCCTCGGAAACCGTTTGGCCGATCAAAGGCGAACCCGGATCGAAGCGCAATCGATGGAGTTTCCCCATCAAATTGTAGTTCTCGGCCAGATCCACCAGGGTTTGTCGCCGACCCACCGTTCCGTTCCTGAGGGGATCAGCGGGCAGAAGGCGAGCGCCAACTATCCACATATAGAAGATGCCCAGCGCCAGCGCCAGCAGGCCAATCGGCGTGATGTCAAAAAAGCCAAACGGTTGCAGACCCGCGCTGCGCAAAGCGTCGTTAATGACCAGATTCGGCGGCGTAGCGATCAGGGTTAACATACCGCTAAACAGGGCGGCGAAGGCCATGGGCATCATCAGCCGGCTGGGGCTGATCCCAAGCCGGGCGGTGATGCCGAGCACTACTGGAATGAAAATAGCGACCACGCCAGTGGAACTCATAAATGCGCCCAGACCGGCGACCGCGAGCATGAGCAGAATCAGCAACCGACCTTCGCTGGCCCCAGCCATGCGGGTCAGCCAAAGTCCCACTTGATAAGCGACGCCAGTGCGCACCAGGCCTTCTCCAACCACGAATAGGCCGGCGATCAGCAGGACCAACTGGTCGCCAAAACCGGCGACGGCTTGAGCGACAGGCAGGATGTCGCCGAGAATCAGCGCTAAAATGACCAGTAGGGCGACTACATCCGGTCGCAATCGGTCGCTGGCGAACAGAACGACGGTCACGGCCAGCAGACCAAATACGAAGAGAGCATCAAAAGTCATGATTTAGTGGGTTCCTTTGAGGTCGTAAAATGAATTAGGTATTGGCGGGATCATCAATCGGAGATAAAGTTACAGCTTAAATGATAACGCGCCTATGAATAGCCGCACCGACTCCCCTCCCTACCACTTTCCAGGTTCAAGACATGCAGACTCATTCACCCAATATCTTCTTTAAAGTGGCCGCTATAGTGCTCGCGATTGGCCTGTTCCCTGGTTCGCCGCCGGTGCGCGCTGAGGATCCCTCCAAGGGTTTCATCCCTAATTTCGTGGGGTTAGGAGTAGGCGTGACCCCGGAGTACAGCGGTTCCGACGATTACATCTGGGGGGCGGCGCCCGGCTTATACTATCAATTCAAGGATAGTAATCGATTCATTGAGTGGTATGGCCCTATCCTGGATATCAACCTGCTGGATTCGCCGACCTGGCAGATCGGTCCGATTTTCTCTCTGCAATTCGGGCGCAGCGATGTGGACGACAAGGTCGTCGCCCGTCTGTCGGATGTAGACAACACCGTCCAGGGGGGGGTTGTCGTCTCATACATTTACAACAACTTTGAAGGTATTCCATGGCGCTTTCGGGTCGGCGCGCAGGTCATGGGCGATCTGGGTGATGTTTATAGCGGCACAAATAGTTCATTGTGGGCTAATTTCTGGTTCCCCATCAGTCACAGAGCGGTCATTGGGGTCGGCGGCGGCGCTTCGTGGGTGAGTTCAAGCTACAACCAGGCTTATTACGGCATCACTCCAAAAGACTCGCGGGCAAGTGGCTTGCCGATCTTTAGTCCCGGTGGCGGGCTAACGCAGTGGTATGCCTGGCCGGCGGTAGTGGTTCAAATCACGCCGGAATGGTACGCGGGCGCGGGATTGCTTTACCAACGGATTTCCGGCGATGCCGCTGACAGTCCGATTGTCAAACGCGGCGACGCCAACCAGTTGAGCGGTGGCGTCGGCATCGGTTACGCCTGGAAGTAGACTCTTTTAAATCTTGATCGGCGTGACAATCATCTGAATTTCCCGAAGATGCAACCGGCGCTGCATGGCGATGGCCGTGTGGTTATGCAGCCATGAAATCAGCCAGTTTTCATGGGAAAAAATGAGTTTGCTGCCTAGGCAAACGCTGTTGGGATACTCGCTGGTGACTTCCACCACCAGCTTTTCCAGCTCAGATTCTACATCTGTGCCATAAGCAGCATAGGAAGTCGCTGCCCATCCCTGGTTGTGGCAATAATGGACGTAGTAACGCAGTGAGTTTTCGATCTGATATTTCAACGAGCGTAGCGCGCCCTTACCGCCATAGCTTTCCGCATCCACCTCGCCTACGCTCAGAAAAATGAAATTTCTGAAATGGCCGGCAAATACTTCATTAAGCCATTTTAACGTGTACATCCCCAGGCCGCGATTCTTGCCGACCAGGAAAATGGCGGTAGGTAGAGCGGGATCCAGCGGTGGTTCTGGCAAATCCTCACCCCAGTCCGGGCGCGGCGCATAAAGCGCATCGACCGTGCGCAGCTGCTGGCGCACCTCTTCATAGTGGCGTTTGATCAGTGCGCAGAGGGTGATGATCAGACCCGTGATCAGGATCGTCAGCCAGCCGCCTTCGGTGAATTTTTCCACTACGGTTACGATCAGAATGCCCCCGGTGACGGTGAAACCCAGCAATGACAGCATTAACCGCGATTTGTAGTGTTTCTCATCGTAGCGATTGGTCCACCAATGCTTGCACAGGCCCAGCAGCGATAACGAAAAAGTTATGAACACATTGATGCTGTACAGCACCACCAGCACCGACACATCACCCTCGGTCCACGCCAGAATGCCGAGCGCCCCCAGTCCCATCAGCAGGATGCCGTTCTGGGTGACCAACCGTCCGGACAGATTGCGGAACTGGCGCGGCGCCCAGGAATCCACCGCCATATAGGCCAACACGCGCGGCCCGCCGAGAAAACCGATATTGGCCGCAACAAACAGCAGTCCTGTCTCCAGTAGCATCACAATCGCCAGCATGCTGTGGCTCAAAGCCGGGTCAAGCCGCCAACTGTCAATAATGGCGCTGAAGGTTACCGCATTCAGGGTCTGGTAGGGGATATATTGAGCGTTCCAAAGCAGATAGAGCAGGATAACGCCGCCAGCAGTGAAACTGAGCGCGATAGCCATGTACAGCATGGTATAGCGGCCAGTGGTTACCCGCGGCTCCCGCAGCAGTTGAACATTATTGGAAACCGCCTCCAAGCCTGTGTAGGTGCCGCCGCCAAGTGAATAGGCTTTCAGAAATAACGAAGCAGCGAATATCCAGCCCATCTGCTGGGTAAGTTGCTCGGTCTCGGCGAGCGTATCCGGGATCAGCGCAGGCAATCCTTCGGCATGGGTGACGATGCCATAGATGATCAATCCGGCGTGGGTCAGAATGAAACCGACGAAAATCGGCAGCAGGACTTGGAGCGACTCTTTCATGCTGCGCAGGTTGAGCGCGATCAAACCGATACCCAGAATGATTTCGGTGATCAGTTTATAAGGCTGTGCGCCAATGGGCAGCAGGCTGAACAGGGCATCGACCCCAGCGGCGATGGAAATCGCAATGGTCAATACGTAATCCACCAGCAGCGCTGAACCCGATACCAGCCCAGCTCGGGAACCCAATAGTTGCGTGGCGATTTTGTAACCGCCGCCGCCCGAAGGAAACAGTTCAATGACCTGGTTGTAGGCCAAGGCGATGATGAACACCGTCAGAAAAGTAGCGACCGCTAGGTAGAGGCCGAGATGGGTATAACGCCCTAGCGCCAAAAAAGCTTCCTGCGGGCCATAACAGGCCGAGGATAAACCGTCGGCGCCCAGGCTGATCCAGGCGAGAAAAGCGACTAAAGCGATGTTGTAGCGCTTGTCGGAAACATGAGGAGAATCAGTATGGAGGGGGTCTTGCGGTTTACCAATAACCACCTCCTTGACTTTGTTAGCGAACGGCATACATGGTTTCTCGTTGCGGTTTTAATAATGCCGGGTTTCACCATTGCAGCAGGTATCTGTTCAAAATACTTCGAGAGACAGATCTCTTGCCATGCTCATCCACCCTACCTCGTTTGGCCAAGTTTGTGTCGGAAATCGCTTTGAACTTCAGAGAGCGACTCTGATCACCGCAAATAAGTCCCATCCGCGCCGATTTTACCAGGACCATTCAACACATAGATCCCGGCGGAGTTACCGCGCACATGGAAGGAGATGTGGCCATGGCCGACCTGGATTTCATGGCCGGTGACTGCGTCGCGGTAAACGCCGTTGCGAATCCCGCCGACATTGACGCCTTGATCGCCACCGATGGCCAAGCCAACCACTACATAGCTTTCCCCGTTGTTATGATCGCGGACAAAGTTCATGCCGCTGCCCCACTCGTTGATATGGCTCATCGCGCCTTTTTGCAGGGCCGGGACGCTGCGGCGAATCTGGTTCAGGCGCTTGATATGTTGATAGAGTGGGTGGCTTTGAGTTTCAGCAATCCTTGCGTTAGTAAGGTAATCGCCGAAATAAGCGCGACCGGTCTGGTCAAGGGTGTCGTCGTTGCCGATCACATCCTGTGGCGCGCCCTTCATGAATTCGATTTCCTCGCCGTAGTACAGGCAGGGGATGCCGCGCACCGTCCAGAGCAGGTTGTAAGCCGCCGCCGCCATCCATTGCTCGCCCTTAAAACGGAAACGGAAGTCGTTGTCCGGACCTACATCATGATTTTGCAGGAAGGTGACCAGTGTACTGGCGTTGCCATAAATCCAGTCCATTTCCAACACCCGGGCCACGCCGTCAAAACTGCCCCGGCTGAGATTGTCGCGGAAGGTGGAGAACAGACCAAAGTCGAGTTGCGGAAACCCGGAGTCGCCGCCGGAATTCGGATTGCGGGGATCATGGCCCAGGCGGGTGTACCACCAGGGCCGGATGAATGAGGGCCCGTTGTCGCCGCCACCTAAATCGCCCCAGCCATAGCCCTTGACCAGGTTTTCACCAAAAACGAACAGCCCCGGCTTATACGCCTTCCAGGCGTTGACGTATTCCAGCAGGTTGTCGCGTGGTACGTGCTTGACGGTGTCGATGCGCAGCGCGTCCACGCCCATGTCAAGATAATGGTTGATGGAACCAATCAGGTAATCCTTGACGTTCTGCCGGTCGGTGGCCAGGTTGATGCAATCACCAGCGATATGCTTTAACTGCACCGCCGCGCTTTCCCAGTCGCCGCCACAGATGAAGCCGTGCTGCATGTACCATTCGGGATCAAGGGTTTGCGCGTCGATGCCGAAGAAGCGGCCCGGATTGTAGCCCGGCTTGGGCACGGTTTCGCCGGTCTTGGGGTCGACCAGCGGAATCTTACCCTCCGGGTCTATGTCATGCCGTTCCCGGTACCAGTCGGGCGCGACCGGGTTGTCAATGTCGTCGCGATTGGGCCAGGCGTAGTTGCCGAGATTGCCCTGGTAAGGGCCATGATTGACCCGGCCATGCTCGGAACCCTGGGGGATGTAGTATTTAATCGGTAGGTGATCGATGTGGACCTTGCCGCGAATGCCGTACTGGCAGGAGTGGTTGACGACCACGTCCTGGATGATCTTGATGCCGCGTTCATGAGCGGCGTTGATTAAATCCTGATAGGTCGCGTCCGGTGATTCCAGCCGGGGATCGATGCGGGTCCAGTCATAAGCGTGGTAGCCGTGATAGTCCAGACCACTGCGGTTTTCCACCGGCGGAGTGATCCAGATGGCGGTGAACCCGAGGTCGCGGATGTAATCCAGCCGTTCAATGAGGCCCTTGAAATCACCGCGCCAGTGGGGGTCTTCCGGCTGGCCGGTTTCGCGATTGAACTTGATGCGGTCCCGGCAAAAGAAGCTGGTGCTGGGGTCGCCTTCGTAAAAGCGGGCGGTGAGCAGGAAGTAGATGGTTTCCTCACGGAAGTCGCCCAAGGGGCCAGTAGGATCGATCGGGCCGCGCGGTAATGGGTCAACTGTGGCGATGACCGCTGTGGATGGGGCAGGATCGCCGTCATCCGTTGGATCTTCGGGTTGTTGGTCGTACCATTCGCCATTCAGGTAGTAGCCATCGCGTTCCCGGCGCAGATCGCTGGTTTGCCATCCCTGGACATCGTTGAAAATCAGATTGGCGGCTTTGACGCCGTTGAAACGGTAAATGAACCAGCCGTCATCAGCAGGAATCATGGGAACGCCGGGCCAAGCAGTGGCCGAGCCGCCCGGTTGCGTGTTCCAGTAATGAATATGAATGCTGTCTGCCCAGTCAGCGGGCTTTTTGAAGTGTACGGTCAAGTCGGTCATTTGATGAGATCCCAGCAGAGTAAGCAACTAGCAAATGGATGATTTGAATTGTAGCGACAATTTATCTGGAATCGAGGAGAATCAGCCGGGAATATTGCGCGCCTGGATGATTGGCCTGCCAGATCGATCGCAGCTTACTTTCATGAAAGTCCCAAGTCGCCCACCGACAGATGTGTTCTAAGAATACCATTCTGTCTATCGAGACATATCAGCATGAATATACCTCTGCTCTTCGGTTATGATGATCAGGCGCCGATCAACCATCAGCGTGTTGGTCTTGTTTCTTCAGCTGATCCTGATGAAAAGATCATATGGATGACCCGGCGCTTTATCGCCGGGTTTGATCTTGATTACCTGGTTATCCCCCTGCGCGTCATTCGCGAGCCGGATAGCATCACTGTGATTGCGACTACCCGATTCTAGGAGAAAATTACATGATCCCTAAAGCGCCTAAGATATCGATCATCCTCGATGCCATCGACAATCCTTTATCGGCTCAATCCCGGATTCCAGAGCGCGCGCTATGAAATACATTGCCGGAACCATCGCGGACGTGCTGGATGATGGAGCCATCGCGACGCTTGTCCTGGATACGGGTGCGCATAAACATCACCTGCAGGCTGATTCGGGTCCACTTTCCGAAGCCTTGAACGCACTTTATGGTAATGATTGTATTGGCAAACCTGTTGCCGTAGAGTGCGATGGCGCAATGCTTAGGAGCATCGAGATCCCTGGCGCTGCGCCCGATTACGCTATTTAATCCTAGTGGGCTGACACAGAAGTTTTGACAGGTAGCGGTGGGTGCCCTATGGTTGAGATCAACAGGAGGAATCACCATGGCCCACAAGTATCTGGTTGATCTAACTGAAGAGGGGCGGGAAGACCTGCTGAAGGTCATTCATAAAGGCAAGGCAGCGGCGCGCAAGGTTGCCCGTGCCCATGTGTTGCTGCAGGCTGCGGAAGGGGCGACGGATGAGGCCATTGCCCAAAGCCTTCACTTGGGGATTTCGACCGTTCATCGTACCCGTCAACGGTTTGTCGACGAAGGGTTGCTGGCGGCGTTAAGCGAGCGGCCACGAGTCGGTTTGCCCCCGGCCTTGACCGGCAAACAGGCCGCCTTTCTGGTCGCCTTGGCCTGTAGTACCCCGCCCGCTGGCCGTTGTCAGTGGACTCTCCAATTGTTAGCGGACCGCTTCATGGAACTCCGGCCCATCGAAGCCATTTCCCGTGAGAGTGTGCGGCGCATCCTTAAAAAAACGACCTCAAACCCTGGCAACGTCAAGAATGGTGTATTCCCAGTGTCAGTCCCGATTATGTTTGGCATATGGAGGATGTGTTGGACCTGTACGCCGAACCCGATGATCCTCAATACCCCCAAGTGTGCTTCGATGAAAGTCCGGTGCAATTGACCAGCGAAACCCGCTGTCCTCAACCCGCCCGCCCGGGTCAACCGGCGCGCTATGACTGTGAATACAAACGCGAAGGCACCGCCAATTTATTTCTATTCGTACAACCCTTGCGCGGGTGGCGTCATGTTAATGTCACGAAACAGCGCACCAAACGCGATTTTGCCCAGCAAATGCAGCAACTCGTTGATGTGTACTTTCCGAAGGCGGAGCGAATCCGGTTGGTCGTGGATAACCTCAATACCCACACTCCTGCGGCCTTGTATAGTGTCTTTTCTCCAGAGGAAGCCCGCCGGATCACCCGCAAGCTCGAATTTCATTACACCCCCAAGCATGGCAGTTGGCTCAATATGGCGGAATGTGAGTTCGCTGTTCTCGCCGGCCAGTGTTTGAATCGCCGCATTGCGAACCTCGAAACTTTGCGGAAGGAAATCGCCGCTTGGCAAGGCCCACGCAACCTACGTCAGACCAAAATCCACTGGCAGTTCGGCACCGACTTGGCCCGGGTCAAACTCAAGCGCCTCTATCCTCCCTTGAAATCTTCTGAAACCCCGGTGGACCTAGAAACCTCTGAACCTGTCAAAACTTCTGTGTCAGCCCACTAGGCAACGCAATCAGTTCCTCGGGAAGATCCTGCTCCTCGCGCCATGGCACTCAGTTGACTCCGAGCAGCGACAGGCCGAGCTTGCAGCCGGAGGCGTTGATTTTTAGCAAATTGAATTGTTCGACTGCGTCTTACAATTTTTTCAAGGTCGTTCAATCCCGCAACTCCTGGCGATCGCGGAATTGTTCTAGTGCCTCAGGATTTGCCAGCGCCTCGGCGTTTTTGATGGGCCGCCCGTGGATGATTTCCCGCACTGCCAGTTCAACGATTTTGCCGCTCCGGGTGTGCGGAATGTCGGTGACTTGCACAATTTTTGCCGGCACATGGCGCGGCGTCGTGTTATCGCGGATTGTGCGCTTAATTCGCTCCCACAGCGCATCGTTCAGTTCCAGCCCCTCGCGCAGCTTGACGAACAGCACGATTCGCACATCGTGATCCCAATCCTGACCCACAATCAATGCTTCCATGATCTCGGGCAATTGTTCCACCTGGCGGTAAATTTCCGCCGTGCCGATGCGCACCCCGCCGGGATTCAGCGTGGCGTCGGAGCGGCCGTAAATCACTACGCCGTCATGAGCGGTCATCTCGCAGAAATCACCATGCCGCCACACGCCCGGAAAGCGTTCAAAATAAGCCGCGCGGTACTTGACGCCATCCGGATCGTTCCAGAACCCGACCGGCATGGCTGGGAAGGGTTGCGTACAAACCAGTTCTCCCTTAGCGCCGCGCACCGGTTGTCCCCTCTCGTCAAACACCTCAACCGCCATGCCTAATCCCCGGCATTGGATCTCGCCGCGATAGACCGGCGCGCACGGATTGCCGAGTGCGAAGCAGGAGACGATATCGGTGCCGCCGGAAATCGAGGCGAGTTGCAGATCAGGCTTGATATGGCGATAAACGTAATCGAAGCCTTCTGGGGCCAGTGGGCTGCCGGTGGACAACATGACTCGCAGATGTTCCAGGCGATGGCTGATGCGGGGTTGCGCGTTAGCCTTGGCCAAGGCGTCAATAAACTTGGCGGAGGTTCCAAAGTGGGTCATGTCTTCGGCGTCGGCGAAGTCGAATAGAATGCGTCCATTCTTCACGAACGGATTGCCATCGTAGAGCAGTAATGTTGCGCCGGAAGCCAGACCGGACACTAACCAATTCCACATCATCCAACCGCAGGTGGTGAAATAGAAAAGCCGGTCGCCGGACTTCAGGTCGCTATGCAGTTGATGCTCCTTGAGATGTTGCAACAACGTCCCGCCGTGGCCGTGAATCATGCATTTCGGTACGCCGGTGGTGCCGGAGGAGTAGAGAACGAACAGGGGATGGTCAAAGGGAACTCGCTGAAACGGGATTTCGCTAGCGGAATGCGGCGCCAGGAAATCAGCGTACCCGATCCCCTGGCGGATCATGGAAACATCTGGCATGGGGTCTAAATAGGGGATGATCACGGTTGTCGTGACCGATGACAGGCGCTGAGCGATTTCGCTGGTGCGCAGCAGGCAATCGATGGCCTTACCGTTGTACCAGTAACCATCGGCGGCGATCAGCAATTTGGGTTTGATCTGCCCGAAGCGATCCAGCACTCCTTGCACCCCAAAATCTGGTGAAGCGGATGACCAGATCGCGCCGATGGCGGTCGTAGCCAGCATCGCCGCCAGAGCTTCCGGCAAGTTGGGCTGGTAACCGGCGACCCGGTCACCAGCCTGAACGCCAGCGGCCTTCAGGGCCTGAACCAGCCGGGAAACTTCGGCATATAATGCTGCGCGGCTCATCCGTCGCTGAACCTGATCCTCACCCCAAAACACCAGCGCATCGGTTTCGTCATGTTGGCGCAGCAGGTTCTCGGCGTAATTCAGCCGCGCTTGCGGAAACCAGCGCGCGCCGGGCATCCGGTCGCTATTGATTAGCACAGTCTCGCCCGGTTCGCCGATAACGCCGCCAAACGCCCACATCAGCCGCCAGAAATCGGTGGGAGCATCCACTGACCATTGCCAGAGTGACGCATAATCATCGAGCGGGCGCCCCGCGCACTGCGCCGCTTTTTTGCGGAACGCAGTGAGGGCAGCAGCTTTGATCCATTCGGGCGAAGGAGTCCAGAGTGGTTGATCAGCGTCGGTCATGATAGCGGTGCTCAAGAGGGCAAGATTATTATGGAACTTGCAATGACTTTCCATGACTCAAAACAGGGTTTGAACTTTGGAGGTCGCAACATGAAGAGACTTGCAGTGCTGGCGGCGGTATCTTGTTTTTCCCTGGCGGCGTTGGCTGACCATGGCGGTCCGCCCGCGCCCGGCCAGCCCCTGGTCATCGATGTGCGCACGCTGGGTGAATACCAGGCGGCCCATGTTCGTGAAGCGGTTAACATCCCCTATGATGAAATTGCAGGGCGCATTGCCGCCTTCGTTCCTAATCGCGACGCGAGAATCGTCCTCTACTGTCGCAGTGGTCGCCGGTCCGGCATCGCCGAACAAACCCTGCGGAAACTCGGTTACCAGCAGGTTGTTAATGGCGGAGGACTGGATAACATGTTGCACAACGGCTATCGAACCCATTGACTGCTAAGAGGCAATCCTGTGAGCAAAATTCATGTTGAACGTCAACCCGGCGCTCAGCGTTTGCATGAAATGAAGGTTGAAAGCTGGCCCATCTGGATAAAAGGGTAGTTCTGGGCGTGCGCGAGCGGACTGGCGATCAGACGCTGTAGATCGAATGTCAGGATTCATGCTTGAGTCTCTTTGTAGCGGGGACAGAGAATCTCAAACTCCGTCCCATGGAGGCTGTCAGCGATCCGCAGTGGCGACATGCGCTTTTCACCGCGCCGGCCAAAGGTCAGGATGCGCGCGACCAGATCGCACGCCCGTCCGGTGGCGATCATAATTTGCTGGAGATTCTCCTGGGCGACTGGCTCATTGAGTACAGCGTCCTGGGTCATTTCCGCATAGCCGAGGATCACGCCCAGCAGTGTGTTGAAGTCGTGAGCGATGCCGGAGGCCAGCGTGCCGAGCGCTTCGAGCTTGCTGGTTTGCTCCAAATGTTGCTGCACCATGGATTCATAATGTTGATGGAGTTGATGGCGGAACGCCAAGCCATACGCAATGAGCACTTCGATCAGCGGCGGAGTGAGCCGGCTGGCGATTTCGTCGAATGGGGTTGTGGGTGCAATTCGATTAAGTTCGGTGAGCGCAAACTGCTGAAATTCGCCAATCTCTTCCGAGGAGAGTTCCTCGTGAACCAGTCGCTTGCCCAAATCTGTTGCCCGGGCCAGAGCTTCCTCACTGCTGTTTAGCCAGTAGTCCTTGACTAACTCGATGTATTCATTGCGCAATATATCAACGTTCATGGTTAGGAGGCCAGGTTCAGGCGCGATAGACCAGGAGCGCTGCGTCGTCGGTTTCGACCGCCCATTCCTGTAGTGGCTATCACACTTGTTCGTCCAGTCCCTCTTCTCGCAGTGCTCGCTCCCAGAAGTCCGGATCATTGTAGCGCTCGGCGAGCGCGTCGAGATCGACGCCCGACCCTGTATGCGTGAACTCGAACCGTCCGAACAGATTGATGTGCTGCCAGGCGACGGGCGAAATAGGCCTGAGAATCTCAAGGGCCTCCACGTCGCCGGCGGCTTGCTTTTGCTCGTAGATCCGCGACAGCAACGCGGTGTTGTAGTAAATGACCGCGTTGGCGATCAGCCGCGAGCACTCGCTCCAGATCTGTTGTTCGGATTCGGTCTTCACCCGGAACTTGCCGGAATTGACGTAGGCGATGGCGCGACGGAAACGGTGATAGGCCTCGCCACGGTTCAAGGCCTTCTGCACGCTCTGGCGCAACTTGACATCGTCGATGTAGTCAAGGGTGTAGAGGGTGCGACAGATGTTGTCGAGCTCTGCCAAGGCCTTCTTGGTCCGGTTCTGCCGGGCATAGGCGTTCAGTTTCCGCACCATAGTGGCTTGCGTCACGTCCTTTTGAGCCAGGGAGACCATGATGCGCTGGATGTTCGGCCACTCGCTGCAGATCAGCGACTCGAGCACCTGGCGCGACGGCTTGATGAGGCTGTCGGCATAGTGCTTCGAATGCCGGAATCCGACCAGGCTCTCGGTCTTCTTGCGAAGATTGCGGTAACGCGGCGCGAACAGGTAGTCGAACATACGCAGAATCCAGAAGTTGACCTGGTTCGTGCCGTGCGTGTCGGTGGAGTGGCGCTCGGGCCTGACGTCCGTGGTGGTGTTGTGCAGCAGGTCGAACACGAAGTGGCTCTCGTGCTCGTGGGTGCCGATGATCCGGGCGCTGATCGGCACGTGATTGGCCACCAGCGTATACGAGCTCACCCCCTTCTTCAGGCCGAAATACTTGCGCGAATGCCGGGCGTTGATGGTCTCGATCTGGGTCTCGAGGCGTTGACCGTCGCTGCTGGAGTGCAGCTCGTCGCGGATGTCGTACTGGCGGAACATCGGCAGCGCGGCGATGGCGTTGGTCAACGCGTCGTTGGCCACATGCAGGGTCTCGAGGCGCAGGTAATTGCGCGCCGCGCTCACCAGTGACGGATGACCGAGTCCCGAGACTTCGGCCATCTTCCACAGCCCCCTGTTGGTGCCCATGGCGACGATACAGGCGAGGATGTTCCGGGCATCGGACTCGTACTTGACGTAGCGGTCGAGGACATGGGTGAAGCGGTCCATGAACCCCGTTTTCTCGGCGACGAACCACAGCAAGTCGGCGATGCCGATCACCGGCAACCGGCTGTAGAAGGGACTCTCGGTCGGCTGCTCGATGCCGGGGGATCTCAGTGTCCAGCGGCGTTTCTCGCCGGCGCCGGTGATCTTGATGTGTTTGTTCCGACCGCTGTCGATGTTCTCATTGACCGATTCGAACTTGGCGTTCAACTCCTTGCGGAAGGCCGCCAGGGTCTCCTCGATCGGGGCTGTGAGCATCGGGGCGCCGACCTCGCGCAGCACCGCGTCCTTATCTTGCCAGCGGGTGTCGCTGATCAGATCGTCCTCGAAGCGGCGGAACTCGGTACTGTCCGCCACATACAGGTCGCCTGCCTCCAAGGCGTTGTGCACCAGGCGGTAGACGAGAAACTCATAGAGGTCGACCTGCAGCTGCTTCTTCTTCGGGGCATTGTCCGTCTCGACGAACAGATGCCGGCGCAAGGTCTTCGGTATGAACGCCGTGGGGAAGGTGGCCGGATCGACGCGCCGCGGTGCGCGTCCGCTGCGCAGCAGAGCCTGCAGGAAAACCACGGCCTCCATCAATGGGGCATCCTCGACCCTGCCGGCGAACTGCAGGGCGGCGAACAGGTGGCGCAGATTCCGTTTGAAGTGCGTCGACAGGGTCTTGTAGTGGGCCCATTCACTGGCGGCCTTGTCGAACTCGACGTCGCGCAGATAGGCTGAAACCTGCTCGAATCGCTCGGGCTCGAGCAGGTCGAACGCCTGTGCTCGCACTTGCTCGAAGGGGACCTCGGCCGGGATGGAGGGGTCGACGAAGAGATTCAGCACCGCTCCGGCGGACTTCAGATGCTCGCTCGCCTCATCCAGCGACTGCCGTGCCGCCTCCTTGGCGGCCTGCTTGGCCTGTTTCTCATACTGATCGACAAGATGGATGAACGCGTCGGTGAGATTGTCGTTGATCTGGCCAAAGCGCTGATGGGCGAAGCACAGTAGATACAGACGCGTCGTTGCCACGGCCATGCGCCGCAGCTTATAGATGGTGTAGAACGGCACCAGGGAGGCGTAGTATTTGACGCTCTCGTTGGATAGGCCCGTGGTCTGCAGGAACTCGTGCGCGAACCGGTACAACGGCTCGAAGGCTTGGCGACGCTCGACCTCCTGGTGCAGCTCCATGTAGGCGAAGCTCTTGGCCTCGCGTTGCAGCGCGCGGATGCGGTAGATGCCTTCGTCCGCCTCCAGCAAGTCGTCCAGTTGGCGCTGTATCTCCGGAGTCAGGGCTCGCTCGAGCAGCTGCGTGAGTCGTTGGCGCTCACCGGAAACGGCCCGGCCGACCAGATCCTGCAGAAAGCTATACCCCGGTGCGACCAGGCGCTGCTGTTCCAAATACTTCAGCGCCTCACGCAGGATATAGACCGGCTGCGTCGAGAGCATGGCGACTCGCTGTGCCTTGCGCTCCAGATCCGCTCGGGCGGCGGCGTCGCACAGACGATAGGCGAACAAGCCGAGCACGATCTCCTGCTGACCGAGGCGGGTTGGCTTGGACAGGAGTTTGACGGTATCCAGGTCGCGCTCGGGGAAGTAGCGCCGCAGGATGTGCTGCAGATCGTCGAGCACCGCCGCGTGCTCGTAGACAAAGAACCGCCGCTTCGCCTTGAAGTAGCCGAGCTGAAGCACGAAATGCACGGCGGCCGAGGTGGTGTGCACGCCGTCCACGGCCTCTCGCTCCGTCGGGCTCAGCTCGAAATAGAGCTGCCGGTCGTCCTCGGTAAAACGCGGCAAGCCATAGAGGTCGTCGATCTCCGATGCGGTCAGGATCGACAGGCGGCGCGAATCGGCGGCCATGGGAAGGCGAGAATCAGGGAGTGCAGAAAGTACACTTCTTGCACGGCGGCTCCATGCCGTCCGAGAGCGCGTCTTCTCCCGTCTGGATCAGTGCAAAAACTGTTGCTGTAATCATCGTGCATTTATACTACAGGCACGACAGCTTTTTGCACCATCCGGGCCAGCACCTTGCCCACCACGGCACCATCAGCAAATCGAATCGGTTACGCCCGTGTCAGCAGCCAGGGTCAGAATCTCGACTCGCAGATGGATGCGCTGCGCGAGGCCGGTTGCGAGAAGATCTTTACCGACCGGATGACCGGATCGCGGTTAGACCGGCCCGGCTGGGAACAGATGATGGCTTACCTGCGTTCCGGCGATACCCTGGTGGTCACCGAGCTCAGCCGCATGACGCGCTCGCTGCTGGATCTGCTGGAAACGGCCAAGACACTCCAGCAACGCCGGATCGATTGGGTGTCATTGCGCGAGCGCATCGATACCGCAAGCGCCACGGGGCGCTGCTTCCTGTCGATGATGGGCGCCATCCACCAGATGGAGCGGGAACTGCGCGCCGAGCGGGCTGCAGCGGGTCGCGCCTCGGCGAGGGCCCGAGGAAAGACCGGCGGGCGACCGCGGACCGATGCGAAAAAGCTCGAGAACGCCAGAATCCTGTATGAGAACTCGGGGAAGACCGCCGCCGAGGCCTGCGCGGTTGCCGGCGTCGGACGACGGACTTTCTTCTCTTACCTGGCCAAGCACAAGAAGGCCCATGCCGGTGGGAGCGAGCGCATCGCATGAACTATTCCCAGATCCTCGAAGCACTGAACAGAGCTTCCCTGTTCGAGCTCTATCGCCTGCAGCAAGCCATTCGCCGCAGTCTGGAAGATCCCGCCAGAACCAGGCAGATCAAGAATTCGTTGAGGGTGGGGCAGGATATCGAGTACTTCGAGGCGGATGAGAACCGACTGATCGAGGCGACCATTGTCGAGCTGAAAAGGACGAAAGTCTTGGTCAAGAATCGTCACGACGGGGAACTCTGGAACATCCCCTTCTACCTCATCAACCTTGATCGCGCTGATGTCGCGATCTCGAATTCGAGCGGCAAGCTCGACCGAAACAGCCTGAAGGTTGGCGACAAAGTGGCCTTCAAGGATCGCAAGGGCAACGAGCAATTCGGCGAAGTGATCAAACTGGACCCGAAAACAGCGGGTGTGCTGGTCGGCGCGATGCGATGGAAAGTCAGTTACGGTCTCCTGTCCTCGATCATCGAAGGCGAGTTGAGAAGGGAGCCGAACTTGATCGAGAGTCAACCGATCCAAGGGGAGCTGCTGGGCAAGGAGTAGTCTCCAGAGACTCCGATCTCTGGATCCGGAGGGCCAGAGAGGCACCTGGAATATTAGCAAGAGCTAATTTTTACCTTTTCGAGGGGATGGGCTTAGATAGCCGTAGTAGAGCCTCTGCCAAGCGCTGCGCGCTCGAAAAGCCCTCTGAGATCGCGTCAGAGACGACGAAATGTTCGGGTATGCCTATCCCTCGCCATAATTAAAATATCGCCGGGAAGGAGGCTCTGCGTGTCTATAAACAGGTTTTTGAAACCGGCGCCGACAATTCCATAGCCACAAGCGAAGCGTCGGTGCTGGGTTGAGTTGATCAGCAGGGCGCGGATATTGCCCACGCCGCAGAAGCTAACGGGGCGCGAGCTGAGCGGAATCGGTCTAATACCGGAGAGCGCATAGGCGCTTGCAGGTGATTAGGCCGATTACCGCTCCAGCGAGTTGATAGGCGGAGCGCGCAGCGCGACGCCTGCAACTCGCGTCGAGCGAAGCTCGGCTCGCGCCCCGATAAGCGGAGCGCGAAGCGCTCCGCTTATCAGCCTGAGCGGTCGAATCCACCATAGCCAACCCCATCGCTACGCCGCGCGTAGAACGGAGGTCTTCGTCGCACTGGGCGATGATGTCGGGTAGAGAGGTGCTGGCGGGTTGACGCTGCGCGCTGGCCATTGCTGCTTGCGCTGCTTCGTTGGCGAATTTGCCATGCCCGAGACCGTCAGCCAGACTCAGATAAATCCGGTGGTCCTGTTCCCACCACGCGCAGACATCGCCACACAAGGTTTCGCCGGGGATAGGCCGGGTCACGATACCGATTTCCAATGATTTGTTTTTATTCACTAATATTCTCTTCTTCGCCTTGATCCTGGCTGGCGGCAAGAAAGGATGGTTGGTGTCAATGTCATTTTGATTGAATGTTAGTCTTTGAAGGATAATTGAAAATTCTGTTTCTATTCTTGATTGATGGTGTTGGAGTGTTAATGGATGGACTGGTGGTTTGTTGTTTTGGTGGATTCTTCTTGCCTGTTCGTTGAACGCTTTGCTGCGGTCTCTGGTTAGGAAGATGACCTTCGGATAACCACCTCCTGTAGACCGTCTTTTTGGGAGCGTCCGGGTTAGCGATGCCTTCCCCATCGTCTGCCTCTGTAGACCGTCTTTTTTTCCTTTGGAGTTCCGATGTGTTTGATTAAACCCTGTGCGTGTTTTCGATCGTCGACAGCTTTGTGGATAAGTCGCGATTTTGCAGCGGCGCCATATCGGAAAGACTATCGGGTATACATATAGGTTTGCGGGAGAAACTACCCGTGGATTTTCCCGGTCAAGCGGGAGAAACTACCCGTAGAAAGCGGGAGAAACTACCCGTAGAAACTGACTTATCCACAGGCTTTCAGGGTGAGCGGGAGAAACTACCCGTAGCCCAGCGCCCCAAACTACCCGTACCTCTTAGCTTATAAAATAAATTTATTTTAATAAACAATAGCTTTTTCATTTGCACTAATATGGTGCGGGAGAAACTACCCGTGCACTTTAAATCTTTTGAAAATAATGTTATCCACAGAGTTAAGTCCATTTTAGGGTCAAGCGGGAGAAACTACCCGTGGATTTTCTTGATGAATTTTATTAAAAAATAAATATAATATATTGATAAATAAATTAAATTTTAAAAAATGGCTTTGTAAGATTTAATTTACTTCTAACTGGCGATTTATTGTACAACGATTTTAAGCGATTTTGGGTTGAAATTGCCTTTTTGGCAAAGTTATCCACAGAGCTGGTTATTTTTTGATCAACAAAAAGGGGTATTTTTGGCAAAGTTATCCACAGCTTATTAAGTCTTTGATTAAAATATTATTTGTAAAAATACGACAATTTTTTGTTGTAAAAATACTACAGAAATGCCGGAAGAATTCGCTTGTATGACGAGGATCCTGCATCGCCCACAAATGGGTTCTTCCATAAAAAAACCTTCAGGATTTAGAACCATTGGGATCAGGTTTGGCCAGTTGTGGCGGATGTTCAATCAACACCGAGCGCTTTGGCACGGGTGACGGACTGTGGGAAAGCAGCATCCCGCCTTCGTCAACGCTGAATCGCGCGGTAGGGTACTGATCCTTGACCGCTTTCAGAACATTGAGGAAATCACGCCGAAACTTGCGAACTTCCTGGTAACCTTGCCCAAACTGTTGATGCAATTCAACCCATGGGACGAATTGGCCGCTTTTGGGGTCAACCCGGTGTAGGCGTTGCGCCAGCCAGCAATAAACATCCAGCCCCATCGCGGAATGCGCCAGAGCGGCTACCGCTCGTTCATCCAGCGGAATCGCATGTTCCTGGAGACTGGCGAAGTAATCCGCGCTCAGTTTGATGCTTTTAGGGGATAACACCCGCTCGCCGTCGAACTGTTCAACCCATAAATCGAGGGCGCTAACGATTTGCGTGTTGATTTGTACAGCGCGGGTTTCGTTGCGGCTCATCGAAAGACGAATCAGCGCGGCGGAAAGGCGGGTTAATTGCTCCTTGAATTTCGCAATCTCCTTCCCGTTGGGCGCATAGCCCTGCAAGCTACGGATGAAGGCGCTCAGACTGGTGTCCATCTCGATCACCGGTGAACCGGTGCGCAGGGCTTCGGTGTTCAGATGGCACAGGATCAAACGGGCGGTTGCGCCAAAGGGCAGACCTACCGGCACATACTGACCCTGGGGGTCCTTGGCCCGTCCCGCTTCCAAAGACAGGCGAACATTCCCCTGTTGGCGCTCCCAGATCCGTACTTCCGTGCCGGGATCACGATAAGGCAACACGGTTTGGCACAGCACCGTGTGTTGAAACAGCAATTCGTCAGGAATCCTGGCGTGGATATCGACGCTGCTTTTCAACAGGCGGCGGCGAACAGGTGTCGTTTTGCCGTGACCTTCGGTTTTGGCTTTCTTTGTTTCCAATTGTTGGCGGCGCTTGAGTTTTTCCAGCGCATCATCAAACGAAATGGTCATATCAGTCCCTCCGTTGGCAGTGTCATACGATTATCCGTGCGTTCATGACGGATCATGCCCCATTTATGGGCAAGAATGCGCGTTCCACAGCCCGGTTCGGATTGAATTTCCATTTCATCCATCAGGCGTTTCGCCCCAGGCAGACCACAGCCTAGCCCGCCCGAGGTAGTGAATCCGTCGCTGAGGGCCTGCTTCAGATCGGTGATGCTTGGCCCTTCGTCCTGAGCAATCACTTCAATGCCCACTCGGTCGGCTTGTTCAATGATGTTCAGTCGGATGGTAGTGTTCCAGACATGGTTTTTATACTAAAACCCCGAATTCATACCGATTAATAAATAGACCTACAACGATGTCATACATTTTGTCCAGCGTAGAGAAACAAATGGTCTTTCTCGCGAATCGTTTAATGCGTGTCCGCAGGGTGAGGTGCTTCCGTTCAATCTTCTGCGTATGGGCTTTACCCACCGTATGTTGTCCAGAGAGCAGGTGGCGTTCATAGGCTCCCCACCCATCCGTGTAAAATCGGTGAATTCCGAAAGGGTCTAGCAGCGCTTTAAGCGTTAAAAACACTTCGTCTTTGTGATCACCGAGGGTATAAGCCAGAATGTTCCCGGTCGGGTGATCGATGGTATGCCACCGCCAACGCGGATGGGCTTTGAGCTGGACGAAGCTCCACCTCTCGTCCAGCTCAACCTCTTGAGCTTCAACCTCTTGAGCTTCAACTTTTTGAATCTCAACGATGGCTTCCTGTGGATTGAAGCGGTTCAACACGGTTCGATGGACGGATTCAAGGTAAAATTCTTTTTTTTAATTCATTGACGACGGTCGTCGGACTGATTTGTAAAACGCGCGCGGTATCCCGAATGCCACTGCCATTCATCGCCCTATCAATACTCTGGTTTTTGATTTCAGGCAAATAGCCATGGTAATCGTAGTCTAAAATAAATGTTTTGACCGAGCATTCCGGATTCTGACAAAGGTAGCGTTGTTTTCCATTCTCCGTTTTTCCACGTTTTGCGATTTGTTCATGACGACAGCCGGGGCAAAGGACAGGATTTAAAACCATATTTGAATGCCTTAAAAAATATTAAAATACTTAAGCGAATTCTAGACCAAATATAGCATATCCAAGTCTAGAACACTACCCCCGTTCAGCCATTCAGCCGTCGACAAGCTTCGGGATGGGTCTATTGAGCAGGCTGCCTTGTCGCTCGATGAACACGGCGCGCAGCCGTTCAGCCAGAGTTTCATCCAATTGTTCCGCGCCAAGAATGGCAATGTCTTCACAAACTTCAAAAATGCTGGGCGTCGTGGCGACGCCAGTGACAATCACTACAACCGGGGAGAAGCGCTCATCCCGCAGGTGAGCGACAGCGCGCAGCAGTTTAAGCGCCGGTGCATCCCGGGGAAGAACGATCACGTCCGGATGAGTCATTAACGTTTGGCGTAACCCATCATCGCAATCCATCGCGTCGCCAATGAGCGTAAACCCAGGAACTGTTGCGAATTTGACTCGTTCCTGCGCGAGATTCCCTTTATGCATTCCGATGGTGAGCACCCGAATGCTACCTTGAGTATCGGCTGGATATGCCATCGATTGATAGGTCTCGACAGAAGTATAATCTGTAATTAAGTTAAATCTGCCGGGAAAAAGATGTGTATCAGGAGATACCTGATATTACCTCAGGGAAATGCTGATTTTGTTGTCCTTTTATTAGACAATAATAAATAATTCCAATAGATAATTTATTTTTTTATATTACTCAATAACTCGGGACTGATCAGACCGACACGGATGGCGAAGCGGGTGAGTCCAGCGATATCATGGATATCCAAACGCTCCATGACTTGAGCACGATGCGATTCGGCGGTCTTGATGCTGATGGATAGGCGCTCGGCAATATCGCGCGTGGAATAGCCCTCGGCGATCAGTTGCAGGATTTCGCGCTGGCGGCGCGTCAACAACTTAAGACCGGAAGTTGTGACCGATTGGCCGCGAATCATGCGTAGATACTCGTCGAGCAGGTGGTGCGACACGGCGGGACTAAGCCAGCGTTCGCCTCTATCAATGGCGCGCAATGCCTGCTCCAGTTCCTCGACGGCGGCATCCTTGATGACGTAACCGACGGCGCCTATCCGCAAAGCTTCCAGCACATAGTTCTCGGTGGAATGCATGGACAGAATGATGACCCGCGTTTTAGGCGCGTCTCGAATAATCAGAGTGGTTGCATCCAGTCCATTAAGTCCCGGCATACTGATATCGATTAAAGCAATATCCGGCTCCAGGAGCCGGCTCAGACGAACGGCTTCACGGCCTTCGCCCGCCTCGGCCACCACCTCAAAACCGTCAAATCCTTCGACCAGGCTGCGTAAGCCTGCTCTAACCAGCGTATGGTCGTCAGCTAGCAGGATCCGGGTCAGACTCATAGCGTTTTTCCAATAAGGGCAAGATAACTTTAACCGTCGCGCCTTCGCCCGGTCGACTGGCGAGAGTCCACTGGCCGCCAAGCAGTTCAGCGCGTTCGCGCATATTGCTCAAACCCATGCCAGGTTCGCAATGGGTAGGCGGCGTTTCCAGTTCGAATCCGCCGCCATTATCCTGGATCGTCAGCGTCAGTTCCTGATCATCAGTATGGATAGCGATGATGATGGATTGCGCCTGTCCATGCCGAATAGCGTTGTTGACCGCCTCCTGAGCGATGCGGAATACGGCGATTTCCAATTCTGCGGACAAGGGGGGAAGGTGGTCCTGAACTTTGATGACGCAGCCGGTGCGTTCGGTCTGACGCCGCGCGAACCAGTGCAGAGCTGAGGAAAGGCCGAGGTCATCCAGCATCGCCGGGCGCAGATTGCGTGCTGTGTCGCGGATATGTTCGAGGGTGTGGTCGACGATTTCCAGGCAGTCGGCGATCCGCCGCTGGTTTCCGGCATTCGTCAGGTTGCGCCCGAGAATGCCCAGATTGAGCTTGAGGGCGGTCAGTTGTTGTCCCAGGTCGTCGTGCAGTTCGCGCGCCAGGGCGCGACGCTCCTCTTCCTGCACCGACAGTAATCGACGCGACAGTTTCCTTAAGTACTCAGCCGATTGACGTGATAGTTCCTGAGCGAGATGGCGCTGTTGATTTTCCCGTAACTGGCGCAGCAATTCCTCATCGAATTTTTGATAGCGACAGAGGAGTCGGTAGAGTAAGGCTGAAGTAACGCCAATGAACAGCCAGCCCTTGCCAATGGAATAAATGAAGGGAAGAACGGCGGTCGACGCAGAGAATTGCGCCAGGAATAGATCAGAGATAAGCACCCAGGATAAGGCGACGATGGTGTAGAGCGCAGTCAGCTTTTGCGCCCGCGAGACGGTTCGGTCCATCTGACGATGTTCCGGTCAACGGTCATGCTGACTGGAACGTTAAGTAGTTTGCGGTGGGATAGCTAGATTCGATACTATATCTTCCATAAAGATTTCCATGACATCGCACAAAAGAAGCAGCGATCCGGGATGGCGATCCAGCATCTTCAGCAAGACGCCCGCCAGCGCGGGATTGCAATATTCGAGAGTGATGAGCCAGCGTGTGGTGCGGTCGACGAGGGCGGCGTTGGAGGGAACAGGCTGCATGTTGTTTCTCCGATACCTAATGTTAATAGTTTGTTTTTTTAGATACGACAATGTTGATAATTTACGACAAATTTTAGGATTGTGCAAGGGCGTGGGAAGCGCTGCACCAAATGCCCATGACCGGCCGCGCATAACCACGCATGATTGCTTTATAGTCAAACAGTTTTATAATTTTATCTAAATCAACAGGTTGTTTTTTTAATCTAACAAAGTAGAAATAGATATTGCGCCTTAGCAGGTTGAGTTGAACGAGGCTTGCTCGAACGGATTGCCAACGGAATCGGTGTGGTTGACAGCTAGGGCGGGATGCTCAGCGGTGGGCCGATCAAGATAATAGCCTTGGGCAAGGTCAACGCCCAGGTCCCGCAACATGTCAAAAGTGGCGGCGTCCTCGACGCATTCCGCCACCGTGGTTTTTCGCAGACCGCGCGCCACTTCCACCATAGCCCGGATGAATACTTGATTGTCGTGGTTGTTGGGCAGATCGCGGACGAACAGGCCGTCTATTTTCAAAACTTTGACATTCAAATACTTCATATATGCGAAAGTGGAAAACCCGCTGCCGAAGTCGTCCAGACAGACGCCGCATCCTAGCTGTTGAATGGCCTCGATAAAACGTTGCGCATCCTGGACGTCGGAAACGGCGGCGGTTTCGGTGAGTTCAATGAATAGCCGCTGCGAATTCACATTATGCTCTGTGAGCAGGCGCTGGATAAACTGGGGCAAGGCCGGATCGTCAAAGGTGCGGCCCGAAATATTGACGGCGAGCGGCGGCAAGTCAGGGCGCTGGCCCAGCAGAGCAATGCTCTGCTTTAGCATCCAGCGGTCGATGTCGAGCACCTGACCGCTTTTTTCCGCCAGGCGAATGAACTGACCGGGCAGAATGGGATGATCGGGGTCATCCGGATTATGCATCCGGATCAGCACTTCCAAGTGGCTGAGGATATTGTTTTTAGTATGATAAACACCCTGGAAGTGCAGCTCGAACAATCTGTCTTCCAATGCCTGGGCGATCCGGCTATTCCAGTTCAGGCGCCGCATTATCGCCTCGGTCGAGTCGCGGCTAGGGTCGTACAACGCCCAGGAGTTCTTACCCTGATTTTTCGCTTGATACATCGCCGTATCGGCGTGGGCCACCAGTTCTTCCACGTTCTCGCCGTGCTCGGGGAAGAGGGCAATCCCCACGCTGGCCGTCAGGCGCAGGTTGGTCCCGCGGAAACGAAACGGTATCGCGGAGATCATATCCACGATGCGCGTGGGCAATGCGCCAACCTCATGTCCAGTTCCGACGTTGCTGAGAATGGCGAACTCGTCGCCGCCAAGCCGCGCGAAGATTTCCGTGGCGCGCACCTGGGTGGTGATTTCACCGGCTGTGCGCACCAGCGCCATATCACCGGCTCGATGGCCGAAAGTGTCGTTGATAGCCTTGAATTCATCCAGATCGAAGTAGATCACCGCGAACTGATCGCCCGTTCGCAATGCGGTGGCGATTTTCTGTTCCAGATGTTTTTGGAAACTGTGCCGGTTACACAGACCGGTTAGCGGGTCGCGCTCGGCCAGATATAGCAGTTGCTGGGCGGTCTGGCGTTCGTGGGTGATATCCTCGTAAAGCCACAGTCGTCCCAATAAGCGGTCTTCGCTGTCCATGACTGGATACGACATTTGAGTGAGAGTGCGCCCATCGTAGAGATCGATTTCGCAGCGCTCGCTGATTGCATGAGTGTCCAGCACCTGAAGCACGTAGCGCGAGGCGTGGTCTGGCCGCGCGAAGCGGTGAGTGGAATGTTCCAGGATCTCTCGCAGCGGATGCCCGACCAAATCCAGGGTTTCGTCGATGGCCCACATCCTCAGGAAGGCCGGGTTGAGATATTCCGCCCGTTGTTGATTGTCTTCGAACAAAATGCCAACGTTCATCGCCGCCAGCAAAGCCCGTAACCGGCCCTGTTCGCGCTTGGTCACCGCCAGCAATTCCCGCTGCCGCTGCTCGGCGATCCGCAGTTCCTCAACGGTTTTCGCCAGCAAGGTTTCGGCTTGCTTGCGCTGAGTGATGTCGGTATTGGTCCCGATGATCCGTAGTGGTTCGCCTTGATCGTTCCACTGGACAATGCTGCCGAGGGAAAGGATCCAAATCCAGTCGCCGGTCTTGGCGCGCTGGCGAAATTCCGTCCGGTAGTCGGGAGTTTCCCCGGCGACATAACGCTGATAAGTCTCGGCCACCGGCTGGCGATCGTCCGGGTGCAGCCGCTCGATCCATGCCGCGCGCGTCTCATGGAACTCTTTGGGTTCATAACCGAGCATTCGGGCGTACTCGGGGCTAACGACGGCCACGCCGGTCCGCACGTCCAGATCGTAAAGACCTTGGTTGGCCCCCTCCAGCGCCAGCCGTAAACGTTCCTCGTTTTCGCGCAACGCGGTTTCGGCTCGCTTGCGTTCGCCGATTTCCTGCTCGAGTGTCGCGTTAGCCGCGGCCAGCGCCTGATTGCGCTCGACCTCGATCTCGGCCTGGCGGTGTAATTGCCGATGAGCGTTGCCCAGCTGTTCCAGCATCCGGTTGAAAACGCGCCCAAGTTGCTCGACTTCGAGCGCTCCGCGGAAAGTGAATCGGTGTTCCAGCGAGCCGCTCCTAATGATCGACTGGGCGACGGATTCCAACTCGCGCAGAGGCCGGGTCAGATAATGAGCGCCCGCCCGGGCGAGAGGAAAAACCGTCAACACCATGCCGATCCCGATGACGGCATAGAGCAGAAGCAGTCGGTTCAAAGATCTGGCCAGGGCGCTTCGATCGGTCGACACTTCCACAGCAATCCACAGGGGTTGCAGCTTAGTCGGCAGAGTAAGCATTTCCGTATGCGCCAGACGGTCGGGACCCTGAAGAGCGCCGGATAGCGCTACGGTCGGCGACGCGGCCACCCCTGGCTTCGGGTAGACCAGCCGCATGGTGGTGCGCTCATCGCCTGGACCTGGTAGGGTGGATTGGATGTTGGCGAGCATGACCTTGTAGAGCAAGGCTCCCTCGGGGGAGAGCGTGCGGGAATAAAAGATCGGTTCGGCCACGAGCAAATAATCGCCCGCAGCGTCGGTCCCGATCGCTGCATAAGGCTTGCCGGTCTCCAGCACCCGGCCCCGCCAGTCGTGGGCTTCGAGGGACAATTCGCGGTTTCCGGCGACGGGCTGGCCCTCGAAATCCGTCATCAGCAGGGTCACGGGCACGTCATTGACGCGGGAAAAGTCCTTGAGGAAGGGCGTCAGCGCGGTTTGGCGCGTCAGGCTGTCCATCAGCGAGTTCAGGATCAGTGCGTTTTCGGGCAGTGTTCCCAGGGTAGATGTGATGGAGTGCAAGGTGTTGCCAACCTGCTGAGCATACAAGATAGCCTGATTCTCCAGGGCGGTGTTCTGGTTGTCGATCAATTGCTTCCGGGTGACGGTATAGGATAGGCCGCCAACCGTCAGGATGAAGCTAAGCGTCAGGACCGTCGCCGCGAGCGCGATGCGTGTGGATAAGCGGATCCTGGAAAGCACGGATCCGCTATCAGCGCCGGAAGGAGAAGCCGACTCCCCTGGGTTGGCAGCGCACATGATTCAATCTCCCGGCGACACGGGCACAATAGCGCCATTGAGGCGGTAGGTCGCCATGAACACATCTTCGGCGCCGAGCGCGTCGTGGTTGTCCGGAGTAAAGGGCTGCTCGAAATACTTGACCAGCCCACGGTATTGGGTCACTCGCTCCAGGGCGTCGCGCACCGCTTGCCGGTCCGTAGTTCCGGCCAGGTCGATGGCGCGCGCCGCCAGATGGGTTAAATCGTAGGCGTGGCCGACCCCGACGGGCGATTCGATCTGTTCGATGCGAGACAGGCCGAACAGCCGGTCGCTCACCGCCAGCACCCGTTGCGCCATCTCCGGTTCCGCCTTGTAGAAGCTGAAGGTCTGCACCACTGAGAAATCCAGCTTGGCCAGATCTTCTCCCACCAGATTGACAAAATTCCCACCCGTGACTCCCCAGTGACTGACGATCGGCAGTCGCTGTTCCGGAGGCAAGGCGGCCATCTCGCGGCAGAGAATCACCGCCTCGCTGTCGTTGGCCACGAACACGATGGCTTGCGCCCCGCTCGAACGCAGCGCCTGGTACTTGTCAATCATGGTCTGGTCGCCCCACTGATACCACTCGATTCCCACCATGTGCGGTTCGGGCGTCTCAAGGAAGTATTTTTTGGCGGAAACCAAGTTGCTTCTGCCCCAGGAGGTGTTGGGCAGGAGCAGGCCAACTCGCTCGGCGCCTTTGCTGAGCGTATGCTTCAGCATCGCCGGCATCGCCAGTCCATCCCGCAACGAAAGGCGAAACATATAATTGGGCTTTCTGCCGTTGCGCGTGATGGCGTCCGCCGCCGCCCACGGGTCGAGAACGATCATTTTCAGTTCATGCGCCAGATCGACATACTCCAGCACGACCGGACTGAAGCGGCCGACGAACATCGCCACCAGGTCAGGCATCTTGGCGAATTCCTTCAGGTTTTTCACGCCGCGCGCCGTAACCGCGCGGTTGTCCTTGGAGATGAGCCGCAAGGGGCGGCCACCCAAGACGCCGCCCGCACGGTTAATTTCGTCGATGGCGATTAGAATGCCGCGCTCGATGGCTTGAGCAGAGGTGCTCTGCTCGACGCCGAATTCGCCGTCGAACCCTAAGTAAATCGGCTTGACTTCTTCGGCGCACAGGGTTGATGAAAGGAGGAGAACCATGTAGAAGAACAATGTTTGGAAACGAAACATAAGCGGCCCTCGAGCTGAGAGAACAAACGGGATGTGTAACTCAATATGGTCAACATGCGGAGTTATCAACAGTCATTTCAATCGGTCTTGACATCCCCGATGCTGAGAGTAGGGAACTACCGTATATTCATGCTGTTCATGATAATCTAACTTGAAATCATGCGAGTATTCTTTGGTTTCCATGATAAGTTTAAGAAAAACTAAGGAAACATTTTATTAATTAATATGAGGATATCTAAAAATAGTTCGACTGTAAATTCTCAGTATTGGAAAGTTAAGTATGAGATGCCGTGGTCTTGTTATACGTCGAGCCTTCGCCGGTTACTGACCGAAGACACTATTGTCATTCTCAGCCTGGCGGTCGATGCGATCTCCATCGGGGAGTGGAAGGAACTGTATGGGACGCTGAATTCTGTGGAATACGACCGCGTCCAATCCTTTCACTTCGATTTAGACCGGCGAGCCTACACAGCCGCGCACGCCCTACTCCGCCATTCGTTAAGCGCGGTGATTCAAGCCGACCCCGCTGACTGGCGTTTCGCCACGGGCGCGTTCGGCAAACCGCATCTTGCTGATCCGCCGCCAGGCTGCGACTTACGTTTTAATCTTTCGCATTCCAGAAGCCGCGTTGCGGTCGCTTTGGCGCTGGGCGCTGAAGTCGGCGTGGACGTGGAGGCTCTCGACCGCGCGACCCCGCTTGATCCGGGAATCGCTGACGCCTGTTTTGCCCCGGATGAAGCTGTGGCGCTGCGCGCTATCGAGACTGAAACCCTTCGGCGCGAGCGATTTCTGCGGCTATGGACGCTCAAGGAAGCGTGTATCAAGGCAACTGGTCACGGTTTGTCACAGCCCCTTAATGCATTCAGTATCGATCCTGACCGGTTGTGGATCAGCTCACCGTCCCTTCAAATCGACCGCTGGCGTCTTGCTCAGTGGTGCATCGGAGCGCATCAGTTAGCGGTAGCGGTTGTTTGGCCGCATTTAACGCCGCCATGCTTCATTCACCAGATTCTCGCAAAATAACCACTGACGCTCCGTAAGCTTTTAGCGTAGGCATTCACCTCCCCCCTTTGAAAAAGGGGGGTCGGGGGGGGATTGCGCACGGGCGCTGGGGCCAGAATCCCCCCTAGCCCCCCTTTGCCAAAGGGGGGAACTGAACGGTTACCTTTTAGCAAGTCCTTCAGTATTCAGGATTCCGCCACGGCATGGCGTAATCGCTCTATCGCGCGCCTGCTCAGCAATCCAGCTTCATCTGCCCGGCTCCAGGCAGCCGGCCAAGTGAACAGCCAGGTCAACCGGCCAGCAACCGTCACGGTTGAAATCACTGGCCCCCCGACCATCACTGTACCAGCGCTGATGGCTGACTGGAGCTGTAACGGGCCGTAATGCGGCTCCAGGGAAATCAGTCCGGGATTGGTCAGAGTCGCCACCAACTCCGGGCCGGTTTCCAATCGCCCGCCGGGCGCCAGCGCGCGAATCGTTTCCAGGGTCCGGTCAAAAGGTTCACCGCTTTGCATCGCGGCGGTGATCTGATGGCGCACGTTCCGCGCTAATGCCCAGAAGTCGGCGTCCGGCGTGATTCGATGCCAGGTCAGCAGCCGGGACAGGCATAAGCCCACCTCATCGCCAAAAGGCGGCGCGACGCTTTGACGCAAACTGACGCTGTGCGTGCAGGCAACCTCCGTCGGTTCATCAACCAGCGTCAGCAAAACCGTGGCGCTCAACGCCCCATGCACCGTCGTTTGTTCCGCGCGACAACGGGCGATCAGTTTAGCCGTGGTCTCCGGTGCCAGCGCATCGGCGATCACCCGAGTTTCGCCCACGAACGGCAACCGCTCAGCAAGGTCGTCCCAGTCAATGGCGGCCAATCGCTCACCGGTCTGACGACTCCACCAGCCATCTCGCAGCGTCGCGCTATCGGCAGCGCCGAATGCCTCTGCTGGAATCAGTTCCTCAAACGCGGGCATGGGCAGGCGCGGCGCGATTTCGTCACCCGCCAACAGGGTCAGGAGATCGCGCAACAGAATGAAAACGCCCAGAGCGTCGGCGGCGGCGTGGCTGACACACAGGATTAGATCCACGGCGTCAGCGCCCCGCAAGAGAGTCAATCGCAGCAATGGCCCCTCAGCCACCGGCAAACGGCGATTGAGTTCCTGTTCCAATACCCGTCGCCAATGGTCATCGTCAGTCCGCGTCTGGATTTCGAGAAGCGTCGAGGGTATTGGAGCGGTAATAAATCGGGGCCTTCCGTGAGTTTCAATCCGCAGGGCCAGGAGAGGATGAGCGGATTGTAAGCGGGCTGCCGCATGATGCAGCGCGGCGGCCTCCAAGCATCCGGTCATTCGCGCCGCCACGACCACGTTAAAGGGGGTGCGCCGGTCGAATAACCAGAGTTTTAATTCTTCTGGACCTAACAGTCTTTTCATCGAATTTTTCAGAACGGGAAGGGCTTTATTCACCCGATCTTAATAAAACCACTACCGATGCTCAGTAAGGTTTAGTTAATGTCTTAATAATCTTGCGCAGATAGCCGATAATCACCACCGCAAAAAACAGCATGATAATCCAATCATCATAGTTAAAGACATTGCGGAATCCTTCGGCGAAATTGTTCAGTAACGGATAGGTGGTAATCAACTTATCCGAATGGTAAAGATAAAGAAAAGTGTAAAGGCCAAACAAACTTACTAAAACCAGCACCATTCGCACCATGCTAAACACTGCCGTACCGAAATGGGCCAATCGTTCGGATTTATTGATCAATGCGGTCATATTAATCGCCTGCCAGCGCAGCATTGGGCTAATGACGTTGTCATATTCCTCAATGGTGGTCGATAAGTTCTTAATGCCGCGCATCATATTTGGAATTATTTTGCGAATGTTGCTGCGTCGTTCCGCAGCTTCGCGGAAATAAATCTGGAACAGCCGCATGTGATTCGCCTTGGGCATCAGAAAGCTTAAGGAAGCATCCAGCGTTGACCACGTTCGGCTGATGCGCATAAAAGCCCAGGTGAGCTGTACCTGATATTTGAACATGATGCGTCCGGAGTCGCTGCCCGCTGACGCGAGAGACCGTTCATGATAATCCAGCCCATGCAGATGCGTTCGCCCTTCCCAATAGCGGTAGGAACGCACCAGTTCAGCGCGTAATGCGTTTAATTGCGACGCCGCGGGCGGATTGATAGCCAGGCGCAGGGTGTAATCCGCGGCCTTCACATAATCATTTTCAGCCAGTGCGCGGAGACTGGAAACATAATTGCTGAGAAAGCTTTTTTCAGATCGGCCAATCGTGCCAAAATCAATCAGCGCAAATCGGCTGTCGCGCAGCAATAAAATATTGCCCGGATGAATGTCGGCATGGAACAAATTATCTTCGAACAATTGGCGCATGGCGGTCAGAAACAACCGGCGTCCGACCTTGCGCGGATTCACTTCGTTTGCATGGCACCAGCGGATCAAGCGTTGCGGATTGATTTGTCCGATGTGGATAAAATCCGACATTAGTACGCCCGCTACATACTCGGTGACCAATACCCGGCTTGTTGAATAATCAAGAAAAACCCGGGGAGCATAAATATCATGCCCGCGCAAAACCTTACGCATCCGCTGGGTATTGGAGGCTTCGTAGCGGAGATCCAACTCCTCCTGCACCATCTGCTCCAGTTCCCAGTAGGCGTCACGCCAGCGGATATGCGGCGCGACATTGAAGAATTCGAGCATGCGGATCAGCCGTCCGATATTCCGCAAATCCCGCATAAAGGAAATGTCGGCGTTCGGTCGGCAAACCTTGACCGCCACCTGGATATGGGGGTCGCGCAGCATGGCCAGATGCACCTGGCTGACCGACGCAGCCGCCAGCGGCAACTCCTCGAAGCTTTCAAAAATCAGCCCTAAATCCTCGCCCAGTTCAGCATGAAGCGTCTCGTAAACCCACCGGGTTGGAAAACCCTGCGCCCGGTATTGCAGTTTTGACAATTCACGGCAGATCGCTTCGGAAAAAATATCGGTGCGCAACGATAAAAGCTGTCCGAGCTTGATCCATAAACCGCCCAGACTTTCAAACACCCGGCGCAGACGCACCGCCGACGCATCCTTATCATAACGACGAATCAGACGCAGCCACCATCTGATCAAGAGGAAATGCGCAAAGCGGCTCAGCACCCGCAGCGAGGCAAAACGCGGTTCCTTCGGCAGTTCGACGATCTCAACCGTTGGGCGCTCTTCTTTCCAAAGTAGCGGGGTCGGTATCCATTCTTCATCTAACATCGAGGTCTCTGATCATTAGTCTTGTCAAGGTTTCCGCCAAATGATCAATATGGGGCGGGTTCATCATCTGCAGGTGATCGCCGGAAATCTCCAGCACTTGTATGGGATGCTCACAGAGCGTAGTCCAGCCCAGGGCGGGATCGGCCAGCGATTCGCCGCTTTCATGCTCCAGGAACTCCTCGGGAAATCCGCCCTCGCTCCGCACCAGGGTCAAAACACCCATATAGCGTTGCGGTTGATAGTCGGCCATCGCCTTGAAATTGGTCTTGAACACCCGCAATATCCCGTCTATGGATACGCCATCGGCGATCAGTCGCCGCTCCCGGAGTCGTTCCATCACCCGCTCCAACCGTTCTCGAAGCGGACGCTCACACAATGCCGCATAGGATTCAAGATGCGGCTCATACAAAGCGTAAAGCGCGCGAACGATGGAATCCAGGGCGATGTCGTCGATCTGGAAGGCTTCCAGACGGGAGCGCACCACAACGGTGTCGAGCAGAACCAGCAAACCCACCCTCTCGCCCGCTTGCATTAACTGTCGGGCCATCTCGTAAGCGACATAACCACCGTAGGAGTGGCCCACAATCTGGTAGGGACCCTGTGGTTGAGTGTGGCGCACTGAACGCAGATAGTAAGCGGCCTGATCCTCGATGCGCTCCAGCGGCAACCCGCCGTCCAGACCGGGCGCCTGGAAGGTGTAAAGTCCTCTTGCAGGCCCAAGACGCTCGGCCAGCGCGTTCAGATAATAGGGCGCAGCCAGAACCCCAGGCACGATGAACAGCGGTGTTTCCGGTCCGCTCCGCAGCGTGATCATGGCGTCGGCAGCCGGGGCTACGATTGGCGCAGTGCGCTCCACCAAGGCGGCGATTTCCGCGACGGTGGGATTACGGAACAGTTGCGCGACTTCCAGTTCCGCACCCAGTCCCTGGCGCAGTCGATTATGCAATTGCACCATCGCCAGCGAACTGCCGCCCAGGGCAAAGAAACTGTCTTCACGGTTGACCTGTTCCGCGCCGGTCAATTCGGCGAAAATCGCCGCCACTTTTTTCTCCAGGACCGATTCCGGGGCATTCCCGGCGCGGCGGGCCGACGGATCAGCGTATTCCGCCAGGGCGTTGCGATCCACTTTGCCATTGGCGGTCAGCGGCAAGGCCGACAGCAAAACCATTTCCGTGGGTACGAGCGCGGTTGGCAGTTGTTCGCGCAGGAAAGCGGTCAATGCTTCCACGGTTAGCGGCGGTGCGGCTTCCGGCGCGCGGGCTAGGAAGACCTCCAAACCCAGCGCATCGGCGATGCCGCCTTCAACCGCGAAGGCTTCGCTCTGCTCAAAACCGGTTTCCGCCAGCGCGTCCAGCCAGCCTTGACGCGAGAGCAACGGATGACGCCGCCGCCGCTGGCGGTCTTCAAAGCGGTCAAAACCCTGTTGCAAACCCATGCTCAGGTCATACCAGGGATGGAAGCGGGTTTCTTCCACCAGCAACAAGGCGCCGCCGGGCGCCAGTAGTTGCCGAAGATGACGCAGGCTTTCGGCGATATCGCGAGTCGCGTGGATCACGCTGCCCGCAATGGCCAGATCGAAGCCATGCCGGGTCATCCCCTGGTCTTCCGGCGGCTTTTCCAAATCGAGCAGGGCAAAGCGCATAAAACGGCAATCGGCGAACGCCTGACGGCCCGCTTCCAGGAAATAGCGGCTGATGTCGGTAAAGATGTATTCAACCGTTTCCGGCGACAGGCGATCCAGCACGGCCCGAGTCGTCGCGCCTAGACCCGCGCCCACTTCAAGAATCCGCAAGCGGGGGTGCTCATTGGCCAGCGCAGCGACGATGTCGCCTACGACCGGCAGAGTGAACTGGAACAGCGTGTCGTAGATGCCCGGCGTTTCTCGGGCGGTGTAAATCGCGGCGGAGTGCTGGCGTCCGGTCAGCAAATCCGGCAACGCGGCGACCACTTGTTCGAGCAGGGCAAAATCGTCTTGACCGAAGCCGAAGCGATCCATAGCGCGGACCTCATCTAGCGTCGGCGCGGATTCCGGCCAAGCGGCTACGCGGTGGAAGCCGTCGCCGGTTGCTTCCAGTTGACCGTGGGCGGTCAACGCTTCCAACGCCCGTTGCAGCCAATGCTGATAGCGCGGCTCCATATCGCACTCTTGCAACACTTCGTCAGGACGCGCGATTCGACCTGTTTCCCGGAAAGCGCCCAGGCGTTGCAAAGCGGAACTGACGGCGTCACGATAGAACTGCTCCAATCGGTCGCGTACTAATGCGAAATCAGCGGTCTCGAACGCCTGAGCGACCATTTGGGCGCGGTCGTGACCGGCATCTCGCATCGCCGCCCACGGGAGCGGCGGATCGACTGAGGCGGCGTCCGCGACTTCGGGAACGACAAAAGCCGCTAACCGCCGGTCGCCGCGCGCTTCTCCCAGCACCGTGGCTGCCGCCTGCCGCACCCCCGGATGACGGTCCAGCGTAGCTTCGATTTCGCCCAGTTCAATCCGGTGACCGCCAACCTTGACCTGAAAGTCTTCGCGCCCGAGAAACTCAATGTCACCGCCGGGGAGATAGCGCCCCAGATCGCCGGTAGCGTAAAAACGTTCGCCGGTTTCCGGATGCTGGATAAAGCGCCGCGCGGTTTGCTCGGGATCGCGCCAGTAACCTCGGGCTAACCCGATGCCACCGATATAAAGTTCGCCGGTGACCCATACCGGACAGGGTTCCAGCCGATCGTTGAGCACATGGAATGATTGATTCTCCAGCGGTCGGCCATAGGGGATGCTGCGCCACTGCGGGTCTACCGTTTCGATGGGATGATGAATCGACCAGATCGCCGCTTCGGTCGCGCCGCCCAAGCTGATGGTGTGGGCTTGGGGCGCCAAGGCTTGAATTCGCGCGGGCAAACCCAGGGGAATCCAGTCGCCGGACAACAGCACCAGGCGCAGGCGCTCGCCCAGCGGTTGCCCGTACTCGCAAAGCATGGCCATCAGCGCCGGCACCGTGTTCCACAAGGTGACGCCTTCATCGACGATCAGTTGTCGCCAGCGCTGCGGGTCGCGGGCGGCGTCTGCGCCAGGGAAGATCAACGCGCCGCCCGCCCCCAGTACGCCGAACACGTCGTACACCGACAGATCGAAGCTGAGCGAAGACAGGGCCAAGACCCGATCTTCGGCGCTCACCTTGAACCGCTGGTTGATGTCCAACACGGTGTTTAAGACCGCGCGATGCTCCATCATCACGCCCTTGGGCTGACCAGTGGAACCGGAGGTATAAATTACATAAGCCAGATCGTCGGGCGTTGCGTCGCACATTGGCAATGGCGCGGGCGGCTGATCGTCCACGATCAGCGGCTCGACTTCATCCGGCCAGTCCAGACGCAACGCCGGGTCGGTTAGAGCGATGCGGACTTCACCGTGGGCCAGCAGATAACGGCGGCGTTCCTCCGGCAGGGCGGCGTCAATGGGCAGATAAGCCGCACCCGAAGCCAGAATACCCAGCACCGCCGCCACTTGCCGCCAGCCTTTGGGCATCACCGCCGCCACCAGTTCACCGGGCTGCACTCCGCGAGTTTGCAGGGCTACGGCTACGCCGCCAGCGCGACCCAATAGCTCGGCATAGTTCAGGCGGCGGTCGCCGTCGACCAGCGCTTCCCGTTCACCGTAAGCCAGCGCTTGGGCCACAAAAGGACTGTGCAGCAACCCTTCCGGGATAGGCACAGTGGTTTGATTAGCCTGTTGGCGCTCGGCGAATTCCACGGCAGGCAACCAATAGGCGATGGGCGCATTCCAGGCGGCTTCGTCGCGGGCCAGTTCCCGCAACAGTCCGCAATAGGCGTCGAACATCCGGCTGGCTACGCCCGGCGCAAATACCGCTTCCACCACGTCCCAAGTGAACAGCAAACCGACGTCCTGTTCCGAAACCTGATGATCGATCAACACTTGCGGGGTTTGCGCGACGCTGTACACCATTTCGCCTAGTCCTTCCCAGGCGGAATCGCCAGGTTGACCGGCGTCCAAACCCAGGGCGCTGGTGAAAACCACTGGCACCGCCGAAACCTGCCCGCCCTGCCGCCGGGCCTGTTCGCGCATCACCTGGACGCCGCTGAACGCGCCGTGATCCAGGTCCGCAGCCAAGCGTTTCTGCAAAGTACGCGCGCGCTCAGCGAAATTCGGCGCGGACCCATCAAACTCCAAGAGAATGGTTGAGGTGAAATCGCCGATAATCTGCATGATTTCAGGATGCAGCGCCGGGCGATTGAACAGGGTCAGGGTAATGCAGAATCGAGGGTGGCGACTCCAGGCGGCCAGCACATCGGCGTAGGCGGCGCACAGCAGACCGGACGGAGTCAGTCCCAACTGCTGGGCGCGCGCGCGCAAAGCAGACCACTCGGCCTGATCCAGCCGCTGTAAGCGGCGGACAAAATGCGGGTGCGTCAGGCTGGCCGGATCGCGCAGCAACGGCAATTCCGGTCCGCCGGGTAGATCGGGTAGTCGCTCCAGCCAGTAATGTTCGGCCCGGTGGTAACTCTCACTCTCGCGTTGAGCCACTTCTGCCAGCACCACATCGCGGAAGGACAATTCCAACGGCGGCAGTTCCAGCGCTGGATCAGCGGCGAGCCGCACCCATTCCTCGCGCAACTGGAAAATGCTGGCGGCGTCCAGCACCAGCAGATCGAAGCCCAGATGCAGACGGGTGCGATGCTCATCGATATGGGTCGCCCGGATGTCGAACAGCGGCCATTGGGTAGCGTCGAAAACCCGATGCGACAACCCGCCACGCAAGCGGGTTAACTGCGTCTCCCGTTCGGCCTCGGGTAGGTCACGTAAATCCAGCACCGGAATTTCATAAAGCGGAACCTGCGTCAGAATGCGTTGCTGCCCGTCCCCGGCGACTACTGCCCGCAGCATATCGTGCCGCGCCACCAGCCGCCGCCAGGAATCCTGGAACTGTTCGAGCGGTAGATCATAGCCATCCATCTCGGTGTAGAGGTGGCAACCGATGCCGCCCAACTCCATCCCCGGTCCCCGGCCTACCCAGTAGGCTTGCTGAATATCGGTCAGCGGGAAGGGTTCGTAACGATGCGCTGGGTCCGGCTGAATCAATTCAGCGGGCGCGGCAACCGGCGCGGTTAGGTCTAGGTTGGCCAACAGCAGATCGGCCAGTTGTCCGACGCTGGCCCCTTCCAGAATGGCGCGCACCGGTAATTCGATGCCAAGCGCGGTCTTGACCCGGTTTTTCAGCTCCACCGCCATCAACGAATCGAAGCCCAGTTCCGGCAGCGGCGTCTCCAATTTCGGTGGACGACTCAAGCCAATCACTTCCGCGACCCGCGTTGCCAGGAAGGTTTGCAGCAGGCTCAGCCGTTCTGTCGCATCCGCCTGGCGCAACCGGGTTGGCAGGTCGGTGGTAACGACGGGCGCTTGCTCCGCCACGGCGGTTGACTGAATCGCCACGGTTTTTTCAAAGCCGGCGAAAAAGGGTGGATGGGCCGATTCTGGGAACTGCGCCAGCAATTGCGGCCAGTTCACTTCGGGCAACACGACGGCTTGCGCCGGTTGTTCAGTCAACGCCCATTCGAAAATCGCTAATCCCTGTTCCGGCATCATCGCGCCGATGCCGATGCGCTGCATCTGCCTTTCCACCCCGCGCCGCGCCGCCGCGCCGATGTCTCGCCACGCACCCCAGTCCAGACTGATCGCCGGTTGCCCTTGCGCCTGGCGGGCCTGGGCGAAAGCGTCCAGCCAAGCGCTGGCGGCGGCATGATTGGCCTGCCCCGTTGAACCGAGTACGCCAGCCATCGAAGCGAACAGCACGAAGAAATCCACAGGATGATCCAAGGCCAACCGATGCAAATGCCATGCGCCATCGATCTTGGCCGCCATAACTCGCTCGAAATGCGCCCAGTCCTGATCGCGCAACGCCGCATCGTCCAAAGCGCCCGCAGCGTGAATGATTCCGGCCAACGGCAGCCAGTCCTGTTGCAATTCGGCAAACAGCGCTTCCATCGCCGAACCATCAGCCACATCGACCTGGGGCGTCCACACGTGTGCTCCCGCTTGTTCCAGCCGAGTGATCGTTTGCCGGGCGGCTTCATCCGGGGCGCTGCGTCCTACCAGCGCCAGTGTGCGAGCGCCCTGCGCGACCAGCCAGTCCGCGACCGCCAAACCCAGACCACCCAAACCGCCGGTGATCAGATAAGTCGCATCAGGGCGAATTTCCGGCGTAGTGAGTGATTGCTCCCGGTTTGTCCGACGACCTAATCGAGCCACGCGGCGACCAGTTGGCGAAAGCGCTACCTGATCTTCACCACTGCCAGCCCAAATCTCGGCGAACAAGGCGTCGACCAGAACAGTCTCCCCCTTTAATAAAGGGGGGTTAGGGGGGATTTGCGTCGCACTGTCCGTGAGGAATCCCCCCCGACCCCCCTTTTCCAAAGGGGGGAGATAGGAGGTGGCGTCTTCCAAAGGGGGGAGATGGGAGGTGGCGTCTTCCAAAGGGGGGAGATGAGAGGTGGCGTCTTCCAAAGGGGGGAGATGAGAGGCGGCGTCCAGGTCAATCCGGGTGCAGCGCAGCTCGGGATGCTCCAACGCAATCGTGCGCCCCAGTCCCCACAGGGAAGCCGGTGCAACCGTCATCGGCGATCCCTCTGCAAATTGCGCAACCCCCGGAGTCACCAGCCATAACCGGGCCGGTTCCGATCGGTCGAGCAAACCTTGCGCCAGACGCAGAGCGGAAGCGCACAGCCGACGCTGCTCATCCAGCCGAGAGCCGGTGGCAGGCTCAGGAACTGGAGTATCCAGGGCGCGGAGATGAATCACACCGCGCCAGTTCCGGGAAACCAGCGTTTCGTCGAGAATTTCATCCTCTTCCTCCGCCAGCAGTCGGCAATGCGCGCCCTGCGTCTCCAGACGGTCGGCCAATGCCTCGCCCACTCCGCTTCGATCAGTGAGCAGAAGCCAATCGCCTGCGTCAGTACCCTTCGCTGCTGGCGCTTCGGCCAGAATCAATTCACCGCCGGGTAATGCCGCAGCCTGGGCAAAACCACAGGTGGGCAACAAATCCAGCCAGCCCTGGCGATCCAGCAGCGGATGATCGGGCCGCAAATCCGTGTCGGTAAAGCGCCACCAGCCTTCGGTCAAGCCGAACACCAGATCGACCCAGCGCCGCCGGGCAGTGCTTTCCAGCAACAGCAATTGCCCGCCGGGCGCCAGCAGGTTGAGAATGTGACTCAGACTTTGCCGCAAATCGCGGGTGGCGTGCAGGACATTCGCGGCCAGGATCAGGTCGTAACGCGCGCTGGCGAAACCTTGCGCGGTGGGTTCCTGTTCGATATCCAGGGTGTGGAAGGTCATGAACGGGAACGCTGCAAAGGCGGTTGCAGCCTGGGTTGTGAACCAGGACGAGACATCGGTGAATACATACTCCGCAGCGTTCGGGAGCAGACTTGGCAATACTGCCTGAGTCGTCCCGCCGGTGCCCGCGCCGATCTCCAATACGCGCAGACAGCGCCCCGAAGGTTGCTGCACCGCCATTGCCGCTACCGCATCCGCCAGCAGGTGGTTGACCACTCGCGCATAAGGCGATTCGCCATAGAGTTCACCGGCGCTTGAATGCTCCCCAAACAGCAGCGACAAGGCATCAACCTCACCGCGCAGCACTGCCGCCAGTTGCGCCCCGCATCGACGCAATAATCCCAATTCAGCGGCGCAGGCCGGGAATCGCTCCAGCAACGCCGCGCATTCGGCATCAAAATCCCCCCTTTTCCAAAGGGGGGTGAGGGGGGATTTCGCATCAGCGGGTTGCATCATTTGCACGACCCGCCACAAGGCATGATCGCGTTCCAACAATCCCTCCTCGGCCAGCATATCCAGCAAGCGCTCAAACAACCGCCAGTGAATATCGGCAATCTCAAGTTCTTCAGCCAAACCGTTGACGGTGAAGCGCTGGCCCGGACTGAAATCAGCCCCCAATTCAGCGAACGCCGCCAGGATATAGGCGATGCTCAACCGATCCAGCGCGGGTTCGAGTTCGGCGTAAACCGCCAAGCCCTGCTCTTGAGCTAACGTCTCCGCCAGCGGCGTCAACCGGTCGATCTGGGTTTTGATCGACGGGAGAAAATCCGGGCCGGGCAACCCTTCTAGCAAAGGCGCGGTGGGCCAGTGAATCTCATAAAGCCAGTCCCGAGGCAAATGCCGGGCGGCGCTCAACAACTTTGCCTGGGTCACGCGCGCCAAGATCAAACCCTCAACCCGCGCCAATTCCTCACCCTGTTCGTCCAGCAAGGTGACCCCGCCCTGCACCGTATCGCCATCGGCTTTGGCTTGGGCCAGGCACCAGCAACGCTCCAAGGCGGGCCGGTTCAGTCGATAGCGTTCGATGCGCATCGGTAACCAAGCCGTCCCCTCCGGTGTCACCGGCAACGCCGCCGCTAACACTTGCAAAGCGGCGTCCAGCAACGCCGGATGCAGTTGATAGGCGCTCAAATCCGTGTGGAGCGCAGGAGGCGCCGCGACTTCGGCCAGCGCCGCGCCAGCGCCGCGCCACAGGCGGAGAACACCCCGGAAACTTGGGCCGTAGTCCAGGTTGCGCTGCTGGAATCCGGCGTAGAAATCGGCAACCGGCGCTTGCGTCCACTGCTGGCGCAGCGACTCCAGATCAACCGGCGTAGCGGACGGCAAAGCGCCCATTCGCCGCAAACGCCCGGAAACCAGTTTCACCGGCGCAGCTTCATCGGCACAATGAAAGATGTGAATCGCCAACGTCTCGTCAGGACTGGGAATAGCTAACAGTTGTATCCACGCCCCGGAGTTTTCATCCAGACGCAGCGGGGCCAGCAAATCCAGGTCTTCGACCTGAATAGTCCCAATCCCCCCCTTTGTCAAAGGGGGGTGAGGGGGGATTTCGACCGTTCCAGGCAACAACTCATGGCCAGCGGCCAGGGCCATCTCCAGGAATCCAGCGGCTGGAAACACCGGCATTCCATAAACCTGGTGATCGCTCAAAAACGGCAGGCGGTCAACGGTCATCCAGGTCTCGAAACGAGACTCGGCGGACTGAGGCAGACGCAGGCGACGGGCCAGCAGGGGATGAATCGGCGGCGATAGTTCATCACTGCGATGCCAACTCCTCGTCGACGCTTTTGTCGCTGGCGCCAAATCCGGCCAATAGCGCTGACGCTGAAAGGGGTAAGTCGGCAAAGTGGCTTTGGCGTAATGCTGATCGCCTTCCATCGCCCGCCAGTCAAGCCGCGCGCCAGCGACCCACAGTCGCCCCAGGCTGTCTAACAGGGCGCGCCCGTTCGCTGTATTGCGCCGCAGCGAGGGCAGCCAGTCTCCCGAAGCGCCGGAACGCTGGCCGAGAATGCTCAACATCGGTTCGGGGCCGATCTCGATGAACAACGTGCAACCCAATCCGGCCAGCGTGCGCAGACCATCGGCGAAGCGCACCGGATAGCGGGCCTGCCGACGCCAGTAGGCCGCATCAAACCGCCGGGTTGGCTCAGCGGTAACATTGGCGATGATGTCAATGCGCGCTTCGGTATGAGGCGTTGCCGCCGCCGCTCGCTCCAGCGCATCCAGGCAGGGTTCGATCAACGGCGAATGGAAAGCGCGGGTAACCGCCAGAGGTCGGCTGTCGATGCCCTCTTTCGCCAGCGCCGCCGCCACCCGTTCCACCGCCGCGCGCTGCCCGGCAATCACCGTCGCTGTCGGCCCATTTTCGGCGGCGACTGAAACCTGACCTCCGCCTTGCTCATCGACCGCCTGATAGACGGTATCCGCATCCGCCAGAATCGCTATCATGGCCCCGCCTTCCGGCAGAGCCTGCATCAATCGACCGCGTTCTGTTGCGAATTGGAGGCCCGATTCCAGATCGAAAACGCCTGCCGTACAAGCCGCCGCCAGTTCGCCGACGCTGTGACCCAGCACCGCCCGAGGCTCCACGCCCCAACTGCGCCACAACGCCACCAGCGCCATTTCCAGGGCAAACAGCGCCGGTTGCGCCAGATCAGTGCGCGCCAGCAGTCCCTGGTCTTCGTCGAACAGCACACCCAGCAAGGGATATTCCAACTGATCGCCAAGCAGGGCGGCGCAACGATCCAGCACGTGCCGGACACGCGGCTCGCTCTCGTAAAGCTGACGACAGGAACGACCGCCCCGCGCGCCTTGACCGGTAAACAGGAAAGCAATGCCCGGCGGCTGATGACTAGCCTGACCCAGCGCGATGTCTGACGGCGTTTCACCAGTAGCCAGCGCCGTCAACGAGGCGCTGGCCTCAGCGGCGCTCTCGGCAACCAGCGCCAGGCGATGAGTAAAGGCTGTGCGGCCTACGCGTGAGGCATGGCACAAATCTGACCAGAGTTCGGCGCTGTTTTGTAGATGAATTGCGGCGCGGCCCGCCAGTTCGGTCAACGCCTCGGGTTCCCGAGCCGAAAGACAGAACAGAGTGCCTCTCTCGTCCCTGCGTGGGAGAGAGGTTGGAGTTGAGGAAGGCGGCGGCGCTTCCTCCAGCACGATATGAACATTCGTGCCGCTGAAACCGAAGGAGCTAACCCCGGCGATGCGGCGGTCATGAATGGGCGTCCAGTCGCGGGTGACGGTCGGGATTTCTATCGGAAAGCCGTCCAGCGTGATATGTGGGTTCAGCGTGGTGAAATTGCGGTGAGCCGGAATACGCTGGTGACGCAACGCCTGAACCACCTTGATCAGCGAAGAAACGCCGGCAGCGGCTTCCAGATGGCCAATGTTGGTCTTCACCGATCCCACCACCAGCGGTTCCTGCGTTGGGCGACCGGCGGCGAACACCTCGGCCAGCGCCTGCATTTCGATGGGGTCGCCCAGGGCGGTGCCGGTGCCATGCGCCTCGACGTAGGACACAACGCCTGGCTCCAGCCTGGCGTCTTCCAGCGCCTTGCGAATGACCATGACTTGCGCACGGCCATTGGGCGCGGTCAGGCCGGAAGAACGACCGTCCTGATTCACTGCGCTGCCGCGAATCACCGCCAGCACCCGGTCGCCGTCCGCCTGGGCGTCGGACAACCGCTTCAACACCAAGACCCCGCAACCTTCGCCACGCGCATAACCATCGGCGGCAGCGTCAAAAGTTTTGCAACGGCCATCGGGCGACAACATCCGGCCCTGACAGAAGTTAATCGTAATTTCCGGCGACAACATCAAATTGACGCCGGCGACCAAAGCAATCGCGCATTCCCGCTGCCGCAGGGCGCGCACCGCCAGGTGAGCCGCGACCATGGACGAGGAGCAGGCGGTGTCAATCGCCATGCACGGTCCCTGGAAGCCGAAGGTGTAGGAAATGCGCCCAGAGGCGACGCTGGCGGCGTTGCCAGCTCCGGCCTGGGCGTTGTTTGACGACGATTGCGCTGATTGACTGAGAATCTGACCGTAATCGTTGGTGCTGATCCCAAGGAACACGCCGGTATCGCTGCCGACCAATCGCTCGGGGATTAACCCGGCGTCCTCCAGCGCCTGCCAGACGGTTTCCAGCAACAAGCGCTGTTGCGGATCGATCCCGACCGCTTCACGCGGTGCGATGCGAAAGAACTGCGGATCGAACTGATCCACCTCGCTGACGAATCCCCCACGCCGGGTGTACATCTTGCTGGGAACACCCGGTTGAGGATCGTAGAAGCGATCGACATCCCAGCGATCAGCGGGAATCTCGCGGGTCCCGTCATTCCCGGCTTCCAGAAACCGCCAGAACGCCTCGGGGTCCTCGCCACCCGGCAGCTTGCAGGCCAGACCGATCACGGCGATGGGTTGGCGGGCGGCGGATTCCAACATATCCACACGCTGACGCAGGCGCTTGATGGCCAGGGTTGCCTTTTGCAATGGGGTCAGCGAGTCGGTCACGGTTGGAATCCTTGCGGGCTGGGAGTGAAGATATAAAGATTATATCAATTCACGCTGACCGATATGGCTGATGGGGAGTGCTGGCCGCTACCCGCCAGCCTCCAATTCAACCTATTCGCTGCACCGGTGTTTCGGCGAAAACGTCCGCCAAATGACTCGCCGTCAACACCCGCTCACTCCAAGTCAACAACGTTGTGCTGTCCGCCGCCGCCAAACGCGCTTGGGTCGCTTCATCCAGCGGTCCGAATTTCAACGTCAACAAGCGCTGTAGAATCAATGATTCTCCCTCCTGACGACCTTTCTCCATGCCTTTCTCCATGCCTTTCTCCATGCCTTTCTCCATGCCTTTCTCCATGCCTTTCTCCATGCCTTTCTCCATGCCTTTCTCCATGCCTTTCTCCATGCCTTTCTCCATGCCTTTCTCCATGCCTTTCTCCATGCCTTTCTCCATGCCTTTCTCCATGCCTTTCTCCATGCCTTTCTCCATGCCTTTCTCCATGCCTTGCCGCTCCCATTCTCGGGTCCACTCGATGACTCGTTCCGCTAACATATTTCGCACCTCGTTCAGTTCCGACATCGCTTCAATTCGTACTCCGGGCACTCGCGCCGGCAGTAACACATCCCGCAACCAGACGGCAAACGCCCGGCGCAAACTGACCTGTTCCGGGGCGTGTAACCAGTCGATCAGGCGTTCAATGACCGCTTGCAAATCTTCCGGTCTCCGGCTGTTTTCCAGTTGGAACAACGCCGCCGCCAGATTGTGCAAGGGGGCCAGGATCTCGGGCGGGTAACGGTTCTCTTCCAGCAGCAGATATTGCAATCGGGGTTGATAGCGTTCCAGACCGACCGGCGGCGGGACGATTAAATCATTGACCTCCGTCTTGGCGGTCCAGCACGGTTGGCCGTTATACAACACCAACGGCAGCACCGGCGGTAATTGTCCCTCGTCGGTGAGTTGCTTCGTGCGGATCAAGTCCTGGTAGAGCATCCCAACGTAGACTAGCAACCGCACCGCCATGAACGGATCGACGTCGGACTGGAATTCCAGCAGCAGATAGACATACAGCCAGCGCTCCCGCCAACGCACGCGCCAGACCACGTCATCGGCTCTGGGGCGCAAATCGTCGCTGACGTAGCTGCCTGATTGCTTCTCCAGGGTGGTGAAGTCCAGCTCTTTAACCCAGTTTTCATTGACGAAGCCGGTGAGCAAATCAGCCACCATCTCGGGATGCGAGAACAGCAGCTTGTAGCCGGAATCATGCGGCTGCGCCAGGTGTTGACGCGCCTTCGCCGTTTTACGCCGGATGCGACCGGTTTTTTGGGGTCGGGGTCGTTTGGTCATTCAGGGAGATTTCGCCCGGCGGCGCGGCGGACGCGGTCCGATCACTTCTTCCAGTGTGGCGGCGTCAAGAATTGCATCCAGCCATCCATCCAGTTGCGTCTCCACCGCCGCGTCGATGTGCGTGATCGCCCACTTGGGTAATCGGCCAAAACGGCGGGTGAGCAGGCGCTTGAGAGATTCAGCTTTGCCCTCGGTTTTGCCCTTGGCTTCCCCCTTGGCTTCCCCCTGAATTTCGCCCTCGGCGAACACTTCCTGGTAAAACCGGCTTTGTTTGAGATTGATTTCCGTTAAACCCAGCATGGTTTGAATCTCCTGTCGAGTCAGTTGGGGTAATCGGTAGACCAGGATCGTTTCGATCAAATCCAGCCATCCCGTAACGGGCAAGGCGCTCGGCACTCCGGGTGCGCGCAACTGCTGCGCCAATCGGGTCGCTGCCGGTTCCAGCGCCGCCGATTCGATCACCAGCAATTGCAGGAGCGCCTGTTCCAGGGTGTGCGCCGGTCGCTCCCGCCAATCTTCGAGATAGATGCGATGCACTTCCGGGAGCGTCAATAACGAGGCATAGCGTTCGTCGAGCTGTTCGACGCTCCGGTCGGGGTAGAGACGATCACTTGCCAGTTTCGGGGCGGCGTGGCGCGATACAGGTAGAGAAACAGTTCAGCAAACAAGCGTCCATAAAGCGCGTCATCCGGCTGATATTGCACCTCGACGATCACCTGCAAAATCTCCCTTCCTATCTCCCCCCTTTGAAAAAGGGGGGCCGGGGGGGATTCCGGTCACGGCGGCGTGCTTTCCCCGTCCTCATCACTCCCCCAACACACTACAAAACCATCGCTCTGCACCCCGCAGGTGTGATTCTGACCTGCGCTGACCTGGGTGAAAGTCCCTGCGGGGCGCATGGCTTGGCCATCCCCATTAGCCCCCCAACAGGCGACGGTGCCGTCGGTCTGCACCCCGCAGGTGTGAAAACTGCCTGCGCTGACCTGAGTGAAGGTCCCATCCGGCGGCGTGGCTTGGCCATAATCGTTATCCCCCCAGCAGGTGACCGTATCGTTGGTCCGCACGCCGCAGGTGTGAGAGCCGCCCGCACTGACCTGGGTGAAGGTACTTGTAGAGGGATTGACAAAGACCGCAGAGACCGTTTGAGCGTCGCTCATCGTTACTGTACAGGTAGAGGTACTCTCCGAACAGGCACCCTCCCAACGACTGAAGCGCGCTCCCTTTGCCGGAAGCGCTGACAGGATTACTTCTGTATCGGGTAAGTATTGCTCACCACAATCCGTCCCACATGCTATTCCCGTTGTGAGACTCTGCACTGTCCCGTGTCCAGTTACCTCGACCTGTAGAAACTGGTAATTCACTCCATCCGGCGGCGTGGCTTGGCCATACTCGTTATCCCCCCAGCAGGCGACTACACCGTCAGTACTCACGCCGCAGGTGTGCCCCCAGCCTGTGCTGACTTGGGTGAAGGTCCCGGCCGGCGGCGTGGCTTGGCCAGACCTGTTATTTCCCCAGCATTCGACCGTGCCATCGGTCTGCACCCCACAGGTGTGATAATCGCCCGCGCTGACTTGGGTGAAGGTTCCGGTTCCATTCGGCGGCGTGGCTTCGCCGTCCCCATTGGCTCCCCAGCAAGCGACCGCACCGTCGGTCTGCACCCCGCAGGTGTAAGCCCAGCCTGCGCTGACCTGGGCGAAGGTTCCACTTGGCGGCATGGCTTCGGCGTCATTATTCCGCCCCCAGCAGGCAACCGTGCCGTCAGTTCTGATCCCGCAGGTGTGAGACACGCCTGCGCTGACTTGGGTGAAGGTTCCATTCGGCGGTGTAGCTGTACCGTCCCTATTAGCCCCCCAGCAGGCTACTGCACCGTCAGTCTTAACTCCACAAACGTAAGATCCGCCCGCACTGACCTGAGCGTAGGGGCTATTGGAAGCGCTCGTGAAAATCGCTGTGACTGTTTGGGTTTGGCTCATAGTCACCGTGCAAGTTGGCGAGACACCTTGACAGCCACCCTCCCAACGCACGAAGCGGGTATCATCGGTAGAGATCGCAGTTAGCGTGATGACCATGTAGGCGGCATAGCCTGCATGACAAGCCGTTCCACACGCGATACCGTTAGGATCACTCTGTACCACGCCCCGTCCGGTCACCGCTACACCCAGGAGTAAATAAGAGACTCCCTCGGGTGGTGTAGCTTTGTCGTATTGGTTATCTCCCCAGCAAGCGACCACGCCGCTGCTCTGGAGTCCGCAAGTATGACTCGCTCCGGCGCTAACCCAAGTGAAGGTCCCAGCCGGTGGCGTGGCTTGGCCGGCCCAGTCATCCCCCCAACAGACGGTGGTACCATCGGTCTGCACCCCGCAAGTATAGAAAACGCCAGCGCTGATCTGGATAAAAGTCCCGGCTAGCGGCGTGGCTTGGCCGAAAAAATTATCCCCCCAACACGTGACGGTACTGTCAGTCTTTATTGCACAGGTATAGCCATACCCCGCACCGACCTGGGTAAAGGTACCGGCCGGCGGTGTGGCTTGGCCGTTATCATCACTTCCCCAGCAGACGATGGTACCGTCGATCTCTACCCCACAAGTGTGATCATAGCCGGTACTGACTTGGGTGAAGGTACCGGCTGGCGGCGTGGCTTGGCCGTCATCATCACTTCCCCAGCAGACGATGGTACCGTCGATCTCTACCCCGCAAGTGTGATCATAGCCGGCACTGACCTGGGTGAAGGTACCGACTGGCGGTGCGGCTTGGCCGCGCTCGTTATCACCCCAGCAGGTGACCGTGCCGTTGGTCTTGACCCCGCAGGTGTGAGACCCACCCGCGCTGACCTGGATAAAGATGCCAGCCGGCGGCGTGGCTTGGCCGGAACCGTCAGACCCCCAGCAGGCGACGGTGCCGTCGGTCCGCACCCCGCAGGTGTGAGCACTGCCCGCGCTGATCTGAATGAATTTCGTGACGTTCGGATTCCAACAGCCTTGCTCAATCACCTGCTGCACCCGTCCCTGAAATTCAGGCGTCACAATAAAGGCTTGCCGTATTTGTTCACGGGTCTGCACGCCGCGCGCCAGCTGCTCCTGCCAGTAATCGAATCCAGCCCAATCCGCGCCCCGGCGCAGAAAAGCGCCATACAGGTCTTGCAGGTATTCGCTGTCGGTGCGTTGCCGATCTCGGTATTCAGGAAGGTTGATGAACTGGTGGGAGATGGCTTCGACTGTGGCATTGATCGCGGCTGCGCCCTGACATTGGGCGGTGCGAAATTGCGCCAGCCAATAGGCAAAGCCGTCGTTATCCGGCAAGCGTCCGAGCAGGCCCCGGTAGAAATCGACGATGGTCGCTACTTCGGCGCGGCTGGTCGCCGGGCCAAACTGTTCTTGCATGTACGTGGTGAATTCAGGCGAAAACAGGAACTGGTAGAGGACGATGTTACGCGGTAACCCGGCGCGGATCTGACCGAGCCAGTAGCTCAGGCCGTCGTCGTCCGGTTCCCGGTTAAAGAAGGTGCGGTAGAGATCGGTGACAAACTGGGTATCATTGGGTTGCCGGTTTTGGTATTCAGCGCTGGCGAAGAATTGTCCGGCCATGACGCGCAGGGCTTCCTGCGGATCAATGCCTAATTCAATGGCCCGCGCCACTTCGCCTTGCCAGTAGGCCGCGCCGTCGTCATCCGCCGCGCGCCCGAGAATCGCCTGGTAGTAGTGTTGAACCAGCGCCGCCGCCGGGCCGCCTGCCGTGAAGGTGGCGGTGCAGGTGAGATCGTCTTCCGGCATCGCGAATTCTGCCGCGCAGGGGGCGGGACTCCAGCCAACAAACTGGCTGCCGGCTTCGGGGGTCGCGGTCAGGGTAATGGTGGTTCCCGGTTCATAATCCCCGGCGCTGTTGCTCACCGCACCACGCCCATCCCCGGCCAGGCGAATCTCCAGGCGGCGCAGACGGCTGGCGAAGGTCGCAATACACGTCAAATCGTCCCCAGACGACAGGGTGAACGCTGTCGCACAGGGCGCAGGACTCCAGTTCACGAAATCACTGGTCACGTTCGGCTGGGCGCGGAGGCTGACCGTTTCCCCGACGAAATACTCGCCACCGCCATTCACCGTACCCGCGCCATCGCCGGCCGTCCTCAGCGTGACCAGCCCGATCACCGGCGGCCCGAAAGTTGCGGTGCAGGTCAGCGCTTGCGCGGGCAGGGTGAAACTCGCGGCACAAGGCGTCGGTGTCCAGCCGGTGAAGGTGTCGAAACCGTCGGGCGTCGCCGTCAGTGTGACCGTCGCTCCTGCCGGATACGTCCCACCGCCGCTCACCGTCCCGCTACCTGCGCTGGCCGGGTTCACCGTGACCGTGAGCGGGTAGCTCACCGTCTCCCGTCGGGTAAAGGTCGCCCGACAAGTCAGCGCCTGCGCGGGCATGGTGAAACTCGCGGCGCAGGGTTCCGGTTTCCAGCCGGTGAACTGACTGTTGGCGTCCGGCGTCGCCGTCAGCGTCACGGTCGCGCCCGCTGCGTACTCCCCGCCGCCGCTCACCGTGCCGCCGCCATCGCCCGCCGAATCGATCTCGACTGTCACCGGACAGCCCGCAGGCGGGGGCGTTTTGACATTCAGCGCGCCGACCCGACACAGGCCCTTGACCGGCTTGGGCGTACCGTTGTCATCCGCCGTCCCGTCGCCCAATTGACCGGTGTCGTTTTGCCCCCAGGCCCACACCGTCCCGTCGCGTTGCGTCACCAGCGTGTGCGCTACCCCGGCGCTGATCGTCTCGACGCCCGTGACCCCGGTGACGGCCTGGGGCGCACACCGATCGGTGGACGTGCCATCGCCCAACTGTCCATGCCCATTATCGCCCCACGTCCATACCTGTCCATCCGCGGTCAGGGCCACGCCATGCGCTCCACCGCCGGCCAGGGTGGTTACGTTGCCCAAGCCATGCAAATGAGGCAAGGTCACCAGCGTCGTCTGCTTCTCCCAGGTCGTTCCGCCCAACTGACAGCGGCTGTTGTTGCCCAGCCATAGAAAGTTCCGTCTTCGGTTTACGCCAGAGTGTAGGCCGTGCCCAATTCCACATGGGTGCTGGCAAAGCCGCCGGCGATAATAGCGCACACACCGGTCAAGCCTGCCACCGGTTTTGCCGTCGCTGACCCGCCGAACGCCCGTTCGTTACCGAGCTGACCGTACTGGTTACCCCCCCACGCCCACACCGTGCCATCCCGTTTCAGCGCCACGCTATGCACTTCGCTGGTCGCCACCGCCACCACGTCCGTCAGCGGCGGGAAAGTCCAGGCCCCCATCGCTGCGTTCGACCACCGTCACCACCGGCGTCGGGACATGCGATTCGTCGGCACTGTTATTGCCCAACTGCCGGTAGGAATTATTGCCCCACGCCCACACCGTACCGTCGCTGCGCAAGGCCAGGCTGTGCCAGTCGCCGCTGGCCACTTGCACCGGCGCGTCATCTGTTGCCAGCACACTGACCGAGGAATCCGCCGCTGCAAAGGGTGACCAGCGGGAAGGGTACGGCTGATTGCGCCCGGTCTCTTCGTTGCCCATCTGCCCGTCCCGGTTTGCGCCCCAAGCATAACCAAAGGCATTGCCGGGACTGATCGCCAGCGAGTGCGTGCCCCTACCCGCCAACAGCCCGGCGGCGAAAACGCCCGGTGACCACAGCAAAACCGCCAGGCTGATCAACAGAAAGGACAATAGATGCAGTGGATTAAAGCGGGAAGATCGGTTCATGATGGCTGACTCGGAAAAGCGATATAGTCAATTATGAATAACATGTACTTTATTGAATCATATCAATTTTACGAACTGCCTTAAACCAGATTAGAAAGCTCATTATCGATCAACGCCTCCAGATCCGCTTCGGACAAATCAGCGATTTCCGCCCGCAGGGCCTCTTCCTCCGTCGAACGAACAGCCGTAGCGGGCGCCTCGGCAAGATCAAGCACATCATCCAGCAGATGTCCGGTCAGGGCAGCAACGCTGGGATAGTTAAATAACAAAGTCGCTGGCAATTTCCCACCGGTCGCCGCGCCCAGCCGGGTGCGCAACTCCAAAGCCAGCAGCGAATCCAGTCCCAGTTCGCTCAAGGGTTGATCGGGATCGATGCGCTCAGGTTCAGCGATGCCAAGCACCGCGGCGGCCTCGCTTTGTAGCAAGGTCATCAACCGGGTTTGGCGCTGTTCCGGGGGCATCGCCGCCAGCAGGGAACGGAGATCGATGCTGGAAGGCGCCACATCCAGGGAACGCTGTTTCCGCGCAGCGCTCACACCAGGAGCGCGAACCAGCCGTTCGAAGAAGGAGGGAGTTCGCGCGCCGTATCCCGCAAGGAAGAGTGGCCAATCCACGGGAATCACCCCAATCTGCGCCCGATGACCTTGCAGCGCACGACTTAGCGCCTCCAACCCGATAGCCGGCGACAGGGGCTTGGCGCCGGATGCCTGGAGACGTTCGGCATAAGCACCCTCCACCACCGCGCCCATCTCTCCCCAAGCGCCCCAGTTAACGCTCAGGCCGGGCAATTCATTCGCCTGACGGGCGCAAGCCAGCGCATCCAGCACAGCATTGGCGGCGGCGTGATTCGCCTGGCCCCGGTTACCGATCAGGGCCGCTGAAGTGGAAAACAGCACGAAATAATCCAGCGACCGGTCGCGAGTCAGGAGGTCCAGATTCCGCGCGCCTTCGACCTTGGCGGGCAACACGCTGGCGAAACGCTCCCAATCCTGCTGGAGCAATACGCCGTCGGCCACGCCACCCGCCAGGTGGAATACGCCCCGAAGCGCTGGCCCTTCACGATCCAGGTCAGCGAATAATCGGGCCATTGCCGCACGGTCCGCGACATCGGCCACTTCAAGCCGGACTTTCGACTCCAGAGAGCGCAAGCGTTCAGCCAGCGCTGGCGGCGGTAAGTGATGGCCCACCAGCGTCAAAGCGCCAGCGCCTTGCCCAGCCAACCACTCCGCTAACAACGGTCCGAGTCCGCCATAAGCGCCGGTAATCAGATAACTCCCTTGTGGGTTAAGCGTTAGAGGGGCGACCGCTGGCAGCGCAACCGGCGACAATCGACTGGCGTAGCGTTGACCACCGCGCCAGGCCGTTTCCGCTTCGGCATCGTCGCCTAACAACTCACTGGCCAATTCAGCAATCGGATTAAGCGTTGCAGGGTCCAGATCGACTCGGCGGCAACGCAGTTCAGGATGTTCCAGCGCCGCGACCTTGCCCAAACCCCACAACGCTGCGCCATCGGGTTGAGTGATCACATTGGCGACATTCTGCGCGCCCTGAGTGACCAACCACAGCCGCTCACGTCCCTCAGCAGCCATGACACGAATCAGATCAAACGCCTGATGTAAAGCCACCTCATCATCAGCACCCACGCCGCCGGTATAGACCACGCCCGCCGGCGCAGCTTCAGCCAGTCGCGGCAACGCTTCGGCAACCGGCATCACCTGACAGACGCCGCCGCGCTTTTGGAGAGCGCCCGCCAGTTCTTCAGCCAACCGCCGGGAGGGACTTTCGCCACCATCGTGAACGGCGAACAACGGCGCTTCCCAACCCACGCACGCCAGAATCAGCGACTGACACGCTTCCCGGTCAATCCCCACGGTAGCTGTAGCGGCAAAACCCTGTTCGATGAGCAATACACGCCAGGTTTCCGCCGGCAACAGCGGGTGGCGGGGACGCAGATCGGTATCCGTGAAACGCCACCAGCCCTCGGTCAGGCCAAACACAATATCCCACCAGCGTTGTGCGGTGGTGCTTTCCACCAACGCTAACAAGCCGCCGGGCTTTAACAAAGCGCGCAGATGAGCTAGCGAGCGACGCAGGTCCGCGGTGGCGTGAACCACGTTGGCAGCGATCACTATATCGAAACTGCCGGGCGTGAGTCCTTGCGCTGCTGGCGCTTGTTCCACATCAAACCGGGTAAATTCGATCCCGCGCTGCTTGCTGAAAGTGCGTTGCGCAGCGGTAAGAAAGGCCGGCGCAATGTCGGTGAACTGATAATGGGCGCTATCCTGATCCTGCAAAAGCGGCAGTAAGACCGCCGTGGTGGCCCCGGTTCCTGCTCCTGCCTCCAGGATGCGCACCGGGCCGGGGCCACGCCGTCGCAACGCCTCAGCGACCGCAGCGGCGATCATGGCGTTTGCCGCCTTGGCCAATTCGGAATCGCTGTAAATATTGTCGCCCGCCGTTTCCGAATCGTTGACGCCTGCCTGTAGATCGTGGGCAAACAGAAGTTGTAAAGGATCGGCTTGCCCACTCAGAACGCCGGCCAACCCGCCGCCACAGCGCGCGACCAGATCGATTTCGAGGGCATTCGCTGGATAGCGGCTACGCAGCGCTTCCGCCAGTGATTTACCGCCGATCAGAGCGGCTTCCGGATCTAGGGCGGCGATTTCGGCAACCCGGCGGAACAAACGTCGCCGGGATTCACGGGATTCAGTAAAGGTGTGTTCAATCGCTTCGATTTCATAGCTATCAACGCCTGGCGCCACACCCAGAGTGCGCAATGCATCAGCGGCAAATGCGCTTGCCAGCCGCTCCAAATCATTCGCCAACCCCCGATCCTCCGGCAGTTCGGCATCATGCGATCGGGCCGCTTCAACCAATAGCGCTGGGTCTGCCCAGTCCAGATCAGGCAACGGCGCGGGAATCCAGTCCAACTCCAAGAGGGCATCGGTTAGAGGGTCTGCCGGCGCGGGCGCGGCCACTCGCTTGATTTGCAGCCCCTCAACGCTCATGCAGATTTGGCCATTGGCATCCAGCAACCGGAAATGCCCGACCGCAATGTCGGCGCTGGACAAACCACCGCTGGTTGTCACATGGCACCAGAAGCGTTCCAGGGGACTGCGCCAGAACCGGACCCGGTCAATGGACAGCGGCAAAAACCCGCCTGAAGCGCCATCACCGCTGAACGTCGCACCCAAGGTTTGAAAGCAGGCATCGAGTAACGCGGGGTGGATCGGCAAATCGGACAGATCGCCCAACGCATCCGGCTTCCGGATTTCCGCCAACGCTTCGCCTTCACCCCGCCAAAGCGTCTGAATGCCCTGAAACATCGGCCCCAGGCGGATGCCGCGTTCCGCCAACAGAGCAAACAGCGATTCAGCACCGGCTTCGTCCTGCGTCAACCGGGCGCGCAGCGATTCCAGATTTTCACTGCTGGACGCCGATCGGGCATCCTCGATAATTCGCCCAGCGACGTGCCGAACCCAGTCCTGACCCTCGCGCTGGCTGTGCAGGGTGAAATCCCCGGACGGCTCCAGGATCAACTGCACCCGCACCCCTTCGGCAGGTACGGTCAGCGCCTGGGCAAATACCACATCCTCCAATGCGGGCGACGGTCGCTGCGTCGCCTGCGCCGCGATCAACGCCAGCACCGTATGCATAGCGCCCGGAACTACGATCTCGCCAAAGACGACATGATCGGCCAGAAACGGCAGAGTCTCTGTCGTCATCCAAGTTTCAAAAAGATGCTGTGGCAACGGCGTATCGAGTGGATGACCCAACAAGCGGTGCGCCGGTTTCCCCGGTCCCTGTTGAGAGAGGCGTGAAGTCTGAGCGGTCAATCTGGAAGTCGCTGGCCAAAAACGCTCGCGGCGAAACGGATAAAGCGGCGCTTCCACCCGGCGCCAGCCGGGACCCCAGTAAGCATTCCAATCGACGGAAGCACCTGCGGTGTATAACCGGGTCAGCGCCTCGGTTAAAGCGCGCCGGGGTTCGCTCTCCTGCCGCAGGGCGGCGATGAATTCCGCGTCCTCCACGATCTCACGGCCCAGAGCGGAAAGAATAGGGCGTGGTCCGACTTCCAGAAATACCGTACATCCTCGATCCGCCAGCGCCTGCATTCCTTCGGTGAACGCCACCGGTTGCCGCGCCTGCCGCCGCCAGTAACCGGCGTCGAAATGGTGTATCAGGTCGCCCGTCAGGTTTGAAGCCACTGGCAACCGGGCTGAACGCCAGGCTACAGCCGCCGCTGCTTGTTCCAGCGCGTCAAGACAGGGATCGAGCACCGGGGAATGAAAAGCCGTGGCGACTTCCAGTCGGCGATACGCAATGCTGGCCTGATCCAGCATCGCCAGGGCGCGAGGCAACGCTGCCTTGTCGCCAGACACGACGGTGTTTGCTGGGCCGTTGTGGGCAGCGATGACTGCGCCACTGCCGGTGATCGCAGCAGCCACCGTCTCCGGGGCGGCAAAGGCGGCGACCATGCCGCCCAGACCCGCGGTCGTTCCCATCAAGCGGCCACGCTCGGCAATGAAGACCAGACCTTCCTCCAGCGACATCGCGCCGGCAAAGCAGGCGGCGGCGACTTCGCCCACACTGTGCCCAAGCACCGCTACCGGCTCCATGCCCCAGCTGCGCCATAGTTCCGCGATTCCGTATTCCAGCGCGAACAGAGCCGGTTGCAACAGTTCCGTGCGATCCAGCGGCGCATCCTCAGCCAACAGCAAATCTGTTAACGACCGCTCCAAGCGTCCCGCCAGCGCCGTTTCGCAACGCTCGATGATTTCCCGGAAACGCGGTTCGGCCATCAATCCTCGGGCCATACCGGGATACTGGCAACCCTGGCCGGTGAACAGGAAAGCAATCACCGGCAGTTGCGTGGACCGAACTGGTTGCGCCGACGCCAATGCGGCGCGGGCGTCTTCAGCATTCCCGGCGACCACAGCGATTCGACAGGCATGGTGCGCGCGTCCTGCGCTCAAGGTCGCAGCCAGACCCGCCAGGTCTACGTCCGGCGCGGCCAGCGCGGCGTCTGTCTGGCGCCTCAATTCATCGAGCGCTTCGGGGTCACGGGCGGACAGGCAAAGCAGTCTTCCTGCCTCCCTACTCCCTGTCTCTCTATTTCCCGGCGCTTCCTCAAGCACGACATGAGCATTGGTGCCGGAGAATCCGAATGAACTGACTCCGCCGATGCGCCGGCCCGCGACAGGCGTCCACGGCGTGGCCACGGTGGGAATGTGGAACGGAAAACCATCGGCGGCGATATGCGGATTCAGCGTATGGAAGTGTAAATGAGGGAGATAGGTTGCATGACGCAGAGCCAGCGTTATCTTGATCAGTCCAGCGATGCCCGCTGCGGCTTCCAGATGGCCGATCTGGGTTTTCACCGAACCGACGGCTGGCGGTGTTGTAACCCGCTCACCGCCGAACACCGTGGTCAGGGCGCGCGCCTCGATCGGGTCGCCGAGCGCGGTGCCGGTGCCGTGCGCCTCAATACAGGAAACCTGAGCAGGCTCGACGCCGGCATTCGCCAGCGCGGCTCGGATCACTGCAACCTGAGCCGGTCCGTTGGGCGCAGTCAGACCATTCGAGCGACCGTCCTGGTTGATGGCGCTGCCGCGAATGAGCGCTTCAATCCGGTCGCCCGTCGCTAGTGCGTCAGACAGCCGTTTGAGCACCACCACCCCGCAGCCTTCACCACGAACATAACCATCCGCCGCCGCATCGAAGGTCTTGCAACGACCGTCCGCCGCCATCATCCGCGCCTTGCTGAACCCGATGGTCAATTCCGGACGCAGGGTCAGATTAACGCCTCCGGCCAGCGCCAGCCCGATTTCGCCGGTGCGCAGCGCCTGGCAGGCCAGATGCACCGCGACCAACGATGAGGAGCAGGCGGTGTCCACGACCATGGCTGGCCCCTGCAAACCTAGGGTGTAGGCCAGACGCCCCGCTGCGACCGCCGCCGAATTGCCCAAGCTAGCGTGGGCGTCAATCCAGTCGGCGCTGGCGCGGTCACCGAGAATTTCGGCGTAGTCGTGCGTGCTCAAACCGACGTAAACGCCGGTGAGGCTCCCGGTCAACCGATCCGGGGCGATGCCCGCCTGTTCCAGTGCGTGCCAGGCGACTTCCAGCAGCAGGCGTTGCTGGGGATCGATGCTCAGCGCTTCGCGCGGGGAGATGCCAAAGAACGTGGGATCGAAACAATCAGCTGCGTCGATCAAACCACCCCAGCGCGTGTTCATCTTGCCTGGCGCATCCGGGTCGGGATCATAAAACGCTTCGATGTCCCAGCGTTCCGGCGGAATTTCACGGATCGCATCGCGCCCTTCCACGAGGGTGCGCCAGAAGGCGGCTAAATCCAGGCCGCCCGGTAATCGGCAAGCCAGGCCAATAATTGCAATCGGCTCATGCGCTCGCGCTTCAACGGCTTGCAGCTTTTCACGCATGTCTCGAACCGCGCCGAGCGCGCGCCGAAGCTGTTGGGCGGCGTCTTGATTTAAGTGGTTATTCGACATTGGGTTAACGCTATGCTGACTCTCCAGACTCGGGAGAGCGGGGGCCAAGGGAGGAATTGCTATAAAGTGTAGCACTACCGTCTACCGTCCTTGCGCGAGATAACTCATCAGTCATCGCGTAAAAACATCCTGTAAAAAATATTAAATCCTGCTTGTAGAATGAGACACTCCACTCTATACCTAGAAATGGGAGTCTTCCCGAAAACACTTCCTGGTTTCACGAACCAAGAGTTCTAATATTTTCTTCATACAGGAGGAAGGTGGAGATGGTGACTCAGCAGTTTTCTTAAACCTATCGTCGGTATACTGTTGGGAATGCTGCTTACGGTCAATGTTCAGGCCGAGCCTGTGTCCTTCACGCCCTATTTCTTCCGTTCAAACGTGATGAATCCGAACGGGAGTATGTTTGACCTACTTTTGATTGGCGCGATTGTAAATCCCGTGCAAAACACCAGCGCCGTTGCCACGCAAGGCGCAACCAGCATCGTCCTCCAAGACACAGGGTTTAGATCTGACGAATTGAGCGCCAGCGCGCCCTACAATCCAGACCAACTGGGTCCGTGGACGGTCACCGCAATGAACGGACTTGACACCGCGACAAGTGTTACCAACGATCTTTTTGAAGTGCAAGCGCTGCCCTTTGTCAGCAACATCAATATCTCCGGCGATTTGCTCATGCCTATGATAACGTGGGAATTACCGGCGACCGGTTTGCCCTACACCCGCATTAGAGTCAGGGTAGTCGACTTCGCCGGAGGAGCTTTGGTCTTTACCTCCGATGCATTACCTATTGATGCCACGGCCTACGCTCTGCCCAGTGATGTATTGCAACCGGACCGGGATTACATGCTGCGCGTCATGCTGGAAGAGGTGCAAGGCAGCGCTTTAGTGAATCGTTCCGATACCCGAGTGACATACACAACTCACCAAGGCCCGGTAACGATCTCTGATGCCGAGGTTTATTACTTCAGGCGCACGGTTCGACAAGAGGGAACTGCAGATCGGGATCAGATTGTGCTGGAGGCTACGGTCAAGCCCGCCCTGGGTACGACCGTGAACGCAACAAGTTTGGTTGACAGTAATGTCAACCTTAATCTCGATTTCGATGGCTGCGGGATTTTCCCGAATGACTTTTTCACAGGCCGTCCCTTTGCGAATTTTTCCACTGATGTCGCAACCGGCGGCTTTACCATCACTGCTGAAAACAGTGGGGTTCAGGATCAAGTCATCAAACCTGGTATCGACGCCCCATTACCTATTGCTTTTGTGGAAAACGTCACCCTCTCTGGCGACGCATTGACGCCGACGCTTTCCTGGACTTTGCCGGTAGCCACCGCACCGTATAACTATGTTGAGGTGCGTATTGACCAATTTGACGCAAATTTCTGCTTCCTGTCCATTTTTTCTTCGTCTGGTCTCCCGACCACGACAACCACTTACACCTTGCCAAATGGCGTATTGACGCCTGATCATGGCGGTTACCAAATCCGCATCAGACTCAACGATGTCCGTGACGGGTTGTTGGTCAACCGCTCCGAAGTGCGGATTCCATATTCAACAGCCGGTTTTTCCAACGCAACCACCCTGATTACTCACTACTACGTCTCCATTCTGCGCCGCGACCCTGACGCGGAAGGACTGGCCTTCTGGCAGAATCTGATTGCCGAGCGCCAGAGGGAAGGCATGGACGTCAAACCGGTATTTCGGCAAATGGCGGACTTCTTCTTCAATAGCGCCGAATACCTGGGGAGAAATACCACCGACTTTGAATTCGTCACCAACCTTTATCTCACTTTCTTTCAGCGTGAACCGGACGAAGGCGGCTATACGTTCTGGCTGGAACAATTAGCGAGTGGTATGACGCGCAATGCTGCGATGGCGGGTTTTCTCTATTCTGTGGAATTCACTGACTTTATGCAGAGGCTTGGATTCTGAGGAGCGTAGGAGCGTAGCCTGGATGAAGCGAAGCGGAATCCGGGAACCTCCGAGTTTCGGCTTGAGGGCTGCATCCGGGCTACGGTGTTTTTGTATATATGGTCCGCCCCGCGATGCAAGAGGAAATCGCAGTTTGACTGAAGGAAAAGTTGCGGCCATATATCCGGCATCGTATTGAGGCACTGTCGCCAGTCCTCGTGCCCTGATGGAATTCGCGCGCATCCCCGTCCTTATCAATCTCGCAGTCTCGGCGGAGCCGGCTTTTGTACGAATCAGGTTTTCGGGAATGCAGGACTTGCCCTTTCATGCCATCACCGTGAGATTCACTCTTCGCAACTTGTGGTATTGTCTTGCTAATAGTTATCCCCACAAAAATCATGCTGGAGCTTTTTCAGGATTAGCAGCAATTCCCGGTCTCTTTTGCTCATCTAAATGATTTATAAATATATTTTTTATTAAACACTGATAAATTTTTGAGAAAAAATCCTTATTAATCAAAAGATAGGAAAGAGACCGGGAATTGCTGCAGGATTAGCGTATTGAGTATCAGGGAGCCTAAAAAATGATTTGACCCTTTCCTGAAATTCTTTTAGCTTTTCCAAAGCAGAATAAACGCGCGCTCTGAAATCAGCCCGGTTTTTAATTGGCTCCTTTTCCAGATGATCATTTTTGATCTCATTCCAAACCTGTTCATCCGGATTTAACTCTGGCGAGTGGGGGGGAAGAAAGAACAAGCGGATTTGTTTTCGATGCGTCTCAAGAAAGGCTTTGACTTCTTTCGAGGTATGATAAGACGCATTGTCCGTGATGACAATTAATGGGCGCTCTCGACCCTCTAATGCCTTCTCTAAAAAGGCAATGAAAACCCCACTCACTCATTTTTGAGTGGTCACTTCAAATATTAACTCGCCCGTCGCCGTAACCATCGATAAAATGTGAAACCCACCCCGGTCATCACTCACTTTAATTTCAGGCGGATGACCGACTAAGCCCCACGTCCGTCCAGAACGCGTATGGCCTTGAACCCATGACTCATCCTGAAACGCAATATCCGCTCCAAGTTCTTGAGCCCGCTTCTGAATCTCTTTAAATTCTTCATTAATAAACTTTTTAACTTCCTCCTGATCCTGGTTTAAGGCATGATAACAAGGTTTTTGACAACTCAGTCCTAATTGATGTAAATGCAGACGAACCGTGGCATCCGATACCCATAAACCAAAGTACTCTTTCAATAAATTAACCATGATCTCTAAAGTCCATAAAACCGTATCATAGCCATGATCCGCCGGCGTCGTATTGAGTATCGTTTCTTTTAACCATCGATCAATATCCGGAGTCATCACACACGTGGCGCCGAGCGCTTTCCGGGTATCCAGGGCTTCTTCTCCTTCATAACGATAGTTGCGAAGCCAATCATAAATACTCGTTCGGTCGATACCCAAAAAATCAGCAACAAGCTCCGGACCATAATGCTTCTCTTCGACCGCGCGAACCGCAATACGCCGGATGTAATTCATCACTTCATCCGGTATTTTACGTGCATCAAACATCCATTCCGCGTTCATTGCCGCACCTCCTCTATAAATTTAGAGTCTCTAAAGAGGTCTTCTATAGTTATTAGACAATTTGATTAACGCTCAGTTCGTTGATAATGTAGGGATAATCGTTGGCAAGCCTATAGGCGACCAGCAGTTCCAAGAGAGGTCTGAGCAAGCCTTTGCCCCGAATGCGGACGTTATGCACGAACTGAAAGAAGCCCAGGTAGAGCGGCAGCTTTTCTTGCGAAATTCCTCGATGGGGTCGCAACCAGGAACGCAACAGGGACCAGAAACCCTCAGCGGTATTAACATGAATCTCATGGAAGCCATCGCCATCGTCGTCGCGGGCGTATTCACCCCGGCTGTGACACACCGTATGATGATCAAAGCCCCAATCCTTCAATGGGTTATAGATTGCATATTCATCGGTATACACCCGGGTTCCCGGGGCGATGAAAGTCTGAAGGAGCGGTTGGATGGTCGCTTGCTGGACATTATCCAGCATCCGGACGACCACCGCGCCGCCGCGCTCAATCATGCCGAGAATCGGCGGCTTTTCCTGCTCCAGGGTGCCTCGACCCCGTGCCCCCTTCAGCCGGCGACGCCGCCCGCGGCGGCCTTTTTTTTCACCGCGTCCGGATGCCCTTTATGCCCGGCCACCATATAGACCTCGTCGCATTCCACTTCCCCCGCCAAGGTGGGTTCGGGTTGGCGGGCGACGATACCTTGGCGCAGTTGCTCGGTCATCCGCTGCACGTCGTCCGGATTCAACGCCAACTCTTGGGCAATCTGGGCATTAGACAAGTTCAAACCCATAAAATATAAACATAATATCCAAATTCGTAACGGCGGGTGGTGGCCGGCCAACACCGTCCCGGTTAGATCGTCAAAAGAGCGATGGCACCCGGCACACCGATATTTCTGTCGCGCCGGTTGGGTCGTGTCGTGACCCTGCTTCGTCACGTTCGCCGCCCCACAATGGGGGCAGTGAACCCCATCGGGCCAGCGCAGTTGGCGGACCGTTTCGTAACACCGGACATCGTCCAGTAGATTCTGAAGGTTGATCATCGACGGGAAACCTGGAGCGCGGCGGTTCAAAACCTCTTCAGTGTAGCTCCTGTCCCTTGGCAGGGCGAGCCATCTTCAACAGCCTGGAATCCATATTGAGCCAATTTTTAAAGATCATTAGCCGGTAAATCATTGAGTATTGATCACTACTTCTGCAAGACTACCCTTTTTCCAAAGCAGGATCATCATCGGGAGGAGTCACGCTCACTCCCTTCTGGTTCTTCATTTTTCGGTCGGTCGGACCCAGAATCGTGCCGAAGACCGACCGATTCAGCGGCCTCGTGATGCGCCGCCGGACTGCCCTTTGCCCCCACTATGCCGGCCACCGCCAAACCCTCCTGGCCCCTGGCTTCCCGCAGATGGGTTCTTTTTGCCATTAACCGATGCAGGCGGGTTTGCCGTGGAGTCGTCGCGATGGGTCGCTGCGCTCAGATCCGGCGCGGTCGTTTGGCCTATCGGTTCATTGCGGTCGGATGGTGCTGCCCGATCTTGGCTATCTGGGGGGGTCGGTAGGCCACCGATGGTGGAGGGTTGGTCGAGATCGCTGACATTGCGGTGGGCGGGGCGAACAGCGGTGGGTGAGAAGCGCTGGCTAAGAGGGGTCGAGCCATGCGATCCAGCGCTGACAGAGCCTTTGATGGTGTCGGCGACGATGCGATTTTTCCCCGCGAGATGGCCGGAAACGAGGACGAGCCGACCCTTGGCCAGCAAGCGGCTAGGGTCAGTATCGCTGATCTGGGTTTGCGGAGTGAGATCGATATCAAAATTCGAAATCCTCAGCTTGAGCGGATCCTGATGCTCCAACACCAATCCTTCGGCGATCATTTGGACACCCTCTTCCAGCAACGACGGTAGCGGATCGATTTCGACCTCTCGCATTACCAATTGCCGGCCGTTCCATCGACCTCGCACCAACGCGTTTTCACCCACACTAGCCGACAGACGGCGATTCGTCGCGTGCAGTGGCAAACCCGAAAGATTCCAGGCTCCGGATGCCGTGCGCTGCAACGTACCGACAGCACTGTGTTCCTTAAGATGAGAAACCGGTTCAAGGCGGGTCGCATGGACGATGCCGTTCACATCGCGAAAACCAGAGACGCGCACCAAATTGTTTAATTGTAGCGCTCCGAGCGTCACCAGACCGTTTGGACGCGTGGTGTCATTGATGATGATGGGTTGATCCATCACGTAAAGCATTCCGTGGCGCGGATCGAGGCGGGTCACGGGTCCTTGCAGCGCGTCCAGAATGAAAATATGTCGTGCCGTCAGTCGCAATTCGGGGCCACTGGCGTCGATGGCGACAATCTGACCGAGCGCCAAAGCACGCAAGTGGACAGGGATACCATTGTGACGGAGGGTTGTGCTGGAGTCGAAATCAATTTCCAAACCGTTGACGCAGACGCTGCCGAAAGCGGTGATGGTTCCCATGATGCCGGTACCGCCGCTGCCCCCTGGCATTTTGCCAGTACCGCCACTACCGCCCGGCATTTTGCCGGCGCTACCGCTGCCGCCCTGGGCCCAATGGCTGCGACCTTCGATTCCACCATGATCCAAGTCGTTGCTTGGTATTGGTTCAATGCAAGTCGGCTGCGCAGCCTGCGCGGCTGTCAGCCCGATACAGATCCCCAGAATCAGTAGCCATGCGGTGGTGACGAGATAGAGGGGATGTATCGCGGATCGAAACCACTGATAACGGTTCATGATGATTCATTTCCCTCTGACGACGTCGGTTCACTGTAGAAATAAATGCCGTAAGTAAAGCGTTGTCGATTTTGCTCGGTCATGGCATCTCGTTCTTCCAACGCAATCGCCTTGCTGTTGATGAGTTGCAACGATTTCATGCCAAGCCGTTTGGATAGCGCCTCAAGTTCCGAGATGCTTTCTAGCGACAAGGCGTCGTAATGGACGCTGCGCTCCAGTAGGGGGGGTGCTTCGCCGAGCAGATTGTGCACGGAAGCGGCAGCATGATCGTGCAGATTGTGGTTGAAATAAAAAACGATTTCATCGAAGCCGGGGCGTGGTACGAAACTGCCAGTGCTGAGTACCACTTCATCGCGCTCATTGAGCGTGGCGATTCCCAGGCGCAGCCATTCATCGAGCACGACGCGGGAGCGAATGTCTTTGCTGACGCTCGCCACCAGCGATTCAAAAGAAACGTCGGTACTCCCACTCGCCAATCGAGGCAACGGTCGCGGTTGGCCTTGTTGGTCGAGGTAAGGTGTTTTACCGATCCAGAGGCCGACCAGTTGCGCCCCGAAAGACACCGATTCGGGCGTTCGCCCTGCCGGGTCCGGTGGAATCTCGCGCAGGCGTTTCAGTTCCTTACGATGGATGCCGGTCAGTAGATGAAGGCGGCTGTCGCTGAGCGGAGTTTCAGGCAGAGAGAAATGACAGCGGGCCACATCGACGAATAGCGTTTTCAGTAGTTCCGAAAAAGCCGGGTAGGTAATGCCGTGTGCCAATGCGAGACGCACGATGGGTCTCAAGATGCGTCTCAGTGCGGCAGCCAGCGTGGAAGGCGGGGTGAGTGGCGTCATGATTCGGATTGGTTGAAGCCAATGAATGAGGTGATTATCCTACATTTTCTTGACGTGGGAAATTATCCCACTTAATATAATTCTACGTGGGAAATTTTCCCTCGATAAAAATGACCATTTGGAGCGATATGATATGAAAGCGCGTTATATTCCGGTATTGATCACGATTGGTTTGATGACTTGCGCGACCGCGCTGGCCCACGGCGGTCGTAATGGGGATGGTACAAGCATATCGACGACTGCTACCATTCCCACCACGGCCGTCAGCATCGATGAAAGCGCGACCTGTCAAGGCGGCGGCACACGCGCCATTAGCGGTTCGTATGATCCAACGACAGGCGCTCTGGAAAGTACGGTCACTTATACCAATTGCATAGACCGGGATTCAACCCAGGACGGTTCCATAACCACGACGGGCAATTTGATTCAGGATACCAGCGACAGCAATCTGTATATCTTGAGTCTGAGCACCACCACCGACATGAGTCGCACGAGAGGAACCGATGAAAACCAAATGACGTGCACGCGCACGACTGCTGGTACTTATGACCTAAGCGCGCAAACCTTTACTGGAACGGTCACGCAAGAGGCGGACTGCGTTGAAGAGATGGTGGCTACTCAATACGGCGATATCGTACAGCAACTGCTGAGTGGGGGCATGGGCGGACGTCACTGAAGTTTATCTTGGAGCTGAGAATTTTACTCAATAGCTAAAGGTCAATGACTAGCCTAAAGGCGGTAAACCGTCCGACGCACGGTATTGAGGATTGGGAATTCCAGATCCGTCGATCCATTGGCCAGAGTACCCGGAAATCGCGAATGTTTGGCACTGGTGGCGAATTCTCCTGGGTCGTTCACGCCACTCCTTGAAGGGCGGCAAACCGCGAACAACGGGTCGGAGCTGTTGGGGTCCCCGCTAACCACTCACCGGCCCGAATCAGGTTAATCGCGACGGCAGGGAGCACGTGTTGTAGGTGGGTTTTGGTCAGTCTAATGTAGCGGCACTGGCGCAGACCACAGCGCCGAATGGCTTGCTCGTGGGTACTTTCAACGGTTCTGTCGCGTTAGCCAAAGGAGTTCCAGTTTCGGTAAGCTACACGGCCCCTGTCCTGACTTGAGAACCCGCATGATCGACTTTAGAGGCCACCGCTTTGAACAAGACCTCATCCTGACGAGTGTCCGGTGGTATTTGGCGTACCCGTTGAGTTATCGGAACTTGGAAGAGATGCGGGCGGAGCGCGGTGTCGACGTGGATCATTCCAGTGTTGACCGCTGGGTCCGGAAGTTTACCTCTCAATTCGAAGCGGTGTTCCGCAAAGGATAAAAGCGCCCGGTCGGCACGAGTGGGCGGATGGATGAGACTTACATCAAACTCAAAGGCCAGTGGAAGTACCTCGACCGCGCCGTCGATCGGGATGGCCAGATGATCGACTTTCTCCTCACCACCCATCGTGATAAGAAGGCGGCTCGGCGCTTTCTCAAAAAGGCAATACGGCACACGGCCTGCCGAACAAAGTCACGATCGATAAGAGTGGCGCCCACACCGCGGCCCTGGATGCTCTCCAGGAGGAGATGGGCACCGCCATCGAGGTCCGTCAAATCAAATACTTGAATAACCGGGTGGAACAGGGTCATCGGGCTGTGAAACGAATCATCCGACCGATGCTAGGATTCCACACCTTTCATTCGGCCCGGGTGACTCTACAAGGCATCGAACTCATGCACATGATCAAGAAGGGCCAGATGATCATGGCCGAAGGGCTGAGTCTTTCCACCGCAGGACAATTTTATTCACTGGCTGCCTAATAACCTGCAAGGGTTATTCAATCGTGCTCGAAAAAAATTAACGCAACAGAACCGCGTTATTTACCGCTCCGGGCCGCCCAACGGCACCGATTGCAATCCTTCCGTTCCGCCCGAGTGACCCTGCAAGGTATCGAACTGGTGCACATGATCAAGAAGGGGCAGATGATCATCGTCACCAATCAGGGGCTATCTATGATGCTCCCCATATTTTAGACCAGGCTCTAAGAGAGAAGGCAACAGCGAAAGGCAAGGTGAAATATGGCAGGAGTGCGCAAAAGGCATACGGTTGAGTTCAAGACCAAAGGGGCCTTGGAGGCGATTCGTCAACAGAAAACCAGCAATCAGCTGACGGCAGAGTATGGTATTCACGCCACTCAGATCAACGCCTGGAAGAAACAGGGGTTCTGTTGCGTTAGCTGATAGGGTCGGATTTCGGTAAGCTACACGGCCCCTGTCCTGACTTGAGAACCCGCATGATCGATTTTAGAGGCCACCGCTTTGAACGAGACATCATCCTAACGAGTGTCCGTTGGTACCTCGCCTATCCGTTGAGCTATCGGAACCTGGAAGAGATGCTGGCGGAGCGGGGTGTCGACGTGGATCATTCCAGCGTCTACCGCTGGGTCCAGAAGTTTACGCCGCAGTTGGAAGCGGCTTTCCGCAAAGGACAAAAGCGCCCGGTGGGCACAAGTTGGCGGATGGATGAGACCTACATTAAGGTCAAAGGCCAGTGGAAGTACCTCTACCGCGCGGTTGATCGAGACGGCCAGACGATCGACTTCCTGTTCACGGCGCATCGCGATAAGAAAGCCGCCCTGCGCTTTCTCAAAAAGGCGATACGGCAGCACGGTCTTCCGGACAAAGTCACGATCGATAAGAGTGGCGCTAACACCGCTGCCCTGGATGCACTCCAGGAGGAGACGGGCGCCGCCATTGAGATTCGCCAAAACAAGTACTTAAATAATTTAGTGGAACAAGATCATCGCGCCGTTAAACGGATCGTCCGCCCCATGCTGGGGTTCAAAGGCTTTCATTCTGCTCGGACCACCCTGCGGGGCATCGAACTCCTGCACATGATCAAGAAGGGCCAAATGATCATGGCCGAAGGGACGAATCTCTCCGCCGCAGGACAATTTTATTCACTGGCTGCCTAATAACCTGCAAGGGTTACCCAATCGTGCTCGAAAAAAATTAACGCAACAGAACCTTTTTTCGTGCTGTGGGGGGTGGGGCAAAACGGTAAATCCACGTTCGTTGAAACCCTCTCGGCGCTCCTCGGTACGGATTACGCCCAGCAGGCCACGCCGGATCTGCTGATGCAGAAGAAGCAGGACCGCCACGCCACCGAGCTGGCGGTATTGCGCGGCGCGCGCCTGGTCGCCAGCGTCGAGACCGGGCAGGGCAAGCGGCTGAATGAGGTGCTGATCAAATCGATGACCGGCGGCGACCGCATTCGCGCCAATTTCATGCACCAGGACACTTTTGAGTTCCGCCCGGAGTTCAAGGTGTGGTTGTCCACCAATCACAAACCGGTCATCGCCGGCACCGACTTGGGGATTTGGCGACGCATTCGGCTGATTCCCTTCACCTATTGCATCCCTGACCACGAGAAAGACGGGAGTTTCAAAACGAGACTGCGCGAGCCGGCGGCCCTGTCGGGCATTCTGAATTGGGCGCTGGAAGGGGTGCGGCTGTGGCGCGAGGAAGGATTGAAGCCGCCGCAGGCCGTCTTGGACGCCACGCAAGCTTATCGGGAAGAGATGGATGTGTTGGCGGCCTGGCTAGCAGATTGTTGCGTGGTTAATAAAGTGGCCGAAGCGAAAGCGGCTGATTTGTACAAATCCTATAGCGATTGGTGCGAGGCGCAAGGAGAACGCCCTGAATCACAACGAAGTTTTGGATTAAGACTGGTTGAGCGTGGTTTTGACCAAAAGAAACGCACGGGCGGAACCCGCTACTGGCTAGGTATTGGTTTGCTTGTTGACAGTGGCGCAAGTGGCGCAAGTGGCGGAACTTCTGACATTAAGGAACCTAATTTTCTATAGGACATTAGAAATGTTGAAATCAACGCCACTTACGCCACTTACGCCACTCTTCATCACCTCATGGAAATTCGGATGGAATCGTCGTACCGCGTCGGTCAAATCCGCTGGTCGGGGGAATGGACGCCCAACTTGCCGACCACCGATTGGCAAGATCGGCTCGCCTGGCGCGAGGATGGCAATGTGGTGGCGCTGGTGCGCTGGGAGACGCCGGGCAATCAGCCGGGCTTCCGAATTGTGGTCATCGATGGCGTGGCGCGAACCGTGGAGACCAGCGAACGCTTTCCGGGCTGCTGCGAGGCATTAACCTGGGTCGGACTCGATACGCTGGCGTGGCGGGCGTTCCCCGACCAGGTGGGGTGTTACCGAATCCCAGGCGTGGGTGGGATCGAAGACGGTCGCGATTGAATGCTCCGAAACAATCCAGTGATAAAGAGACCGGATCAGAGCGAGGGCGCCGGATGCAACTGACGGGCGCGCGTCGCAAAGGCATCGATCATCGTCGCCCCCATCTGGGCGATCAACACCGTGTTGAACGGATTGAGCCAGAGCGCCCGAATCTCGCAGTCAAGGGTAAAATCAACGCAACAATGACCTTCAGAGGTGGGGGTAAAAGACCAACCGATCTCGAAGCGACGAAAGGCCCAATCGGCGGAGGTCACCCGGATGGCGTGTGGCCGGTTCAATTCAGTGCGGGTGCGAAACCGGTAGATCATGACGCCCAGCGCCAAGGTTTGTTGCGTTTCGTAAGTGTGGGCGTCGCGGCGAACGATTTGGGCCTGGCGCATCAAGGACAGAAATTCAGGATAGCGTTCTACATCAGCGATAAGATCGAACATCTGCTCACTCGAAAGGGGAAGCCTCCGACGTGCACGATACGGGATCAACATCCTCTTACCTCACAGACCTCTCAGGAGTAGACCTCTTTTTCACTGATCGTCAGTCCCGAAACGTCGCGGCTTGTCCGCAGCGCTGGCCTGCCGCATCGGTCAGGTTCCAGACGGTGGCGCGCTCGATCCGGAGGCGCCGACAGTGCGCGCGGTGCGCACCCCGGAATAATCGTCAATGTAGCCGCATGCAGCGACTTCCGCCAACAACCGCGCTCCTTCGGCCCGGCGGTGGCTTCCGGTTGCATGCACTGCTCTACAACGCTATGGTTTTACCCGGTCGTCTGGGCTTTCTTGTAAAACGTCCATACAACAGCCCCACTTCCCGTTCGTTCACATCGGACGACATCGAAAGGTTCTTCCCACCTGGTTTTCTTGTCGGTTTCACCACAATGCCAGACGAGCGCGATCCGCGGCGTTGCAAGTTCGACGAGCACGGAGGATGCAGAGGAAACAGGCACATCACCGTTTTTCGCCGTGAATCGGACCACTTCATCAATGGAACATTCACCGGCGCGAGCGCCGAGAAACATCAAGTTCTCATTCAGACGTCCAATGGCTTTTGCGAGCCTTGCATTCGTATGATCCAGCTTTTCGATCAAATTCTTTAGATCAGATTCGGCTTCTGCCGCCCGTGCCGCTGCAACTTGTTGGTCTGAATACGTTGTATAGGCGGCAAGAAAAAGTGAAGCTACAGCGGCAACAATGGCAAACTGACCGGGTTGAGTGAGCCGCTTTTTGTGTGGGGCTTTGGGATCGTCCTCTGTAAATTTAAACAGCCAATTTCCCGCGAATCCGAGTAGCGTTGGAAGCAGCCATGCAATGTATTTGACGATGTCCATGATGGGATGGGTTCTATTTTGCTTTAGCAGAATAGTTTTAAATTTCATTCCAATATAGGCATCACCTGCTGGACGGCGACCAAACCGTCCGGCCAGGCTTCATTGAAATGACTTAAATTGACTTCAGTTGATATGAATTAATTGAGATTAAAACACGTCATTTCCAGTCAATTTGACGGATTCCGCTCAGTAGCCCATTGTTCCAGCGTCAACTGCTTGAGAATCGGGATCAAGTGCCGATTCAGCAGTTTTTGCTGGCTGATATCCCGCGCTTCCGCCAGATAGCGCAGCATCGCCAACTGGTAATCGTTCAGCCGGATGGCGACGTTGTAGCGCGGCTTGGCGTTGGGGTCGAAGTGGTCCCAAGGCGGCGCTTCCGCCTTCCCGGTGTCCCGGCCCCTGGCGCCGGCAGCGAACGCTTCCAGCGCCTCGGGATTGATGTCAGGTTCTACAGCCGGCGTCGGGTTGGGTTTAAGGCTGAATTTCGCCATGAGTGTCTCCATAGATTTCTCCCGCCAGCGCCGCAATCTCGGCGCGGGCTTTGTCGTTGTCGAGTTCACAGGCCCCCCGCCCCTCGGTCATGGCGTCTCGGTAGACCTTGCGCTCGCTGATGGTCACAGCGGACGGTAGGAGGGCGGAAAGCTCTTGTAGCAGTTCCCGCGCGTCGACGGCTTCCTTGACCGAAGGATTCGTCGGAGCCATCGAAATCAGCACCCGTGCCTCCAGAGTGGGGTTCATGCCATGCGCCAGGGTGACCAGCTCGTTCATGTGCAAGCTGGTTTCCAGGTCAGGCTGGCTGGCGCGGAGCGGGACATAGACCTGGTGGGCCGCGACCAGGGCGGTGCGCAACTCTTCGGAGTCCCGGCCACCAGCATCGACGATCACCTGTTCATAGCGCTTGGCCAGATCGCGCAGCGCATGAAAGACATTGCCCCGGCGTTCGGCGCAATGCACAGCAGGCACATTCGAGAGCAGATGACGCCGGTCGACCCAGTTGGCGGCGGTGCGTTGCACGTCGGTATCCACCAGCAGCACATCACACCCTTGAACCGCCAGCCAGGCGGCCAGGTTGGTCGCTCGTGATAGCCGCGCTGGAGACGTCGCCGTTGTACGCGCTGGAAACGCGCCAGGGTGGCGGGATAGTTTTCGCAGGGGATATTGCGCTGCTGAACCCAGGCAGCGCCCCGCCGCCCCCAGGTTTACACCAACACCCACTCGCCCCACAGATCTTGCTGGATGCGCGCCTCGTAGTAGCGGCTGCCGCGTTCCCATCGACAGTAAAACCAGGACATGGCGGTCACCTTGCAGCGACTTAAATGAAGTTAATCTAAAATGATATAGATTAATTCAAGTCACTGCAAATTATTTTGAATCGATTCATCTTAACTTGAATCAAAATAGCTTAAGTCAACTTAATTCATAACGATGATCGGTCAATTATCGAATTATTTTTCAGAAATAAATATTTTTGAAAGTTTATGATGAAATCATGCATTTTTTTCAGCTTACCCCTTCATCGAATAGCCCATTTTTCGCGGACTTGGGGTATCATGCAGAAAATGACCTTCAACTTTGGTTTTCGGAAATCACCAATTCCGAAAATCATCAAGCCCGCCCGGAGCGCAGCAGGATCGCGCGGAGCGGGTGGAGCAGCGTCGCCATGTTCGACCGTGAAGTCTTTGACGAGGCCCGGAAAGAGTTCCTTTCGCATCTGCTGTACACGCGGGGCCACCGCACGTCGACCTGTTACGCCTACAACTCCGACCTGGGCCTCTGGGCCGACTGGCTCCAGGAGGCCGGCAAGGACTGGCAGCGCGCGCGGGCGGTGGACGTGGAACAATTCGCCGCCTGGCAGTTGCGCGAGCGCCAGGTCAGCGTCGCCATCGTCACCCGGCGGCTGAGCACTTTGAGCAGTTTCTACAAGTGGGCGATGCGCCATGAGATCGTCACCGGCGACCCGGTGTATCTGGCCGACAAGCCCAAGCGCCCCCAGCGCCTGCCGGTGTGGATGGAGAAGGAGGAGCAGGCGAAGCTGGAGGCGACCTTGAAGGATCGGAACAACCTGCCGTTGAACATCTTCGGCCAGAACCCCGAGCGGATGACGGCGACCCGCCGCCGTTACGAACTGCTGTTTGGGTTGTTGCTGAACTCGGGGCTGCGCATCTCGGAAGCGCTGGGTCTGAAGGTTTCGGATGTGCGGCTGGTGGACGGGATAGCCCGCTCGGTACGTGTGATCGGCAAGGGTGACAAGGAACGGCGGGTGCCGTTGCCCGAAGCGTTCGGCCAGGTATTCGGCTTCTGGCTCAAGGATCAGCCGCGCGGGGAGCGCGTGTTTGCCAAAGCGCCGGGTCAGCCGCCGGCATCCTCCCAGGCGGCGCGGGCTTACTTGCGGGGCATGGTGCGCCAGGCCGGGATTAATAAACCGATCACGCCGCATAAATTGCGCCATACTTACGCCACCAACCTCCTCAACGCCGGTGCCGAACTGGTGGACATCCAGGCGCTGCTGGGCCACGAGAGCATCGCCACGACGCAGATTTATACCAACGTGGGGCAGGAACGGATGGAGCAGGTGGTGGGGAGGTTGTGAGCGGCAGTCATATCTGCTGCTTGCACGGTGCGAAGCGCTGCACAATCACGCGGATCAAGTCGACATCGGTTGTCAAAGCCTTCGGTTTATCCGCCCTCGCGGCTTACCCGCCGCCTCGGTAGGTGTAGAGGACTGAAATCGAAAACGGTCAGGACTGAAATCAGCACCATTTCAGGCAGGTAGGCATCATAGAACTAGCACTGAGGAGAAAAGGCAATGGAGGTTAGAAGGTCTGTTCGTCAGATAATCTTGGCCCTCGCTCTTTGTACCATTACAGTCATGCACCCTTCAGGAGACTCGCTAGCTGCGCCCTTGCTCTTAGACGAGTTTTCCAGTTCAGCGTTGGATAGCTCCCGATGGACTATTATTAATGGTGCATTCGGTATCCAGGTGATTAATGGTGTATTGCAATTATCGGGGGGTCCAGATCATAAAGATGTTAATTCCCTCGCAACTTTCCAGCCTGGTACTGACATGCTCATGGCAACAGCCCGCATCAGCTTAGGCGGCGATTACCAGAAATTTGGGTTCGGCGTAAATTCGTTTTTGACGCCAATTGGTTTTTATTTCGATACCTATGATGCCAGGTTTGGCCCAACTATCAACTCTATACGAGCACTGGTGCTTTCTGGTTCTACAGGTACAGAACTCCTGAATGTAGGCATCCCAGTTTCCTGGGGCACTTATCATAATTTCACGGTTAACTGGACGCCGACCACAGTGAGCTTCTTCATTGATGGAAAAAGAGTGGCCAATTATAAGTACAATGCCACATCAGTAGCTCTTCCTGTCGGTGTTTGGAACGACCGAATGCCGACAATGATAACTGACATAGTAAAAGTGTCGGCAGGCCCTACCGTCACGACTCTGGCCAAGCTTGCTGAGGATGCCTACAGCCCTATTGCTTTTGGAGCAGACGGGTATAGCATCATAGATGATATTCTTACTATAGATGGCCTCAGTGCGAATGCATACCAGAAAAACAATCATATTGTAATTGCGATTCGTGGCACGGATACACAGAGTAATAAGGAAACTACCATTAAAAACTTTCTAGGAGACACATCCTTTGGAACTGGAACTCCAAATCTTCAGTTCATCAAGTACACGGTGGACATAGTAGACTTTTTAGCAGGCATAGCTGCTCAGCATTCCAACGCAGATATCACACTTACTGGCCATTCTCTTGGCGGAGGGATTGCACAGCTCTTGGGGGCAACGGCGAATCTCCGAACAATAACCTTCGATGCCCCTGGTCCCGCAGCTTTGCTGTCTCCGCTTATTGGTCTAGGTCTACTTAAGCCAATCGCTAACTTGCAGAATTTTTCGACGTCCCCAGAGATTACCAACTATCGGCTCTATGGGGATGCGATTTCGTTGGTTGGAACTCAACTTGGAGGAAGTGTGACAGTAGACCCGCCAGCGAACTTGGCTCGCATGGATATTGACAATGCTCCTTGGAACTTTCTCGACTATCACGGCATAGAGTTACTTCGCTTACAGATTAGCGCTGATGCCACTGAAACCGAAGGGGTAATCGGTGGGACGCCACTTGTTCTGGGCGTCAACTACATTGTTCCGACAACTGCAGCAAACAATACATTGAGATTTTTCGTGAATGCAGCGAGTGGCATAGAATATCTGCTCGATCCATTACCAGGTATCGGATACACCCTACTGGCAGACACTAGCTCACCATTCTTTCACTCAATCGGGCTTCCACATCTAGACACAGTCTCAGCATGGCGTCTTAATTACCTTGTAAACGGTGTTTGGTCTAGTGACCAATTCTTGACAGGTCTAGATGACTTCATCTTCGGACCAAACGTCAACGGTGTTCGATTCTTTCCACTCGATTCTGACGGTCTGCCTGTATTTAATGTCTCCCCTTTTGCATTCGGATTGTCTTTTACCAGCGACGGAGTATTTAGTGGCACTCTTCTGATTGATCCAGGTCCTGAGACAGTGCCAGAACCACCGGATTGTTCGGATGCTATAGCGTCTCCGGCGCAACTCTGGCCACCAAACCACAAGATGGTGCCTATAGAAATCCTTGGGGTCACGGATCCAAACAGAGATTCAGTGGCTATTACTGTTACCGCTGTGCAGCAGAATGAACCACTGCTTGGAACAGGAAATAATGACGCATGTCCAGATAGCAGTGGAATTGGTACTGCTACGGCCCTCGTGCGTGCAGAGCGGAGCGGAGAAGGACTCGGCCGTGTGTACTATATCAGTTTTATCGCTGTGGATGGCAAGGGCGGTCAGTGTGCTGGCACCGTAACGGTTTGTGTCCCACACGACCAAGGGGCAGGAGCAACATGTGTTGATAATGGTGTTATGGTGCCGTTAGCAGGGTTTTGCAAGTAGTGCCGTAGGCTGGGATGAGGTCGTACCGAATCCCACTAGTGGGCTGACACAGAAGTTTTGACAGGTTCAGAGGTTTCTAGGTCCACCGGGGTTTCAGAAGATTTCAAGGGAGGATAGAGGCGCTTGAGTTTGACCCGGGCCAAGTCGGTGCCGAACTGCCAGTGGATTTTGGTCTGACGTAGGTTGCGTGGGCCTTGCCAAGCGGCGATTTCCTTCCGCAAAGTTTCGAGGTTCGCAATGCGGCGATTCAAACACTGGCCGGCGAGAACAGCGAACTCACATTCCGCCATATTGAGCCAACTGCCATGCTTGGGGGTGTAATGAAATTCGAGCTTGCGGGTGATCCGGCGGGCTTCCTCTGGAGAAAAGACACTATACAAGGCCGCAGGAGTGTGGGTATTGAGGTTATCCACGACCAACCGGATTCGCTCCGCCTTCGGAAAGTACACATCAACGAGTTGCTGCATTTGCTGGGCAAAATCGCGTTTGGTGCGCTGTTTCGTGACATTAACATGACGCCACCCGCGCAAGGGTTGTACGAATAGAAATAAATTGGCGGTGCCTTCGCGTTTGTATTCACAGTCATAGCGCGCCGGTTGACCCGGGCGGGCGGGTTGAGGACAGCGGGTTTCGCTGGTCAATTGCACCGGACTTTCATCGAAGCACACTTGGGGGTATTGAGGATCATCGGGTTCGGCGTACAGGTCCAACACATCCTCCATATGCCAAACATAATCGGGACTGACACTGGGAATACACCATTCTTGACGTTGCCAGGGTTTGAGGTCGTTTTTTTAAGGATGCGCCGCACACTCTCACGGGAAATGGCTTCGATGGGCCGGAGTTCCATGAAGCGGTCCGCTAACAATTGGAGAGTCCACTGACAACGGCCAGCGGGCGGGGTACTACAGGCCAAGGCGACCAGAAAGGCGGCCTGTTTGCCGGTCAAGGCCGGGGGCAAACCGACTCGTGGCCGCTCGCTTAACGCCGCCAGCAACCCTTCGTCGACAAACCGTTGACGGGTACGATGAACGGTCGAAATCCCCAAGTGAAGGCTTTGGGCAATGGCCTCATCCGTCGCCCCTTCCGCAGCCTGCAGCAACACATGGGCACGGGCAACCTTGCGCGCCGCTGCCTTGCCTTTATGAATGACCTTCAGCAGGTCTTCCCGCTCCTCTTCAGTTAGATCAACCAGATACTTGTGGGCCATGGTGATTCCTCCTGTTGATCTCAACCATAGGGCACCCACCGCTACCTGTCAAAACTTCTGTGTCAGCCCACTAGGTAGCCAACTTGCGATTTAGCCAACTGGTTGAAAAGGAATTATAGAAACCGCCGCAACTGCACCGGTATCCGCTCCACCTCCCGTCCCTCCCCCGTCCCCAATGTCACCGCCGCCTCACCGGGCTTGAGCCAAAACTGCACCACGACCTCACCCCGGACGGCCACTCGATCCAGCCACGGCTGTAGCTCTTGGGCGCGGGCATAGTGGAGGGCAAGGATGCCGCCCTGGTAGATCGCCGGGTTGTAGCGTTCCAGGCTCTCCAGCCGTCCGGCCAGGGCGGGCGTCTTGCCGTCGGCAATCTCCACTTCCCCCAACAGGTAGTAGGGACGGTCGGGATCAATCCGGTTAATCAGCCCGCGCAGGGTCCGGCCTGTCATGTTGACTCGCTCAGCAACCACGCGCAGCGGTTCACCCTCGATGAGCCTTGCAGAAACCGGCAACAGGTTGTGTTGCGCTTGACTCTTGCCCACGGCTCGGGGTTTTCCCTCATACAGCACAATCAAGCCGTTTTTCCACAGGCCCATGACCGGGCAGCGGCAATGCACTCGCTCCAGGGTCAGATTATCGGATGCGATCAATTCCAGGTCGTACCAGTGCGTTCCGATCTGGCGCGTGTACTGCTCCACGGCAATATCGAAGCTCTTGAGCACCGCCTGGAGCGCATCCCGAAAGCCCCAGTGACTGAGCGGATACAAGGCGACGGTCAGACTCAGCAGCACGGCTAGCAGGATCATCTCCGCTTTGCTCCCGACCTGAATCCGCCAGTTCCGATTACCGGGCGTGACCAGCCGCACCGGCGAGGGCCAGAACAAATCCACGCCCCGGAGGTTCACCATATCCAGCCACAAGTGCGACCAGTAGCCGCCCACGATGCAACCCCAATAGTGCGGTTGAATCCAGGCCAGCGGATAGGTGACAACAGCCAGCGCCCCCAGGGCGACCAGGGAATGGGTCAAGGTGCGATGCCCGAAACGGCGCTCCAGCGGCACGGCGATGAACCAGAACAGCCGTCCGATCTTGGCGGGAGGATGATCGATGTCGGGCAGGAGGCTGGCGGCCACGATCAACAGCCCGCCGATCAAGTCGGGCTTGTAGCCAAACAGCGTCGCGCCGCCCAGATAGAGCACGGAGGCAAAGGCGGCATGGGTGCCCAGGGTCATGGGTCTATCCCGACCGCAGGGAAACACGCTGAATTCCCCGCCATCGCCGCCTTGCCGCAGGGCGGTAATGTTATTACTCTTGTAGCAACAAAAGAGGAATTTTTCATGGTTGAACTCAAGGTTCGCAAAGTCGGCAACTCGCTCGGTGTCGTTCTGCCCAAAGAGGTGATCCACCGCTTGAAGGCGAAAGATGGACAAGCCCTGTTCTTGATCGAAGCGCCGGACGGTGGCTATCAGCTCACCCCTTACGATCCGACCTTTGAACAGAAAATGGCGAAGGCGGAAGACCTTATTGAACGCTATCGCCACACGCTCCATGTGCTTGCCCAGTGACCGAGCCGCTCTGGATCGACACGCGGGACGCACTTGCCCTCCATGATCGCTTGCTCGCGCTGCACGGCGGCGCGCCCGGTGTGCGGGATCACGCCTTGCTGAATTCCGCGCTTGCTCGTCCGCAACAGCTTTACGCCTATGCCGATGCGCCTGACCTCCTCGACTTGGCGGCAGCCTACACCGCAGGCATCGTGCGCAATCATCCGTTCATCGATGGCAACAAGCGCACCGGTTTTATCGTCGGCATCTTGTTTCTCGAACTCAACGGCGCTCGCTTCACCGCACCCGAAGCGGAGGCGGCTCAGGCCGTTTTGGCGCTGGCCGCTGGGACGCTCGACGAAACGGTTCTGTTGCGTTAGCTGATAGGGTCGGATTTCGGTAAGCTACACGGCCCCTGTCCTGACTTGAGAACCCGCATGATCGATTTTAGAGGCCACCGCTTTGAACGAGACATCATCCTAACGAGTGTCCGTTGGTACCTCGCCTATCCGTTGAGCTATCGGAACCTGGAAGAGATGCTGGCGGAGCGGGGTGTCGACGTGGATCATTCCAGCGTCTACCGCTGGGTCCAGAAGTTTACGCCGCAGTTGGAAGCGGCTTTCCGCAAAGGACAAAAGCGCCCGGTGGGCACAAGTTGGCGGATGGATGAGACCTACATTAAGGTCAAAGGCCAGTGGAAGTACCTCTACCGCGCGGTTGATCGAGACGGCCAGACGATCGACTTCCTGTTCACGGCGCATCGCGATAAGAAAGCCGCCCTGCGCTTTCTCAAAAAGGCGATACGGCAGCACGGTCTTCCGGACAAAGTCACGATCGATAAGAGTGGCGCTAACACCGCTGCCCTGGATGCACTCCAGGAGGAGACGGGCGCCGCCATTGAGATTCGCCAAAACAAGTACTTAAATAATTTAGTGGAACAAGATCATCGCGCCGTTAAACGGATCGTCCGCCCCATGCTGGGGTTCAAAGGCTTTCATTCTGCTCGGACCACCCTGCGGGGCATCGAACTCCTGCACATGATCAAGAAGGGCCAAATGATCATGGCCGAAGGGACGAATCTCTCCGCCGCAGGACAATTTTATTCACTGGCTGCCTAATAACCTGCAAGGGTTACCCAATCGTGCTCGAAAAAAATTAACGCAACAGAACCAATACCGCTGAGGGTTTCTGGTCCCTGTTGCGTTCCTGGTTGCGACCCCATCGAGGAATTTCGCAAGAAAAGCTGCCGCTCTACCTGGGCTTCTTTCAGTTCGTGCATAACGTCCGCATTCGGGGCAAAGGCTTGCTCAGACCTCTCTTGGAACTGCTGGTCGCCTAACAACGCCAACTGACTGGAATCCATATTGAGCCTAACTTTATTAATCGGTATGAATTCAGGGTTTTAGTATAAAAACCATGTCTGGAACACTACCGACTGAGACATGGGTGACCTCATTTAGCTTCTCCGAAGCGTTATTGGTATAACACTCATTATATCAATGAGTTGAATGAGGTTCGCTTTTTTTTTATGGATAATCCGGGTTAGGAGTGTAGCCAAATACCCCGCAGCTTGCGGCGGGGTTCTTTACTGGGTTGGCCTTGAGAGATCATCGTCTTTTTCCAAGCGCACGGGTTGCCCAGCGTGTCCTGCTGTATTGCGCGCCGGCGGTGCGTATTTCACTGATGCCGGCCATCCATTTCACGGGATGACGGCCGGCGAGTTCAGTCGAAGGCGGCAGCGTATTTCACTCGGTCGGAGCGCAGCGACGCAGTGGATGAGTGTTTACTGTTCCGTGATGGAGTTCGTCAAGGGGGTTTTACGTTTTCGTAAGGATTCTCCGGTCAGGTTGAGGGTGTAGGCGTTATGGACGAGCCGATCGAGGAGGGCATCAGCCAGAGTGGGTTCGTCCAGATAGGCGTGCCAGCTTGCCACGGGCAACTGGCTGGTCACGAGGGTGGATTGACGGTGATGCCGGTCATCGAGGATTTCCAGAAGATCACGGCGGCCCTCGCTGGTGAGCGGTGTTAAGCCCCAGTCATCGATGACCAACACGTGTGCTTTAGCGTACTCGCGTAGCAGCTTGGGATAGCGGCCATCGGCGCGGGCCAACGCCAGTTCAGGGAGCAAGCGGGGCAAACGGACATAGCGCGCGGTATAGCCCAGACGACACGCATGCTGAGCCAAGGCACAAGCAATCCATGTTTTCCCCACGCCGGTGGGGCCGGTAATCAGGCAGTTGAGATGCTCCACAAGCCAGCGTTCACCGAGCAGATGCTGGATGAGGGTTTTATCCAGGCCCCGGGGATGTTGGTAATCCAGGTCTTCCCGGCAGGCTTGCTGGGGCAAACGGGCTTGCTGTAAGCGGTACTGGAGGCGACGATTCGCGCGTTCGGTCAGTTCGCGATCAACCAGGAGACTCAAGCGATCCGTAAAGCTGAGCTGATCGCTATCGGGCATCTGGAGTTGCTCGTGCAAGGCCTGACGCATGCCGCTGAGTTTCAAGGTGTGCAGTTGATCGAGAAGGGGTTGTTTCAGCATGGCGGAGGCTCCTGGGTTATTGGTAATAGCGTGCGCCGCGCACGTTCGCGTGGGTCGCGGTCGAAGGGATGGGCGGTGGCGAAGTCCCCGCATCCGGGAGGCGTTGCTGGTCCAGGCCATGCTTGAGAATCGACTCGATGCTCTTGTAACTCAGTCCCCCAATGGCTAACGCGCGCTGACAGGCGGCCTCCAAGCGGTCGGCGCCATAGGCTTTGCCCAGACGCAAGATGCCCAAGCACGAGCGGTAGCCCTGCTGAGGATGGGGCCGCGTGGCCAGGATACGTTCCACTAGAGTCGCCGTGTGGGGGCCGGTCTGGTGAGCCCAGCGCACTAACCGTTCGGGCGTCCATTCGGCGTACTCCCGATGGGCTTTGGGCATGTGGGCGGTTACGGTGGTATGGCGACCAGGCTGCGGATGGCGGCGATGACAAGCCACCCGCTGACGTTGATGGAAGACCTCGACCGTGGTGGCGGTCAGGCGCACCTCCACTTCCTGGCGCACCAGGAGGTAGGGGACCGAATAGTAATGGCGCTCGATGTCAATGTGATAGTCAATGTTGACGCGCGCTTTTTTCCATTGCGCGAACACGTAGGGTTCGGCCGGTAAGGGACGCAACGCCGGTTGTTCCAGCGTTGCAAACCAATGCTGACGGGAACCGGGGAGTTTTTTGAAGGCGCGCTGATTGAGGGCGTCGCGCAGTTCGCGGATGACCGTGTTGAGTTCGTCGAGACTGAACAGAGTCCGATGGCGCAAGCGGGCCAGAATCCAGCGTTCCACCACGAGCACGCCACTTTCCGCTTTGGCTTTATCACGCGGTTTTCGGACACGCGCGGGGATCACCGCGACGCCATAATGGGCGGCTAACTCCAGATAACTGGGGTTGAGGTCGGGCTCATAGCGGTGCGGCGTCTGGACGCCGGTTTTCAAATTATCTGGAACCACAATTTCCGGGACACCGCCGAAAAATGCAAAGGCCCGGACATGCGCCATGAGCCAGTCATCCAGTCCTTGGGTCCAGGTCGCCTCCACATAGGTGTAATTGCTGGCGCCCAGCACCGCAACAAACACTTGGGCCTGGCGGAGTTCACCCGTGATGCGGTCCACGATGGGCACGGTGGGACCGGCGTAGTCCACAAACACCTTCTCACCGGCCCGATGGGTCTGGCGCATCACCACATCGGTATGCGCCACCCAAGCCCGATACTGCTGGCAGAACCAGGTGTATTGATAGCCCTGGGGATGCGTGGCTTTGTACTCTTCCCACAAGAGCCACAAGGTGACGCCGGGGCGGCGTAATTCCTGGTGGACGGTGGCCCAATCCGGTTTTCCGCGATCCGCAGACCCAGCGGCGGGGCGCGGCGGAAACAACCGTCGTTCCAATTCATCGGCCATCATGCCCTTGGGCAGGGGCCAACCCAGGCCCGCTCGTCGGGCGCGTTGCAGATACTCTCCGACCGTGCTACGGCCGATCCCGCAACTCCGGGCAATTTGTGGTTGGCTATGGCCCGCCGCCTGCAAACGAAGCACTTCTTGAATCTTGCGCATGGATAACCTCTCAGTCGGCATGAGTTCCTCCTCGGAAAAAAAGGAACCAGCCTACAAGTTGTTAACCTGCGTCGCTGCTCATTGGCGAAACAACCCGCCGCCTTCCGTGTAATGGCCTGCCGCCTTCCGTGAAACGACCTGCCGTCATCCCGTGAAACGACCTGCCGTCATCCCGTGAAACGACCTGCCGTCATCCCGTGAAACGACCTGCCGTCATCCCGTGAAACGACCTGCCGTCATCCCGTGAAACGACCTGCCGTCATCCCGTGAAATACGCACGCCGGCGGTTCGGAGTTCTCCGGCAAAACCCGGATCACGCCGGTCATGGCCGGGCGTTCGGCTTTTCCAGAAAAGGTTTGGTTGGCATTCTGGCTCATATCGCCGCCGTGGGTGTTGGCCGGGCAGGGCGCATCCTGGTAGAAAATCCGCCCATTGTTCTCAACACACTTGTTGATGGCCATGGCTGGCGTAGCCAACAGACTCAATAACATGATTCCAGCCCATTGCTTATCTTTCATGATATTCCCATCGCGGATGCCTCAACAAAACGCTATTCTAGCTTGATACACGCCAGCCCGAGAGAGTTTCTCTGTTGAAAAAACCATGACCAGTAGGTCAGCATCCGCCCTCTCCCCTAAACCCGCTCTCGCAAGCAGACGAGTAGAGTAAGCGATCACACTCGTAACCAGAATAGAACAGGAGCAAGACATGACGACTGCCCGAATGTGGCGAACGCCCGGTGTTGTTCTCTTCAGTGGGGCGTTGGCGCTGTCCCTTTCCCTTGGTATTCGCCATGCCTTTGGACTGTTCCTACAACCCATGTCCGTTGATCTGGGCTGGGGACGGGAGGCTTTCGCTCTGGCGATTGCCACGCAAAATCTCATTTGGGGGTTGGCGCAACCGTTCGCGGGCCGGTTAGCCGATCGGCATGGCGCGGGCTGGATTGTGCTCAGCGGCGCGTTACTGTACGTGACCGGACTCTACTTGATGAGCCTGGCGGCCACCGAGTGGAGCTTACTGATCAGCGCAGGTTTGTTGATCGGCGTCGGCTTGAGCGGAACGACCTTTCCGGTGGTCTTTGGCGTCATCAGTCGGGTCGTTGCGCCGGAGAAGCGGAGCTGGGCGATGGGCGTTTCCATGTCTATCGGATCGCTTGGCCAGTTCCTGTTGTTGCCTGGTAGTAATGTGATGATTGCGGAATTAGGCTGGAGCCATGCGCTTTTGGTGCTGGCGGGGTTAAGCGTGCTCATGCTGCCCTTGTCCGCTGCGCTGATGGAACCGGGGCAAGGCGCGAAACATTCCGCCATGCCGTTGCGCGCTGTTCTCGCCGAGGCGGTGACTCATCGAGGATTCTGGTTGCTGTCCTTTGGGTTCTTTGTGTGTGGATTTCAAGTCATTTTCATCTCCACTCATCTCCCAGCCTTTCTCGTGGATCAGGGCTTGGCCCTGAGTTCCGGGGCAACGGTGCTCGCCCTGATTGGGCTGTTCAATATCGCGGGTTCCTTTCTGGCGGGATTCTGGGGCGGTCATTTCCCCAAGCCGTTGCTGCTTAGCGGGATTTACGCCGCTCGTTTGATCGTAATCGCGCTCTTTATCGGGTTCCCGGTAACCACATGGAGCGCCTGTGCGTTCGGCGTCGCCATGGGCCTCTTATGGTTAAGCACCGTGCCATTAACCAACGGTGTCGTAGCAACGCTTTTTGGCGTGGAGAATCTGTCGATGCTGGGCGGCATTGTGTTCCTGTTCCATCAGATGGGCGCTTTCCTCGGCGGCTGGCTGGGCGGCTACCTCTATGATCTGGCGGGCAACTATGACCGGGTCTGGATGATCGCTATTGCCTTGAGCGTCATTGCCGGCTTGCTCAATCTCCCGATCCGGGAGCGATCGGTTCCACGCCTTGTGCGGGCTGGCGCGTGAATCGATGAAGGCGCGTTCGTTAATGACCTTGGCGGGCGTCATCGCCTTAGGCGTTGCCCTGGGGTCAATGGCGCGGTTACTCCTGAATTATTACGGCTCGGCGGATATGACGATGACCGTGTTTCTTGCCAAGCTACCGGGATGTTGGTGAAGACCTGTTTCATCAGTTCCTATCCACTGCGGATTCGGACGTTTTTATTCATCTCCCAGCTCAGCAGCCAGCAGCGCCGATAAAGCGGCGGCATCCAGTCCAGCCAGATCCGCTTCGGTTTCGGGAGCAGGCGCGGTTGGGAACAGGTCAGTTAAAGCGCCCTTCGCCAGGAATGTAGCCAGCGCACCGACGCTCGGCTGATCGAACAATAAAGTCGCCGTCAACTTGACGCCGACCTGCGCGGCCAGCGCGTTGCGCATTTCCACCGCCATCAACGAGTCGAGGCCCAGATCGCGCAGCGGACGTTCATCCGTAATGGTATTCGCATCGTCCAGGCGCATGATTCGGGCGGCTTGCGCACGAATCGCATCCAGCAAAACCTCCATCCGGTGCGACAGGGGCGTAGCAGCCAGCTGCTCGTGCAAAGTAGCTGATTCCTGGAGAGTGAAGGGGCCTGTCTCCTCTCGCCCGGTGGGAGAAGGGCTGGGTGTGAAGATTGGCGCTCCACCCAACGGAAAGCGTTGGCGATAAACCACCCAGTCAGCGTCCACAATCGCAATTTGCGTCGCTTTCTGGCTCATCACCCAGGCGAGCGCCGCCAACGCTTGATCGGGCGCCATGTGGATTAATCCGGTGCGTTCCACACGCGCTTCCAGATCATCGCGCACCGCCGCCCCCACTTCCGCCCAAGCGCCCCAGTCAATCGCCAGCGCAGGTAAATGAGCCGAACGCCGTGCATGAGCCAGTGCGTCAACGAAGCTATTGGCGGCGGCGTGATTGCTTTGTCCAGCGGGTCCCAGCAATCCGGCGGCAGATGAGAACAATACGAAATGCTCCAGATCAAGATGAGCGGTCAGTTCATGCAAATGCCAGGAGCCGAACACTTTGGCCGCCAGCACCCGCTCGAACTTCTCCCAGCTTTGGCCGGCTAGATTGGCGTCGGCCAGCGCCCCGGCGGCATGAATCACGCCTTTCAACGGAGCCGTCTCTTGCGCAGTAGCGATCAGCGCCTGAACCTGAGAACGATCCGCCACGTTACAGCGGACAGGAATGATGTTGACGCCCTGACCACGCAAGGCGTCCAGTACGGTTTCGGCTTCCGGCGCAGGCGGGTTGCGACCGGCGAGGATCAGCGTCTGTGCTCCTCGTTCGACCAGCCAAGCCGCAACTTTAAGACCCAGTCCGCCAAAAGCGCCGGTGACCAGATAACTGGCGGCGGGATCGAAACGCAACGGCGGAGCGAGCATGGCTGGACGACCGATCAATTGCGGTTTCCGGCGGATGCCGCCGCGCCAGGCAATTTCGCGTTCACGCTCGAGGGTCAATTCACTGGCCAGCGCAGCGGTTTGATCGGTCACAGAACCGGCGGAATCAAGATCAATCAGGCGGGTATGGAATTCAGGCCGCTCGCTCATCAATGCGCGACCAAAGCCCAGCAAGGTCGCTTGCGCTACATGGACCGCGTCACCTACCGCCTGAGCGCCCATAGTAACTAAGGTCAATCGTAGTGACTCGGTCCGATTGATCAGCGTTTGGGTCAGCGCCAGCGCTGGAGCCAACACGGCGTTCTGCTGCAAGGGATCAGTGGCGGCGACCGCGCCCAGATAGACCACGTCGCTGATATTCGCCAATAACTCATCGGGTTGTTCTGGAAGCGCTTCAATACACGCACATGAATCTCCAGTCGCCGTCAGCGCTTGAAACAGCGGCGCAGTCAGCTCGTCCGGGCTGCCGACCAGCAACCAATGGCGTTGTACCTTGCGCTGCGCCAGAATCACGCATTGCTGCGACAGGCCACCCTGATCCGGCTCGCCCGGCGTGAGAATGGAAACTTTTTCAAACCCACAGCGCGGCAGCAGTTCCCGCCACTGGTGTTGATACAACAGGGCATAGTCGCGCAATGCCGTGTCGGTAAAATTCCACATGCCGTCAGTCAGGCCAAAAGTCAAATCTCCCCAGTTTAGGCGTCCGGTATTTTCGATCAGCAACAGCAGGCCACCGGGCGCCAGCAATTCATGGACATGGTTCAGGGTGCGCGCCAGATCGGGCGTCGCGTGCAATACATTGGCGGCGACCACCACATCCCAGACACCAGCGGCGATTCCCTGTCCTTCCGGTGGACGAGCGATATCGAGTACGGCGTAATCCAGACCGGCTCCGGCAAATTTGTCCTGCGCCCGAGCGACCAGTCCCGCGCCTAAATCGGTGAACAGGTAACGACTACCTGGAGGCAGATGTGGTAACAGATGCGCAGTTGTCGCCCCGGAACCGCCGCCGATTTCCAGAAAAGTCAGAGGCCGGGCGCGTGGTAAGCGAGCGATCGCCAAGCCAGCCAGGCGCTGCACGGCCTGTGAAAATGGAGAGTGCTCGTACAGCCGCTCGGCCAAGCGAATATCGCCGCCGGGGAACAACAATTCCAGCGGATCGACTCGTCCGGTCAGCACTTGACTCAACTGCCCGCCGCAACGACGCAGCAAGGTGAATTCCGCTTCCGCTTCAGGGTAGCGTGCTAATGCCTCGGCGGCGCGAGCATCCAGATCGCCGGTATCCGGCAGTTCACGCAGACCCGCCGCCTTCATCACCGTGACCAACCGGTCGCGTAATCGGCGGAAGGGCGGCGCAATTTCGACCTTGGCGGCGGCGTCCACATCGGTACAGCCCAGCGTGCGGAAAGCAGCGACCGTATAGTCGAGACTCAATCGGTCAGCCGTTGCGCCGGTTGCTGCGAACGGCTGCAAAGCGACCTGTTCTCGTTTGACGTCGGGAGTGAGGCTATCAGCGATAACCGAGGGATCCGACAGGGGTTCGGGGTTCGGCAGGGTGAGCCAGTCGATGCTATAGAGCCATTGTTGCCATGGGGAAATCCCCCCCAACCCCCCTTTTTCAAAGGGGGGAGTAATGCCTCTCTTTTCAAAGGGGGGAGTAACGCCCGTTCTAACCCCCCTTTGAAAAAGGGGGGTGGCGAAGCCGGGGGGATTTTGAGATCGCTGGGCGTTGCGTAACAGCCCTTCATTCGTTTCCCGCAGTACGGTTTCCTGCTCATGTGGCGCAGGTTGCGCGGTCAACAGCAGGTAGCGCATGAGGTCAGCGCGCAAGGCTCTGCCGATGTTAGCGTTCGACAGCAGGTGTCGACAGGTCAGTTCGCTTAAACCAAAACGGGCGGCCAGTGCGGCGACGTTCGTTTCGATGTTTGGATCTTCGAGCCAGTTGGCGATTTCAAGGCTGGTGTCCACCGCTCGGGTGAGCCGCAAGCGCCGGTTGCTGAACAATGCCGCCCACTGGGGAAAGTCTGGCGTGAAAGAGTGCGTTTCTGGGTTAGCGATAGGATCAGCGGTTGCTACAAAGTCGGCGATGACCAGTAGCCCGCCCGGCGCCAGATGAGCGGCGATATTGTCGAACAGAGCCTCTTTGTCAGCGATCAGGCCGGTGACCTCGAAGCCGAAGATCAGATCGAATACCCCAGGAAAAGGAACGGCGCTGGAGTCGGCGCGGTGGACTTGAACCCGGTTTTGCAAACCCAGCCGGGCGATGCGCTTAGCTCCAACATCGACCTGTCCGGCAGACAGCGTATAGCCCCACAGTTCAAGATGTGGATGATGCAGGGCCAGGCTGCATAAATCCGCCGCGTGACCACAGCCATAATCGAACACGCGCTTCATGCGGGAAAAGTCGATGCCTGTGAATAGACTGTCCTTGAGTTCCCGCTGACTGGCGCGGAACAGCGTGTGAGCGTCCGGATTTTCGTTCTTCTCGAACAGCGCTCGAACCCAGGAGAAACCGGGCAAGGGTTCCGGCAGGAAGCCGAAGGTTAGATGCGCTTCTGCATCCAAATCCGCAGTGCTGTCTGTTTCGTAAGTGCATGAAACAACCGTTAATTCGTCGTAGAAATCGTAGACCAGGGCTGAACCTTGCGACGTGGAGCTGGCTTCTAGCCGGTTTAATGGACCAGAAACCTTAACCCTTTGCTGTGGCGTATCCAGCCAATAGCGCCGATGCTGAAAAGGATAGGTTGGCGCGGTTGCCCAACCTGGCTGGGTTTCAGCGAACACGCCCGTCCAATCGACCGCTGCGCCAGTGCAATAAACCCCCGCCAAGGTCTCGGCAAGACAGACATCATCTGCAACCCCACGCCGCAGCGAGGTTAGCCAATGACCATCGTCCAACGCTGCTTTACCCAATGCGGTCAATACCGCTTGTGGCCCGATTTCCAGAAAAGCGTCGCAACCCAGGGCTTTCAAGGTTTCAAGACCCTGCATGAAACGCACGGGTTGACGCGCGTGTTCACGCCAGTAACCCGCGTCAAAGATCTCACGCGGCGTTCCCGTCAGGTTGGAAACCAGCGGCAGGTGAGCGCGGCGCACGCCATACCGGCGGGCCGCCTGTTCCAGTCCCGGCAGCGCGGGTTCCAGCAATGCAGAATGAAAGGCGTGGGAAACCGCTAAGGGGCGACTGTCGATATTGTGTTCGTCTAACTGTCTGGCCAGTCGGTCGAGCGCCGCCAGATCACCGGACACAACGGTATTAGCGGGACCGTTGAATCCTGCCAGATCGAGAACGCCATCTGTGACCGACAGCAGAGATTCTACCGCTTGAACCGGCGCAAAGACCGCCAACATGCCGCCGCCCGCTGGCAACGATTGCATCAACCGCCCCCGTTCCGCGATCAGGGCCAACACTTCTTCCGGGGTAAACACGCCCGCTACGACGGCGGCGGCATATTCACCGACGCTATGGCCCATGACCGCAACCGGAGTGATGCCCCAGGAACGCCAAAGATCCACCAAGGCCAGTTCCACGGCCACCACCAGCGGTTGGGCAAGACCGGTGGCGTCAATCGACGCATCGCCAAACAGCAGATCAAGCGCCGAACCGCCCAGCAGGTCGTCAAGAATGCGGGCATAGCGGTCCAGCGCGGCGCGGAAGACCGGGAAACATTCATAAGCACGACGCGCCATACCGGGATATTGCGATCCCTGACCGGTGAACAGGAAGGCGATGCGCGGCGCCCTTTGCACCTCAACCGGGGTAGCGCGGCGCAATGCAGCAGCAGCGGAGCGCGCATCGGATGCCGTAACCGCCAGGCGATGCGCGAAGTGGTTTCGGCCCGCGCCAGCGGTGTGAGCAATCGCGGGGAATGGTTCAGAAGTTTCCTTCAGCCAGTCCGCCCAACGCGCGGCAAGTTCGGCCAGCGCCTGTGGATCGCACGCCGAGAGCGGCAAAACTTGAACAGGCAAAGGTTCCCCTTGTGGGGGAGAGTCGGGGTGGGGGGTGAGAGGCGGCGCTTCCAACACCAGATGCGCATTCGCGCCGCCAAAGCCAAAAGCGCTGACTCCGGCAATCCGTCGCCCATCCACGCCTTCCCAGGTCATTGGTTGTGTGGGAATCACCAGATGCGCGGGTTTCGGGTCGATCTCCGGGTTTAGCACCGTAAAGTTCAGATGCGGTGGAATCACGCCGCGCTCAACGCACAACACCGCTTTGATTAATCCAGCGACGCCCGCAGCGGCTTCCAGATGACCAAGGTTGGTTTTGACTGAACCCACGATCAGCGGCGTATCCCGTTCTGCGCCCAGTACGGCGGATAGCGCTTCGATTTCAATAGGGTCGCCCAACCGGGTGCCGGTGCCGTGGGCTTCCACGTAGGACACCTGACGCGGCGCAATGCCAGCGCGCTCCAGTGCGGCGCGGACGACTGCTTCCTGGGCTGGACCGTTGGGCGCGGTCAGGCTGTTGGACCGGCCATCCTGATTAACCGCTGAACCGTGGATGACCGCCAGGATGCGGTTGCCATCCGCCAACGCATCCGGCAGGCGCTTCAGCAGGACCAGACCGCATCCCTCGCCATGACCAAAGCCGTCGGCGGCAGCATCGAACGCCTTGCAGCGACCATCGGGCGCAGTCGCGCCGAGTTTGGTGCTGGCCACCAGCGCCTCGGGCGCTAACAGCAAATGAACACCACCTGCCAGGGCCAGCGCGCACTCACCGGTTTGCAGACTGCGCACCGCCAGATGCACTGCGACCAGCGACGAAGAGCAGGCAGTGTCAACGGCCAGACTCGGCCCTTTCAAATCCAGCAAATAGGACAGGCGACCTGCAGCGATGCTGGTGTGATTGCCCGAAGCCGACCAGCCGTCGATAATTTCGGGAGCAGGCGAGCCGCGCCCGGTCAGCGCGTAGTTATTGTTGTACAGCCCGATAAAAACGCCACAATTCGCGCCTTTCAACCGATCAGGAGCGAGCGCCGCGTTCTCCAACGTCTCCCAGGCAACTTCCAGCAACAGGCGTTGTTGCGGGTCCATGCTGGTGGCTTCGCGCGGGGCGATGCCGAAAAAACCGGCGTCAAACCGGTCAATCCCTCCGGTGAGAAATCCGGCGCGCTGCATATTCATCTTGCCGGGCGCATCACGGTCGGGATCGTACCAGTCCGCGCTATTCCAGCGATCCGGCGGCGTTTCGACAATGCCGGAGCGGCCTTCTATCAACAAGCGCCAAAACGCCTCAGGTCCATTGACTCGTCCATTAACTCCCCCTGGAAACCGGCAACCGAGGCCAATCACGGCAATCGGCGTCGGAGCCTCGGCGCGAGCCAGGCGCGTTTTTAGATCCTCAATAGTCAGAATGGCGCGTTTGAGCGGACTTAATTCATCAACGTCAGAAGAGGTGGTCATCGGCGAGATTTCGACTCAAGTTCGGCCAACAGGCTAGTTAAATGGCTTTCCGCCTCTGATTCGGTCATGCGCTCGATCCGGGCGCGGTTCGCGGCAGGCGCTGGAGAAGCCGTGATCGAGCGTGCAGTGAGGAAGCGGACGATGGCGGCCACCGAGGGATGGTTAAAGGCGAGCGTGGCCGGAACGGGGGTGCCCAGTCGCCCGGACAATCGGTTGCGTAAGGTAATCGCCGCCAGCGAGTTCAGGCCCAGTTCGCCAAAAGGCCGATCCAGTGCCGGGTCCGTCACAGTCAGGCCCAACACCTCGGCTACAGACTCACGCACCAGGGTTTCCAGTGAGTGGCGAGTGGCGAGTGGCGAGTGGCGAGTGGCGTCGGTTGCTGGAACCAGCTCCGCATAGAGTTCCGCGCCGGAACCTTCTTCTTGCGCCCAATGGGCCAACCGGGACCAGTCAGCCCGCGCTGCTATGGCTTCGCTCACTTCCGGCGCGGACAGCAACGCTTCCAAAGCAGCGAGGCCGGTTGTCGGAGAAAAAGGCATCAGACCGTGGGCTTGCCATTGAGCGGCCAATTCCTCACCTGCCGTTGCCGTCATGCCGGAACCTTCCCAAGTGCCCCACTGGATGCTCAAAGCAGGCAAATCCTGACGCCGTCGCCAGCGGGCCAAGGCGTCCAGCGCAGCGTTGGCTGCGGCATAAGCGCCGGTTCCCGCCAAACCGCATAGGGCGGTAATAGAAGAAAACAGGACGAAAACATCAAGCGGTCGATCTTTAGTCGCCTGATGCAATACCAGCGCGCCTTCCGCCTTAGCGCGCAACGCCTGAGCAAATCCCGGCCAGTCCTGACGGAACAGCAATTGATCGGCAGTCACACCGGCAACATGGAATACACCGGCCAGCGGCAGACCTTCGGCATCCAGATCAGCAAGCATCTTCACCAGGGCATCGGCGTTTGCCACGTCCGCCGCCACGGTTCTAATTTGCGCCCCTTGCGCTTCCCAGGCAGCGCGTTCCGGGCATTCGCGAACAGTGCGGCCCATCAGCGACAAATGCCGTGCGCCATGCGCGATTAGCCATCCCGCCACTTGTCGTCCAATGCCGCCCATGCCGCCGGTGATCAGATAAACGGCGTCAGGCCGGGCTACAAACGGGCTGCACTTGACCGTTAAGAGTTTCAGACGCGGGATTAGCCGCCCGTTTGGCGTATGACGCACCCATTCTTCGTGATCCTCGGACGCCAGTTCTGCCGCGAGAACCGCCGCTGGATCGGCCAGCCGTGGATCGAGATCAATCCGCCGGCAATTCAATTCGGGATGCTCTAGCGCAATGGTTCGGCCCAGCGCCAGTGCCATAGCTGGGGTCAGTCCATCATCCCAGCCGCCTTCGGTGACGATTCGCAACTGTCGGGTTTTCTGCTCCGCCACGCTTTGAACCAGGCGCAACAAACCACCCAACATCTGGGCTTCCCGCTCGCGCAACGTCGTCAAGTCTGGCTCTGGCCCACCGCCCACCAGATAAAGCAGCCGCGCTTCAGGATCGTCCGATAGCTGTTCTGTTGTAGCAATCGTTGCGGTGAATCCGGCCTGGGTCAGTCCTGGCGCCAGCCGGCGGGCCAATGCTTCATCACCCAATAACAGCAAGCGTCCAGAGGCGCGGCGCAGCTCACCTATTGGAGCAGGACGCCAATCCAGTTGATGAAGTAAATCATCTCCCCCCTTTAACAAAGGGGGGTGGGGGGGGATTTTGGCCTTTTCCAAAGGGGGGAGTTGGCCGCTTCGGTCGTCATCCGGCCAAAAGCGGCGGCGCTGAAAGGGCGGTGACAGAGGACGCGATTTGCGCACAGATCGTATTGAACTCCCCTCTCCCTTTGAGGGAGAGGGGTTGGGGGTGAGGGGGGCAACAATCAGATGCGCGCTGGCCCCGCTCATGCCAAAGGCGCTGACGCCGGCGAATGCAGTATCTTCCGGCCAAGGCGTTGGCGTTGTCACCAGTTCCAATTGCAATTCAATGGGATCGATATCCGGATTCAGCCGTTCCACATGCAAAGTCGGCGGAATGCGGCGGCGCTGCATCGCCAGAATGACTTTGATCAGTCCAGCCATCCCCGAGGCTGCCTCCAGGTGACCGAGATTGGGTTTAACCGCGCCGATGCGCAAGGGATGGGCGCGCTGGACGCCATAGACTGCGCCTAAAGCCTGCGCTTCAATCGCATCACCCAAGCGGGTGCCAGTCGCATGGGCTTCCACATAGCCGACCGCCGCCGGTTCAATCCCGGCTTCCGCCAGCGCCTGACGCAGCACCGCTTCCTGTGCGGGACCGTGTGGAGCGCTTAACCCATTGCCGTGTCCATCTTGACCGATGGCGCTTCCCGGAATCACGGCCCACGGTTCATCATCTGCCGCTACCACATCGGAAAGTCGTTTCAACACCAGAACCCCGCCGCCTTCGCCGCGCACGAAACCATCGGCCCCAGCGTCAAAGGAACGGCAACGACCGGTAGCGGAGAACAATCCGCTTTGTTGCACGGCCAGCGACACCAGCGGCGACAGCACCAAATTAACCGCCGCAACCAAAGCGGTGTCGCATTCCCGTCGGCGCAGCGCCTGGCAAGCGAGATGCATGGCGGTTAAAGCGGATGCGCAGGCAGCGTCCACCACCAGGCTCGGTCCGCGCAGATCCAGCAAGTAGGAGAGACGCCCCGGCATCAAACTGTGGAAACTGCCGCTAATGACCTGCCCGTTGAGCCGTTGGGGATCGTTCAGCAACCACCAGGCGTAGTCGCTATTTTGCGCGCCCAGGGCCAGATAGACGCCGGTACGGGTTCCCGCCAGCGTCTCTTTGGTCAGACCGGCATCGGCCAGCGCTTCCCAAGCCAATTCCAGCAACAGCCGTTGATGAGGGTCCATGGCCAGTGCTTCGGCATCGGACAAACCGAAGCGTTCGGCATCGAAATCGGCAATATCGGCAAAAAACCCGCCTCGTCGAATTTCATCCGAGGCAACGGCGGCAAAAGGCGCAGCGCGTTCCGTTGGCGCGTCGCATACAGCATCCCCGCCCTTTTCCAGAAAATCGGCAAACGCTTCGGGGCCTTCCGAACCGGGAAAACGGCAACTCAAACCGACGATGGCAATCGGCTCGCGCACGGCGTGCTCAACCGCTTGCAAACGCGCCTGCATTCGCTCCAGAGCGTTTAGCGCGCGACGCAGGGCTTCAGTTTCGGCAGTCGGGCGGTTCGTCACCGATTCTGCTCCAGCATCCGGTCAATGCTTGCCAATTTGTCCTCCAGTTGATTCAACAAATCGTCGGCACCCTCCTCCAATTCTTCTGCTGCTTGTGGGTGAGCAGCGTTAATCGTTACATCGGCTTCTGGCGGCGGCGCAGTTGGTGTGATGCGGGTTAACAAATGCGCTGCGAGCGCGTCGAGGGTTGGATAATTGTAGACCAGCGTTCCCGGTAAGCGGATGCCCAACGCGGTGCTGAGCGTTGCAGCTAACTCGGTAGCCATCAATGAATCCAGCCCCTGTTCGCTGAATGGACGGTCGGATTCAATCGCGGCGGATTCCGCATGACCGAGGACGCGCGCCACAGTGTCCTGAATCAACGCTCGCAATGTTTCAGGAGTAAGGGGTAATTGACTCTCTCCCGATGTCCGAAGCTTGGAGTCTGATTCTTCAATAGCGGACAGCCACGGCGGCGGATCACCCATTTGGACAAGGTAACGACGCCAGTCGATGTCCAGGGCGATGGGGTCGCTATCGCCGCTCATCAAATCGTCGAACAGCGCCAGACCCGCAGCTTCTGTCAACGGTTGCACACCCCAGGAACGCCAGACGGCTTCGGCGCGCTGGCCCATGCTGTGACCGATGCCCATCGCCCACGGCCCCCAGTGAATCGACGTTGCGGGCAGACCCAGCGCTCGGCGTTGCCGCGCGAGATGATCCAGCGCGGCATTGGCGGCGGCATACGCTCCCTGTCGCGCCGAGGGCAATACCGACACCACCGAGGAGAACAGAGCGAAGATGCGCACCGGAAACCCGCGACTGAGCCGGTCGAGCAATCGCGCGCCTTCAACCTTGGGCCGGAAAACCTGCGCGAAGCGTTCGGCATTGAGTTCAGCGAGCGGCGCATCGTCGGTGATCGCCGCAGTATGCACGATGCCGGTCAGCGGCGGCCACTCAGCGCGCACCTGAGCGAAGAGCGCGGTCATGGCCGATTCATCCGTGATATCGAGAACTGCGGGCAGCGCTTCAACACCCTGCGCGTTCAACGCGGCTAACCGTTCAGAGGGCGGCGCAACACGATCCAGCAAGACCAGGTGGCGAGCGCCACGCGCGGCGAGATGCTGCGCTAACACCACGCCAATCGCTCCGCTGGCCCCGGTGACGAGCCAGGTTCCAGTTAATGCTAATGGTGGTTCTTCGGCCAGTCTCAGACATACGCGGCCTGGCGTGCGGCCCTGAATCTGACGGTGGAAGAGTTGAGGTAACTGTTCAGTCTCCCCCTTTTTCAAAGGGGGGAACTGAACGCTCTTATTCCAGGATACAGTTTCATGCGGCAACGGCGGCAATCGACCATCGTCCAACGCTTCAGTGACTGCATCAAACAACCGGGCAAAAGCGTCCGGTTCCTGCGTAGCCAGATGATCCAGATCAATTTCACCCGGCTCCCCGCGCCGGGTCAGGTCGATCAAACGCCCACTATCGGCCAGCGACTCCCGCGCCGCCAGAGCCAGGACGTCAAAAGCGCCAATGGCGACATCCACGCCCCGCCCCTCGGTCGCCTGTCGAGCAGCAGCAGCAAAAGCACCATCCCGTGAACTGCCGATAATCGGAATACCCAACGCAACCAGGTTAGCCTGCTTGGCCGGACTGGCGGTCGCCAGCACTCGTGCGCCGATCAGACGCGCAATGGCGATGGCCGCCAAGCCTACGCCGCTGCCGGCAGCATGGACGAGGACCGTTTCGCCGGCTTTCAGTTGCGCCCGTTCGATCAAGCCATGCCAGGCAGTGAGGTAGGCAACGGGAACCGCAGCCGCAGCGGTGAAAGATAACGGTGCGGGTTTGGGTCGCGTCAGGCGGGCTGGCAACGTCACATGCGTAGCAAGCGAGCCTTGCCCGTTCGGGACGTAGGCGATCACTGGATCGCCGGGCGCGAAATCAGCGACTTCCGGCCCCACCGTGGCAATCCGGCCCGCGCAATCCGCGCCCAGCCCTGGCGTCGCTGGGAACCGGTCGTGGATGACCAGTAGATCGCGGAAATTGGGCGCAGCGGCAATTACGGCGATTTCGACTTCACCAGGACCAGGGGCGCGGCGCTCCAGGGGAACAGCCCTCACCCCCAACCCCTCTCCCTCCGGGCGAGGGGAGTAAATGAGGCGCATTGGCGCGGTGGGCGATTCCAGCGGCTGACGCGGTTGCAGCCGCGTTGCGAAGCGTTGGCCATTGCGCCAGGCGCTGGCGGTTTCCGAGCCATTGTCAGCCAGTTCCGCCAGCAACGCCGGTAACAGATCCATCGTAGGATCGAGATCAACATTGCGCACAACAAGATCGGCCCGCTCCGCCCGCACGGCCTGAGCCAATCCCCAAAGACCCGCGCCGCCTTTAGCGACTGCTTGCACATCAGCGCCCGGTGTCCAGACGCCGCGAGTGATGAGAAATAGCCGGGCTGCGGACGGGCGAGAATGCATGGCGGTCAGCACATGGGCCAGCGCCGCCGGCTCAATCGCTGGATCGGTTTCCATCAGCAGCGCCGTGACAGTTCCAGATGCGCCGAACCGTTCGGGACGATCCGTCATCAGGCGTGTCGCCAAAGTTTCAGTTTCTGAACCCGTAGCCAGCAGACGACACGTTGCCGGTGTGGATTCAGTCGTGGGCGTCGGCTCCCAAACCAGCTCGCCGATCCAGGGCAAAGCCGGGTGTGGTTGCTCCGCTGGCGATGAACGCACATGGGTATTGAACGGCAGCGCCGCCGGATCAATGCGCGCCAGGATTGCTCCCTCGATACGCGCCAGCGTCTCGCCATCATCGGCGCACAACGTAATGTCCGCATCCAACCGGCTGCCATCGGCGCTGGCGGAAGCTGTGGCGCGAATCCAGGCTCCTGGCCGGTAAGCCGATACAGTACGAGTGAATCGCCGCCAACCGATGAGCATATAAGCGCCCGTCCGCTCGGGACAGGCCGCGATGGGTAACTGAACACCGGCTTCAATCAAGGCGGCGGGCAACCCGAAGGCCAAAGGTTCATCCACCGCTGGCGCGGACAATTGCGCCAAAGCTTCGCCGGGTTGACGCCAAAGCCGCTCGATGCGGCGCAGGTTCGAGCCTAGTGGGAAACCACGCGCCTCCAGGTCAGCATAAAAATCTTGTTGGGCCGCCGCTTGGCCACAACGGTTTCTCACAGATTCAAGATCGATTGCCGGGATTTGCGATGACGAACCCACCATCACACTCGCCTGAAAATGCTCGACCCAACCGCCTTCCCCGGAACGCGCAAACAGCGTCACGCAGCCCTCCGGCTCCCGAACAATTTGCAGATCGTGCGGCGCATCCAGCGTCAAGGCGCGTGGGAATGCCGCGTCGTCGATTTGAACGGGACCGGCATTCGCCTGATTCAACGCCGCAGCGAGAAAAGCCAGATGCAGACCCACATGAACTAAATGACCGCTATCGGCCAGGCCCGGTACATCCTCCGGCCTCAACCGGTCGCTGTAGATCGTTCCGTTGAAGGCCGGGGAATCCAGGCGGGCGCCAAACCAGCGTGTTCGAGGCGAAACAGCGTGATCGGGGATTTTCTCCAGCCAATGCCGGGTGCGACGGAAAGGATAGGGCGGCAAGGGCGCGCTCTCACGCGGCGTGATGCGCAGCGCCCGACGCCAATGGATCGGTGCGCCCAGTCGCCAGGCAGTTCCCGCTGCTTCCAGCAAAGTGCGCTGTTCGTCTTCGCCCCGGCGCAGGCTGGGCATCCATGCGCCATCTTCACGACAGGCGCGGCCCAGACCACACAGCACCGGTTGTGGCCCGATCTCAATAAAAGTATCGCAACCCAGTTCGGCAAGAGTAGCCATGCCCTCCGCAAAAGCGACGGCGTTACGCGCCTGAGCGCGCCAATAAGCCGCATCGAACCGAGTGCGCGCCTGACCGTCCAGATTGGCGGTCACCGGAATACGGGCCGGTTCAAACCTGATTCGGCCCGCTGTTTGTTCCAGATCATCGAGCATGGGATCGAGGCGCGGCGAGTGAAAAGCATGACTGACCATCAATGGCCGGCTTTCCACGCCGTGCGCCGTCAGTTCGGCCAGCACGGCCTCCAGAACGGTCTCGTCGCCGGATAACACGAGGTTCGTCGGCCCATTACGCGCTGCAACGACCACTCTGCCCTCCGCCTTAGCCAGTGCCTGAGTAATGTCCGTTTCCGGGGCCAGCACCGCCGCCATTGCGCCGCCAGCGGGTAAAGCTCCCATCAGGCGACCGCGTTCAATGATCAGCGTCATTGCGTCTTCCAGCGTCATCGCGCCCGCCACACAAGCAGCGGTGATTTCACCCACGCTGTGACCTAGAACCGCTATTGGCTCCACGCCCCAATGCCGCCACAATTCCGCCAGGGCGTAGCCCAGGGCGAACAGCGCCGGTTGAACATGTTCGGTGGCGACCAGTGGCCGGTTTGCATCAAATAATAAGGACGGCAACGGCCTAGCCAGGCGACCTCGTGCGATTTCAGCGCAACGATCCAGCGCCTCCCGGAACACCGGCTCCCGCTCGTAAAGAATTCGCCCCATGCCGGGATATTGCGACCCCTGACCGGTGAACAGGAAGGCAATGCGCGGTTGTCCGGCCCGACTGCGCGGCGCCGTGGCCAGCTTGCGCCGCAACTCATCGGAATCCGTTGCAACAACGGTCAGTCGATGTGGCAAACCATCGCGAGTCAGCACGGCCTCCTGACAGGCTTGCCGCCAATCCGGCGCAGCCAGAACATCCTTAGCCAACCGATCCAAATCGCTCGCACGCCGGGCTGAAAGGATCAACAGACGACTTCCATCGCTCTCTGGAACAGGGGCCAGGGGTGAAGGGGGAGCCTCCACGATTAAATGCACATTCGTTCCGCTTGCCCCGAAAGCGCTTAAACCCGCTAATCGGCGACCCTTGATCGGCTCCCACGGCGCACCCTCAGCAGCGACTGTCACTCGCTCGGTGGATACCTGAATGTGCGGATTCAGTCGCTTGAAGTTCAAATGTGGCGGGATGCATTCAAGATGCAGGCTGGCGATCAGTTTCAGTAGTCCGGCAATGCCTGCCGCCGCTTCGGCATGGCCGATCAGCGTTTTGATCGAACCGACCCACAGCGGACGGGCGCGCCCACCGCCATAAACCGCGTCAAGCGCATGTAGTTCCACCGGATCGCCCAGCGACGTACCGGTCCCATGCGCCTCGACATAAGACACACAGACTGGATCTATGTGAGCCTGAGCCAACGCGGCGCGCATCACCGCTTTCTGAGCCGCGCCGTTGGGTACGGTGAAACCGCTGGAAGTGCCGTCATGATTTGCCGCCGTTCCACGAATCACGGCGAACACCCGGTCGCCGTCGGCCTCGGCCTGGGCAAGCGGTTTGAGAACGACCAGTCCGCAACCTTCCGCCCGCACGTAGCCATCTGCTGCTGCGTCAAAAGTCTTGCAACGACCGTCCGCCGCCAACATCCGGGCCTGGATCAGCATTTCGGTGGTTTCCGGCATCAACATCAGGTTGACGCCGCCGGCCAGCGCTGTATCGCACTCGCCCGACCGCAGCGCCTGGCAGGCCAGATGCACCGCCATCGCCGAAGAGGAACAGGCGGTGTCGACCGCCAGACTGGGTCCGGTTAGTCCCAGGGTGTGGGAAATGCGTCCGGCGGCTACATTGAGGAACTGCCCGCCCACGGCATGAGCGTCCGGGCCGCCGTGCGCCGCCAGCGTCGCGTACTCCGTTCCGGTAATACCAACAAAGACGCCGGTGCGACTTCCCGCTAGCATCGGCGGCGACCAGCCCGCGTGTTGCAACGCCTCCCAGGCGACTTCCAACAACAGGCGATGCTGAGGGTCAATCCGCGCCGCTTCGCGCGGGCTGATGCCGAAGAAATCGGCGTCGAAACAGTCAATGCCGGTCAGAAACCCGCCCCGGCGGCGAGCCGGATCAGCAGGCAACGAGCCAACCCAGCGCTCCGCGGGTTGATCGCCCACCGCTTCAATTCCCGCCACAAGTAAACTTTCCAGACTCGCCAGATCGTGAACCCCGCCTGGCAGACGCAATCCCAGTCCGACAATGGCGATGGGTTCAATACAGCTTACATCTCCCCCCTTTGTAAAAGGGGGGTCGGGGGGGATTTCGTGCGGGCGCTGGGGCCAAAATCCCCCCTCACCCCCCTTTGTCAAAGGGGGGGACTGGATAGTAGGAGAAAGATTAAGGGAGGAGGGGGCCGAACCCGGCGCGAGACGCGCCGCCAGCGCCGCAATGGAAGGCGCTTCAAACAGGACGGATGCCGGCAACGTCACCCCAAACTCGGTTTCCAGTCGCCGCCGCAGATCGACGATGCCAAAACTGTCCAGACCCAGGGCAAAGAACCCGCGTTCAACATCAAGTTCTTCGGGTTGATCCACGCCGAGAATTTCCGCAACCCGCTCCCGCAATCGGGCTAATACCCACGGAAGCGTCAGCTTGCCGACCTCTGCGGACTTCTCTGCAACCGCAGGCGCAGCGGTGGATGCAGCAGCAGGAGTTGATCCCAGTCGCGCCAGCAGAGGACGGGGACGCTGACCTTCGTAAATGGGTTTGAAAACCGGCCAGCGCACTGCTGCAATTGTGGCTTGCGGTTGATCGATCGCTGCCAAACGGCGCATCGTGGCAAACGCCAGATTCGTCGGAATCGGGTCTAGCCCCATCCGGTCCAACAGCGCTGCGCCTTCCGCATCCAGCATCCCGCGCACGTCAAACCGGCCCCAATTGATGCTGAGCGCTGGCAATCCCTGCGCCCGACGCCAATGGGCGAAGCCATCCAGGGCGGCGTTCGCAGCGGCGTAAGCATCCAGACGCCGGTCACCCCACACCGCTGCTGCCGACGAGAACAGTACGAATTCTTCCACGGGCCAATTGCGCGACAGGTCATGCAAAACCTGAGCGCCCGCCAACTTCGGACGCAACACCGTGGCAAAGTCACCGTTCTTGACGCCCGCTGCGTGAAAGATGTAGGTGACCGGCGGCAGGTTTTTTTCAATGTGCGCCGCTATCTCAGCCATACGCCCGGTATCGGCCACATCGGCGGCGAATACCGCAACTGTGACGCCTCGGCTTTCCAGCCCTGCAATAATCTTTGCGGCTTCATCCTTTGGCGGGCGGCGACCGATCAACGCCAGATAGCGCGCTCCCGTTTCCGCCAGATAACCGGCCAGCGCCAGACCCAATCCGCCCAGTCCGCCGGTGATGAGACAGGTTCGGTCAGGGCGAATCGGACCCGATTCCGGCAAAGGCGCGGACCAGCGCGCCAAGCGTGGCGCATAAATCTGATAGACAGTTCCCCCCTTTGAAAAAGAGAGGTTAGAAATCTGAGATGCGGTTCCCCCCTTTGAAAAAGGGGGGTTAAGGGGGATTTTGCGCAGGACAACCTGATCTTCCCCTTGTGGATCGGCCAGGAAAGCCGCCAGCATCGCTCGATCCTGCGCCGGGTCGGCGGCTGGATCCAAATCGATCAATCCGCCCCAATATTCCGCATGACTCAACGCCAGGATGCGGCCCAATCCCCATAAGGCGGCGCCAGCGGGATGGGTGGTAGAAGCGGAGTCAATGCTCACCGCGCCGCGCGTGATCACCCAAACGGGCGCTTCAGCGGATTCAACGAATTGTTTAAGCGCCTCGCACAACGCTGGAATTGTGTCCGGTTGCGCGTCAAGTCCGGCCCACCAGAGTAGGCCCGCCGGGGTCGGTTCCAATAGGCTTTCCGGGTCAGCGGACAACCCCTCGCGGCCTTCCCATTCGATCCGGTAGACCCAGTCGGCGGATGGATCACGCGCGCCATCACGCTGACGACGGGTATCCATCCAGTCGAGCCAGTAGCGCTTACGGCGAAAAGGCGTCGTTGGGCGATTCAGTTCACTTAGAGGAGCAGGAAGCGGCGGCGCTTCGACAATAACATGCACATTGGTGCCACTGGCCCCAAACGAACTGACTCCGGCGATGCGTCGACCCTCGATCACTGGCCAGGGCGTCGTCACCGTCGGCACAACCAGCGGCAATCCGTCCAAACGAATATGCGGATTGAGCCGGTTAAAGTGCAAATTGGCGGGAATTTGTTCCATCGCCAGCGCCAAGACCGTTTTGATAAAGCCCGCAATGCCCGCCGCCGATTCCGCATGGCCGATATTGGTTTTCACCGAACCGACATACAACGGCGTCGTGCGGTTTTCCCCCAAAGCGGCTTCCAGCGCATGCGCTTCAATCGGATCGCCCAGCGCCGTGCCGGTGCCGTGGGCTTCCGCATAGCCGATTTGCGCTGGCTTCAAACCCGCGTCCGCCAGCGCCGCCCGAATCACCTGTTCCTGGGCGCGACCGTTGGGGACAGTAAAACCACTGGCCCGCCCGTCGTGATTGATCGCTGAACCGCGCACGACGGCCAGTATCGGATCATCGTCTGCCAGCGCTGCTGACAGTGGTTTCAAAACCACCACGCCGCAGCCTTCAGCACGCACAAAGCCATCGGCGCCCGCATCGAAAGTACGGCAACGACCGGTCGGCGACAACATGCCGGCGCGGGAGAGAATCACTGAGGTTTCGGGGGCCAACACCAGGTTCACTCCACCGGCCAGAGCAAGGCTGCATTCCCCGGAGCGCAGCGATTGACAGGCCAGATGCAAGGCGACCAGTGAGGACGAACAGGCGGTGTCCAGCGCAATCGCCGGGCCATTCAATCCCAGGGCGAAGGCAATGCGCCCCGCCGCCGTGTTATTGGGCTGACCGGTGATCGCCTGTGCTTCCAGATGTTCCGGCGGACCGCGCCGTGCCAGGGCCGCGTAATCGTTGCTGGTAATGCCGACGAAAACCCCGGTGCGCGTTCCGGTTAACCGTTCCTGACTCAATCCCGCCCGTTCCACCGCCTCATGGGCCACTTCCAGCAACAGGCGCTGCTGCGGGTCCATGTAAGCCGCTTCCTTGGGCGGGATGTTGAAAAAGGCGGCGTCAAACTGGTCGATGTCCTCCAGAAAACCGCCCCAGCGGCTGACCATAAAGCCAGGAGTATCCGCATTTTCAGAAAACCATTCGCGCCAGTCCCAGCGCATGGGCGGGACTTCAGTAACGGCATCGCGGCCTTCAAAGAGCAGCCGGGTAAACCCGTCGGGATCGACCACGCCACCGGGGAAACGGCAGCCAATGCCGATAACCGCGATGGATGCATCCACACGGCTGGAAATCGCCAGAGTCTCAGGAGGAGTCGGTGGCGCTGCTGAGGGCGCGAGCCAATCGGTGAGCGCAGCGACCGTTGGGTGGGAGAACAGCGCCGCTGCGGGAATGGATCGACCCAGGGCTTCCTCCAGGCGTCGGCGCAACCGCACCGCCATCAATGAATCCAGGCCCAACTCGAAAAATCCTCGGTCGGGGGCCACGGTTTTCGGATCGGCATGACCCAGGGTTTCCGCTACCAGCCGCCGCACTTGGTCAAATACGTCCTCCTTACTTTCTCCGACAAGAGGCGCAGGACGTGGAGTAACCAGAGCAGGGGTGATCTCAGCGCGCGGCAGTTCATCCAGCAGGGGGCGATGACCACGCGCTTCGTAAACTATGCGGAATCGCGGCCAATCCACCTTGGCGATGACGGCATGAGGCCGTTCGCCGCCGGTCAAGCGCCAGGCCAGATCAAAGGCCGATTTCGGCTCCATCGCTTCAAGGCCCATCTCGGCCAACGCTGCATCCTCGGCGATGGACAACAGACCGCGCTCGGTGAAGCGGCCCCAGGCGATACTCAGCGCCGGCAGTCCCCGACTTCGCCGTTCTGCAGCAAAGGCATCGAGCGCGGCGTTGGCGGCGGCGTAAGCTTCCTTCCCCTTCGCGCCCCAAACTCCGGCAGCAGATGAAAACAGCAGGAACAGTTCCGGCGCTGCTTCGGCGGTGACCTGATCGAGAATGCGTACGCCATCGAGCTTGACCGCCAAGGCTTCCGCCGGATCGTCTGTAGCGGTTCCGGCGGCATGGATAATCCCGGCCAGCGGCGGCGCTTGCCTGGCCAGCGACGCCATGACCTGGCGCATGGCGTCGAGATCGGCGATATCGGCGGCGAAGGTCCAGACCTGTACGCCAGCGGCCTTCAATGCCGCAATGGCGCTTGCCGCCTCGGCGGACGGGGGGCGACGCCCGACTAGCGCTAGATGTCGCACCCCGCGTTCAACCAGCCAGCGGGCAAAGCGCATTCCCAAAACACCGAGACCGCCGATCATCAGGTAAGTCGCATCAGCGCGCACCGGCAACCCGTTGTCTAGCGCCGTTAAAGAGCGAAGTCGTAGTCCTTGCGGTTCGGCGCTGCTAACGTCCAGTAATTCCTCATATTCAGTTCCCCCCTTTGTAAAAGAAGGGTTAGGGGGGATTGTGACCCCATCGTCGCTGCGAAATCCCCCCCCACCCCCCTTTACGAAAGGGGGGAGATGAGCACTGACCTCGGAATAAGCCAGTAACGCTTCGGCGATGCGCTCCGGATCAGCGCCGCGCAGCGTTCCACCCCAACGAGCTGGATCAGCTAAACCCGCTGCTAGCGCCCACCCACGCCGAACGGCTTGCAATACCGCATGATCGGCAACTGGCGTTTCCACCAACCGTAACCGACCCAACCGGGGATCCGCAAACAATGTCGCCAACCGGCGGCAAGCGGCAACCGGCGTTTCTTCGTCATCCAGAATCCAGGTTTCTCGCCATGAACCTTCGGCTGGAATCGACTCGGCGACTTCAATCGGCATTCCTGCTGCTTGTAACCGTTCCGCCAGTTCAGCAGCAAAGGAGGGATTGCCCAGCAACAAGCGCTGGCCCGGAACGACGCCGGCGCGAGCCAGAATCAGACTTTGCCGGTCGCCATCGGAAATAGCGGAAATGGCGTCAAATCCGGCTTTGGCCAACAATTCACGCCAGCGCTCCACCGGCAACAGCGCCGAAGCTTCGCGCAAGTCGCTATCCGCGAAACGCCACCAGCCCTCTAGCATCCCGAACACCAGATCGAGCCAACCAGGCGCTCCCGTTACTTCCACCAGAACCAGCCACCCTCCGTGGCGCAGCAAACCGCGAACATGAGCCAGCGTCGTCCGCAAATCGCGGGTCGCGTGCAGGACGTTGACCGCTAACGCTACGTCGAAAGCCGCCGTAACGCCCTGTTCAGCGGGCGGTCGCTCAATATCCAGCCGCGCCGTGGCAAAACCGGGATGCGCGCTGAATCGCTCCTGCGCCCGATCCAGAAAAGCGGGTGAGACATCCGTGAATAAATAGCGTCCGCTTTCCGGCAGGCTGGGCAATACGCGAACGGTCGCGCCGCCGGTGCCTGCACCGATTTCGATCACGGAGCTAATGCGCGGAGCGACTGTCGCAAACACCGTTTCCACCCAGCCGACCGTGACGCGGGCAAAGGGCGAGCGCTCGTAAACCGGTTGCACCCAGTCCATTGAGCCATCGGGAAACAACACATTCAGAGGATCAACGCGACCGGCCAGCACCTCGGACAACGCCTCGCCCGCCCGGCGAATCAAAGCCAGTTCATCCGCGCTCTCGGGATAGCGGGTTGCAATATCTTCAACCAGTGTCGTCGGTAACCGTTCAGTCCCCCCCTTTGCCAAAGGGGGGTTAGGGGGGATTTTGGCTCTGTCGCCTGTGTGCAATTCCCCCCGGCCCCCCTTTTTCAAAGGGGGGAGATGAACGCTTACGCTTGTGGCTTGGGTTGCCAATCCCCGAAGCGCGGCGAGTTGCCGGGAACGGAAAGCAGGTTCCACCGCCGGTTCAGGCACAGCGGCCAAGGCGTGCGCCGCATAAGCCACCGCCAGTTGATCGAGTAGCGCGGGTAAGGCAAGCCCCCTTTTCGCAGTAAAGACCGGAGCAGGCAGCGCCGCAACTATCTCACCCGGATCGGGCAGATCAACCCGGAACGGCGCAACCGGCGTCCAAGCTAACTCATAAAGCCAGGATGCAGCAGGCTTGGAAACCGGTGGCGTCGGCCAGTAACGCACCCGCTGAAAGGGGTAGGTGGGCAATAACACCCGGCGGCGCGGATACAGCCGGTCAAATGCGCGCCAGTCAATAGTCACCCCGGAAACATACAGATGGCCCAGGATTTCCAGCAGCACCCTCCATGCGTCCCCGTCGCCGAAGCGGATCATCAGCGCATCTGGTGCTGTCGACTCCAGCGCCAGTTCCGGTAAATCGCCCGCCAGCGTCAGCCGTAGCGCTTCTTCATCCGCCAGCCGCCCCGCCAGCGTCTCGGCAACCCAATGACCGATTCCTTCGCCCTGAATCTTCGCCGGACGGACTCCCCAAACGAACAGCAAGCGGCCCAGCGCCAGTTGCAGCCCGAATGCAAGAGCGCGTTCAGTCCCCTCCTTTAGCACTAGGGGCATTTTGCCAGTTCCCCCCTTTAACAAAGGGGGGTCAGGGGGGATTTTGTCAGGCGCAGGCTCCGCGAGTAAATCCGTCAGCAACCCGCCAGTCTGATCCAGAAAGATCGGGTCAAGCGCGCCGACCGCATCAGCAAAGACCGGTTGAGTGCGTTGCAATGCCTCCAGTCCGGTTAAATGGGGTAGATCGTTAGTGAACTGGAAAATGACCGGCGGTGTTTGACCAGGGCGAACATGACTCCGTTGAATAGATTGCCCCATCTCTGACCCATTGGCCAAAGCCGCCAGCCGTTCGCGCATCTCGTCAGCCGTCGCCGCAATCAGCGCCGCCCGCTCGCCGAATACTTCACGACCTGTATTAGCTGTATAGCTGGCGTCAGCCAATGCATCGGGCAGCGCCGCTGCATAACGCCGCGCCAGATCCTGCAAGCTCTCGGCATTCCGGGCGGATAACGTCAACAAGTGAAGCGGTCGATCTGGCGGCGCTTCCCCGGCAACCACGCCTATATTGTTCAAGCGTTCCAACAGATGGCGCAACGATACCGTGGCCGATTCGTCACGGATCAGGGTATACAGCGCCGGACCCGTTGCGCCCTTTGCCTCCAATCCCTGTTCCACCGCATGAGTCAGGATCGGATGGGGCGACAGTTCGACCAAGATTCCATCAGGCAGAGTAGCCACCGCCTGGGCGAAACACACCGGTTCGCGCAGATTGCGCCCCCAGTAATCGGCGTCGAAGGCGCGGCCAGGCAGGAGGGTGCCGGTCACCGTGGAGTAAACGGGAATGCGTTCGAAGCGTGGCCGTAATCCAGCCAGCGTCTCGACCAAACGCTGGCGCGGCGCTTCCATGGCCGGACTGTGATAGGCGATATTGACCCGGATGCGTTGACTGTTCACGCCCCGCTCCGCCCATGCGCCTATGACCGTTTCCACCGCAGCAGCCGGTCCTGAAATCGTAACCATCGCTGGCGCATTTGCGCCCGCCACCACCACTTCAGGGTACGTCGCCAACGCGGCTTGGGCTTCCTCCCAGGTCAGTTCGACTTGCGCCATTGCGCCCTGACCGGCGACTTCGGCTTGCAAGCGGCTGCGGTGAAACACCACGCGCGCCGCATCGTCCAAGCTCAACGCCCCGGCGGCACAGGCGGCAGCGACTTCACCCAGGCTGTGGCCCACTACCGCATCGGGCGCATAACCCCAGGATGCCAACAGTCGGGTCAGGCTGATCTGCACGGTGAACATCAGGCTCTGGGCAACCACTGTATCGCTCAGGCGCGACCCACCTGCATCCGCTATTAACTCATCCAGTACGCTCCAGGCATCGGTCAGGGCGCTAAAAGCAGCGTCGCACGCCTCCACGCTCGCGCGAAACGCCGGTTCGGTCGCCAGCAGATCGCGGCCCATGCCCAGCCACTGCGCGCCGTTACCGGAATAAACGAAAATCAGCGGGCGATTTCTTTGGGCGGGAGGATGAGAAGAGTGAACCAGCGACTCCGCCCGCCATTCTTCCAGAACCACATGGGCATTGGTTCCCCCAAAACCGAAGGAGCTAACCCCCGCCAGGCCCGGTCGGTTAACGGTCAGCCAAGGTTCCGGGGCTGTGGGAACTCGTAGATTAAGCTGGGCAAAGTCAATGTTCGGATTGGGCGAAAGAAAGTGCAGGCTGGGGGGAATCACTCGATGCTGCAAGGCCAGCGTGGCCTTGATCAAACCGGCGATCCCGGCGGCAGCTTCCAGGTGACCGATATTGGTCTTGGCCGAGCCGACGATCAGCGGTCGATCCGGGCCACGCGCCGCGCCCAGCACCGCACCGAGCGAGCCGGCTTCAATGGGATCGCCCAACAACGTACCGGTGCCGTGCGCTTCCACATAATCGACTTCCGCTGGAGCAATTTGGGCGCGGGCGTAGGCGTCGCGCAACACTGCGCGCTGGGCGTCTGGGCTAGGCGCAGTCAGACCGTTGGAAGGACCGTCATTATTAATCGCGCTGCCGCGCACCAACGCCAGCACCGGATCGCCGTCCGCCAGCGCCCGAGACAGCGGTTTGAGCAACGCGACGCCCGCGCCTTCGCCACGCACATAACCATTGGCCCGCGCATCGAAGGCTTTAGAGCGGCCATCCGGCGCCATCGCGCCAAACTTGGTCATCGCCACTGTACTGTCCGGCATCAGAATCAGGTTGACGCCGCCGGCCAACGCCAAGGTGCTTTCGCCTTCGCGCAGGCTCTGGCAGGCCAGATGCACGGCGACCAGCGACGAAGAACAGGCGGTGTTGACCGTCAGGCTGGGACCGGTCAAGCCCAGCAGATAACTGACTCGGTTGGCGATAATAGCGGTGTCGCGCCCGGTAGCGGAATGCTGGGCAATCGCTTCCAGCCCGGCAGCGAGTTGACCATATTCCGACCACATCGCGCCCATGAAGACGCCGGTGCGACTACCGGTCAGGCTTGAGGCGGGAATAGCGGCCCGCTCCAGCGCCTCCCAGACCAGCTCCAGCACCAAGCGTTGCTGCGGGTCGATCTCCAGCGCCTCGCGCGGCGAGATGCCGAAAAATTCAGTGTCAAACCCGTCGACCTGATCGAGAAACCCACCCCAGCGCGTCGCCATGCGACCCGGCGCATCGGGATCGGAGTCGTAAAGGGCGGCGACGTTCCAGCGGTTGTCCGGCATGGGACCGACTGCATCCACGCCATTCAACAGTAACCGCCAGAAAGCCTCTGGATCAGCCGCGCCGGGCAAGCGACAGGCGATGCCAATAATAGCGATGAGTTCCGTATCAGGCAGCCGGCGCATCGCTGTCGTTTCCTGCACGTCAGCGCTGCCAGTCAGGAAGCGAGCCAGTCGAGTTGCAGTCGGGTGATCCCAGACCAGTGTCGCGGGCAACGGACGATCCAGTTCCGCTGCGAAACGGGCGATCAGACCGACCGCCAGGCGCGAACTCAGTCCGTAACGACTGAATCGCTCATTGGGATCAATGCTGGCAGGGTCAATGCCCAGCGTTTCCGCCAGCATTTGAATGATGTGCGCGGTGGCGTCCTGATCGAAGTCAGCGGTCATATCCGGCTCAGGTTAGCCACGGTCGCTGGTTCAATTCACCGGCCAAATGCGGCAAAAAGCTGTCTCGCTGCTCATGCAAATAGAAATGTCCGCCTGGGAAACAGCGCAGATCAAAAGCGCCGGTCGTTAACGCTCGCCAGGCTTCCAGGTCATCCGATGAGGTTTGGGGATCGTCTTGCCCGCCATAAGCAGCAATCGGTACGTCAAGCACCGGTTCCTGCTTAAAGTCATGTCGCTCCAGCATCGTCAAATCAGCGCGCAGGATCGGCAAAAATAACGCCAATAGCTCCGGTTCCGCCAGAATAACGGCAGGCAATCCGGCAAAGCGGCGCTTCAGTTCGGCAATAAACTGAGCGTCAGGAAGCGGATGCAGCGGCGGTTCCCGGTTAGGCCGCGTGGGCGCGCGCCGTCCAGACGCATAAATCCGCACTGGCATTGGCAGTCCCCGCTGCTGCAACTCCCGTGCGGCTTCATAAGCCACAATAGCGCCCATGCTATGGCCAAAGAAAGCAAACGGTCGATCCAGTCGGGGCGCTAATTCATCGACGAGACGCTGCTGCAAAATCGCAAAATCCGTAATCAGTGGTTCGGACAGACGGCCTTCCCGGCCAGGGAGCTGGATTGCCCATATCTCGACTCCCTCCAGTTTTGCGCCCCAGGGATGGAAAGCAGAGGCCGCTCCACCGGCGTGAGCGAAGCAAAACAAACAAAGATCTGCATGAGGTTTGGGTTTAGATCGGACAAACCAGGGGCTGCTCATGAGTGTTTTAATTTCAAAAATTCATTAATGAACCAGGCGCTGTGGCTTGGCGTATCCGATAATCTTACTTCATCCTTCTCAAAGTAGTTTGACCAGAGTGTAGCCCAGATGGAGCGTAGCGAAATCCGGGAAAACCCTGCATCCAGGCTACAGAAGCCTTTGTACAGCTTCTTAGCTATTGCTTGAGGGCCTGCTTGCAGGCGAAGACGCCAATCGCTCCCAACGCTGAAAGCGGTAAGGCCAGGCATGATCGGCGTCGGCAGGATGCGTTTCCTCCCATTCCAGTCGCCAACGCTCTGGGTTCCATCCCGGAAACCAGGCGTCGCCGGGGAGATCGGTTTCAATCCGGGTCAAATACAGCCGGTTGGCCAACGGCAAGGTTTGCGCATAGAGCGCCGCGCCGCCGATGACCATGATTTCTGGAACTGGACCAGCGGCAATCACCGCCTCATCCAGGGCATGGACTACGGTGCAACCGAGCGCCGCGTAGTCGGGATCATGGGTCAAAACTATCATGCGTCGGCCTGGCAACGGCTGGCCAATGGATTCCCAAGTGCGCCGGCCCATGAGCAGGGGTTTGCCCATGGTGATTTGCTTGAAGAAACGTAAATCCGCCGGCAACCGCCAGGGCAGGCGGTTGCCATGCCCAATCACCTCGTTTCGGGTCAGCGCGGCGATCAACGTGAGTTGCGTAGTCATTTTTCTCCTTGTTCCATCCATGTCTATTGAGAATCATGGACGAAGTCATCACAATGTTTTAATTCTAATCGAATATCCTCACTGATCTCGTTTCGGCTTCCGGGAGAACGTTTGCAATGAAGAAAACGGTTTGGGGTGCAAGGATTTTTGCCGCTCTGGGTATGGCGCTGTCGCTATCTTTGACGGCAGGCGCGGAAGATCAACTGCATATCTACAACTGGTCCGACTATATTGCCGAGGACACCATCGCTTCCTTCGAGAAGCAGACGGGTATCAAGGTCACCTATGACGTTTACGACTCCAACGAGATCCTGGAAGCTAAACTGCTGGCCGGACGCAGTGGCTATGATCTGGTTTTCCCGACCGCACGGCCCTTTGCCGACCGGCACATCAAGGCCAGTATCTATCAGCCTCTCGATAAGAAAAAACTGAGCCGCTACGCGAATCTCGACCCAGTGATTCTCAAGTCGCTGAGTGACATCGATCCCGATAATCAATACCTGGTTCCCTACATGTGGGGTACGACAGGGATTGGCTTCAACATTGACAAGGTTCAGGCGATTCTAGGCGATCAGACGCCAAAAGATAGTTGGCGGTTGCTCTTCGATCCCGAGATCGTGAAAAAGCTTGCGGAATGCGGCGTCTCGCTGATGGATGATCCTATTGAAGTGTTTGTCGCCGCCCGCGCTTATTTGGGGAAGCCGACTGACGATTTCAGTCAGAAAGCCATCGACGAGGCGGCCCAGGCCGTCAGCGCCGTACGTCCCTTTATACGTTATTTTCACAGTTCCCAGTACATCAATGACCTGGCGAATGGCGATCTATGCGTGGCTCAGGGCTATTCTGGCGATGTTCTGCAAGCACGGGATCGCGCTAGAGAAGCGGGCAATAATGTGCGCATTGGTTATGTCGCGCCGGCTGAGGGCGCGGTAGTCTGGACCGATGTGATGGCGATTCCAGCCGACGCGCCGGACCCCGGCGCTGCCCACCAGTTCATCGATTATCTACTAAATCCAAAGGTTATCGCGTCGATTAGCAACTATGTTTCCTATGCCAACGCCAACGCGAAGGCTACTGAATTCGTTGACGAGGCGATCCGCAATGATCCGGGCATCTATCCGCCGCCATCCACTCGGGAACGGTTCATTGTCCTGAAAACTCCGTCCGAATCAGCGATGCGCGCGCTCAATCGGGCATGGACCCGTGTCAAGACCGGGCAATAGCAGCGTTTTTGCGAATCCCGTCACTTGCTCACCCCAACCTTGCTCCTGCCAGGAGTGGGGACGTTTTTTCGATCCAATGCCTCCATCCGCCATTCTGAATCCCGAGTACCCCTGGCAGTCGCCGGATGCTGAGCCGATTGTGCGCATTGACCGCGTTACCAAAACCTTTGGTTCGGTCTACGCGGTCGATGAGGTCAGCCTGACCCTCTATCCTGGCGAGTTTTTCTCGCTGCTCGGCGCGTCCGGTTGCGGGAAAACTACCTTGTTGCGGTTGATGGCCGGTTTTGAACAGCCGACCAGCGGGCGCATTTTTCTTGCCGGACAGGATGTTACCGATGTGCCGCCGTACCATCGGCCGGTGAACATGATGTTCCAGTCCTACGCGCTGTTTCCCCATATGAGCGTGGCCAACAATATCGCCTTTGGCCTGAAACAGGAGCGGATGCTCAGGGCTGAACGTCGTGAACGGGTCCGGGAAATGATGGCGCTGGTGCAAATCGAATCCCTGGCCCGGCGTCGGCCTCATCAACTCTCTGGCGGTCAGCGCCAGCGCGTGGCCCTAGCCCGGGCGCTGGCGAAACATCCGAAGATTCTGCTCTTGGATGAACCGTTGGCCGCGCTCGACAAGAAGCTCCGGGCGCAAACCCAGTTTGAGTTGGTGAACCTGCAGGAGCGCCTGGGCATTACCTTCATCATCGTGACGCATGATCAGGAAGAGGCGATGACCATGTCTTCGCGCATCGCCCTGATGCGCCAGGGCCGCATTGAGCAGGTGGACCCGCCCCGGCGTATGTACGAATTTCCACTGACCAGATATGCTGCTGATTTCATTGGGTTGGTCAATTTGTTTGAGGGTCGGGTGATCAGCCAGGAGGATGACCGGGTGCGGGTGCATTCCGAGCAGGCCGGCGGCGACATCCTGGCTCGCCATAGCGAGCAGTTATTGCCCGGCATGGAAGTCACCGTCGCCGTGCGTCCGGAGAAGCTGCTGGCAATCCCTGGCAATCGCAACGACAATGATAATAGCGATGAGCCGAACCGGATTCGCGGCGTAATCAAGGAAATCGCCTACCTGGGCGATGTCTCGATCCACTATGTGCAATTGGCCAGCGGTTATCTGGCCAAGTTCACCCAGTCCAATGTTCAAGTCTTGGCGGAACAAGCGCTGACCTGGGACCAGCCGGTCACCCTTGGCTGGGATTTTCACAGTTGCCGGCTGTTGACCCAGTGAAAGCGGCTTTCCGTTTCGATGTACACAGTTTAGTCGTGGCCATACCCTGGTTGTGGCTGGCGGTGTTCTTTGCGTTGCCCTTCCTGTTCGTGCTGAAAATCAGCCTCTCAGAGCCGACCCTAGCGCAACCGCCGTTCATGGCTATGCTGCGCGAGGTCGATCAAGGCCTGGTGACCATCAAGATTAATTTCGGCGGTTACCTGATGCTCTGGGAGGATCCGCTTTATCTGAACGCTCTATTAGGGTCGTTCAAGGTTGCTGCGATTTCCACGCTGTTCTGTCTCTTCATTGGCTACCCGATGGCTTATGGTATCGCCACGGCGCCGACCTATTGGCGGTTGCCGTTGATCATGCTAGTGGTGCTGCCGTTCTGGACCTCGTTTCTGATCCGCGTCTACGCCTGGATCGGCATTCTGAAAAACAACGGCTTGCTGAATCAACTACTGATGGGCTTGGGCGTGATCGATCAACCATTGGAGATTCTTCACACTTCGACAGCCGTTTACATCGGTGTGGTGTACAGCTACCTGCCGTTTTTGGTGTTGCCGCTTTATGCGACCCTGGTGCGGCTCGACCCGATTTTGCTGGAGGCGGCGGCGGACCTCGGTTGCAAGCCCTGGAAGCAGTTTCTGACCATCACCCTACCACAGTCCTTGCCCGGCGTTCTGGCCGGATCGATGCTGGTGTTTATTCCCGTGATGGGCGAATTCGTGATTCCGGATCTGCTGGGCGGACCGGACACGCTGATGATTGGCAAGATGATGTGGATGGAATTTTTCAACAACAAGGACTGGCCGCTGGCGTCCGCCCTGGCCTCAGTGCTGCTGGTGGTCCTGATCATTCCGTTCGTGCTGATGCGGCATTTTGAACAACGCCTGGCCGAGGGTTCCTGATGAAACGTCATGGGTTGGCCTGGGTCACCGTTTTGCTGTTGGGTTATGCTTTTCTCTACGGGCCGATCGTCAGTCTGATCGTCTATTCTTTCAATGAGAACCGGCTGGTCACCGTCTGGAGCGGATTCAGCACGCGTTGGTATGCCGCCCTGCTGGAGAATCAGGCGCTGCTGGACGCCGCTGGATTGAGCCTGAAGATCGCCGCACTCAACGCCAGTCTGGCGGTGGTGCTGGGCACCCTTGCTGCACTGGCGCTGGTGCGTTTCCGCAAGACCTGGGGCCATGCCAGTCTGGGCATCATGGTCACCGCGCCCCTGGTCATGCCGGAAGTCATGATTGGCCTTTCGTTGCTACTGCTTTTTGTCGCGATGGAAGGCTTGGTCGGCTGGCCAGCTGGCCGCGGACAAACCACGATCCTGCTGGCCCACGCCACATTTTCGATGGCCTATGTGACCGTGGTCGTGCAAAGCCGGTTGTCCGGTTTCGACCGGTCGCTGGAGGAAGCGGCGCTGGACCTGGGCGCTAGACCCACGAAGGTCTTTTTCACCATCACCCTGCCGCTGATTGCGCCAGCGCTGATCGCTGGCTGGCTGCTGGCGTTTACCCTGTCGCTGGATGATCTGGTGGTTGCCAGTTTCGTTTCCGGCCCCGGCGCCACGACCTTGCCAATGCTGGTCTACTCCAGTGTGCGCCTGGGGATCAGTCCACAAATTAATGCCTTGGCGACGATTATTATCGCGCTGGTTAGTTGCGCGGTGCTGGTGGCGGGATTGTTGATGCAACAGTCACGAAACCCCTGGCGATGAACCCAGAAACCATTGCATAACCTTGCCAATGGTTATCCATACATTTAGAAATTGTATTTAAACTAAGTTATTTATGCCGAATAGTATTAGGGATGCCATGACTTCAGAAACATCGCCCTACGCTAGGATTGACCTTGCCTGGCTCCTGTTTCTCATGAGCGTGGGGAGCGTACTGAGCGCCGTTCTATCGACGAGCGTCTTTGACCTTAGCGTCTTCCTTTCTGGGATATTATGCGTGGGTCTGATTGCCATCGGGCGTCGGGAAGGGTACTTGATCGGCCTTTACAACAGTCTCTCCTATTCTGTTCTGGCCTACGGCAACGGCCTGTACGGTGAGGTCTACCTCAATCTCTTCTTCTTCGTCCCGACCGGCATCGTCGGCTATCTCTTGTGGCGGCGCCACACGACATCGAGCAAAACGGTGGCCATGCGCCAGCTGAGCGGATTCCAACGGGCGTTCATTGCGGCTGTTTGCATGATCTGCACCGTGGCGCTCGGAGGGGTCTTGCAACTGAACCCAAACCAGAACACGCCCTTTATCGATGCCGCCACCAACGTTCTTTCCATTGTGGCCACCTTCCTGATGATGGGGCGGTACAAAGAGCAGTGGTTGGTCTATATCTTGCTAAATGTCGTCACGATCGGCCTATGGGGCCTGCGCGTCAGCGCCGGGGGCGAGGCCGGCGATTTGATGGTCCTGATGTGGTCGCTTTTTCTGCTCAATGCCCTGTTCGGGTATTGGCGGTGGCACCAAGGGATGAAGCAGGTGATGGCGTTGGAAACTCGTAAGAACACTGCGGAGGGCGTATGCGACGCGGTTTAACGCTGGGCAAGTTCGCGCCATTCCATCGTGGACACCAACTGCTGGTGGAAACCGCTTTGGCCGAGGTCGATGAGTTAATCGTCATGGTCTATGCCACGGACGTGACCGACGTGCCGCTCCAGGTTCGCGCCGGCTGGATAAAAGCGCTGTACCCCACGGTGCGGATCATCGAAGCCTGGGATGGCCCCACGGGCTACGGCGATACCCCGGAAATTCGTCACGAACAGGAAACCTACATACTCAAGAAGCTCGGGGGGCTGCGCATCACGCACTTCTACTCGAGCGAATTCTATGGCGACCACGTCAGCCGCGCGCTGGGCGCTGTGGACCGTCGGGTTGACGAGGCGCGTCGGGCCGTGCCCATCAGCGGAACCGCATTGCGCGCCGACCCCTTCGCAGGGCGGCCGTATATTGCGCCACGGGTCTACGCCGACCTGATCACCAAGATCTGTTTTATGGGCGCGCCTTCGACCGGCAAGACTACGCTCGCTCGAACTCTGGCGGAGCGGCACAAGACAGCGTGGATGCCTGAATACGGCGCAGAGTACTGGCTGGAGCGCCAAGTGGACCGGCGAATCACGTTGCAGCAGTTCGAGGCGATCGCCCCCGAACACAACCGCCGGGAAGATGCGCTAGTACTTAATAGTTGCACCTACCTCTTCTGCGACACGAGTCCGATCACCACCTACGTCTTCGCCCAGGACTACCATGGCTGTGCAGGTCCGACATTGACGCGGCTGGCGCGGGAAGCAGAAAAACGGTACGACCTTTTCTTTCTCTGTGATACGGATATTCCCTACGCGGACACCTGGGATCGCAGCGGTGACCAAAAGCGGAAATGGTTTCAGAAACAGATTGTTGGTGATCTTGCGGAAAGACGGGTGCCTTTCTTCAATGTCCGTGGCCCATTGGATGAGCGTATCGTATACGTCGAGAAGATACTGCGACGGCATAGAAAGTTCAGTAACTTGTTGGATGTTTGCAACTGAAGCCGGATTCTACGCGGCAAGAAAACTCTTATTGAGCTAACACTTAAAATTATCGCCCACCGCTACCAGCAATTCCCAGCCTCTTTTTCCAGAATTTAAATCGCAATGCTATTTTCTTAACACCAGAGTCCAGGCGTAGCAACTCCGGCGCACGTTGCCGGAGCGTAGGTTATGAACTTTTTCCTGGGGCTGAAGGACATCGACGGCTAAATCACTCCCTCGCGCTTCAATTGCGTGGTTAACACTTCGATCTGGATATCGAGATCAGTGATATCGCTTTCCAGCAGTTTCTGTTGCTGTTCCTGGAAAACCGCTTCAATCGTCACCAGCACCTGGCGAAAACTATCATCTAGTTCCGGCGCGGCAACCCGGCTGTGGGTTTTCGCATAACCCTCCGTAACCTTCTGTGCGCCGTCTAGATAGATGTTCAGGAACTTGCGAGCGCGCCGCAGATCGCGCGGGTCTTCCTCCAGCATCTTCAGAATATCCCGCGCCAGTTGCGCGATGCGCTGCAACCGGGCGTTCAACTCCGCATTGCGAATATCGTGGGTCGCTTCCTCAATCGCAGCAAGCGTGCGTTCGGCTTGTTCCAGCGCCTGCAAAACCGGTTCGGTAGCGTCCACGCCAGCGCTGTCGGTGAAGCGCTTAGCCACACGCGGATCGAAACCGTAGCACAGATAGCAACCGAGCAGCGCGAGCAGGGCAAACGCCCCGCTGATGGTCAGGTGATGACCTACCCCCAGCCAGGCGGTAATGCCGGTAGCCACCGCAATTAGACTACTACCCAGGATTTTAAACGGCCAGGGCGCTTTGGCGATGCGGCGACGATCGTACTCCCCTTCGGACAACAGGCCCCGTCGCAAGAACAGGGCGCCGGCTAAAAACAATCCATAACCGGCGGCATCGCCGATCAAGGGGTCGAGTTGGCCTCGCGCCAACGACATAAAGGCCGCGGCCAGCACCGGCAACGGTAGCAGAAACATCAGAAAGCCCTTAGTTGAGGGAAATTCGCCGGAGGGCAGGCGGTAACGTTCAGCCATATTTTGAATCGTATGTTTGATGAAGAGAAGGAGGGCGGTGAACGGGATCAAGATAACGCCGGCCAGCAGGAGAAAGCGGCCCATGATAGCGGTTCCCGCAGTTAGCGCGGCGCGTGGAGAGTCGGCGCGGCGGTAGCGCTGTGCGAACAGGAGGCAACCAGCGCCTGGCAGGAGGCGACGCCCACTGCGGCGAAAATGAGTAACAGGCCGATGAACTTGCGCAGGAAATCAGGCATAGCGGCGGAAGGGTTCAGTAGCTAACGATTAAAAGTAACTATACACGTCAATGGTGATTGAAATAAATATGTAGAATGATATTTTGGGTAGTGGCTTGCAAGGCATAACCTGCACACTTGGATTCGTGTCAAGGGAAAAATCCTTAATAAGCAAATAACGGGTAAGTATGACTAGTGCTTCAACCACCCTGAATTGATGGGTAAAGGTGTTTAAGCTTAATGCGTGCATCGGGTGTGGTGAAGCGCCAGTTGATGGCTTGAGTATTGGCATTACGGGCGTGTTCCTTTGCCCCTCCGGTGGTTCACTACAGGCCAGTGTAATCATGCGCCCCATCCAGTTTGCGGTAGAGCCGGCCGGCCGGTTTCTTGCGGAACAGCGCGCCCGCTATCCCCTCCTCGACAAACACTTGACGAACTCGATAGACCGTCGAGGGGCTACATTCGATCGCTTCGGTAATGCGATCAGCGTCCCAACCTGGCCCTCCAGGGCCGACATCCGCTTTCAGCAGAATCCGGGCATGGATCAACGTGACGGCCGCCTGGTGCGACCCGGTGTGGATCAGATCTTTCAGATAAGCGCGCCCTTCAGTAGTCAGACGAACGTGTATTTGGGTAGAGGCATGATCCGGCTTCTCTATTCGTAGTTCCGTACAGCAAACGAATCTGCCCTGCAAAGTCAAATCAGATCGGTTGAAGCACTAGAGTTATCCACAGAAGCTGTGGATAACTTCCGAATACCGAAATCAGGGTGATAAGCGAGAGCTTGAAAAACCGGAAGTTGGTGTAGGTTAGTGAAATTGACTAAAAAATGACCGCAACATGACATCTTGCATAATGGCCAGTAAACTGTTTTGTGTTAAGCTTTCTTATATCATCATCTTTTTAAAAAACCACAACACTCGACGAATCACACAGACTAAACACCCTTATTTCTGAAGAAAAACTCCGACAATAAAGGAACTACTGCAAAACAAACGAACGCATTGACAGAGAAGCCAGATCAAATCCTACATTGAAAAAGCGTAGCTCGTCCCTTTCATCAGCTGCACCAAGCGGGTAAAGAACAGGCAAATAGTGTTCCGAGGTCGGATGCGCAAGCCGCGCGACATCACCCAGCATCTGATAATCAGCAGCGGCCTGAAAATTCCGCGCTTCCAGTTTAGTAGTGAGATCCGCGTCAAAGACTTCGGCCCAATCATAAGCCAATGCATCCAGCCGCATAGCACGCAGATTGTGAACGATATTGCCACTTCCCACAATCAACACACCTTTTTCACGCAGTGGTTTAAGTTCACGTCCCAACACAAAGTGTTCAACCGGTGGCCGGGCAAGATCGAGAGAGAGTTGAAACGTGGGAATATCCGCTGCCGGGAACAAATGCATAAGGATCGACCACGCACCATGATCCAGGCCCCACTCAGTATCAGCAGATACCGGAGCACGCACAAGACTCATCATTGCTTCCGCCATCTCCGGTGCGCCAGGAGCCGGATACTGTTGGGTGTACAATCCGGCAGGGAAACCTCCAAAATCGTGGATCGTTTTCGGTTGATGACCTACATGCGCTAGTATCGTCCCACGGGTCACCCAGTGCGCTGAGACGCACAAGATAGCGCGCGGTTTAGGTAGCGTATTCCCGACCTCACGCCACGTTCGACTGAAACGGTTGTCCTCGATGGCATTCATCGGACTGCCATGACCGACAAACAAGACCGGCATTCGCGGCATATCGGGAAGGCAGTTAAAAGCTTCAGAGTAGGACATAGTCTATACACCAACAACAGAAAACCTCTTAACGATAAGGCGATTTGGATAGGTTCTGTCACCAACAGACACACCGCTTCCATCATCTCCTCACAATCTCAGGTAAACTCATCTTAAACAATAGTTCAGACAATTTTTAATGGGATCAGGTTAATAAACAACCCCACAGCAAGCTGTAGGGTATTTAACAGACGATACCTCGCAGCTTGCTGCGAGGTATGTATCCCAAACGGCAATCAACCTTACCGAAAACTAACCCGATACCGCTCCTAATCAGTGTACTGTCGAACCAGAAATACAGCCAACCCTTTCAGACATTTCTGAACAAATTGCTCATACTTTATGTTAATCATACCAGAGCAGGCGACATTCCAGAGCCGGAATCGCTACAGTGCATATGATAAAGGATCTATTCCTTATCAGTCCCACGCCTTTTGGCAAAGCGACAGATTTCGGCCATGTAAGCACTATCAAAGAGGCGCAACTTCACCACCTATCAGTTCCTCATCGCGGACAGATCGATAGCTTGCAGCTCCAGCCCTTTTAAGGTGTTTACATAATCACTTGATATTTAATAATCTAAATTTTTTACTTGGCACAATTCTTGACAAAAAACCCGCTATAAGTCATTGATTCCACACTGCCACCTTAAAAAGGCTGCTTGTAACTCGTAACTCGTAGCCTAGATGGAACATAGCGGAATCCAGGGCGCCCCAGATTTCGCTTCGCTTCATCCGGGCTATAACATCTACAACGGCCTATGATGCGGAACCGATAGGTAGTAAGAGGCACAACAAGTCACTTGCGGGCTTCAGAAAAAAAGAAACCACCTGCAAAACGGGTGGTTTCTCTACCTCACCTTCTGTGCATACCAAAAGTGAAGCCATACGGATGCTAAAGTCGATAGAGCAGCCATTCAAAAGATTTCTGACTACACTGTAGGAGTGTTTACCCTACCATAAACCTGTGAGGAGTTGTTAATGATAAAGAAACTGCATGCGCTTTGGATTAGCTTTCTGTTCGTTATGACTTTGCCGGTGGAGGCTGCCGAGGGATTGATTGCTATTAAAAGCCCTTTGAGTCCCAAAGAAACGATGGATCGTCTGGAACAGATTGTCGAACAAAAACACATGAAGGTATTTGCCCGGATTGACCATGCAGCCGCCGCAAGAGAGGTTGGCGAATCATTACGTCCAACGGAAGTGCTAATTTTTGGCAATCCACGGGTAGGGACGAAGTTTATGGGATGTAGCCAAACGGTCGGGATCGATTTGCCCCTGAAAATACTCGTCTGGATGGACGCTTCAGGTCAGGTTTGGCTTGGTTACGAAGACCCGGACGCGCTGGCAGCGCGTCATGGCATTGCGCAGTGTCCCGTGGTAAGAAGAATCAGCAAGGCGCTCGCCGAATTTACCGAGGAAACCGTTGCTCAGGAACACTCAAGAAGAGGGCGTCGCTCAAGAGAGCAATCATCCCAGCCGGCTTCTCGACAGGATATTTCCGAGTAAAGAAGCCACCTACAAAGGGGTAGTTTTGGTCAACCCCCAAAAAGGGATAGTCTGCCTTATCCCCGGAAGGAGGCAGAGCTGTTAAGTTCTCACCGAACTGCAAATCCGCCCTGCATCGCGTGAAAAACGAATTGATAGTGGAGATCTACTGAACAGGAGTGTAATAACCCCCCTCTCACTGGCAGGAGAGGGGGCAAGAGAAAATTACGGAAAAGCGGGAATAGTCGGTTCCATGCCTTCTGGATGCGCTTCGGGATGATGCGAAGCCACCAGATCGGTGATTTCATTAACGCGATTACGTGGTACATCGATCATCATCAGCAATTCACCTTGTTCGATAGCCACTTCAAATTGTTTCAGCCGGGTATTGTCGACGCTGAGGCCCACCATTCCGCTCAACCAAGCGCCAACGCCAGCGCCCGCCAGACCGCCAGCCAGCACAATGCCGCCGCCCGCCACGACCAGGCTTGCAGAAGTCAGAACTACAGCCACCAGTCCCGCCAGTGCGCCAAACGAGCCGCCCACCGCCAAGCCGCGTTCCATGGCGGGGATAAAATCAGTTCTTTGAAGGAACGAAGCCTCTGGCAAATGCTCAAGCGGCGTGCCTTGCTTCGCCAGGATGTGGATGTGCCGCTCCTCAATACGTGCGAGCAATAATTCATCCACGATCTTTTTCGCCACCTCGACCTGAGGAACCAGAAAATAGATGCGCTTCATCTTGCTCTCCTTTTCCTGCTATCCGCGGCAAAACTCGACCGGCTAACGCCGCGGAAAAGTACATGCGTCCGGTCCCACATTGAAACGCCTTTGGTAATCCATGGATTACTGAATCCGCGGAATCGCCATGGCTTGATTGATGCTATGCCTTGCAGCATGGGAAGTAAAGCCATACTGTAGTTTAATAAAGCCACATCGGATAAATCGGCCAAATTGGTCTTTTTGGCGCAGATTACTGTTTCACACAGTGGATGCCCACATCCAGATAAATCGAAAACTAGAATCGCATGGCATGACGCCACACGGTAGTCTAGTCAGACAGGCTAATCACCGAAAAAGAGGGACGGCAACCAAGTAATCAGACCAGGGAAGATCACCAGCAGAATCAGGCCAAGAATTTGAATCATGACAAAGGGCATGATGCCTTTGTAGATATCACCCATCGTGTAAGCAGGAGGCGCGACACCCTTGAAATAGAACAGGGCATAGCCAAACGGCGGCGTCAGGAAAGAGGTTTGTAAATTCACACAAACCAGCATCGCGAACCAGAGAGGATTAAAATCCAGATCCATGGCGATCGGGGTAAAGATCGGGGTTCTGTTGCGTTAGCTGATAGGGTCGGATTTCGGTAAGCTACACGGCCCCTGTCCTGACTTGAGAACCCGCATGATCGATTTTAGAGGCCACCGCTTTGAACGAGACATCATCCTAACGAGTGTCCGTTGGTACCTCGCCTATCCGTTGAGCTATCGGAACCTGGAAGAGATGCTGGCGGAGCGGGGTGTCGACGTGGATCATTCCAGCGTCTACCGCTGGGTCCAGAAGTTTACGCCGCAGTTGGAAGCGGCTTTCCGCAAAGGACAAAAGCGCCCGGTGGGCACAAGTTGGCGGATGGATGAGACCTACATTAAGGTCAAAGGCCAGTGGAAGTACCTCTACCGCGCGGTTGATCGAGACGGCCAGACGATCGACTTCCTGTTCACGGCGCATCGCGATAAGAAAGCCGCCCTGCGCTTTCTCAAAAAGGCGATACGGCAGCACGGTCTTCCGGACAAAGTCACGATCGATAAGAGTGGCGCTAACACCGCTGCCCTGGATGCACTCCAGGAGGAGACGGGCGCCGCCATTGAGATTCGCCAAAACAAGTACTTAAATAATTTAGTGGAACAAGATCATCGCGCCGTTAAACGGATCGTCCGCCCCATGCTGGGGTTCAAAGGCTTTCATTCTGCTCGGACCACCCTGCGGGGCATCGAACTCCTGCACATGATCAAGAAGGGCCAAATGATCATGGCCGAAGGGACGAATCTCTCCGCCGCAGGACAATTTTATTCACTGGCTGCCTAATAACCTGCAAGGGTTACCCAATCGTGCTCGAAAAAAATTAACGCAACAGAACCCGCAGTCTCGGCAGAGCCGGCTTTTGTACGAATCAGGTTTTCGGAAATGCAGAACTGGTCTTTCATGCCATCACCGTGAGATTCACTCTTCGCAACTTATGGTGGGAGGTACTGGGGTGGTCGTAGCGACCGGGTCGCGGATGAAGCGTAGAAAGACTCAAACCGGAGCCAGAGCGCCTTTGGCCGCATCATAGGGCTGGCCGGTCGTCATCACCGCATAGGCGATCCGGGCGATCTTGTTGGCCAACGCGACGGCCGCCACGTTGGCATGGCGACGGCCTTTCAGTCCCCGGGCCCAGCGGCTCGTCGGATCGTCCTTGCGCTCGACCCAGCGCAACACGGCGCGGGCGCCATGAATCAGCAACTGCCGCAGGTAGACATCCCCCCGTTTACTGATACCCAGTAAGCGGTCCCGTCCACCGGTGGAGTGCTGGCGCGGCACCAGGCCCAGCCAAGCCGCCAAACCCCGCCCGTTCTTAAAGAGTCGGGGATCCTCGCCGACGGCCGCTACCAACGCGGTCGCGCCCTTGGCGCCCAGACCGGGGATCGTCATCAACGCTTGCGCCTGCGGATGGCTTTCCGCCAGGGTCTCAATCTGGGCGTCATAATGAGCAACCCGTTCATCCAAGTGACGGAGTTCGTCAGCCAACTCGCGTAGCTCAGCCCGGAAGCGCTCGCTGAGGCCGTTCTCTGGATCCTCAAGAATCTCCGGCAGGCGCTGGTTCACCGCCACACGCCCCTGCGGGATTTCAATGCCGTATTCCAACAAAAAACCGCGAATCTGATTGACCTGGGCGGTGCGGCGTTCCACCCCCAAACTGCGCATCCGGTGAATCGCCTGGATATCTTGCTGTTCCACGCTCTTGATCGCCACCAACCGCATCCTGGGCCGCTGGGCCGCTTCGCAAATCGCCTCGGCATCGACGGCGTCGTTTTTATTGGATTTCACAAAGGGCTTCACGAACTGGGGCGCGATCAACCGTACCTCATGGCCGTCCTCCCGGAACTGCCGCGCCCAATAGTGCGCACTGCCACAGGCTTCCATGGCCACCGTACAGGCGGGCAGATTCGCCATGAATTCACTCAGACGTACCCGGTTGAAGGTCCTGCGGATCACCCGTTGACCGTTCTCGTCCACGCCGTAAACGTGAAAACTCCGCTTGGCCAGATCAATGCCGACAACCTTAATGACGCGCTCATTGGTATACTCTTTCATGGGTCCGCTCCGTTATCTCGGTTAATATGATGTGAGTCAGCATTCACTATTTCGCCCGCTTTGGGCTCGTTGGAGGAGCGGGGCGGACCATTCCATTAGTCTCTAAGGCGGATTATGTTGCATCTCTTTATTAGGATTAATTCTCATCCATTTATTACTGTGACCAACGTTAATATTCCAAGTCCTAAAAGGACTAGGGACGCAGTAAAGAGAAGTATCGTGTTCTTAGAGTGGGCATGCTTTGGGTTTCGCGGATTGATAAGAATAGGAATCTTTTGGCCGATCACGTATTGACACGGCGAGATCCAAATGGGATTTTGACACTCGAAGACTTCTGTTTCTCCTGGCAAGTAATATGCTATTGTCTTGCTAATAGTTATCCCCACAAAAATCATGCTGGAGCTTTTTCAGGATTAGCGTATTGAGTATCAGGGAGCCTAAAAAATGATTTGACCCTTTCCTGAAATTCTTTTAGCTTTTCCAAAGCAGAATAAACGCGCGCTCTGAAATCAGCCCGGTTTTTAATTGGCTCCTTTTCCAGATGATCATTTTTGATCTCATTCCAAACCTGTTCATCCGGATTTAACTCTGGCGAGTGGGGGGGAAGAAAGAACAAGCGGATTTGTTTTCGATGCGTCTCAAGAAAGGCTTTGACTTCTTTCGAGGTATGATAAGACGCATTGTCCGTGATGACAATTAATGGGCGCTCTCGACCCTCTAATGCCTTCTCTAAAAAGGCAATGAAAACCCCACTCACTCATTTTTGAGTGGTCACTTCAAATATTAACTCGCCCGTCGCCGTAACCATCGATAAAATGTGAAACCCACCCCGGTCATCACTCACTTTAATTTCAGGCGGATGACCGACTAAGCCCCACGTCCGTCCAGAACGCGTATGGCCTTGAACCCATGACTCATCCTGAAACGCAATATCCGCTCCAAGTTCTTGAGCCCGCTTCTGAATCTCTTTAAATTCTTCATTAATAAACTTTTTAACTTCCTCCTGATCCTGGTTTAAGGCATGATAACAAGGTTTTTGACAACTCAGTCCTAATTGATGTAAATGCAGACGAACCGTGGCATCCGATACCCATAAACCAAAGTACTCTTTCAATAAATTAACCATGATCTCTAAAGTCCATAAAACCGTATCATAGCCATGATCCGCCGGCGTCGTATTGAGTATCGTTTCTTTTAACCATCGATCAATATCCGGAGTCATCACACACGTGGCGCCGAGCGCTTTCCGGGTATCCAGGGCTTCTTCTCCTTCATAACGATAGTTGCGAAGCCAATCATAAATACTCGTTCGGTCGATACCCAAAAAATCAGCAACAAGCTCCGGACCATAATGCTTCTCTTCGACCGCGCGAACCGCAATACGCCGGATGTAATTCATCACTTCATCCGGTATTTTACGTGCATCAAACATCCATTCCGCGTTCATTGCCGCACCTCCTCTATAAATTTAGAGTCTCTAAAGAGGTCTTCTATAGTTATTAGACAATTTGATTAACGCTCAGTTCGTTGATAATGTAGGGATAATCGTTGGCAAGCCTATAGTGGGCTGACACAGAAGTTTTGACAGGTAGCGGTGGGTGCCCTATGGTTGAGATCAACAGGAGGAATCACCATGGCCCACAAGTATCTGGTTGATCTAACTGAAGAGGAGCGGGAAGACCTGCTGAAGGTCATTCATAAAGGCAAGGCAGCGGCGCGCAAGGTTGCCCGTGCCCATGTGTTGCTGCAGGCTGCGGAAGGGGCGACGGATGAGGCCATTGCCCAAAGCCTTCACTTGGGGATTTCGACCGTTCATCGTACCCGTCAACGGTTTGTCGACGAAGGGTTGCTGGCGGCGTTAAGCGAGCGGCCACGAGTCGGTTTGCCCCCGGCCTTGACCGGCAAACAGGCCGCCTTTCTGGTCGCCTTGGCCTGTAGTACCCCGCCCGCTGGCCGTTGTCAGTGGACTCTCCAATTGTTAGCGGACCGCTTCATGGAACTCCGGCCCATCGAAGCCATTTCCCGTGAGAGTGTGCGGCGCATCCTTAAAAAAACGACCTCAAACCCTGGCAACGTCAAGAATGGTGTATTCCCAGTGTCAGTCCCGATTATGTTTGGCATATGGAGGATGTGTTGGACCTGTACGCCGAACCCGATGATCCTCAATACCCCCAAGTGTGCTTCGATGAAAGTCCGGTGCAATTGACCAGCGAAACCCGCTGTCCTCAACCCGCCCGCCCGGGTCAACCGGCGCGCTATGACTGTGAATACAAACGCGAAGGCACCGCCAATTTATTTCTATTCGTACAACCCTTGCGCGGGTGGCGTCATGTTAATGTCACGAAACAGCGCACCAAACGCGATTTTGCCCAGCAAATGCAGCAACTCGTTGATGTGTACTTTCCGAAGGCGGAGCGAATCCGGTTGGTCGTGGATAACCTCAATACCCACACTCCTGCGGCCTTGTATAGTGTCTTTTCTCCAGAGGAAGCCCGCCGGATCACCCGCAAGCTCGAATTTCATTACACCCCCAAGCATGGCAGTTGGCTCAATATGGCGGAATGTGAGTTCGCTGTTCTCGCCGGCCAGTGTTTGAATCGCCGCATTGCGAACCTCGAAACTTTGCGGAAGGAAATCGCCGCTTGGCAAGGCCCACGCAACCTACGTCAGACCAAAATCCACTGGCAGTTCGGCACCGACTTGGCCCGGGTCAAACTCAAGCGCCTCTATCCTCCCTTGAAATCTTCTGAAACCCCGGTGGACCTAGAAACCTCTGAACCTGTCAAAACTTCTGTGTCAGCCCACTAGCGAGACTATAGGAGTAGCTCCTGGAAGGGGTAGAAGGGTATTTCTGACTAGGCTCAATATGGATTCCAGTCAGTTGGCGTTGTTAGGCGACCAGCAGTTCCAAGAGAGGTCTGAGCAAGCCTTTGCCCCGAATGCGGACGTTATGCACGAACTGAAAGAAGCCCAGGTAGAGCGGCAGCTTTTCTTGCGAAATTCCTCGATGGGGTCGCAACCAGGAACGCAACAGGGACCAGAAACCCTCAGCGGTATTAACATGAATCTCATGGAAGCCATCGCCATCGTCGTCGCGGGCGTATTCACCCCGGCTGTGACACACCGTATGATGATCAAAGCCCCAATCCTTCAATGGGTTATAGATTGCATATTCATCGGTATACACCCGGGTTCCCGGGGCGATGAAAGTCTGAAGGAGCGGTTGGATGGTCGCTTGCTGGACATTATCCAGCATCCGGACGACCACCGCGCCGCCGCGCTCAATCATGCCGAGAATCGGCGGCTTTTCCTGCTCCAGGGTGCCTCGACCCCGTGCCCCCTTCAGCCGGCGACGCCGCCCGCGGCGGCCTTTTTTTTCACCGCGTCCGGATGCCCTTTATGCCCGGCCACCACATAGACCTCGTCGCATTCCACTTCCCCCGCCAAGGTGGGTTCGGGTTGGCGGGCGACGATACCTTGGCGCAGTTGCTCGGTCATCCGCTGCACGTCTCCGGATTCAACGCCAACTCTTGGGCAATCTGGGCATTAGATAAGTTCAAACCCATAAAATATAAACATAATATCCAAATTCGTAACGGCGGGTGGTGGCCGGCCAACACCGTCCCGGTTAGATCGTCAAAAGAGCGATGGCACCCGGCACACCGATATTTCTGTCGCGCCGGTTGGGTCGTGTCGTGACCCTGCTTCGTCACGTTCGCCGCCCCACAATGGGGGCAGTGAACCCCATCGGGCCAGCGCAGTTGGCGGACCGTTTCGTAACACCGGACATCGTCCAGTAGATTCTGAAGGTTGATCATCGACGGGAAACCTGGAGCGCGGCGGTTCAAAACCTCTTCAGTGTAGCTCCTGTCCCTTGGCAGGGCGAGCCATCTTTAACAGCCTGGAATCCATATTGAGCCTCTGACTAAAACCGCCTTACCACCTATCAGTTCTGAGTTAGACTAGGATTATGAGTTTAACGAACATCATGAGGGGATCATGGGAACGATTCGGCAGTTGGCAACAGAAATCGAAGCGGGGTTGAGAGCTGCCCACCCGACGCTACGCAAGACGGTACGCGCCAAGCTAGCTTTAGCGGTGGGCGCCATCCTGGAAGCCCAGACCCCGAATACGGTGGAACTCGCCAATCTCCTACCCTTGGAGACCGAACGGCAAGATATGCGCGAGCAGTGGCTGCGGCGGTTGTTGAAGAATCCGTTGCTGTCGAGTACGGAAGTGCTGGAACCGTGGGCGCGCCAAACCTTGGCGGCGACGGGCCAGCAGGGACAAACGATTATTTTGAGTCTGGATCAAACCGATTTGGGGGATCGTTTTGCGATTTTGATGGTGAGCCTTGGGATCGGCGATCGGGCCTTACCCCTTGCTTGGCGGGTGGAAGCCGGCCCGGCCAATCTGGGTTTTGCGGCCCAGAAAGCGGTATTAGAACAAGTTCGAGCGTGGCTCCCGGCGGGAGCCGAGGTGCTGCTTTCGGCGGATCGCTTTTATCCCTCGGTGGATTTATTCGCGTGGCTTCACGCGCAGTCCGGTTGGCATTATCGGTTACGATTGAAAGGCAATCTCAATGTGGATCCAGGGTTTGGAGACATGACCACGACCGGGGTGCTTGCCACAGGGCAAACCGAGCGCTATCTGCCCAATGTGCGGTTATTCAATCAAGGGGTCGCGACGAATCTGGCGATTTGGCATGAGGGGGCCCACCCGGAACCCTGGATCATCGCCATGAATGACCCGCCGAATCGGGCGACCGTGCGGGATTACGCAAGTCGCTGGGGCATTGAGCCGATGTTCTCCGATTTCAAAAGTCGCGGTTTTCAATTAGAAGACACGCAGTTACAGGCCGCTGATCGGCTCGATCGGTTGCTGCTGATCATGGCCTTGGCCATGTACTGGTGCGTGCGCGTCGGTCAAGAGGAGGCCCACGATCACCCCACGCCCCTGGAAAAAAGACGCAAGAACAGACCGATCCTCACCATTGGACCTTTCGAAAACTCGCCCGTAGCGCCGTTTCCTGGTTCACCTGGGGTCTGCGCGCAATCCACCGGAAGCTACAAATGCAACAACCTTTACCTTCCTTCTATCGAGTTTGCCCCGTGATGAGAAACTGATAGGTGGTAAGCTAAAACCGCGACGGGTCAATTTTGCCAGTATTGATGTTATATTCTCATACATTTTTCTGAAATTGATAATGAATAGGTACACACATGAACGATGAGATGACGACGGTGAGTTCCTCAGACGAACCATCCTGGGATCTGGGTGACCGTGATTGCATCTTCGCAATTGGGGACGTTCATGGAGATCTGGACGCCTTGGTGCGGATTCTCATCGGGTTGGGGATCGTGGATGCGGCGGGGAACTGGGCTGGTGGATCGGCAAACCTGATTCTGATGGGAGATATCAATGACCGGGGTGCCGACTCGGTCAACGCGATTGCTTTCGTGATGATGCTTCAGCAAGATGCGCCGCTTCAAGGCGGAGCGGTGCATGCCTTGCTTGGCAATCACGAATTGTTGGTCGCCCAAGGTGATTTCAGGTACGTCGCTGCCCGCGAGGTCTTGGCGCTTGAGCGCTTCTGGTACGACGACGTGGATGGTCTTCATGCGATCTACCGAGGTAATAGTCCATTCGCGCAGTGGATCCGGCAGAGACCAACGATCCTGAAATCAGGGACGACTGTGTTCGTTCATGCGGGCTTGGATGAACGGGTTGTCGGCATCCGTCCTGAGGTCATGAACGCTACGCTCAAATCGTGGGTGGCGCACTTCCAGGGTGCCGGAGAAGCACCGGATGACGGCTCCATGTGGCTTACCTCGGAGGAAGGGCGTGGACCGCTGTGGAGTAAGGGTTTTAGGGTTAGTACGGCGTGTGCGCCTTCCGATTCGGATAGAGATCGATCCAAACTTCGAGAATGGCTAGGGTTGCTTGGGGGGAAGCGGCTTGTGGTCGGACACAGGCCGACCAAGGCGCTGGGCTACGACATTGCGCTTCCGCATCCGACATTTGGCGACCTCGTTACCGCAATCGATACAGGGATCTCCCGGTTCTATGGCGGGCGTCTGAGCGCCCTGGAGATCCGGGGTGGCGAGCTGCGTCCACGTTACTTCGATCGTGGGAACTCAGATCTTGTGCTTACACAGACGCTTCGACAAAAGTACCATTCCGAGCGAGAGGCTATCTCTGGTGGGAAGTCGATCGCTGCCTAACTGCAGCGACCTGCAAACATCGGTGGCTCAGCCTGCAAACATCCGGGCTGACCCCGGTTATCTGCCAACGAGGCAGGGCTGAGGCAACCGCTTGTCGTTCAAAAAAAAACGACCGCTTTTCCAGACCGATCCGTGCGACCCGTTCTGTCGGCCCGGAAGACCATCGCTCAGTCCGAAAAACCGGTTCTATAGTCAAACTGTTTTTAGTTAGTTTATATATTTTCATTAATTTCAGTTATTTATTTCATGAAAATCAATTAACATAAAACTGTTTTACTATAGCAATCAACGTCCGAATTTCCTAAACGCCGTCGAGTATATCGAACCAAACGACCATCGGAGATGGTGATGCAGATCAACGACGTGCAGCGGCTCGCCACCGGTCTGATAGGCTCGGTATCCACAGCATCCAGCCGTTTGCAGATAATTCCGGCCAAGGCGGATGTTTGCAGGCCGTTGGCGAATAATCAGGGCTGTTAGCAGAATAATGTGAGCCGCAGAGGCCGGATGTTGTCAGCTAATCTGGGCCGGAATCGGCGATGTTTGCAGGTCGGGCGGCGGATGTTTGCAGGTCGCTACACCTAGTTTTCCGGTGATCGCCGCCACCCATTGCGGGTAGTTTTCGGGGTCCGGGGAGCAATGGAACAGCGAACCGATATAAGGATAAATTATTAATTATATTAAATTATTACAGTCATCAGATAATGAAAGTTCAGTAAACTAACCGAAACGAGTTCTTACTGAATTTTGATTTCGCAAACCAGTTTTCTGTACTAGTTATTCTACTTTTGCATCCTATGGAAGCGTCCTACCAGCAGGTTCATCAAAACGATGGTTTTATCGAACCGCTTAAGCCGGTTGACTGTTCCATTGCTCCCCGAACCCCTTTTCCGCCGCCGTCTTCAGGGTGTTCCATTGCTTATTCTTCATCTCGACAATCACTATGCGCCCGTCGGCCTGCACAGCAAACAACATCGTGCCGGATGAAGCGGGTTTGGCTTGGGGGAGTTGATTGATCTTCAGGGTGGGTGTTTTTGCACAACGCCCCGAAAAGGTGTATTTCAAAACTTGAGAGCCGACGGGCAAATAAACCAAAATATTGAATTGTAGATTTATTTAAGGATAAATTCTCTCTTATAAATCATACTGCAAAGAAGTTAAACCAGAACCCTTGTAAGTGTTCAGCTTTCAAAAACGGACATTTTCGCAAGATTTTACATATCACTTACAAAACAAACACTAAATACTTTCATAAACCACTTTCAAAACCTATGGGAATGGCAAGAGGTTTTTGCAACTTTGTTGGAATGCTCCTTTTCGGGGCGTTGTGCAAAACTACCCAGGGTCACATCGAGTTTGCCGGGAATGGCCATCGCCATCACCTCCTTGAACAAGGCTTGTCGTTCCGCCGGTGATAACGCCGGAGCGGCGGGGGATGGAGCAGGGCTGGACGGCGGCCCGGCGGTTTGCTTGCGGGGCGTTTGGGCCAGCGCCTGTTGTTCAGGGGTCACCTCGCCTGCCGGTTGCCCGGCCAGATCATAGCGCGCCCCCCCGGTAGCCAGCACCTTCCGGTAGCGAAACGACCGCGTGTATCCCTTGATCGCTCGGCGCATCTGGGTCCGGGTCCAGGCGGCGAACGCCGGATGCTCGCCGGCCATAGCCATCAGTTCTTCGCCCACGCCAATCTTCAAGGGCTTGGGCGTCTGGCGGTTAAAAACCGCTGGGAAGGTCTCACACAGTCGGTCGATGATCGGATTCATATCCAGGGACATGCAAAAGCCTCATGGCAGCATAAGGCTGTTGAGTGTTGGGGTTTGAAGTCCAACGGAACGAAAACGTACGCTAAGTCGTAGGTGTCTAATATGTTTTAAGTTTGTGGACATCATAATCTGGCTCAGATAGGGCGTCCATTAAATCGTTTTTTACGCGATGTTCGACTTTTCCGAGGGGAGATGAGAGCAGGCGGATGCGGCATGGCGATGTGAGCTAAGCTGAGAGGAACCAACCGCCTCAACCGCACGGAGAGACCGCCATGCCGCTCGAAGACTTTATCATCACGGTGTTTTGTTGGGTAGACGAACACCTGAATGCCCTGCTCGGGGATCACTGCTTACGCTCGCGAGGCTTCGCCCCCAAGCTGAATGATAGTGAAGTGATCACGATGGAAGTCGTCGGCGAGTTCTTAGGGCTGGATACGGATGTGGGCATCTGGAAGTACTTCGGTCGTCATTGGCCGTCGTGGTTCCCGGAACTCGGATCGCGGACGACGTTTGCCCAGCAGGCGGCGAATCTGTGGGTGATCAAGCAGGGGCTTCATCAGCAGCTGCTGATCGAGTTGGGGGCGGCGACGGACCCGATTCGCTTGGTGGATGGTTGCCCTCTGCCCCTCTGTGTGTTGACCCGTGCCCCGCACTGTCGGTTATTAACAACGTAGAAAACCACGCCCTTAGGGCGTGGTCAGAGATCAACGGCTTTGCCAGTTGATCGACTCATGGGGTACTACTACGGTTTGTTGGGTTCTGTTGCGTTAATTTTTTTCGAGCACGATTGGGTAACCCTTGCAGGTTATTAGGCAGCCAGTGAATAAAATTGTCCTGCGGCGGAGAGATTCGTCCCTTCGGCCATGATCATTTGGCCCTTCTTGATCATGTGCAGGAGTTCGATGCCCCGCAGGGTGGTCCGAGCAGAATGAAAGCCTTTGAACCCCAGCATGGGGCGGACGATCCGTTTAACGGCGCGATGATCTTGTTCCACTAAATTATTTAAGTACTTGTTTTGGCGAATCTCAATGGCGGCGCCCGTCTCCTCCTGGAGTGCATCCAGGGCAGCGGTGTTAGCGCCACTCTTATCGATCGTGACTTTGTCCGGAAGACCGTGCTGCCGTATCGCCTTTTTGAGAAAGCGCAGGGCGGCTTTCTTATCGCGATGCGCCGTGAACAGGAAGTCGATCGTCTGGCCGTCTCGATCAACCGCGCGGTAGAGGTACTTCCACTGGCCTTTGACCTTAATGTAGGTCTCATCCATCCGCCAACTTGTGCCCACCGGGCGCTTTTGTCCTTTGCGGAAAGCCGCTTCCAACTGCGGCGTAAACTTCTGGACCCAGCGGTAGACGCTGGAATGATCCACGTCGACACCCCGCTCCGCCAGCATCTCTTCCAGGTTCCGATAGCTCAACGGATAGGCGAGGTACCAACGGACACTCGTTAGGATGATGTCTCGTTCAAAGCGGTGGCCTCTAAAATCGATCATGCGGGTTCTCAAGTCAGGACAGGGGCCGTGTAGCTTACCGAAATCCGACCCTATCAGCTAACGCAACAGAACCAACCATTGTCCCGTCAGCGGGTGAAAGGGATGAGTGACCTGAAAATGCCGGCGATCACTACCTGCATCGGGTGCAGTTAGTGACCTTTTCCTACCCGTTGAGTGATCGGAACTTGGAAGAGATGCGGGCCGAGCGGGGCGTTGAAGTGAATCATTCCAGCGTTTATCGCTGGGTTCAGAAGTTCACCCCGCAATTGGAGGCGGCCTTCCGCAAAGGGAACCAGCGCCGGTCAGCAAGAGCTGGCGGATGGACGAGACCTACATTAAGATCAAGGGCCAGTGGAAATATCTTTATCGCGCCGTCGATAAGGCGGGGCAGACCATTGACTTCTTGCTCACCGCCCACCGCGATAAGAAGGCCGCACTGCGCTTTTTCAAGAAAGCGGTACGATCGCACGGTCTTCCCGATACGGTCACGATCGATAAAAGCGGGGCGAATACGGCGGCGATCGAATCACTCAAGGAAGAAACCGATCATGCTATCACGATCCGCCAGAGCAAGTATTTGAATAACCTCGTGGAGCAGGATCATCAAGCCATCAAACGGCTCGTCAAGCCCATGCTTGGCTTCAACACCTTCCACTCGGCTCGCCGCACCCTGTGTGGGATCGAACTGATGCACATGATTAAGAAAGGGCAAATGATCACCGTCACCGGGCAGGAGTTATCCCCTGCCGAACAATTCTATTCCTTGGCCGCCTGATTCCACACAGAGATCGTCAGAATCCTATCGGTCTCAAAATAACGCAACACAACCCAATCTTGATGTCGTGGTTACAACCCAAACTGGGTTGACTTTTGAGGTGATTCAGGCCCCGATCTAGGGGCGCCACAACCACATCGAGTACGAACCGTGGCGACAGCGAACGATCAACTATTCTTGTCGGAAGAAACCGGAAACGCGCCGCGTCGAGGATGAGATCATGAAACGAGTGAAAACTGGTGGGGGTTGGCCGGCCATCCGCTACGCTTGGCACAAAGCCCGTGAAGGCGGTCCATGGCGACTCTACCGCGCCATGCGGGGTAAAAACGCCTGTAAGAGTTGCGCGCTCGGCATGGGCGGCCAGAAGGGCGGTATGGTGAACGAGGCCAGCCAATTCCCACAGGTCTGCATCAAATCGTTGCAGGCGATGGTGGGCGATTTGCAAGGCGCGATCCCCGCCACATTCTGGTCCGAACATGCCATCGCCGATCTCCAATCCTGGACATCGCACGCGCTGGAACACAGTGGTCGGCTGGTGCAGCCGCTGCTGCTGCGCCCGGGCGCCACGCATTTCCAGCCGATCGCCTGGACGGAGGCACTCGACCGGATCGTCGCGAAACTCCGCGCGACACCACCGCCGGAAACCTTCTGGTATTTCAGTGGCCGCAGTTCCAACGAGGCCAGCTTCCTGTTCCAATTGTTCGCGCGGCTCTACGGCAGCAACCATGTCAACAACGTCAGTTATTATTGCCATCAAGCCAGCGGGGTCGGTCTCGCCAGTGTCACCGGCAGCGGGACGGCCACCCTATCTCTCGACGACCTTCAACAGGCCGACGTGGTCTTCGTCATCGGCGGTAATCCGGCGAGCAACCATCCACGGCTGATGCATGTGCTCATGCACATTCGCCAACGTGGTGGCCAAGTGGTGGTCATCAATCCAGTGATCGAAACCGGGCTGGTGAACTTCAGCTCGCCCAGTGAGTGGCGAAGCCTGCTGTTCGGGACCGAAATCGCCAGCCTGTACTTACAGCCCGATATCGGTGGCGATCTGGCGCTCTTGACCGGCATCGCCAAGCATATCGACGAAATCGGCGCCAGCGACGAGGTGTTCCTGAACGATCATTGCAACGGGTGGTCCGAGTTGCGCGCCCAGCTACGCCAGTTCTCCTGGCCAGAACTCTGCTCGCAGAGTGGAGTGATGCAAGAACAAATACAGCGTGCCGCTCAAATTTATGCCCATGGCCGAAATGTGGTCTTCGCCTGGACCATGGGCATCACCCATCATCGACACGGCGTCGAGAATGTGCAGGCTATCGCCAATCTCGCGCTGATGCGGGGCATGGTGGGCCGCCCTCACGCCGGTCTGCTCCCGATCCGCGGGCATTCCAACGTCCAGGGGATGGGATCGATCGGCGTCACGCCCAAACTCAAGGACACAGTCATAGAGCGACTGGAATCCCATTTCGGCGTCTCCTTGCCGACGGCGCCGGGACTCGACACCCTGGCGTGTCTGGAAGCGGCCCAGGATGGGCGGATGCGCGTGGCGCTTTGTCTCGGCGGCAATCTCCATGGCGCCTCCCCCGATTCCGCATTTACCCGCGACGCCTTGGCTCGGCTTGACCTGCTCGTCCACCTCAACACCAAGCTCAACACCGGCCATGTTCACGGACTAGCCCGAGAGACGCTGATTCTCCCGGTCCTCGCCCGCGACGAGGAGCCGCAACCCACCACTCAGGAATCGATGTTCAATTACGTTCGCCTAAGCGACGGCGGCCCGGCCCGGCACGCCGGTCCACGCAGCGAGGTCCAGGTGATCGCGACGCTCGCGGCGGATGTTCTGGGCGATGCCAAGCAGCCTCTCGACTGGCAAGCCATGGCGGACACGGGGCGAATTCGGGAAGCGATCGCGGCGGTCATCCCCGGTTTCGAGAAAATGGCCACGATCGACGCGACGCGGGAGGAATTTCATGTGCAGGGGCGTCTTTTTCACACGCCGCGCTTCGCCACCGCCGACGGGCGGGCGCGACTACACGTCCACGCGCTGCCTTCTCTCGGCGGTGGGAACGGCGCATTCCGCCTGATGACCGTTCGCAGCGAGGGTCAATTCAACACCGTGGTGTATGAGGAGCAAGACCTGTACCGGGGTGTCGTCGGGCGTGATGTGATTCTCCTGCACCCGGAGGATATACGGGCGCATGGACTGACGGCGAATCAGCGAATCACCGTGCGCAGTTCGACCGGGTCGTTGTCCGGTATCCGGGTCATTCCTTTCGAATCGATCAAGGCCGGCAATGCGCTGATGTACTATCCCGAGGCGAACGTGCTGGTCGGTCGCGATGTCGATCCGCAATCGCACACCCCCGCCTACAAGAATGTTTCGATTACCCTCGATCAAGCTTTGTAGTTGAGGATGTGGAGTTGGAGGACGCGCGGCAGCCATGACGGCTGGGCGAAGATCGGAGCGATGGATCACTGGGTCGCTTGCCTTGCCACTGCCATCTGGCTTGATCGATGGCGCGACCTAGATAATCTCGTGAGTCACAAGTTCTCATGAATCATGGGGCTGGATAGCATATAATTTATTGAATAATAATTGTTTTTCTTATATAGCAATAACTTGTCGAACAGTTGAATTTGAACGACTTCAACAAGTTATTAAAACTTATGACTCACGAGTTAATATTATCATCGCACTTTCAATAATCGCGGAGGTAGTCCTGCAGATTGTAGTGAACCCTTATGCAGTCACGACCGATAGAGAATTGTTATAATGATGGATAAAATACCAAATAGCTCCAATGTGGTTTTCCAGTGTCTTCGAAAAAGAGAGCGTCTTTCTAACGAGACGAGAAATTCTTTGTCTTAAAGTACCATTGAATCTTTCAATTTTGTAAGTCCGACCCCTTTCTTTGCCTACGGCTTTGTGACGTTTGGTTGGGAATATCACCTCATACGCTTCCCAAAAATCGGTATAAGCGACGGCGCATTGGCGATAAACCGGCGGTAGGGAGTCCCACAGTCCTTGAGCGCCTTTTTGGCTTCGATTACCGACAAAAACGCCGACGATCTCGCTTGTGCCTTGATCAATCGCTAACCAAACCCATTGTTTGTTATTCTTATTTCCTACAAAAGACCCCAGTTCGTCACATTGAATCACGAGCCGACCTTTGGGCTTTTTTTAACAGCGACTTGCTGAGGGACTCCTTGATATTTTCGATTGACATCGCCTTGTAGCCAACGTTCTGAAACCCCAACGACCCGTGCAATACCGGCAATAGGAATTCGTTCTAATAACAGTTTGTCGATTAAATCCTTTTTATCTTGCGAAATTCTATTCTCTGGATTTTCGACAAATTGTCGACTGCAATCTTTGCAAGAAAACGTGGGCTTGCCGTTGTGAATGCTGCCGTTTTTTACAACATTGACGGAATGACAATTAGGACAAATCATCGCTCTTTACTGACTCTATTTGTTACCACTAAAATCATACCATAAATTAATCACTACTTTCTACAGGACTACCCCCGGAAGTACTTCGGTCTCAAGAAAGGTGTCACCGCCTACACACTGGTCGCTAACCACGTCCCGATCAACGCTAAAATCATCGGTACCCACGAGCACGAGCGCCATTTCGTCTTCGACCTGCTCTACAACAACATGACGGAGATTCGGCCGGAGCGACATTCGACTGACACCCATGGAACCAACCAGGTTAACTTCTGGATCCTGATGATGTTTGGCTACCAGTTCGCACCCCGCTACCGGGATCTGCATAAAAAGATGGATACACTGATTGGCTTCCATCCTCCCAGTCACTACGCTGACGATCTCATTAAACCCGCCCGCCAGGTGTTCGAGGGGCTGATCATCCGGGAGTGGCCTAACATTCAGCGCCTCATGGCTTCCCTCGCGCAGAAGGATGTGACCCAGGCGACCCTGATCCGCAAGCTCAATTCCTTTATCCGCCAGAACCAGACCAAGAAAGCACTGTGGGAACTTGATGGCCTGTGCCGGACTCTTTACATCCTCGACTATATCGACGATGTCGGTTTGCGGCAGAACGTCCAAAAGGCGTTGAATCGCGGCGAAGCCTATCATCGTTTCCGCCGAGCCATCGCCTACGTCAATGGCGGGAAGTTTCGGGTCAAGACCGAGGCTGAACAGCACCTCTGGAACGAATGTTCACGACTCCTTGCCAATGCCATCATCTACTACAATACGGCCCTCCTGTCTCGTATCTACGAGCAACAGCAGGCGGCCGGCGACGTGGCGGTGCTGGACCTGATCAAGGCGATCTCCCCCATCGCCTGGCAGCACATCAATCTGTTTGGAAACCTGGATTTCAACGCCGCTCAATCCAACCTCGACTTGGAAGCGCTGGCCGCACGCTATGCCGGCCCGGAATACTGGCGTCAAGGCTGGTCGGATGATCCCGAGGACCCTCCACTCCATTAGCAAAGGCTGATTTTTACCTTTTCGAGGGGTTGGGCAAATTTAGTCTAGTGGGCTGACACAGAAGTTTTGACAGGTTCAGAGGTTTCTAGGTCCACCGGGGTTTCAGAAGATTTCAAGGGAGGATAGAGGCGCTTGAGTTTGACCCGGGCCAAGTCGGTGCCGAACTGCCAGTGGATTTTGGTCTGACGTAGGTTGCGTGGGCCTTGCCAAGCGGCGATTTCCTTCCGCAAAGTTTCGAGGTTCGCAATGCGGCGATTCAAACACTGGCCGGCGAGAACAGCGAACTCACATTCCGCCATATTGAGCCAACTGCCATGCTTGGGGGTGTAATGAAATTCGAGCTTGCGGGTGATCCGGCGGGCTTCCTCTGGAGAAAAGACACTATACAAGGCCGCAGGAGTGTGGGTATTGAGGTTATCCACGACCAACCGGATTCGCTCCGCCTTCGGAAAGTACACATCAACGAGTTGCTGCATTTGCTGGGCAAAATCGCGTTTGGTGCGCTGTTTCGTGACATTAACATGACGCCACCCGCGCAAGGGTTGTACGAATAGAAATAAATTGGCGGTGCCTTCGCGTTTGTATTCACAGTCATAGCGCGCCGGTTGACCCGGGCGGGCGGGTTGAGGACAGCGGGTTTCGCTGGTCAATTGCACCGGACTTTCATCGAAGCACACTTGGGGGTATTGAGGATCATCGGGTTCGGCGTACAGGTCCAACACATCCTCCATATGCCAAACATAATCGGGACTGACACTGGGAATACACCATTCTTGACGTTGCCAGGGTTTGAGGTCGTTTTTTTAAGGATGCGCCGCACACTCTCACGGGAAATGGCTTCGATGGGCCGGAGTTCCATGAAGCGGTCCGCTAACAATTGGAGAGTCCACTGACAACGGCCAGCGGGCGGGGTACTACAGGCCAAGGCGACCAGAAAGGCGGCCTGTTTGCCGGTCAAGGCCGGGGGCAAACCGACTCGTGGCCGCTCGCTTAACGCCGCCAGCAACCCTTCGTCGACAAACCGTTGACGGGTACGATGAACGGTCGAAATCCCCAAGTGAAGGCTTTGGGCAATGGCCTCATCCGTCGCCCCTTCCGCAGCCTGCAGCAACACATGGGCACGGGCAACCTTGCGCGCCGCTGCCTTGCCTTTATGAATGACCTTCAGCAGGTCTTCCCGCTCCTCTTCAGTTAGATCAACCAGATACTTGTGGGCCATGGTGATTCCTCCTGTTGATCTCAACCATAGGGCACCCACCGCTACCTGTCAAAACTTCTGTGTCAGCCCACTAGAATACGATTCTATATATCGGGGCGCGAGCTGAGCGGAATCGGTCTAATACCGGAGAGCGCATAGGCGCTTGCAGGTGATTAGGCCGATTACCGCTCCAGCGAGTTGATAGGCGGAGCGCGCAGCGCGACGCCTGCAACTCGCGTCGAGCGAAGCTCGGCTCGCGCCCCGATAAGCGGAGCGCGAAGCGCTCCGCTTATCATATAGCACACCTGATTATGTGGATTCCGTTGTTATAGATGCTACTGATACAAATAGTCCAATTTTCACAGCATTCTCTGGAAGTGAAATAGCTAAGACAGCAGCACTGCACTACTTTGCTGAAAAATTAAAAGATCAGCGTTATGCATCTATCACTATAAAGACATTAAATAGTTCTACTAGTGTTAAGGGTGGTATTTCTAATATTTTAAGATTTATGGCGAATGACCAGGATGGTAATGGGTGTTCAAGTTGGCCGAAAATTTGATAAGGGTTTTCTTCACTCGGAGAAATTAATACTGAGTAATTAGTTTTTAGAATCTACAAAAACGCCCGCAACTCCTTCGGAATCGGATCAACCGGCAGCTCATCTCCCAACTCCAACACCACTGCCGCCTCGCCCGGCTTGAGCCAGAACTGCACGACCACCTCACCTCGCACCGCTACCCGATCCAGCCACGGCTGTAGTTCCTGAGCGCGGGCGTAGTGCAGGGCGAGGATGCCGCTCTGGTAAATCGCCGGGTTGTAGCGCTCCAGGCTCTCCAGCCGTCCGGCTAGGGCGGGCGTCTTGCCGTCGGCAATCTCCACCTCCCCCAACAGATAGTAGGGGCGGTCGGGATCAATGCGGTTGATCAGTCCGCGCAGCGTCCGTCCGGTCATGTTGATTCGTTCGGCCATCACCCGCAGCGGTTCACCCTCGATCAACCGGGCGGAGACCGGCAGCAGGTTGTGATACGCCGCACTCTTGCCCACCGCGCGCGGCTGACCTTCGTACAGCACAATCAAGCCATCTTTCCACAGACCAACAACCGGGCAACGGCAGGCGATCCGTTCCAGGGTCAGGTTGTCCGACGCGATCAACTCCAGGTCGTACCAATGCGTCCCGATCTGGCGCGTGTACTGCTCGACCGAAATGTCGAAGCTCTTGAGCACCGCTTGCAGGGCATCCCGGAAGCCCCAGTGACTGAGCGGATACAAGGCGACGGTCAGGCTCAGCAGCACCGCCAGCAGAATCATCTCCGCTTTGCTGCCGACCGCCATGCGCCAGTTGCGGTTGCCGGGCGTCACCAGCCGCACCGGCGAGGGCCAAAACAAATCGACGCCCCGGAGATTCACCATATCAATCCACAAATGCGACCAGTAGCCGCCCACCACGCAACCCCAGTAATGCGGCTGGATCAGCGCCAGCGGATAGGCTACGAGGGCCAGCGCCCCGAGGGCGACCAGGGAATGGGTCAGGGTGCGATGGCCAAAGCGGCGCTCCAGCGGCACCGAGGCGAACCAGAACAGCCGCCCGATCTTGGCGGGGGGATGGTCGATGTCGGGCAGGATGCTGGCGGCCACGATCAGCAACCCGCCGATCAGGTCGGGCTTGTACCCGAACAGCGTCGCGCCGCCCAGATAGAGCACCGAGGCAAAAGCAGCGTGGGTGCCGAGGGTCAAGGGATTAACCGGAGTGTTGCGCGATCCATTCCTTGAGCGCCTCATCCATTCGCGTCTGCCAGCCTTGGCCCGTGGCCTTGAAGTACGCCACCACTTCGGGCGAGTAGCGCACGGTCAACGCCCGCTTGCGCGGCTTGCGGCCTGGCCCGCGCGCCCGGCGCAAGGCGGCCAGCGTGGCCTCGACGCCCCCGCCCGGTGTGACGATGGCGCGGCTCCAATCGACCTGATCTTCCTCGCCCCCCTCATCGGGCGCGGCTTCCAGCGCCGCCGCGATGCACTCAGGGCTGAACGGTCGCAAAGTAGTTTTGAGTTTGGCGTTTGTTGGCATAGCGGCATGAAATCAGATGGGCGGCGGTGGGCCGCTCGGTCCAGACCAGAAAGACGACGCGCCCGCGCCAGAACGCGAGGCTTTGTAGCCGTTGTTCGCCGTAGGCGTCGCGGTCGTCTTCCACAGTATTCATCGGAGCGTCGAAAACCTCATCAAGCATCGCTAAGTCAATGCCATGCTTGCGCAGGTTTTCTAAACGCTTGGGTTCATCCCAGGTGATCATGAGTAAATTGTAACTACATTATAGCTTTTTTATGACCGGATCGGGGAACGAACGCGGGGTCAATTCGCCTTCCCCGCGCCTTTGAACAGAAACACTCGAACCGAGATCACCACCGCCGCCAGCATCCCGGCGAAGATGTACAACTCGGTATCGCCGGTGCCGATGGCCAGGTAACGCGCCCCGACCACCGAGGCCAGGGCAATGATCATGACCGGTGTAAAATCCACATAGCGCACCCCCGCCGCATGGCGCATGTCGCGGATCTTGCGCTTGTCCACCAGCCGTTCCTTGGCCGAGTCGTCCAGCATATCGGCGATGGCTTGCGGGTTGCCGCCGGATTGCTTGACGATATGTCCTACGAACAGGCCGGGCGATTCGATGAGCATCCCTTGCCGGGCGATGTATGCCTGGACAATTTCCCGCGTGGCGTCCGGCGTGAGCGGCGGAATCGGAATCTCGGTCATCTTCCACCAGAGCTTGGACACGTTGGCTTTCTTCTGGCGGGCGCAGCCGATGACTTGGGCAACCTCGAACACCGCCAGCCAGAACGCGACCAGGGTGGGCGTCAGGCTGGTGAAATCGTCCACGGCGATGAGAACCTTGCCGTGATGATCATGCAGGGCGGGGATAATCGCCGCCGTCAAATCCCGCATACTCAAGCGATTCACCTGGCGGCGGATGCGCGACCACTCAATCAGTTCGGGCGGCAGGTAGCGGTATTCTTCGGGCAACTCCAGCGCCCCCGAATCGAGCAGGCCAACCGCCAGCAGCTTGCGGGCGATGTCGACAAACTGCGCCTTGGGTTGATGGTCGGCGATATGGATCACGGTCTGGGTGCGCCGCGTCCGCTCATGACCGTGCTGATTTTGCGCGTCGCCGGTTTCGGCATCGTGGGGCCAGTCATCGGCTTCGGCATCAACCGGCATCCGCTCAGCCCGCCGCCGCTCCAGGCGTTCCAGGAGCGTTTCCAGGACAGCGGATTTGCCCACGCCGACCGCACCGGTCAGGAGGAGATGACGGCCTTTCTTGATCTCCTTGAGCGCCTTGTCGACGAGGGCTTCACGCCCAATCAGCCCGGTGATGGCTTTCATGTTCAACCCTCCGGCAATTGCTTGCGTTGGCCGCTCAGGTAGTCCAGCAACGGTTGCCACTGTTCCCCGGCCAAGTGCGCGATCTGGCGGCGCTGGGCATCGAGGAGCAAGTCCAGGCGTTTGGCGGCGGCGGCTTCCACGTTCTGTTTCTGGGCGGCGTCCCAGAGCTTTTCGACTTCCCCCTCGTAGCCGGTTTTGATGCGCTCTTGCACCCAATCGGCTTTGGCTTTCTGGAAGTCCAGCCGTTCCCCCACCGCCGCCCGCTCGGCTTCCAGTGGTTCTGTTGCGTTAGCTGATAGGGTCGGATTTCGGTAAGCTACACGGCCCCTGTCCTGACTTGAGAACCCGCATGATCGATTTTAGAGGCCACCGCTTTGAACGAGACATCATCCTAACGAGTGTCCGTTGGTACCTCGCCTATCCGTTGAGCTATCGGAACCTGGAAGAGATGCTGGCGGAGCGGGGTGTCGACGTGGATCATTCCAGCGTCTACCGCTGGGTCCAGAAGTTTACGCCGCAGTTGGAAGCGGCTTTCCGCAAAGGACAAAAGCGCCCGGTGGGCACAAGTTGGCGGATGGATGAGACCTACATTAAGGTCAAAGGCCAGTGGAAGTACCTCTACCGCGCGGTTGATCGAGACGGCCAGACGATCGACTTCCTGTTCACGGCGCATCGCGATAAAAAGCCGCCCTGCGCTTTCTCAAAAAGGCGATACGGCAGCACTGGTCTTCCGGACAAAGTCACGATCGATAAGAGTGGCGCTAACACCCAAATGATGGATGCACTCCAGGAGGAGACGAATCGCCGCCATTGAGATTCGCCAAAACAAGTACTTAAATAATTTAGTGGAACAAGATCATCGCGCCGTTAAACGGATCGTCCGCCCCATGCTGGGGTTCAAAGGCTTTCATTCTGCTCAGGGCCCACCCTGCGGGGCATCGAACTCCTGCACATGATCAAGAAGGGCCAAATGATCATGGCCGAAGGGACGAATCTCTCCGCCGCAGGACAATTTTATTCACTGGCTGCCTAATAACCTGCAAGGGTTACCCAATCGTGCTCGAAAAAAATTAACGCAACAGAACCGTTCGATGCCCCGCAGGGTGGTCCGAGCAGAATGAAAGCCTTTGAACCCCAGCATGGGGCGGACGATCCGTTTAACGGCGCGATGATCTTGTTCCACTAAATTATTTAAGTACTTGTTTTGGCGAATCTCAATGGCGGCGCCCGTCTCCTCCTGGAGTGCATCCAGGGCAGCGGTGTTAGCGCCACTCTTATCGATCGTGACTTTGTCCGGAAGACCGTGCTGCCGTATCGCCTTTTTGAGAAAGCGCAGGGCGGCTTTCTTATCGCGATGCGCCGTGAACAGGAAGTCGATCGTCTGGCCGTCTCGATCAACCGCGCGGTAGAGGTACTTCCACTGGCCTTTGACCTTAATGTAGGTCTCATCCATCCGCCAACTTGTGCCCACCGGGCGCTTTTGTCCTTTGCGGAAAGCCGCTTCCAACTGCGGCGTAAACTTCTGGACCCAGCGGTAGACGCTGGAATGATCCACGTCGACACCCCGCTCCGCCAGCATCTCTTCCAGGTTCCGATAGCTCAACGGATAGGCGAGGTACCAACGGACACTCGTTAGGATGATGTCTCGTTCAAAGCGGTGGCCTCTAAAATCGATCATGCGGGTTCTCAAGTCAGGACAGGGGCCGTGTAGCTTACCGAAATCCGACCCTATCAGCTAACGCAACAGAACCCATCGAACTCCTGCACATGATCAAGAAGGGCCAAATGATCATGGCCGAAGGGACGAATCTCTCCGCCGCAGGACAATTTTATTCACTGGCTGCCTAATAACCTGCAAGGGTTACCCAATCGTGCTCGAAAAAAATCCTCCTGTAAATTTTCCTGTGATGCTCTATGCGTTTGAAACTAACCGCAAGTTTGACGGATCATTCGCGGCTTCTTGAGGAAACCAGACAGAATCCCATTCATTATTGAGTTCGATCACCTTTAAAATGCCTAAACTTCGACTTCCTGCAGGACGCCAACTCATCCCTTTTTTCTTCTGACGACGTCCGATAACTTGATCACAGCCTTTCTCGATAGAACCACTTCCGATGGGTTTGCCTGCAATCTGACGACTTCGATAATCGATAATTTCATGCTGATGTTTTTCAAGATAATTGATCAGTTCAAGATGCTTTTCTGCATTTTTGGGTTGCACCTGCTCGACTAAGTAATTCAAAACCGTGACAACATCACCACGCCAGAGGTGATAGAACATAAACTTTAGATGCTGATTCTTCTCATCCTTATTCAAGGCAATCATACTCATTAAATCACGAATTTTTTTACCAAGATGGTACCAATCCAGGATAATCAGCACGGTGATACCAAATACCGCCCAAAGATGCTCACGAATGATTTTTGCGCCATCTGTAATCGCGATAATCGGCAATGGCTTTTCTTCTTTCCCATAATCTTCAATCACCCGGCTTTTCAGAATATCAGCAACCGGAATGATCGCTTTCCCCTGTCGATCAATCGGTGCGGTCAGGTATTCAAGATCGCCGTCTTTATTAACAACGTAGAAAACCACGCCCTTAGGGCGTGGTCAGAGATCAACGGCTTTGCCAGTTGATCGACTCATGGGGTACTACTACGGTTTGTTGTCCCCACAACAGATCGAGAGGAGTACTGACCATGAGTCGATTCAGAAAGTTATCACATACGATCTGGCACTGCCAGTATCATATTGTTTGGGTTCCGAAATACCGGTATCGAGTCCTCACAGGGCACATTGCAGAAGAGGTATCGCGATGTATTCACGCCTTTTCGGACTATCAAAAAGTGGAAATTGTTGAATTAAATATCCAGGTGGATCATGTTCATCTGTTGGTGATGATTCCGCCGAAGTTGTCGATTTCTAACTTTGTGGGAACGCTGAAGGGGCGGACGGCCATTCGGGTCTTCAATCGGTTTTGCGAACTGAAAAGGAGACCCTATTGGGGCAACCACTTTTGGGCGCGCGGCTACTGTGTGGATACGATAGGACTGGATGTCGAGAAGATTCGCAAGTATGTGCGGTATCAAGAGCGTAAGGAAAGAGACGCCGAACAGCGCGGTTTCGATTTCTAAAGTGAGAACCCATCCTGTGGGGACGACGCCCTTGCCTCCTCAGGGGGCAAGGCAGACTATCCCCTTTTAGGGGTTAACCAAAACCACCCGCTTTGCGGGTGGTTTCTTTACTTTCAAAGAGAATGACGTCACTCGATACGGCAGACGTCTTCTTCGGTGCGGATTTCTCTGGCACTTCTTCCTTTATAACTGATTGTTTTCTTATACGATTTTCTTTCTGACCACGGACTTGAATGGCATCTTCGAAAATCAGAATTTCCCGACTTTCTGGGTCGTAAATATCAACATCAGGGTCAATGTTGATGACAGAACCACTCGTCTTCGATAAGGTTTCTTCCACTTGCGCGACGCACGCTTGACTGAGCGCTTGCGCCTTTTCAACCACCACATGGTGGATTTTTTGGTCACTGAGTTGTCGGAACCCGGTGACCCTCTCTATTAAATCGGATACATCGATATAGCTTAAGCGATTGCTATAATAAGCGGAGAATTCTTTTAACCGATCACTCACATAATCTTCCTGAAATTGATCCGTCAAATCAAAGTAGGTTCGATGAGGCAAACTAGGGTATTCTCGATCAATAAATCGCTGAAGTCTAAATTCAAAAGGTCCATGAAGCGTCTTAATCTTGATGGGTGTTGTCCCATTGCAAATCAAGTCTTTTTTTATCCTGAATAAAGATGTTTTGAGCCGCTTCTAACAAATCAGCCTGAAGATCCGGTAGTGCATTTTTCTTAAATTCTTCAACTGCACCTTCAATACAATGCAAGCTTTGATTTCTCCAATCCAAAGAATATGTTCGTGTGGATCGATGATCAATAATACGACCTTCATCATCACGAAGAATCAATTCAACGGTCGGCATGGCGCTTCTCCAGATCAAAGAGGAGGCGTGGTTTTTTACAGAATTTCTGGACGCATCCTCAGCCGCCGCCCGATCGGCAGCCTTCCATGGATTTCGCCCTTTTTCAAAATCAATCAATGCCCTAATAGGCCGGCTCCAAAAGAGTTCTTGAAAAAGCAAAAAGTTAGATATCAGTATACCCTATGGTTTGTCTATCACAGGAAAATTTACAGGACCAAAAAAATTAACGCAACAGAACCAATCCGACCCTATCAGCTAACGCAACAGAACCATTAATGTTCAGGACTTTCGCTTATGGGCTATTTTTTACCATATATAGATATTTATTGATCAGAACCATACTTTATATGGTAGCCAAGCGAAAGTCCTGATGTTTTGTCCAGCCCCTCAGAGGTGTGGTGATGCTAAACACTCATCAAAACCCGCCAAATTCCTGATTGGGGCTGGAGTTTGGCGCCAGGATGCCGCAGTCGGTGGGGCGCGTCCATGTCATGAGGACCTTATGGAAAGCGAATCTGCGAAAAGTGGCGACCATTCTGAATGGCACAGCGTTCAATCGCCTCCGCTGAGGCAATCCAGCCTCTTTCCTCCAGAAAAGAGAGGTAAGCGCGGGTGGAAACGCGGTGCACGCTATCGGGCAGATGAAAACTCGCCCGCGCGATCTTGTGATCTTCAAACAGGAAGACGGCCGGTACCGCTGGATCTTCCAACCCCAACCGGGTCATGTATTCCTGAACGGCCAGTTCACCCAAACCTGTCTTGCGCGGTGGCGCGCCCTTGCCGGCGGTCGCGTCGGCCAGACGCTGCTGATAACGCTGCCAGACTTCAGTCGTTACCACCGTCAAGGCATGCTCTTTAACCAACGCGGCGATAGCCTCGCTGGTGGGCGTCCGGTTACGGGTCACCTCGTGCAACACCATGTCCACGATGTGGACCGGCCAGCCCGGCTGTTGCAGCACGTCCAGTCGGTCGGCGTAGGCCAGCGTGATCAACGGTCCGGCATCGGGCACCAGAATCGGCACGGTGCTTAACCCGCTAACCGATGTAAGGTATCCACCATCTTACGGGTTTCCACCTCCGGCAAGCGTGGCATCGGCAGGCGAGCCTGGGCCATCAGCAGAAACAGATCTTCTTCGCTGTCGATGCCCAGCGTTTTTATGACGGCCTGGTCATCCAGTCGACCCAACGAGAACGCCAGCAGCGTGGCATAGTTCTCATTGTGGGCCACCTCACCGGCCTCGTAGGTCTCTACCAGAGAGCGGAGTTGCGCATTCAACAACGCATTCACCGACGTATCGCTCTTGGCCGCCACGATTTTAGCCCGCTTGAGTAAATCGCGGTCGATGGCGCCTGTAAAATTAACCGTTGTGCTGGCCATGATCGACCCTCCTAGAAACACTTAAAGAAGTGTAGCACATATTTATGTGTTGACAATAGAGCGAGGTTTCCCATCTATCAGTTTCGGCTTAACGCCTTCACCAGACTTTCGATATTTCAAATGAATACAATAGCTAATATTCTGACCAAACATCTGCTGATCTAGCTTTAACCCCTTCCGTGATTAAGAATCACAGCTCGGCCCTGTCACTTTGCGGCGTAATGGCGCCAGCGATTTTCGGCGTAATGGCGCCACCACCAAGTACTGAAATCAGGGGTTCGAACGCACCTCAAGAATGGCTGTTTTTAGGGTTCTGTTGCGTTAATTTTTTTCGAGCACGATTGGGTAACCCTTGCAGGTTATTAGGCAGCCAGTGAATAAAATTGTCCTGCGGCGGAGAGATTCGTCCCTTCGGCCATGATCATTTGGCCCTTCTTGATCATGTGCAGGAGTTCGATGCCCCGCAGGGTGGTCCGAGCAGAATGAAAGCCTTTGAACCCCAGCATGGGGCGAACGATCCGTTTAACGGCGCGATGATCTTGTTCCACTAAATTATTTAAGTACTTGTTTTGGCGAATCTCAATGGCGGCGCCCGTCTCCTCCTGGAGTGCATCCAGGGCAGCGGTGTTAGCGCCACTCTTATCGATCGTGACTTTGTCCGGAAGACCGTGCTGCCGTATCGCCTTTTTGGGTAGTTTTGCACAACGCCCCGAAAAGGAGCATTCCAACAAAGTTGCAAAAACCTCTTGCCATTCCCATAGGTTTTGAAAGTGGTTTATGAAAGTATTTAGTGTTTGTTTTGTAAGTGATATGTAAAATCTTGCGAAAATGTCCGTTTTTGAAAGCTGAACACTTACAAGGGTTCTGGTTTAACTTCTTTGCAGTATGATTTATAAGAGAGAATTTATCCTTAAATAAATCTACAATTCAATATTTTGGTTTATTTGCCCGTCGGCTCTCAAGTTTTGAAATACACCTTTTCGGGGCGTTGTGCAAAAACAGGTGGTGTCCCTCAGTTTACGTGATGAGCTAAGCCAGTGACGACGACAACATGTATCCTCATTGTGATTGTGGTGTTAATCACTGACCGGGGATCTTATGAAGTGGGAAACGCTCTACTGCCCCAATCGTTCCTGTCACCACTACGGTCGGCCCTTTGGTCAAGGGTTGTTGGTCAAAAATGGTTCCAGTCACGGGAAAAAGCAGGCGTTGTGTCGTTCGTGCGGGAGGAGAGTGTCCTTGACGTACGGAACTGCGTATTTTGACCTCGAGGCCGACCCCGCCGTTTTCGAACTGGCGATGCGGGCGTTGGCGGAGGGAAATTCCATCCAGGGTACGGCACGAATCGTCCAGATCGACAAGGATACGGTTTGTGCGTGGTTGACTCGGGCCGCCCAGCAATGTCGTTTGGTGGTTTTGTCCCATTGGCGCGAGCTGACGGTGACCGAGTGTCAACTGGATGAATTGTGGAGCTTTGTCCATACCAAGGACCAGAATCTGCCGATGGCGCAGCAATGGTGCGAGACGGATGGCGATGCTTGGGTGTGGGTCGCCTTTGCGCCCGAATGGCGCCTGGTGGTAGGGTTTGTCGTGGGCCAGCGCACGCAGGCTCAGGCGAACCTGCTCCTGGAGCGCGTGGTGTATGTGACCGACGATCACGTCCCCTTCTTTACTAGCGACCAATGGCCGGGCTATCCCAGCGCCTTGCTCCATGCCTATGGGGAATGGTATCAGCCCGAGCGCCAAGGGACGCGAGGACGATATCCGGCCCCACGGTGCCGCCCACCGCCGAATTTGCTGTATGCTCAAGTGGTTAAGCGACGTGAAAAAGGACGGGTGGTCGAGGTGACCCGTAAGAGGGTCTGGGGAAGCGCGGACGAGCTTCAGGCGCGATTGGCCGCATCCGCCACCAGCACGACGATCAACACGAGCTTTGTGGAGCGGGATAACCTGGCCTGGCGCGAACACAATCGGCGGTTGGCTCGCAAGACGACCGCGTTTTCCAAGCAACGGTCGTGGATGGAAAAGCAGGTGTGGCTGTCGTTGGCTTACTACCATTTCTGCTTGCCCCACCTGAGCCTGCGTGAGGAATTGCCCACCCCGGAACCGACCCGAGGCAACGGATCGCCCCGTAAATGGCGGCCTGTCACGCCGGCCATGGCGGCGGGGATGACCGATCATATCTGGACCACGGCGGAGTTGCTGGGCTTTCGGGTACCCGCACCGTTTCTGAATACCTTGGAAACCATCAAACACTTGTTCCCCGCACTCGACGATGCTCATCACGTAAACTGAGGGACACCACCAATAACACCCTTTTTGAGAAAGCGCAGGGCGGCTTTCTTATCGCGATGCGCCGTGAACAGGAAGTCGATCGTCTGGCCGTCTCGATCAACCGCGCGGTAGAGGTACTTCCACTGGCCTTTGACCTTAATGTAGGTCTCATCCATCCGCCAACTTGTGCCCACCGGGCGCTTTTGTCCTTTGCGGAAAGCCGCTTCCAACTGCGGCGTAAACTTCTGGACCCAGCGGTAGACGCTGGAATGATCCACGTCGACACCCCGCTCCGCCAGCATCTCTTCCAGGTTCCGATAGCTCAACGGATAGGCGAGGTACCAACGGACACTCGTTAGGATGATGTCTCGTTCAAAGCGGTGGCCTCTAAAATCGATCATGCGGGTTCTCAAGTCAGGACAGGGGCCGTGTAGCTTACCGAAATCCGACCCTATCAGCTAACGCAACAGAACCTGAATACGGTTCTGTTGCGTTAATTTTTTTCGAGCACGATTGGGTAACCCTTGCAGGTTATTAGGCAGCCAGTGAATAAAATTGTCCTGCGGCGGAGAGATTCGTCCCTTCGGCCATGATCATTTGGCCCTTCTTGATCATGTGCAGGAGTTCGATGCCCCGCAGGGTGGTCCGAGCAGAATGAAAGCCTTTGAACCCCAGCATGGGGCGGACGATCCGTTTAACGGCGCGATGATCTTGTTCCACTAAATTATTTAAGTACTTGTTTTGGCGAATCTCAATGGCGGCGCCCGTCTCCTCCTGGAGTGCATCCAGGGCAGCGGTGTTAGCGCCACTCTTATCGATCGTGACTTTGTCCGGAAGACCGTGCTGCCGTATCGCCTTTTTGAGAAAGCGCAGGGCGGCTTTCTTATCGCGATGCGCCGTGAACAGGAAGTCGATCGTCTGGCCGTCTCGATCAACCGCGCGGTAGAGGTACTTCCACTGGCCTTTGACCTTAATGTAGGTCTCATCCATCCGCCAACTTGTGCCCACCGGGCGCTTTTGTCCTTTGCGGAAAGCCGCTTCCAACTGCGGCGTAAACTTCTGGACCCAGCGGTAGACGCTGGAATGATCCACGTCGACACCCCGCTCCGCCAGCATCTCTTCCAGGTTCCGATAGCTCAACGGATAGGCGAGGTACCAACGGACACTCGTTAGGATGATGTCTCGTTCAAAGCGGTGGCCTCTAAAATCGATCATGCGGGTTCTCAAGTCAGGACAGGGGCCGTGTAGCTTACCGAAATCCGACCCTATCAGCTAACGCAACAGAACCTGATGGAGGCTTGCGAAATCCTGTTCGGTGACCAGGCCCGGCAAAAGTACCTGGAGTATTTCCCCGAATCCTCGATGGAGCGCCATGCGAAATCTCATCCAACCACCTCCGATGCCGCCTGAAAAATGACAGAAACCTATTCATCAAAGGAGACCCTGTGATGATGATCCCTTTTCTTGGCGAAGTGATCGGTACGGCCCTGCTGATTCTGCTGGGCGACGGCGTCGTGGCGAACGTGGTGCTCAATGAAACTAAAGGCAAGGACAGCGGTTGGATCGTGATTACCTGGGGCTGGACGATGGCGGTGTTCGTCGCCGTGTTCACCGTGGCGGCGTTCAGCGGCGCGCATCTCAACCCGGCGGTGTCCGTCGGTCTGGCGATCGCCGGCAAATTTGAAGGTTGTGTTGCGTTATTTTAAGACAGATAGGATTCTGACTTTCTCCATGTGAAATTAGGCGGCCAAGGAATAGAATTGCTCGGCAGGGGATAACCCCTGCTCGTCGACGGTGAGCATCTGCCCTTTTTTGATCATGTGCATCAGTTCGATGCCTTGCAGGGTCACTCGGGCGGAACGGAAGGATTGGAATCCCAACATCGGCCGGACGATGCGTTTAACCGCGCGATGATCCTGTTCGATTAAATTGTTTAAGTACTTGTTTTGGCGAATCTCAATGGCGTGACCGGTTTCCTCTTTCAGGGCCTCAATCGCCGTAGTATTCGCGTCGCTCTTGTCGATCGTGACCTTATCCGGAAGGCTGTGCTGCCGTACCGCCTTCTTGAAAAAACGGAGCGCGGCTTTCTCTTATCACGATGCGCCGTGAGCAAGAAGTCGATCGTCTGACCGTCCCGATCAACCGCACGGTAGAGATACTTCCATTGGCTCTTGATCTTGATATACGTCTCATCCACCCGCCAACGGTTGCCTACAGGCCACTTGTTGCCTTTGCGGAAGACCGCTTCCAGTTGGGGGGTGAACTTCTGGACCCAGCGGTAAACACTGGAGTGATCCACGTCGACGCCGCGCTCCGCCCGCATCTCTTCCAAGTTCCGATAACTCAACGGGTACGCCAAATACCAACGGACACCATCGTCGATGTAGTCGAGGGTGTAGAGGGTGCGACAGATGTTGTCGAGCTCTGCCAAGGCCTTCTTGGTCCGGTTCTGCCGGGCATAGGCGTTCAGTTTCCGCACCATAGTGGCTTGCGTCACGTCCTTTTGAGCCAGGGAGACCATGATGCGCTGGATGTTCGGCCACTCGCTGCAGATCAGCGACTCGAGCACCTGGCGCGACGGCTTGATGAGGCTGTCGGCATAGTGCTTCGAATGCCGGAATCCGACCAGGCTCTCGGTCTGGTTCTGTTGCGTTAGCTGATAGGGTCGGATTTCGGTAAGCTACACGGCCCCTGTCCTGACTTGAGAACCCGCATGATCGATTTTAGAGGCCACCGCTTTGAACGAGACATCATCCTAACGAGTGTCCGTTGGTACCTCGCCTATCCGTTGAGCTATCGGAACCTGGAAGAGATGCTGGCGGAGCGGGGTGTCGACGTGGATCATTCCAGCGTCTACCGCTGGGTCCAGAAGTTTACGCCGCAGTTGGAAGCGGCTTTCCGCAAAGGACAAAAGCGCCCGGTGGGCACAAGTTGGCGGATGGATGAGACCTACATTAAGGTCAAAGGCCAGTGGAAGTACCTCTACCGCGCGGTTGATCGAGACGGCCAGACGATCGACTTCCTGTTCACGGCGCATCGCGATAAGAAAGCCGCCCTGCGCTTTCTCAAAAAGGCGATACGGCAGCACGGTCTTCCGGACAAAGTCACGATCGATAAGAGTGGCGCTAACACCGCTGCCCTGGATGCACTCCAGGAGGAGACGGGCGCCGCCATTGAGATTCGCCAAAACAAGTACTTAAATAATTTAGTGGAACAAGATCATCGCGCCGTTAAACGGATCGTCCGCCCCATGCTGGGGTTCAAAGGCTTTCATTCTGCTCGGACCACCCTGCGGGGCATCGAACTCCTGCACATGATCAAGAAGGGCCAAATGATCATGGCCGAAGGGACGAATCTCTCCGCCGCAGGACAATTTTATTCACTGGCTGCCTAATAACCTGCAAGGGTTACCCAATCGTGCTCGAAAAAAATTAACGCAACAGAACCCTCCATCAAGCCTTCCGCGTTACGAATGTATTTTCGGTGGATCACCAGGGCGATCTTGGAGCGCCGGCGCAGGAAGTCTTCCAGCTTGACAATCATTTCCTGACGCTTAGCGAGCCGAATTTCGCAGCGGAGATAGTCTGTGCCTTTGATCAGCACCTCCGCTTGGCGCGGGTCTTCGCGGATTTCGGCGAGCAGTTCCAGCGCCTGCTGGTCGTAGCGCCGCCACAGTCGGCTGCTGAGGTTCTCAATCGATTCCGGCGAGGTGTAGCTGTCCAGATTCATCAGCTTGGCTTGATGGTGATATTCCTCGCGCACGGAGGCATGCGGTTCGCCGTACCACTTATAACCGCGATGCGGCAGGGCAACGCCAAGTTGGGCGACGATGTCCGAGACCTCATCGCCGACGTTGACGCAGTCGGTCAACTTGCCGCCGAAGATGCTCAGATGCGCCCTGGTCCGATCCACGTTGATTTCATGCTTGCGGGACAATTGCAGCCAGTCGCGGACGTTGCCGTCAGCCTTGGCCTTGACCACCAATGGCCGCACGCCGCAACGCTCGGCGATGATGTCGGCGCGGATCAGCGGTCGCTCCAGATTCAGGCGCTTGTTGATGTTGTCCAGCACAAACTGGCGGTCTTCATCCGTGACTTCGGTGAACGGCGACTCGACGCGGGTATCGGTGGTGCCGATGCAGGTGCGCACCCCCATTGGGATGACGAAGAACAGCCGTCCATCGTCGGCAAAAAAAGTCAGAATCCGTTGATGCGGGGTAATCCGAGGCACGATCAGATGGATGCCCTTGGAAAACATATGATGGTGTTCGGTCTCCTCGCCGGTCAGCGCATTGTGCTCATCCACGAACGGGCCGGCGGCGTTGATCAGCACCCTGGCCCGAATGGCCATTTCCCGACCGTCAATGACATCCCGCGCTCGCGTGATCCACTGATCGCCCTCACGGCGCGCGCCCAGCGATTCCACATAGTTGGCGGCGATACACCCGCGATCCATCGCCGAGCGCACGAACTGGAACACGAAGCGCGAATCATTATCATGCAGGTAGGCGTCGGAATATTCGAAACCCCCGGCGGCGTTGTCGGTCTTCACCACCGGTTCTCCCCGCTGGATGGTGCGTTTGAAAAACAGGCGTGGGATTCGAGTGAACCCGTTGCCAAACAGCCAGTACACCCAGGTTCCCGCCCATAGAAACAGCGGATGAAAGCGGAACCCTTTATCGATGGTGGCAAAGAAGCGGATTTCCTGGACCCGCGACGGGTAACTGCGAATCAGATGATTGCGGCTCAGGCACAGCTTGCGGACTAGTGGGCTGACACAGAAGTTTTGACAGGTAGCGGTGGGTGCCCTATGGTTGAGATCAACAGGAGGAATCACCATGGCCCACAAGTATCTGGTTGATCTAACTGAAGAGGAGCGGGAAGACCTGCTGAAGGTCATTCATAAAGGCAAGGCAGCGGCGCGCAAGGTTGCCCGTGCCCATGTGTTGCTGCAGGCTGCGGAAGGGGCGACGGATGAGGCCATTGCCCAAAGCCTTCACTTGGGGATTTCGACCGTTCATCGTACCCGTCAACGGTTTGTCGACGAAGGGTTGCTGGCGGCGTTAAGCGAGCGGCCACGAGTCGGTTTGCCCCCGGCCTTGACCGGCAAACAGGCCGCCTTTCTGGTCGCCTTGGCCTGTAGTACCCCGCCCGCTGGCCGTTGTCAGTGGACTCTCCAATTGTTAGCGGACCGCTTCATGGAACTCCGGCCCATCGAAGCCATTTCCCGTGAGAGTGTGCGGCGCATCCTTAAAAAAACGACCTCAAACCCTGGCAACGTCAAGAATGGTGTATTCCCAGTGTCAGTCCCGATTATGTTTGGCATATGGAGGATGTGTTGGACCTGTACGCCGAACCCGATGATCCTCAATACCCCCAAGTGTGCTTCGATGAAAGTCCGGTGCAATTGACCAGCGAAACCCGCTGTCCTCAACCCGCCCGCCCGGGTCAACCGGCGCGCTATGACTGTGAATACAAACGCGAAGGCACCGCCAATTTATTTCTATTCGTACAACCCTTGCGCGGGTGGCGTCATGTTAATGTCACGAAACAGCGCACCAAACGCGATTTTGCCCAGCAAATGCAGCAACTCGTTGATGTGTACTTTCCGAAGGCGGAGCGAATCCGGTTGGTCGTGGATAACCTCAATACCCACACTCCTGCGGCCTTGTATAGTGTCTTTTCTCCAGAGGAAGCCCGCCGGATCACCCGCAAGCTCGAATTTCATTACACCCCCAAGCATGGCAGTTGGCTCAATATGGCGGAATGTGAGTTCGCTGTTCTCGCCGGCCAGTGTTTGAATCGCCGCATTGCGAACCTCGAAACTTTGCGGAAGGAAATCGCCGCTTGGCAAGGCCCACGCAACCTACGTCAGACCAAAATCCACTGGCAGTTCGGCACCGACTTGGCCCGGGTCAAACTCAAGCGCCTCTATCCTCCCTTGAAATCTTCTGAAACCCCGGTGGACCTAGAAACCTCTGAACCTGTCAAAACTTCTGTGTCAGCCCACTAGACCAGTTGCCGCGCCTTTTGCCCAAGATTCAGCGCTCCTATCCCCTGGCCACCATGCCCACGGTCATTGACGCCCTGGACCAAGAGCGCGATACCTGGATTTCCCAAGCCGAGTTCATCAAACCCAATCGCCGGGTAGTTTATCTGCTACGGCTCAATCTCTGTTTTGTCGATTTAGATACCTATAAAACCCCCTGGGCGGGCACTCCGCCTGAATCACTCTCTCAGCGCGTTCAAGGCTACTGCCTGGATGAAGATATTCCTTCGCCCTCACTCATCCTCTACAGCGGGCGTGGCCTGCAAGTAAAGTGGCTCCTGGAGCGACCCTTACCACGAGCGGCGCTACCGCGCTGGAATGCGGTACAAAAGCAATTGATAGTGTTCCTCGAACCCTTCGGGGCCGATTCAGGGGCACGGGATGCCTCCCGCCTCTTGAGGCTGGTAGACACTGTCAATACCCGCTCTGGGGAGCGCGTGCGCGTGCTCTGGGTCAATGAGCAGGCCGGGGAAGTCAAGCACTACAACTTCGAGTATCTCGCTGAAACGGTCTTGCCGCTTGGGCGGGAAGCCGTCAAGGAACGTAAAGAAGATCGCCGCACTCATTTAGTCGTCATTCCCGGCACCAAAACCGGCAACCTTCGTGCTTTCTCTGGGCGGCAATTGGCCTGGGACCGGCTGGAAGATTTACGAACCCTTGCCAAGCTCCGAGGCTGGACTGAGCACGGCATTCCCCACGGCTACCGGTCCAAATACATCCATTGGTGTTTGAACTTCCTTCTCCTTTCTGGCGCGGTACATTCCAGCCAACTGTTTCAGGAGGCCCAGGCGCTGGTAAGGGAAGTCTGCCCCGACTTCAATAAGGAAATCCGTTCCATCCTCTCGACCCTCTACCGCAAGGCGCAAGCCTACGAAGCAGGAGAAAAGGTTGAGTTTGGTGGTCGGAAATACCCGCCGCTCTATACCCCCAAAAACAGCACGCTCCAGGAGCTGTTCGATATTACCGATGTAGAAACCCCACACCTGAAGACCATCATCTCGCCAGCGGAAGCAGCGGAACGGGATGCAGGCCGAAAACGAGAACAGCGCCAGCGTTCAGGGGCTATGGATCGAGCCACCTATCTGGAAACAGCAGAGCAGCGACGGGTTGAAGCCCGGCTTAGACGGGCAAGAGGAGAATCCCTACGGCAGATTGCTACAGCTTTAGGTGTAAGCCATGAAGCCGTCCGCAAAATGCTCAAGGTGTAGGTGTCAACAGTCCGTCCGTATTACTAGTGGCGTAGCCCTTGGGTTGTTGGGGTGTGCGGTGCCGTGGCTGGAGGGTTGCTGGCTTAGTGGTGTCAACAGTCCTTCGTATTACTGGTGGTGTGGTTCTGCTCTGTGTCTGCTAGCTTTTATATCGTCGTGCTGTACTGCTTGGTGTGCGTGATCTTGGTAGTCCTGTGCTTTCGGGGTGTATTTCTTATTGGTGGTCTTTGGTAAATGCTGACGCCAAGCCAGGGATGGCGATCGGTTCCCGCTCATCCATGAGCGAGAACCGTGGCGTCCCCGCCAGGATGGCGGCTTGGCCACGCTGACAGGGATGTGGTGCTCGGGTGTGCTTCCTTATTTGGGCTAATCTTGTCGGGAATCAATGTTGCTTTGGAATTCTTGCTCGTGATATCTGATGAAGTGGGAGGCTGTCTTGAACATCCTGGAAATCTGGCGGTATCCGGTCAAGACCTTGGCTGGTGAGAAGTTGTCCCGCGTGTGTCTTGGGCCGCTGGGTCTTGAAGGTGACCGTCTTGTGCATGTTGAAGATGTGAATGGGCGGGTGATGACTTCCCGTTCGCATCCGCGCTTTCTGGGCCATCAAGGAACGTATGATTCGCGGGGTGTTATTCGCGTGGGGGGGCAACTGTGGGGGAGTCCAGAGGTCGCTGCGATGGTCGTGGATATTGCGGGGCTAGGTGCAAAGCTGGTGCGTGGTGAAGGTCCTGAGCGGTTTGATGTCTTACCTTTGCTCATTGCGACGGATGGCGCGATTGCCGCCTTTGGCTATGACGCGCGTCGTCTCCGGCCTAACTTGATCATTGGCGGTGTTGAAGGGTTGACTGAAAGTGAGTGGCCGGGCGCGCGCCTGCATATTGGCCCGGTCATTATTGGCGTTCAGAAGCGGCGGCTCCGCTGCATCATGACCTCTTATGATCCTGATACTCAGGTTCAGGATAAGGAAATTACGCGGAGTATCTACCGGCGCTTTGAAGGTCAACTGGCACTTGATTGCTTTGTCATTGAGGGCGGTGAGATTGCTGTTGGCGATGCGGTACAGCTTGTGCGTGAATCGGCGTAGGCTTGGTACTGAATCGTGTGTGTTCTTGAATCTATAGAGAAATGGATCGATGACTGAACTTTATATCAGCACGGATGTTGAAACCGATGGCCCGATTCCTGGGCCGCATTCCTTATTGAGCCTGGGTTCAGCCGCCTATACCGCTGATAAGCAGCTTATCGCTACGTTTAGCGCCAACCTGGAAACCCTCCCTGGGGCCACGGCGCATCCGAAAACAGCCGCTTGGTGGGCCACTCAGCCTGCGGCCTGGGATGCCTGTCGTCAGAATCTTGAACCGCCGGAGGTGGCTTTGCAGCGCTATGTCCAGTGGCTGCGCGCCTTGCCAGGGCGTCCGGTGTTTGTAGCCTATCCAGCCGGCTTTGATTTCCTCTTTGTTTATTGGTATCTCATGCGATTTGTGGGCGAAAGTCCCTTTAGTCACTCGGCATTGGATATGAAATCCTTTGCGATGGCGCTCTTGAAAACCGATTATTGCAAAAGTACGAAGCGCCACATGCCCGCGCGCTGGTTCGATCCTTTGCCTCATACGCATATTGCCTTAGACGATGCCATTGAGCAGGGCGCGCTGTTCTGCAACATGCTGCATGAAAATCGGCACGGTGATTGAGCCCCATTGTTGATTGGGGCTATAGGAAAAAGAAAGGTTTGGGGTCGGGATGTGGTAATTGTAGAAAGGACCTCCTCTCTCTTGGGGCGAATTGGATATAGAACTTGTCTAAATGGATATAATTGGATATTGCTAGGTCATCATGGATAGAAAAATGGCCTTAAAATGAAGACTTCTTCCCTTAAAATTACCCCTGAAATGCTTCGGTTAATTGCCGAAGTTGATGAATTCAAAGGCTCTTGGCGGGCGATGGTGGCCTTGGCTCCTGAGCGGCTGGCGGTGCTTAGGCGGGTGGCCACGATAGAAAGTATTGGCTCTTCCACGCGCATTGAGGGCGCGAAACTCTCAGATCGAGAGGTGGAAGCGCTCCTGGGACGGCTGGAGCAGACGGCCTTTGAAAGTCGGGATGAACAAGAAGTGGCCGGTTATGCTGAAGTTATGGACGCTATTTTTGAGAACTATGCCGCGATTCCCCTGACGGAGAACTACGTCAAGCAGCTTCATTCCCTTCTTCTGCGCCATGCCGTAAAAGATGAGCGGCATCGAGGGGAATATAAGAAACTCCCCAACCATGTTGAAGCCTTTGGGCCAAACGGTGAAACCTTGGGGGTCATCTTTGCTACGGCCTCTCCCTTTGATACGCCTATGCGAATGCAGGAGCTATTGGTCTGGACGCGGGAAAGTCTGGAGGATGGTAGTCTTCATCCCCTGGTGGTGATTGGCCTTTTCATCGTGGAATTTTTGGCGATTCACCCTTTTCAAGATGGGAATGGGCGTCTGTCGCGGGTGTTGACGACCCTGCTCTTACTTCGCTCCGGCTATGCCTATGTGCCCTTTAGCTCCCTGGAAAGCCTGGTGGAACACAGTAAGGACGGGTATTACCTGGCACTCCGGCGAACTCAAGGAACCCTAGAGCATGAATTCCCCGACTGGGAACCGTGGTTGCTGTTCTTCCTGCGCTTGCTCAAGCAGCAAAAGGACCGGTTAGCCGCCAAGATTGCGCATGAAGAGCGCTTAGAGGGTTTACATCCCGATGCGCTAGCGATTCTGGAACAGGTTCGGGCAACTGGGCGCATTACCACGAGTCAAGCTGAAAAACTCACCGGTGCACCTCGACCTACGGTCAAGGTGCGACTGGGTGAACTGGTCAAACGGGGGTTACTGATGCGACATGGACAGGGTAGGGGATCGTGGTATGGGTTAGCAGTTTAGCAGGGATCGCCATAATTTTGGTTTTTTACTAAGTAATAACAATCAGCTAACTTGGGAGACTGACTTTCTACGTGTGGAATAATTTGCTAGTTGTTCAGGGAGTGTATCTTAATTTTTCTGCACGAACATAATCAGCTACACTTAATAAAAATAGTGCTCAAATGGAGCCAGGAATGTCACAAGGAAAGATTAAAGCGGGGATGACGGTGAGTGGTTCGCTTCTCCCAGAACCCATTGAGGTGTTGGCCCTGGTGCCGATGGGTACGTCGCTGAAGGTGATTGGACGGGGTACCAAGACGGGGATGACCCATACCCCGATCTTTAGCGAAGAGCAACTGAATCAATTAATTCTTTCAGCAGAACAAGAGCCTTTTGACGGGGATGCCGCCTTGTTTCGGCTCGGGGTTGAAGCACATCGTCTCGGCCTGGCCTATGAATACGATCCCTATTTTTCGCTCTCCATTGCGCGGGTTGATCCGCTGCCTCATCAATTAGAAGCCGTTTACGACTATTTCATCCGACTGCCTCGAATTCGTTTCCTACTGGCGGATGACCCCGGCGCGGGTAAGACCATCATGGCGGGTCTGCTCCTCAAGGAATTGAAAGCGCGGGGTCTAGTGCAGCGGACCCTCATTGTGACCCCGGCCAATCTGACCTTTCAATGGCAGCGCGAACTGAAAGACAAGTTTCGCGAGAACTTTGAAATTGTGCGGGGGGATGTCCTCCGGGCCAACTACGGCCAAAACCCCTGGCAGGAAAAATCGCAAGTGGTGACCTCTATTTCCTGGGTCTCTACGCGAGAAGATGCGAAAGCTAGTCTGCTCCGCTCTCATTGGGATCTCATCATTGTGGATGAGGCCCACAAGATGAGCGCCTATGCCAATGATCGGAAAACCTTGGCCTACCAGTTAGGCGAAAAACTCGCGGAGATGACCGATCACTACCTGTTGATGACTGCCACGCCACATAAGGGGGACCCGGAAAACTTTTGCCGCTTTTTGGCCCTGCTGGACCGTGATGTGTACGGCAACATCCAAAGCCTGCAAAAAGCGATGCGAGAACATGAAGCCCCGTTCTACCTGCGCCGCACCAAGGAAGCCCTGGTGGGTTTTCCTGACCCGGAAACTGGCGCGGTGCATCGGCTCTTTACCAAACGGGTGGTGCATACAGCGGAATTCGAGCTGGATGGAGAGGAACTGGAGTTTTATGACCAGTTGACCGCCTACGTGGAAGATCAGTCGATGCGCGCGGCGCAAGATGACTCGCCAAGGGGTCGGGCGGTCGGCTTCACGATGGCGATGCTGCAACGGCGTATGGCTTCAACCCTTTATGCCGCGCGCCGGACCCTGGAGCGCATGAAAGAGCGACGGGAAAAGATTCTGGCAGACCCAGACGCCTACCGTCAGGAGCAAATCACCAAGCGTTTGCCCGATGATTTCGAGGATCTCACCGAAGAAGAACAACAAGAGATCGTGGCAGCACTGGAAGATGTGGTGGCCTCGGTCGATCCCACTATCCTCCGAGAAGAAATTGCCCGTTTGACCCAGTTGATTGATCAGGCTCGCCCCTTAGAGAAGCGCGAGATTGAATCCAAGCTCACCAAACTGAAGCAAGTCTTGAACGAGCAAGGGTTCTTTGCCGATCCGAGTAAGAAACTCCTCATTTTTACTGAACACAAAGATTCCCTCGATTACCTCGCCGGAGATGGCAAGGAAAACCGGCCTTATGGCAAGTTGCTGGAATGGGGTCTGACCGTGACGCAAATTCACGGGGGGATGAAGATCGGGGATCGTGATACGCCGGGATCGCGCATTTATGCCGAACGCGAATTTCGGGAACAGGCCCAGATTCTGGTAGCGACGGAAGCGGCGGGCGAAGGCATCAACCTGCAATTCTGCTCGCGGATGATTAATTATGACATTCCCTGGAACCCGATTCGCCTGGAACAGCGCGTGGGGCGAATTCACCGTTACGGCCAAGAGTACGATTGTCTGATTTTCAACTTTGTTGCCAAAAACACCCGCGAAGGTCGCGTTCTGCAAATGCTCCTGGAACGTCTCAAGGAAATCCGTCGAGAATTGGGCACGGATCAGGTTTTTGATGTCGTTGGCGAAGTTTTTCCGGCCAATTTACTGGATAAATTGTTTCGCGATTTGTATGCGCGGCGCACCAATGAAAGTGCGGTCACCGATCGCATTGTGCGAGATGTTGATCCGAAACGCTTCCGGGCGATTACCGAATCGGCACTGGAGGGGCTGGCCAAGAAAGACCTCAATCTCTCGGCGATTGTGGGCCGCTCGGTGGAAGCGCGTGAGCGCCGCCTGGTGCCCGAAGCCATTGAACAATTTTTTGTGCAAGCCGGGCCGGTGGTCGGGATGCGGTCCAAGCCGACAGCGGCAGAAAGCCACATCTACCGGATTGGCAAGGTGCCCCGGTTCCTGGTTCAGCGCGGCGATGCTCTGGAACCGCGCTTTGGTCGCTTGGGGCGGGAGTACAAGCTGATTAGCTTTGATAAGGCGCTGCTCAAGCGCGATCCGACCTTGGAATGGGTTACACCTGGTCACCCGCTCTTTGAAGTGGTGCGGGAAGCGTCCTTGGAGCAAGTGGAAGGCCACTTAAAGCGTGGCGCGGTGTTTTTCGATATTCAACGCCGGGAACCCGGTTTCCTCGACCTGTTTGCCGCTTCCATCAAGGATGGGCGCGGGAATACCCTCCATCGCCGGTTATTTGTCATGGAAACGGAACAAAGCGGGTCGATGGCGATCCGGCAACCCACCGTATTTCTCGACATTAACCCGGCCCCGGCGGAAACCTCGGTGCTGGAACCCGAGACGGTCCCGGCCCGGAGTCTGGCGGAAGGCTATCTCTATGAGCACGCGCTCAAACCCTGGCTGGAGGACAACGCCACAGAGCGGGCGCGTGAAATAGTCCGAGTTGCCCAGCATGTGGAAATCAGCCTGCACGCCTTAATTGACCGCCAGAACGAACAACTGGCCGATTACCTTAACCGGCAAATCGAAGGGCAAACCGGCTTGGAGGGGATTATCGCCCAAGCGGAACAACATCTGGATGACTTGAACAACCGTCTGGAAACCCGGCGCAAGGAACTGGAGATGGAACGCCACTGCACGGTAGCGGACATTGTTCACCTGGGCCGGGCGCGGGTGATCCCTCACCCGGAACGGCAAAGCCCACAAATTGCGCCGATGGTGCGGGATGACGAAGTCGAGCGGATTGCCGTCGATACCGTCCGGGCCTATGAGGAAGCGCGGGGCTGCGTGGTAGAAAGCGTGGAAGCCGACAATCGGGGCTTTGATCTCATCTCGCGCAAACCGCATCCCGAAGATCCCAAGAGCTTTATCGAAGTGCGTTTCATTGAAGTCAAAGGCCGGGCCGGAGTCGGGGAGATCTTCCTCAGCGCCAATGAATATCGGGCGGCGGAACGATTAAAAGGCGATTACTGGCTTTATGCGGTGTTCAACTGTGTTTCCAAGCCCGAACTCCATCCCTATCAAAACCCGGCGCAACTCGACTGGCAACCGGTGACCAAGGTAGAGCATTACAAGATTAAGCCTGATTCAGTACTGGGGGTTCGATGATGGATATCGAAACCCTCAAGATACAGCTTGCTCTTGGTGAATCCGTCGAACGGGAATTCAAGTCTGATCGCCGACAGATCTCCGACAAGGAGATTTATGAAGAAGTGACCGCTATGGCCAATGCTTCCGGGGGAGTGCTGTTCATCGGTGTGGAAGATAATGGAATGGTATCAGGTGCAAAGCCCCGTCATGGGAAAATGACTGATGCTGTTAAGATGCAAGCGGCCATTTTTAACAATACCGTTCCCAGCATTAACACGCGAATCTCCTTGATTGCGCATCCCGATGGTCAGGTTATTGCTATCTCAGTTGATCCTTATCCAGAACCCTGTGCTACGACAACGGGCAAGTCGCTGCGGCGTACCCTTGGGGGTGATGGTAAACCGCAAACCGTGGCCTACTATCCCCGCGACCATCGTTCCCGGCGCGTAGATTTGGGGCTTCTTGACTTTTCCGCTCAACCCATCCAAGGAACTGGTCTCTCTGACCTCGATCCTTTGGAATTTGAGCGGTTGCGGCAAACGATTACCCGTCTTCGGGGAGATCGTAGCTTGCTGGACCTCTCTGATGAAGATTTGGCCAAGGCGCTGAGATTGGTGGAAACCCAAGAAATCGGCCTTGTGCCTAACGTTGCTGGCCTGCTGCTGCTCGGTAGAGAAAAAGTGCTACGCGATGTCTTACCTACCCATGAAGCACATTTTCAAGTTCTCGATAGCCAGCAACAAGTGAGAGTAAACGATACCTTTCATGGGCCATTGCTTCAAACCTTGGAGCATATAGAAGCTCGCTTTACCGCTCGAAACAACGAACAAGAGGTTGCAGTGGGCCTGTTTCGCCTGCCTGTGCCGGACTATTCCCTAATGGGCTTTCGGGAAGCTGTCAACAATGCAGTGCTGCATCGAGACTTCAGTCAAATGCAAGCCGTGTATGTGCAGTGGCAACCCGACCATCTGCTGATTACCAATCCTGGTAGTCTCCCGTCTGGCGTGACCTTGGAAAACCTACTGGTCCATGAACCAAAGCCGCGTAATCCTCGTTTAGCAGAAGCATTTAAACGGATTGGCTTAGTGGAGCAGACGGGGCGTGGGGTAGACAAAATATTCCTAGGGCAACTGCAATACGGTCGTCCCGCACCGGACTACTCGCGTAGCGATGCCTACGGTGTGCGAGTGATTTTGCGTGGAGGGGAAGCCTCCCTTCAATTTGCAGCCTTTGTATTTGAGCAGGATAAACAAGGCCATCCTCTGACTTTGGACGATCTGCTCGTGCTGAACACGCTCTTTTTTGAGCGACAGATTGACTCGGAAACTGCCGCTAGGTTGCTCCAGAAAGAGAGTGCCAATGCGCGAGCTACTTTGGAGAGGTTGCACGAACGCGGTTTAATTGAGCGACGGGGCAACAAGCGAGCGACTTCTTACCACCTCTCAGCCGCACTTTACCAGCGCTTTGATATGAAAGCGGAATATATTCGTGCTAAAGGATTTGGGCCAATTCAGCACGAACAGATGGTGCTCGAATATGCGCGCCAACATGGGGAGATTTCGCGCAAAAAAGCGGCTGAATTATGTCAACTTAATGTTCATCAAGCGAGTCGGGTATTGCAACGTGTTAGCAGTAAAAATAAAGAATTGCAGTTAGTTGGAAATGGAAGGGGCGCTCGGTATGTCTGGAAACACCACAAATAAACGCACGCGCTCGTTTGTATTTATTGTAGAAACGCGCGCGCTCGTTTATGCGCTCGTTTCCCAAATATCAGTGAGATCAGTATGGATACTTTAGCCTACCCCAAGCGCTTGATAGAAGTGGATTTGCCGATAGCAAGAATTTCGGCCCATGCGCGGCGGGAGAAATCCATTCGACATGGCCATATTTCGACCTTGCATATCTGGTGGGCCAGACGGCCACTGGCGGCCTGTCGGGCGGTGATCTGCGCCTCGCTCTGGCCTGATCCGGTGGATTTGAGCACCTGGGCTAAGCGGGGTGATGAGGTTCCGGTAGGGGATGGTTCGGTGATAATCCGGCCTAGGCGGTTTTTGGATACCGCGCGGGAGCGGATGCTGGCCTGGGGAAAAGAACATCTTGGCAAGGTCAGTCGAGAGTCCTCCTCGCGCTTTATTGCCATTCAGAAGGGCAATAATATCCTTGCTGATCCCTGGGATTTGCAAAGAACGTTGCTGGATTTCATCGCTGACTTTGCCAACTGGGATAATTCGACGGACAAGGATTACCTGGAAACCGCCCGCGTATTGACCCAAGCCGCGCATGAAGCCCTGGGCGGGGAACTGGAGACGCGCCCGCTGGTGGTCGATCCGTTTGCTGGCGGTGGTTCGATTCCGCTGGAAGCCTTGCGCGTCGGGGCGGATGCCTTCGCTTCGGATTTGAATCCGATCCCAGTATTGCTGAACAAGGTGGTGCTGGAATACATCCCGAAGTATGGCCAACGGCTTGCCGATGAAGTCCGCAAGTGGGGGGCCTGGATCAAGCAGGAAGCGGAGAAAGAGCTTGCGGAGTTTTACCCGAAAGACCCGGATGGAGCCACGCCAATTGCCTATCTTTGGGCGCGAACCATTCAGTGTGAAGGGCCGGGGTGTGGGGCGGAAGTGCCGTTGATGCGGTCGCTCTGGTTGGCGAAAAAGGGCAAACGTTCGGTGGCGTTGCGCATCGTCCCCAAACCTCAAGAAAAGCGGGTTGACTTTGAAATTATCGAGAATGCTAAAACCGGTGAAGAAAGACTGGGAACGGTCAAGCGTGGGTCGGCAACGTGTCCTTGCTGTGGATATACAACGCCGGTGGCAAATGTTCGGAAGCAATTTAGGGCTAGGTGCGGCGGCACTAATGATGCACGTTTTTTGTGTGTAATATCTACTAAAAAGGGTGAACAAGGGCGTTTCTATAGAGTTCCCAATTCAAAGGATGAATCTGCTGCCTTTGGTGCTAAAGCTGAGTTAGAACGAATTAAAAATAAGCATAAAGGAACAATAAGTCTATTACCTGATGAAAAGATTGATATCCGAGGTATACGTCATACTTGGGCTATGATTTATGGTATCAATAATTGGAGTCATTGCTTCACTTCTCGACAAGCACTTGTGTTAGTAAAACTTTTTGATTTATCTGCTGCATATGAAAGATTAACAAATAATGAAAAACAAGAAACCCTATTGAAAGCAGCACAAACATGTATAGCCCTTATTATTGATAAATTAGCACAATATAATTCGTCAATGTGCCGATGGAAAGCTAGTGGAGAGAATATTGTTGATACTTTTGGTCGGCAAGCGTTACCAATGGTTTGGGATTTTGCTGAAGCAAACCCATTTGCTGGTGCCAGCGGTGATTTTTTAAATTTACTTGATTGGCATACAAATGCACTTGTCATTACTTCAAGCGCTATTCAAGGGCAAGTAGCATCTGTTGGTTCAACATCAGCAACCGTGCATCCGTATCCCGATGATTCTATAAGTGCATTTATAACAGATCCTCCATACTATGATTCAGTGCCTTACGCTTATCTTTCTGATTTTTTTTATGTTTGGCTTCGTAGAGCACTAAACCACATTTATACTCCAATAATGATGCATCCACTTGTCCCAAAAGATGCTGAAATAGTTGTTGATAGACCCCATGAGCTAAGTAACTCAACGCATAATATAGCTTATTACGAGGGTGAACTAACTAAAGCTTTTAAAGAAGGCTGCCGCATAGTTCGCCATGATGGTATTGGTGTTATTGTCTTTGCCAGCAAAACAACTTCAAGTTGGGAAGCGATTTTGAAGGCGGTTGTGGATGCTGGTTGGACTATCACGGGTTCTTGGCCGATTGATACGGAAATGGAAACCCGCGTTGCCGCGCAAGGACAAGCGCGACTAGCGTCTTCTGTCCATCTGATTGTTCGTCCACGATCTGAACAAAATATCGGCGATTGGCGCGATGTACTCACCGAACTTCCCCAGCGTATCCATGCTTGGATGCCGCGCCTCGCTGACGAAGGCGTGGTCGGCGCTGATGCAATTTTTGCCTGTCTCGGCCCCGCTCTCGAAGTGTTCAGCCGCTACAGCCGGGTAGAAAAATCCAGCGGGGAAGCGGTGACCCTCGGTGAATATCTCGAACACGTCTGGGCTGCCGTCTCCAAAGAAGCCCTCTCGATGATCTTCAAAGACCCGGATACGGCTGGCCTGGAACCGGATGCTCGGCTGACCGCCATGTGGCTTTGGACCTTGGGCGCAAATAACAGCGGTGCCGGTGCTGAGGAATCCGAACAATCTGAAGATGATGAGGCCGATGAGGAATCCAGTAAAGCGCCGAAAGTAACCGGCTTTACCCTGGAATTCGATGCCGCCCGCAAGATTGCCCAAGGTCTTGGTGTCCATCTGGAAAAATCGCCCTCGGTCGTGGAAGTGAAAGGCGATAAAGCCAAGTTGCTCTCAGTTGCGGAACGGGTCAAGTATCTTTTCGGCAAGGAGGCGGAAACCGCTGTTACCGGCAAAACCCCGCGCAAGAAGAAAAAAGAACCTGTCCAGCAATCCCTGTTTGCCGAATTAGAAGCCGCCGAATCGGCTGCGGAAGCCGAATGGGGCGATGTGAAAGGCCCCAAACCCGGAACCACGGTCTTGGATCGCCTGCATCAAGCGATGGTGTTGTTTGCCGCTGGGCGTGGGGAAGCGATGAAACGCTTCATCGTGGAAGAAGGGATTGGCAACGATGCCCGCTTCTGGAAACTTGCACAATCGCTGACGGCGCTCTATCCGGTGGGTAGCGATGAAAAGCGGTGGGTGGATGGCGTCTTAGCCCGTAAAAAAGGATTAGGTTTTTAAGGAGATAAAAACAATGAGCAATCTCAAGCCCTGGTATCAAGTCGTCGTTCCGCGTGAAGATTTACGCGATAATCGCCCACTGGATGCCTCCGAATTTGCCGTCCACCTCGATCATATCCGCGAACACCGCGCCCATCCCGATTATATCGATCCCGCGCGGTTCTTCTCCCGAACCTACCTGACCCAAAGCCTGCTCGATCTCTCCTCGCAAGTAGTGCGTCGTCTCTCCGGCATCAAGGTGGAAACCTCCGCCGTGTTTAACATGGCGACGCAGTTTGGCGGGGGCAAAACTCACTCTTTGACCGCGCTCTACCATCTCGCCCAAGGTGGCCCTGCGGCACAGAACTGGAAAGGTGTGGACAGCATCCTCAACCGGGCGCAAGTGAAAGAGATTCCGCAAGCAGCGGTCGCGGTTTTTGTCGGCACAGAGTTTGATGTGGTAGAGGGCAGGAAAGGAGAAGGACAACCGCAGCGAAAAACCCCTTGGGGAGAGATCGCTTGGCAGCTTGGCGGTGAGGAAACCTTTGCCGCTGTCGCCCAGCATGATGAACAGGGTATTGCTCCAGCCGGAGACGTGCTGCGCCGCATGTTGCCGGGTGGCCCCACGCTGATTCTCCTTGATGAGTTAATGAACTACGCTTCGCGCTCGCGCCGCACTGGCCTAGCCTCACAACTCTATGATTTCCTCCAGAACCTCTCCGAAGAAGCCCGTGCCCGCGATAACCTGGTGCTCTGTGTTTCGATTCCAGGATCAACCCAATTGGAGATGAACCCTGAAGATCAACAAAGCTATGAGTCCTACAAAAAATTGCTGGATCGGGTGGGCAAGGCCATCAGCATGTCCTCGGAAACCGAAGTGACAGAAATCATTCGCCGCCGCCTCTTCGACTGGTATGGGTTACCCGCCGATGGAAAAAAAGTGGCAGCAGAATACGGAGCCTGGGTCCAGGATCATCCCACAGAATTAGCGAATCTAGGTGGAGAATCCCCGGAAGAACTCTTCCTGGCCTGCTATCCCTTTCACCCTTCCTTGATTTCCGTTTTTCAGCGCAAATGGCAAAGCCTGCCGCGCTTTCAACGAACTCGGGGCATTCTTCGTCTGCTTGCCCTCTGGATTGCACGGTCCTACCAGGAAGAACACCGCAAGAATTCACGGGAACCGCTCATCACGCTCGGTTCTGCGCCACTCGATGACCAAACTTTCCGGGATGCCTTGTTTGAACAACTGGGTTCCGATCAACTCTCGATTCCGGTCACTACGGATATTCTTGGAAAGAAAGATGCTCACGCCCTTCGTCTTGACCGGGAAGCCATTGACGCGATCAAGAAAGCCCGCCTCCATCAGCGCGTGGCCACGACCATTTTCTTCGAGAGTAACGGCGGGCAAAGCCAAACCCGCATGGAAGCGACCGTTCCTGAAATCCGGGCAGCGGTCGGCCATACCGATCTAAATCTGGCCGATGTGGAAACCGTGTTAGAGGGCCTCACCGCCAACTGTTTTTACCTCAATTGGGATCGCAACCGTTACCGGTTCGGTCTGCGTCCCAACCTCAATCAAATGCTGGTCACGCGCCGGGGAACGGTGAAGGATCAGGACATTGAGGCCCGTATTCAGCAAACCACATTGGATTTGGTCAAATCTGGCAGTAAAGCCGTGGATCGGCGTTGTTTTCCAACCCGGTCAAATGATATTCCTGACCGTCCCCAACTGACCCTGGTGGTCTTGGGCTTAGCGCATCCCGCGCAAGACCCAGCAACCCAGAATTTCATGGAAACCCTTTTGCGAGAGTGTGGTACCGCAGGACGCACCTATAAATCAGGCTTGCTGTTTATCGCTCCCGATCAGGGCGGGGCGGTCATCGAAGCGGCGCGCAACGTGCTGGCTTGGGAAGATATCGAAGCGGATGAAGACACCGCCCGACAACTGGAAGAAGCCCAGCGCCGTTCTCTCGGTCAAAGCCTGGACCGCGCCAAGGCGGATCTGAAGGAATCTCTCTGGCGGGCTTATCGCCATGTGTTTCTGCTCAGCAAAGACAACACGCTCAAAAACCTTGACCTGGGGCAAATCACCTCCAGCATGGCCCATTCAATCTGCGATCTGGTAGTCAATCAACTTGTCAAGGACGATGAGATTACGGCTATCGTAGGACCCAATAAGCTGGTGCGGCTCTGGCCGCCCGCGCTGACTGAATGGTCCACGAAAGCGGTACGGGATGCCTTTTTTGCTTCACCAGCCTTACCTCGCTTGCTCGATCCTAACTCCATCAGGCGCACGATTGCCGATGGCGTCACTTCCAAGCTGTTTGGTTACGCCAGCCGAGATGCCTCGGGTCAACTCCAACTGGATTGTTTTGGTGAAAGTCTCTCGGAACAGGAAGTGGAGATCAGTGATGATCTCTTTATTCTGCGTGCTCAAGATGCCGAACGACTCATCGAACCGCCGCACTTGTATAGGCTGGTCCTTCAACCGAGTGCAATTGACGTTAGCCCTGGTGAGCACATCACCTTCAAGGTCAGTGGTGTTGACCAATACGGCCAAAGCTTCCCGGTGGAAAACGCAACCTGGTCAGCTCCCGAATGCACGGTAAATAACGAGGGCAGCTTTCAGGCGAATAGCGCGCCGGGTCTCTACTTGGTGACCGTGCAGGTGGATAACCTCCAAGCGGAGGCCAAGGTACGGGTTAAGCCGCCGATCATCTCGACACCTGTTCCACCTAGAGAAGAACACCAAACCGCCGAAGAAGAACATCCACCTGGCTATAGTGAACAAAAAATACGATGGAGTGGAACCATTCCACCCCGGAAATGGATGAACTTTTACACCAAGGTCATCGCAAAGCTCGCGAACTCGCCGGGATTGACCGTACAGGTCAGCCTAGAAGCATCAGCAGAAGGAGACAGTGCTTCGGCGAAGATTGAGGATATAAAGAGTGCTCTGAAGGAGTTGGGGTTGGACGAGAGTGTAAATGGATGATTGTTTTTGGTTTGCGCGAAATGGAGATACCCTAATAATGAGGATTTTACCGATTGAGCTGATCCCTGAAACAATGTGGAAGAAACAGGTACTTTACTTACCTGGTGAATTAATAACCTCATATTTAGTAGAATTAAAAGATCGTGGCCTTCTTCAAGAAGCAAAGCAAGGTACAGATAGGAAAGATATTCATGGAGGTTTTAGTGATAAAGAAACATTGGAGCATTTTACTCATCGATTCGGTGTTTCATCTGGCAGATCTGAGTTTACTATACTAGCGCCAAATGAGGACCTGACAGAATATTCTGATGCACTATTAAACACATTTTCAGAAGGGCATATTGGATTGTTAGATATTCCATGTGGAACAGGAGCATCGTGTGTAACTTTTCTCACAGTCTTAGCTGAACTTCGGGCTAGGCGTGTATTACCAACTCTTCCATTAACAATTTCGATTGTAGGGGGCGATTGTTCAATGGCAGCAAGAGAAATATGCCAAAGTATGTTAAATAGAGCGAGGACTATCTTAGCCGATCAAGGAATTATAATCAATTACAATCTGACTCAGTGGGATGCAACTCGAAATGATGAAACTGCAAAAATGATTGATGAGTGGTTTAAGTTAGCAAGTGATGCGTGTGAGTACGTAGTATGTATTAGTAATTTTAGTGGCGCGTTAATAAAAGGAAAAATGTTTGACGATTTTACACCATGTTTGTCACAGATACTAGCGCGACTACACGATAAAAAAAGTACTTTGATATGGATCGAACCAATTAACTCAAACGCTGTAAAAGGACTAATTCCAAAGGTATTTAAATGGCTAAATAGATATGTGCCTTGGTTTTCTAACGTGCATAAAAAAGGAGAATTTCCTTCGGCAGAGTATCGAATGAGTAACCCTATTAATCAACATATACATCAAACAGGGGTTCAAGTACAACGCTTCGTGAGAGATTAAGATAATGTGGCCAGTCCCATCAAATATGTTGGCTATTCGTGCTTTGCAAGCGACACGAAAGCTTCATTTGCCAACGTATGTTGCAACAAGATTTTTTGTTGACTCAATTGTTGGATATCAAGATAGTTCATGGAGCTATGTTACCATTCCCAGAAAATATCCTATGCGTAAGCAGGGTCAATTTTTAGTATCAAAGAAATTAAAGAAAATATTAGAGAATGGTTGTTGTGAATATCGAGACTTCCTTGTGTCGAGTCCGTCTACTGCATTAACCGAGTCTCTAATACTTGCTTATCTATCACAAGAATCATCTTTTCATAAAGAAAATTATATATATAGCTACAGATGGCCAAATAATACGGAAGAGTGTCCATATAATTTCGAGCATTATATTAATGGTTATAAATGTCGAAATAACGATATTTTAAATTTATTATTAGATAATAGTAACAACATTGTTATTGTTTCCGATATAGAAAATTTTTATCCAAGTATAAATCAAGAAACTGTATTAAAAAAATTTAATCAAGCGCTCAAGGATACGAAAATACAAGACAGTATAAAGGTTACAGCTCTGAAATTTATCGAGCATTTATTTAATTACTATCCTGATGGTAAAGGGATTCCGATTGGCCCAGAAATTAGTCACATCCTCGCTGATTTTGCTCTGTCTACTATAGATACTACTTTGTCGGCACAATTTCCTGGTAGGTATTTTCGGTATGTTGATGATATTGTACTCGTTGTGGACAATGACAAAAAAAATTCTGTAATAGAAATGCTAGAAAATTTAGCAAGTGATGAAGGTCTAACTATTCATCCACAGAAGACAGATTGTCTATCCGGGAGTGAATGGTTGACCTATGGGCCACATACTCAACATCAGGTTAGAAGAAATTCATTTGAATCACTTGTTTTTTTTATAAAAGTATTCTTGTTAACCCATCGAAATAGAGAAGATGAATTAGCGACAAGTCTATTAGAAGAAGGTTTTTCTCTTCCGATTAGTCGATTAACATCCAAAAGCAGAGAATCCAACTTTTTTGGGAACTTTAAATATCTTCTTGAAAGAAGATGGAACATTGCATGGCAAGCGTGGAAAATAAGAAAAAAAGATCTTATTAAAATGGCAAGGGAAGTGAGAAACGAAGTAAAAAGAGAATTATATGATATTCTCTTAGAAAAGCCACCTGAAAATAAAACAAGAAAAAAATGGTTTCTTCAAAGATTGAGATACCTCACTAACAGATCAATCTATCTATTTCCGCCTAATGAATTAACTCATTTAGTTGAACATTTAAGCCCCTTTCCTGAATTTCAGGATACTATTGCTTTGATAAATCTATTAGTAAAAGATAGTTATAAAGATATATTAGGTATGCCAGGACCAGTATTAAATACTGCTGCAAGTTTACTACGGCAAGCAAATAGAAAATTACCCCCTATCACTTTAGATAGCCACTCAGATCAAGTTATTATAGATTCAGTTAGTATCTTATTATTATTTGGAGTTGTTGACCTGCAACGTAACGCTCTTATTAAAGTTAACCAAACAACATCCGAGTTACTGCAATTTTGTGCAAATCAACCAAAATCAAGTGATATGCAACTAATACAAGATTTTTCTTATATAAATGAAATTAGAACACTCCAATATCCACACTTACATGATAGCTATGTAAATATATTAGAAACAAGATTTTCTGATCTTGAATCCCCTGTATTAGATGCATTAGACATTGGTGGGGGTTACTTATCTTGGTAAAATTAAACAATGATTCGATAGATCATATTCATAAAGTCATTCAAAAAGCCATTTATTAATAGAAAACATTAATACTCAACTTTACCTTTAATTATATTATTAAAATAATGGTTTCTTAAATCTCACAATTATTATTATCTTTCCCGTCTTTTACCAATTTTTATAACATCATTCCAATCTATTCCATCTCCATCTGGGTATTTATCCATCACCGTCAAATCCCCTCGTCTAGTAGCCAGAACCAGCCCTTTAATCTCCTCAGAAAGATGCCTACCGCCCGCATCATTGTTCATTGCAATCACAATGACCGTACTTGTTGCCAGCTTCAGAAAAGCCGCCTCCAGCAACTGCCGCTGCATCGTGTTCATTTCCCCGGCAATCGAGAAATACCGCGATCCTTCCGGCCCATAGAGCGCATGATAGCTCAGGCCCTCAATCGCGCTTTCCGTAATGACCAGGCGTTCATCCTCTGGAGTTGAGGTGGAATACCACAATCCTTTTTGCCCTCCCTTGGCAAACCCCTTGAAGTGGTAGTTACGCAATTCAAAGCCGCAAAGCCCCTGCCGGTCATAGTGGGGAAAGACGGCATTGCCATAGCGATCTCGATAAATCTTCCCGGTAAAGCGTGGATGAACCAACACCTCGGCAGGAATGCGCCGCTCCTTCTCCAAATAGGGGTGGGTGTCTCGAATCGGTTTCATCGCCGCAAACTGTGCTCGGATACCCGCCAAATTGCGGGTAATCGGTTCAACCTGTGCCACATAGCGATCAGGAGAGAGGTGAGGGGATAACCGAGTGGCCCCACCGATCCACATCCGAAGTTGCTTGCGGACTTCCCCCAAATTCAGGTGCTGTCGCTTCTGGACAAAATCAATAATGGTTCCGTGATCCGCCTCATCTCGAACCGAGAAATAAATCCAATCCCCGCTCGTGCCTTCCTTACCAATGATGATTTTGTCATCATTCGGCCCGCGCATGGTGACGCTGTTCCGGCTGCTCTCCTTCCGTTCCAGGACATACCCTTGGCAGGCTGCATATTCCGTCAGATTGATCTGCTGCTTAAAGCGATCTATTTCCTGCGAATCGTTCCGTTCCATTGCCTCACCGGTTTAGGGCCATAGGAAAAAGAAAGCCTTTTACCTCTTCCTATTGCCGGGTTGTGAAGTGAATCATTGACTCGTTTCTCACATAGATTCGGTGTTTTTCCTTAACCAATCCGCAAACGCCTCCTCGCTGAGTTCATTACTGGCTAGCCCCAAGACCCATTGAGCGGCTTCAAGCTCAGAAGCCATAAGCTGTAAATGATTTCTTGCCATAAACACATAACCCGTCATGAACCCTGTGCGTTTGTTGCCATCCACAAACGGGTGATTGCGGATAATACCGGCGATGTAAGCGGTTGCGAGTGCCGCTAAGTCCGGCTGTTCGTAGGCCCAGCGATGACGAGGCCGGGATAATGCCGATTCCAGTAAACCGGTATCGCGTAAGCCACTGGGTCCGCCGTGCTCAGCGAGTAAGCGGTCATGGATGGCCAAAACAACCTTCGTTTCAATCCAGATCGGTTCCTTCATTTCGCTAAGATATGTAAGGTGTTTCGGTAACGCGCCATTCCTTCCTCAGCCAACTTCAGTTGAGCTTCAAATTCTGGATCATACGGGGTTAGTCGGTAACCCCCTTCCGGCGCTTCCGTCAGAAAGAGACGATCACCATCTTCGAGATGCAAGCGACTGGTTACCTCTAGTGGGAGCACCACCCCCAGCGAATTACCGACTTTGCGAATTTTAAGATTAATCATGATTCATCATGCCTTTAAGTAAGGTTATAACTATTGTAGTAACATGTAAATCTCTTCAATTCAAGCAAAAAATGGAGGCATTCTGGCTAATACTGCACGGCAAAGCTTGCACTTTCCCGGTAATGCAGCTTGCGCTTGTCATACATTTTGGTCGTGGCGATATGGCTATGCCCCACACTCGCCTGCACGGCCTCAATCGGACACTTCCGGTCCAGAGCCTCGGTAATAAACGTCGCTCGGGCGCTGTGCGGGGTGACGCCGATGGGTAACCCGGCCTCCAGCGCATAGCGATGAAACAGCTTGCTGATCTGTCGGCTGGTCAGCGGTTTACGCCGTTCCCGGCGCTGAACTGCGAGAAACAGCGGGCTCTCCCGTTCGGCCCCGTGACCACTTTCGGAAAGATAGGCCCGCAAGGCCAGTTGCAGTTCCTGGTGAATGGCAATCCGGTTGCGCTTGCCGCCCTTGAGGATGAAATCCAATACCCAGTAGCCACCATCTTCAAAAAAATCCTTCACTTTGAGGGTGGTGACCTCATTAATTCGGCAACCGGTGTAGAACAGGACATGCAAAATAGCACGGTCCCGAATGCCCTTGAGCTGGTCTAGCTGGGGGGCATGGAGAAGACTCCGTACTTGTTCGGGTGTGAGAACGGCGGCTTCCACACGCTGGGCGCTGACTTTGGGGCGGCGAACTCCGGTGGCTGGGTTGCGTGTCGCCACTTGCTGCTCACAGAGATGCTTAAACAGCGAAGACACCGCCGCTAGGCGGTTTTGCACCGTGCGGGGGCTGGCCCCAGACTGGATGAGGTGCTCCCGCCAAGCAATCAAGTGACTTTGCCCAATGCCGCGTAACTCATCGGACGACTGGAAACCATGAAAGGCAATGAAACTCTGTACGGCCGCTTGATAGGTTCGTTTCGTGCGGGGCGAGACAAAATTGGCTAACCACACCGATTCCTCGGGAATGTCCGCTAACGTGGCGTGAGTCACCGTGGACAGTTCGCGGTCTTTTTCCGATACGGGGGCTGGGGATTTCGGCGAAAGGGTCATGGATGCAGTGTCTTTTTGAGGGTGATTCAAGAATTCTGATAAAATGGGTTATCAGAACTCTTGAACAGGGTAAAAAAGACCCCGAAAGTTGTCAAGGAAATTGGTGAGCTACCAGTGGAAAACTGATTCGTGATACAGCAAGCTGCGGGGAATTGCCCCTCAGAGATTAAATTTATCTACTTATTCTTTTCTGGTTCGGTGCCTTTCCTTAAGCAACCAGAAAACACTTTTTCGTTAAGTTTGTTATTTGCTAATCCCAAATCGATTTAAAATTCGATAGTATTTGATGTTTAGCATCATCAATAGAAACACCCCATATATTTGCTAATATTGGAAGAGTTGATTCTACATCCCATGGCATCAATGGTTGATCACCTATTTTGGCAAATGGGCCGTCTGTCTCAGTCAAAATCTTATTCCTTGGTATGAACATCACTAGTTCCTTACCTTTTTTTGTGTTTAACATGGCAGGGCCAATAGAAAATAAACATCCTAACTGTATAGCTTTCTTAAGCTCACTTTTACTACCTGTAAACCAGTGTAGTATAGGTATGCCAGGTACACTTTTCAATTCGTCTAACACAACTGCTGCACTATAGCGGGTATGTACACTCATAATTCGCCCCCCAGAACGACCTACACTCTTGAGAATATGGCGAAACACTTTGAGCTGAACATCCCAGTGATCTACAAATCCTTTTCCATGGTCAAGACCAATCTCTCCCACATATTTAGCGCTAGGAAGCAGCGTGTCGAAAAGCTCAAGTTCACTAGAGCGCTGATGAGCGATCTGTGGATGCAAACCTAACGCTGTTCGAATACACTGACTGCCTTCAGCGAGTTTACATGTCCCGTCCCAAGCCTTTGGTGTCGTTGTCACTGATAGGACATAAATGCCTCTTGATTTACATTCATCGGCTACCTTGAATGGATCTGGATACAGATCGAGATGGCAATGCATATCGATGCTCATAGTACCCCCTCATCCTTAAGAAAAGCCTCCACTTCCTCCAATCCTTGTGAAAAGACCGTTTGAAAATTCCCAAATTGATTTGGAGGCAGATTACCACTATCCAAAATCCAGGAGCCAAGCTTCCGGGTTCTTTTTTGCATTACAGCAATGGATAGCGCCAGGAGGTCATCCCTGCGGTCGATTTCATTAAGAACGTCAGGCAACTTATTAAAAGTATAGTCTATTCCTTCGACAAGCCCTCCTACATGGAGGGCAGCTCGACGAATAATACAAGGTACGCATACTCCACACTGTTGATTTGATCGCTTCCAATGGCTGCACGACACAGTACTACCAATAATACCTGTCAACGACTGTTTATTTAGGCATTCTGCTGCCATTTGACCTTTGGTTTTGAACTGGTAGGGGTTAATGATGTTGCAAGGAATACCTATTGCATCAAAGAGCTTTTGGATGCTGTCAATGAAATATGGGTGAGTGGTACGGGTACTAAGTGTCCCGATCCGTCTAGGTGTTAATGGCGCATTCAACGATATAAACCCGTTCTCTGGAACAAACAAGTCAACTCGCTCTTGCTTCGAGACTGTTTGCACTGCACTTGCACCAATCGCAGCAAACGCAAGAAAGTTGAGGCTACGTGTCCGCATAGTGATATCAGTCTCACCGATGCATAGATGCGGATCTGCATTGACCTCAAATCGTGAGTATCGTCCCTGGAGTGCTTTGGCTATCTGATCTTGGTGGGATTTGTCGCCCTTATAAGCATGGCTCACCAGTAAAGGGGTTTTGCCTTGAGCCAATAAATCAATTGCCCCAATAGCTGAATCTAATCCTCCAGAGAACAGGCATACACAATTGAGTCCTTTTAACTGAACTAGATGAAAGTGATTACGCTGACGATATGGTAATGGGGGGGAGTAACCACCTTCCTGAAAATCAAAATTCCAGATATCGCCACTGAGAAAATGTAGAGCTCTCTCCAAGTTTTTCTTCAATGGTTTCCAGCGGTCTGGTTCATGGAGTGGCACTTGAAGAAAAAACTGCCGGGTCCAGCCATCCGCAGTGTCCGCTCGACAAACAAAGGTATCTGCGGCAGTCACGGCAAGCGCTATAGTTAAAAAATCCATAACCTGACCTGGAATGCACACTCCCAGTCGCTTTATCTTGTCGATAACTGGGTGTCCGATGATAGATATGTCCCCGCGACTTTGGCCACTTAATTCATAAAGCTGCACTGGGAGCAGATCATTGCTAGCCGCAGGCAGCATCTGGTGATTGTGATGAAAAACTAATAGCGTCACTAATAAGCCTCCCACTCCTTCCAAGCATCAATAATAGCCTGGCGCTCGATCTGAGCCATTTGTTGTTGGGTGAATGTACGAACATTACTAGTGAGTTTGGAAGCCATATGCCTGTCGACAACTACCTTGATCAATTCCCGTAAGTCCGTTTCGGCGCGTATCGCCATCACCGGGGTATCTGCCTTATTCCAAGCCTTGTTTGAGTCCAATACCATCTGAAGGAAAATGCTCTCCGCCAAATACCCAATCATGGTATTGATGATAATATCGTCTGTGATACACTCTGGATCAAAGATGATTACGCCATCCAGTGCTTCCACTAGAGCATGGTTCATCGCTACACGGATCTTCTCTGAATCCCCGTCTTCAGTGGTAAGTGCTTGGGTAATAGCTGATATTGCCAGTTCGCATGGAAGTCCGGTCAGACTGCTAATATCTACACCAATCCTGCCTGGACCAGCTTGCGCACCTGCTAATGCGCCAAAGAGCCCTGCTCCAGCCTGGATAACACTGCCCATGCGCCGAGCTGCACTGCTACTTCCGCCACTGGCTCCGCGAGCATAGTGGCCAACAGCACTCTTCAGATCGCTCTGATCGCCACCAGATACGAAACGCCCCAATGACTGGCGGAAACTTTTGAATCTAGCTGGTTGAGGCGTGGCTTGCGGTTGCTGTGGTTGGTTGTCCGCCCATGGTGGTATTAGTGGTGAACCGCCACCCGGACCAGTGCTTGATTGCGATGTTCCCATTAAGCGCCCTTATACCATTGCTCTTCTTTTAGCGCCGCCCTCATCCAAGGTATGGGTTTATCGCGAAAATCTTGCAGAAATCGAATCAGAATCTTGGCAGCATTGGATGAATGGCGGGCCAGCCGAAGAGCACCTGCAAATCCTTTAGGTTGCCGAGACCAGTCGGATACTTGCCTCAAATGGCTGATGACCCCCTCCATAACCGGAATCTGCTCTTCCAGTGGCAGGTTGTTCAGGTGATTCTCAGCCGTAGGCGAGGTAATACTCTTCATCTCCACTAATACGTTTAGTACTTCTCGACCAACCGGTGACAAACCCACTACGTAGGTACCAATCGGCATGGTTTCTCGGGACAAGTAAATTGCAGCCCGAAGGTCAACTCCACTTAGCTTAGGTTCGAGCCTGGTCCACTCAATAATGAAGGATTTTGTGGTCGGGTTATTCGTCCACGCCTCGGGGGCATTATCGGGTATCTTGCCATCCCCTTCTTCCATCTGCTTGAGCAGCAAGGGCTTTCCCTGTTCGGCATCCACTAGCCGATAGAAATCTGCTGTTGCCTGCGCTCCCACGCATCGTTCAAATATTACTAATTTGGTAATAATGGCTTCATCCAGGGGCATTGAGCGGCGCTGTGCAATCTGTGCGCGCATTTTGATAACATTCAACAGCCGTTTCACGATCCGTGGGTTCCCGTGGATAATCGGGGAATTAGCCAGCACTGGTGCAATACGGTCCGCGCGCTCAAATGCACTGGCTAGGTCGCTATCCTCTGATTCCCCAGTCAGTGCGAGTGCATCTTGTCGGGATATGGGATCATCCTTCCATGATTGTTGCAGGGCATTTTCAAGACCTTCCCGGAGAAGTACGCACTTTTCCTTAGACAAGCCAAGATCGACGGCATACAGCATAAACAGGTAAGAACGGACTTCCCGAACACCGGCTTTTGGTACTCTAATAGGGACCTGAATCAGCTTATCCAAGTAATCGATCCTGTGACGGTCCGAGGCTCCCTTGAAATAGTCGGCTACAGAAGAACGAATCATCTCTTCGTCTGCTGCAATAATAAACGCAGTATTGTTTAGGAACAGGAACAGCCGAATAGCTTCGAGGGTATGGATGGCATTCGTCGGCAGACAGCGATCAAGGTTGTCGATGACTACTACTAGGGGCCTTTTGAGCTCTTTTAGGATTTCCCCGTACTCTTTACGGAATGCATCAATTTGCTGAGGCGGACTCTTTTTCGCTTCAGACTTCAGCAAACCGCTAACCTGATCTTTGACCTCTTTAGCTGTTTCACCCAGGTTTGCATACTCCTCCTGATCTTGGATGCCATCAGCAGCACTCCCCAAAGCACCTACACTGCGTGCAATGAGCCCACCTGTAGGTATGCCGGCCCACATAGCTGCACCCTCAGCTAAAAAGCCTAGGAGCCTAATACCGCTGACTTGGGAGCAAAGCTTCTTGATCTTTTCGGCTAGACTTGCGTTCCCATCCGTAGCTTTTGTCAATTCAGTCGCGATCACATCTAGGAGGGCTGCCCGTGCATCGTCGTACCCCTGATACAGCCAGGCATCAAACTCAATAACTATCCAATTCTTCTCATCTTTTTTGAGATCCTGCTCGATCAACCTCAAAAGAGAGGATTTGCCAGCACCCCAGTTGCCGAACACGCCAATGGAGACCGGTAACATCCCATCTACAGCAAGTATGTCGACTGCCAGTTGTGAAACTTCCCCAAAATTAAGGTAATCCTCTTTAGATTCCGTATCCGACCACATTCTCAATTCCTTCTACTGCATCAATTGCCAATAGCAACCATCCACCGGCAGAGCCGGTGGATTTCTCATTCTTGAATCAATCATTAACTGCTTGCTTTTATCCTTACTTGTTTACTTCTTTCCCCGCCCTGGCCGCTGCGTCAAGGCTGATCCAGCAGCGCTTTTGGCATCCTTACTTGCCTTCGGGTCCCGTAGTACCTTAGCTGCTGCGGAAGCGGCCTTCTTGCTCGTTACTTCGTTATTGGCTTTCTTTGCCATAAGAACCACCATATATATTTGAAATTAATGAAAATATTTAGAATATTACTATTCTCACAATCTTATTCTATAGTTTTATAATCCAACATACAAGTATTATTTTGCCATTTTTGTTCGAAAATGCTAAAATTTATATAATAAGGAAAACTTCAGGGAGCGAACTCTTCGCCACCCTTACCCACGGGAGAGCAAAACTATGTCCTTCGACCCACACACCCTCGGAAGGAGGCTGCGCGAAGCAAGGGAAAACTGTGGCTTGAGTCAACAAGTTGTGGCTGATGCTATCGATATACCGCGAACGGCGGTTACGCAACTTGAGGCTGGCAACCGTGCTGTCTCAACCTTGGAACTGGCCCAGCTTGCCCAGTTGTATAAGCGGCCTGTCGCTGATTTCTTTGGCGAACAGCCTCTTGATGAAAACGATCTACTGGTCGCGTTGCATCGTCTAGCTCCTGGCCTCGATTCCCATTCGGATATCAAAGAACAGGTGGAGCGCTGCTTAAGCCTCTGTCGGGAAGGTTGCTCGCTGGAACGGTTATTAGGCCGATCCTCGCGAAGTGGCCCACCCGCCTATACCCTCTCAGCGCCGCGAACCGCTGGTGAGGCCGTTCGCCAAGGCGAACAAGTTGCTTTCCAAGAGCGCAAGCGGCTTGGCTTGGGATATACGCCCATTGCGGACATGGGAGAATTAATCTCGGATCAAGGAATTTGGTCGGCTGGCGTCAATCTGCCTGATGAGATGTCCGGCCTGTTTCTACGCCATACCTCTATTGGCATGGCGATTCTCGTCAACTTTAGCCACGCCCGAGGCCGCAAACGCTTTTCGTATGCTCACGAATACGGCCATGCCCTCCTTGACCGTGACCGCACGGCCACGATCTCGACTCGCGATAATTCCTCGGAAATGGTCGAAAAACGGGCCAATGCCTTTGCCGCCGCTTTGCTGATGCCCAGTGAAGGAGTAACGGAATTTCTTCGCTCTCTCGATAAAGGCTTACCCAGCCGATATGAGCACGCCATATTCGATGTCGCAACCGAAGGGCGTATTGATACCCAAACCCGGCCTATTCCTGGATCTCAAGCCATAACTTATCAGGATGTGGCATTGCTTTCTCATCACTTTGTGGTTAGCTACCAAGCTACTGTTTATCGGCTACGAAGCTTGAATATCGTTTCCCAAGCGGAGTGTCTAAAACTGCTGGAACGTGAAGGTGAAGGGAAAGCGTTTCTCGCATTCTTGCAAATGCTGGAAGATCTAGAGGAACCAGAGAGCAAAGAGCGACAAGAGCGTGAATTGAAGAGTCAAATTGTTCATCTCGCTATTGAAGCCTATCGCCGGGAAGAGATTTCTCGGGGAAAACTCCTTGAACTCAGCAAGAAACTAGAGCTGCCTGGACGCAAGCTAGTCGAGCTTGCTGAAACTGTTAAGGAAGATTAGTTATTGGAGCCGGCTTAGTGGAAGATCCATCTCTTATCGTTATTGCGGACACCTCGGTACTCATCAATTTTCTTGCGATTAATCGTATGGACCTCATCAAGCGGCATTCGTGCCGCTTTTTAATTACCGATCACGTAAGACAAGAAGTGACGGACCACTACTATGAACAATCTACCCGTTTAAACGAGGCTTTAAAACAGGGCATTCTTGAAGAAATATCTGTCACAGATCAACAAGAATTGGAAACATTTGTCGCGTTAAGTAAATTTGAAAATCTAGGTGATGGTGAATGTGCTTGTATCGCCGTTGCTCTTCACCATAGCTATATGCTTGCTATAGACGATAAAAAGGCGATAAAACAAGCTCGCCTCTTAATGCCTACAATCAATATCTTTACCACACAAGACTTGATGCTTTCCATGATAAAATCTGGACTTGTTACTATCAATGAAGCTGATACCATTAAACATGAATGGGCTTCCACTCACAGATTTACACTCAAAATACATTCATTTGCTGAGCTTCTTCCTTGAAGTTTTTAAAATATTAATACCCCATATCTAGTTTTTGTGCTTGCTCAGTAAGTTCATCCAAAATTTTCATTCTTTCCTTATCAATCCGATTTTTGTACTTGGTCAGATCACTTAGAAGAACTCGGCGATGTGTTCCCACTTTTCGATAAGGTATCTCTCCTTGATCCAACAGTTGGATTAGATAAGGTATGGAAACATTCAATAAATCAGCGGCTTGTTGTGTTGTCAGCTCTGCATAAACTGGGATCAAGGTCACCCCATTGCCTTGGGCAATTTCAGTGAGGCTATCCACCAGTAAACGCACTGCTGAAGCAGGTAGCGCCAAAGTCTCTGTTGGGCGTCCAGCCTCAATTATTTGGATGGATAAATCGTGATGCTTCCCAGCATATAGGGCAAGAAGACAACTTGCAGCCCGTGCAAGCAGGACCTCACTAGCTGTTGGGGCAATTGGCTCCGTAGCCCTTTTAAACAAAAAACTCATTGTTTCTATCTCAAAAATAATCTGCGGGACCGTTTATCACTACCGCTCCGATAGCGGATAAATCCATCCCGCAATTTGTCCACCTGTTGGATTGGTAGCACTGTTCACGGGGACATCCAGAAGGGTGTAACGTCCGCCCACATTAAAGAGACGAATCTGGCGTGCAAATGCCTTCGGATCTTGCCAAGGTGCGTTGTCGTAGTTTTCCTCAGCAAGCGCCACGGTTCCGGCCTCCAGGTCCGTGGCTACGACAACGGCGACATGACCATGACGCCATTCCGGGTCCTCACGGTCAGGATAATAAACTACCAGGTCACCCCGGCGCGGCGCTCGTTGGGCCACACCATTGATAGAACGGGCCAGGGGAAACGATTCCTGAGTCCGAATCTGTTTACCTTCCGTGAGATAGATAATTTCGTAGGCGCTGTCGATGCTTCCGAAGGTGATGTTCTTATTTTTCATCCACCACTTCCGGGCATACTCGACACACTGATAGGTCACACCGATATAGTGGAGTTGCGGATTTTTAGGATCTTCCTGATGGACCGTGACATCGCCCGTTTTCAGATCAAGAAAGGAAAACTCTGGTCGTATACAGGTGGACACACAGTTCGAGTAGCTCGTAGCGCCATCAGCAACCCCCAGCACCTGGCCAAACGGGGTCACGCATTGACCTTCACACGCCTGCTTTCCAGCGGTTAGATAGGCGGCGCTCTCTATTGCAGTAAATGCCGGAAGTTTGGGTAACAACCCAAAACCATCGGTGTAAGGCAGCTCGGCATCATTAGCCGCTATTGGACGTGGCAAAGCAGGAGTTGCCGAACTATCAGCATCTGCCATGCCGGAATTGAGCAACATCCCAAGAATGAGAGACAAAGCAATCAAGCGTAGCCAATTCATAGGCTTACCACTAGGCATTTTCAGTGATTCCATGCAATTTCTCTCCGAGAGATCGGGCTTACTTACGAGAGCATATAAAAACTATTAACTGTAGGTTGGATAGTAGCGTTTGTTTGATAATTAATATCTTTGTATAAGACATACATCAAATGAACACTTTCCCTCTCAGAAATTAAGATCAGCAAATTTCAAGACAACAACGGTTTCCTGTTCACAAAGGGTTCTCTATTTTGACTCAGCATGAAGCTGATAGGGCTGAATTAATACATTAGCAGAGATGCAAAGTTTCCCACTAATTCGTCTAATCATATTGATAGTTAATGGGCGTTTACGATTTAAGATTTCAGAAACACGCGCTCGGGTACCTATGATTTTTTCCAAATCTTTACGGTCTATCCCTAGTACGTCCATACGATGCAAAATAGCATCTATAGGATCAGGGTTTTCAATTGGGTAATGTTTTTCCTCATATGCTGCAATAAGTGTCGCCATAATATCTAGGCGATCTCCCTCTGGGGTATCCGGTTGTGCATCCATTAACCTCTCAATTTCCTTAAGAGCATTTTGATAGTCTAACTCTGTTTTAATTGGGTGAATATCCATAATCGCTCTCATTAAATCGAGTTCACATCAATCCTATCGTATTCTTTATGCGTCCCAATAAATCTTATGTAGATGACCCGGTATGGATAATTTATTTTCACAATTAACCAATATTTATTTCCAGAGATATTAAAACACACGCGATTATCTTGTAACAGACTTGCATTACCATAATCTGTTTTGACTGCTTGTGGTGTTGACCAATTCGCTAACTCCGCTGCCTTAAACCAAGCCTTCAAGGGTTGTTCTGCATCAGCGTGCTTAAGCCAAAAATCTTGCAATATCTTCCGTGAAATAATTCTCATTCTTCAATATATCATGTTCCCAATTTGGGATCAAGCCTATAATACACTTCCTTATGAAATCTTTTTTTATCTTATTAAGATATATAATAAATTTATTTAAATTTTATTTTTAATGCCACAATTTGGCCTATTCTAATATCTCAGACAACCACCTACTGATCAGCAATATAACTAGTTAATTATTCTATTTTTCTTGGTCAATAATTCATAAAAGAAAGTATAAAACTTTGGCTGCTTTCTAATAACCAATACTTATAACCTCGCTCTGTCATTGACTCTCTTCTCTTTAAGGTAAATGTTTCTCTAAACAGCCCCTCATACCACCCGCACAACCTCCCCTACCAGCAAGCCCCATCCCTTGGACTTACTGATTCACCTTCCAACCTACACCGCCACACTCCCCTCTTCCGACTCCTTCACCAATCGACATAAATACTCAAACGCCTTCTGCGCCTGACTTGCTGCCCGGACCAGCGCTCGGTAATCTTCCTTGAGAATCTTGAGCCAGCCGTCCACGTAGCTTTCATGCTGAAGCTCACCTTTTAAGCCCAAGAAAGCACAGAGAAAGGCCGATCCCATTTCAGCCACTAACTCCTCAAAGGCATAGGCTTGGTCACCAAAGCGCTTACCCCAGACGCGGTCTAACCGGCTCTGATGCCCCGTCCAATGGGTCAACTCATGCAGGCCCGTGGCATAGAAGTTTTCAGCGACTTGGAACCGCCAGCGGTCGGGAAGCTGCACATGGTCATCGGATTTCCGATAAAACGCCCGTGTGCCGCCTTCCAGAATCCGTGCGCCACTCCTGGCCAGCAGCTCTTCGGCTGCGCGGATTGGCTCAAACACCTCTTCAGGCACAGGAGGCGCTGGCCGTAAATGCTCCAGGCCCTCAATCTGATCCAAATTGTAGACGTAAAAAGTCTTCATGAGCGGAATCGTCCGCTTTGCTTGACTTTCTGTCTCTTCCTCGCCACTTTCGTCTACTACAAGCGGCTTGTAGATGATGCCTGCCGTTCCTTTCTCGCCTTTTCTGACATAACCGCCCAGAGTCTTGGCCTGCTCATAGCCAAGCCAAAGGTCGGTGGTATAGCCCATGCGGGACGCGGCCTCCCAAAGAATCGGAATGTTGATACCGTGATAATCCTCCTTGGTCTTCCCGTTACGGGGAAGACCAAACTGCCCACCAGAGCGATCCCAGTCACAGGCCCACGGTTTCACGCCTTGTTCCAACTGCTCTATGATTCTAGCTGTAACTTTGGCGACAATTTCTTGGTTGTTCATGACAAAACCCCTCAAAGATGGGGTCTTGCCGGTCACGGTAAGGCTCTGTGGCCTCACCATAATCGGCTCGGCCACAACGTCTCAAACCTCCTGCGGCATGAGAATTCTTCCTCATACCGCTACCCTTTGCAGGTAGCACAAGGCTGCCGCCGCCTGCGCGTTCGCACGCGGTCACAGCCCGGAAATGTCGTCTACTCGAAGAACACTGCTTAGAAGGGATTAACGCAAGAAAGGCAGAACAAACAAGTCCCTTTTTTGCCCTATAAAGTCAGAACCACCACGAAAGAAAACCCATCGTGCAACTGACGGATCGTGATCGGGAAATCCTCATCGCCCTGACCCACAAGGTCCGGCTGATGTCGCTTGACCAGATTGCCCGCACTTGGTGGGGGAATTCACCCTCAGCGCTGGCTACCGCTCGCAAGCGGCTTACCGTGCTCAGTGCTTACGCCCTCCAGCGCATGAAACTCAATGCTCACCCGGAATTGACCCTGACCGGTCCTCTCTTTGCCTGGCAACCCGGACAAGCCACGCCCCATTTCGGCGGGCTCAGTTACCGCCTGAAAAAGCGCTGGGACCAGGCCCCGGTGCCGACCACGGTGTATATTGCTACGGAAAAAGCCGCCCGCCAGTTTGGCGGTTTTGGCGGCAAACTCCGGCGTCCCCTACAGGCCACACATGACCTGCATGTAGCCCAACTCTATCTTCAATTCCTCCAGACCGCTCCCGAACGGGCCGCGCTCTGGGTCTCAGAAGAGCGCTTTGCGCCAGAACGGCGACACGAGAAACTCCCGGATGCTGTTCTACGGGATGCCACGGGCAATATTACCCTGGTCATTGAATTCGGCGGGGCTTATGACTCAAAACACGTTGAGCGCGTCCACCTGGATTGCGTCACCCGTTCCCTACCCTATGAATTGTGGTAGCGGTTTTTCAGGGCAGGAGCAGGCCCTTCTCAATCCAGATGTCGGCATATTGCTTAATCTGTTCTAAGCGCTTGTCCATCTCCTCCCACTCTTTATCAGTGGAGGGATAAACCCATTTCGGTCGATCATTTTCCTTTCTATTGATAGCCTTGGCAAAATATTCCGCTTTTTCGAGCATTCCCGATCTCGACATCGCCTCAAAGGAAACAGGTGTTTTGCGCTCTCCAGGCTTGTACCATTTGATGATCATCCCTGCCCCCGACGAGCGATAGGGTTGCGTATACCCCAAGGCCAAAATCGGCTGGAAACGCCTGATGGTCCTTGGACTGGTGGCTTCTTGAATCAGTCGCTCGCGCTCGGCTTCCGCTTGCAACCTCTCGGTTTCCTGATTAATCTGCCCGGCTTCCTGCTTGGCCATTTCCACTTCTTTTCTTGCCTTGGCCTCTGCAATCTCCCTCTGGGCCTCCTGAATGGCTTGATTGCGCGCGGCTTGCTGCGCTACGAGATTGCGCTGAACCTGCTCTTCCTTTCTTTTCTCTAGCGCCATTGCCAGAGTCGGCGCATTCGCCTTCACTTGCACGCCCTGGCTGCGTTTGAGCAAGCCTGCCCACGCGGCTTGAAACTGGTCATAGTCCCTTACCGCTTTTCTGACCTGCTCCCCCACCTCACGTATGGCCCCGACCATGACAGCGCTTGGCGCATAAAAGCTGTTATCTCCTGCGGCCTGAACCGGTTCCAGCAAAGCTTGAACCTGACCGCGCGCTGCCTCAATTTGGCTTATCGAGTAGCGTGGACTTTCCTGAAGTTGTGCAAAATACTCGACATTGTCAGAGTTCATCGCCAGCGCTCTTCCTTCGGGACTGGTCAGCATCGCCTGCATCTGACTGTCCCAATTCAGAATCGTGGTTTGCAGCGTATCCAGTTTCTGGAGCACGGCCTTCCCCTCAGTGAGCAAGGCCACACGCTTGCTCTTAGCAATCGCTGCTTGCTCTTGATGGGTTTGACTGGCCTGTTCGGCCTGCAAACGTTGCTGGAGAAGGTTGCCTACCTCACTTTGTCCTGCGCCCAGCGCAAGCGGCGTCACCATCGTTAGCCCCAGTGACAAGATCCAGCCTTTATGCATGATTTCTCCCATGAATGAACTAATGAATAATCCTAATCATCCGCGCGTCTGATAGAGCCTTTCCAAGTGTTTTGCCCATGAAGAGGAAGCCACTTTTTCGCTCACAGCAGGCGGCGCTTCATCATCGGATAAAATATAGACGGTGTGGAGCGGTGGCGCTTCTGGACCAGGCCCTGTCTCTCCTCGGCGCTTCCTCCGGGCCACCAAAGTCTGAGCACTCACCCTCGGCCACGCCGCGTTTTGCCGGCGTTGATACTCTTCAAAAGTAATGTGATAGCGGCTACGAACCGGAAAGGCATACCCGCCAAACTGTGAATACCCCTCCCCTCGGCTGATGAGCACAATGCTGGTATCGGGTTCATCGCTTAAGGCGATGATGTCATTGACCATTAATCTTGGCCCAATCCTCTCATGCTCTTCAACCGCTAAACCCTCCGTATCCAGTTTTCGGGCATAGTAAATCGTCTCCCCGGATGCCTTCCCCAACTCCTCGCGTTCCTGGGGATTGCTCATAGAAAAGATCTGCTTAAATCGGGTATTGCTCTGGACCGTGGCCTTCAAATTGGCCTCTTTGCTCCAGAGATCGCTATCAGCTTGATTGGCCAAAATCATCCCCAGCCCCATACTTCTGGCCTGCTGTAAAATCAGCTTAAAATTCAGAGAGGCGATATGTTGAAATTCATCCACAAACACCCAGATCTTGGGGGTTTCTTGCTCTTGGCGCTGATGTTGATAGGCGCTGGTAAACAGGGTGTATAACGCCAGTTTCGCGATTTCTCGAACCGAAGCGGTTTCAATCGCTGCCGGTAGCCAGAAATAAACCACCTCGCGATTCTTCACCACGGTCCTCATATTGATGCTCTGTTCCGTAACCCGGTCCCGTTCAGCATAATTCAACTGTGGAATAACCGCCAAGGACTCCACCACGGCAATCAGCTCAAAGGCATCCTGTTCTTCACTCTGGTTCTTAGTTAGCTTGCCCACTTTTTCCCGGAGTTCTTCAAACGAGGCGATATCCGGGTATTCCTGAATCGTGCGTGACAGCAGATTGCGTGCTATGCGCGAGTAATAGGAGCGTCCATAGCCCTCGCCATGATCGAGTCCTAAAGCACTGAGAAAGACCTCACAGACCTGATTTAAACTGACATAGTCGGTTGATAGTGGCGAAAAGGGATTAAAGACATAGCTGGCCTTTTCAACTTCATTGGTAAAGAACTTAAATCGGTTCCCGGCCCCTTCTTTAGCCGTTTGAAAGAGCGGCATATCCCCTTTCAAGTCGATAATCACAATCGCTGAGTCTTGCGCTCGAATCAATTGCGCCAGCACCGGGGCCATACCCAGCGCCGTTTTACCGCTCCCGCTATCGCCCAAGAAATGGGCATGTTCCCCCAAAATGCTGCGGTGCAGCAAAATAGGGTAATCTTCCGTAGCATGAACACCTAGCCAAAGGTGTTCTCTAGCCTCTGGTACCGGTGAGTTTTGTAGGCGCTCGGCATAACCTTGCCAGTCCGGTATGGGAGTTTTCAGGCCCTCCAACATCTGGGCATACTGCGGTAACCTGCGACCAAACACGGCTAAACAGGCCATGAGAAAAAGGGCAATAGGAAAAAGAAAGCATTGGAGCACACTAAGAAGCAGGGTCCAAATCGCCTGGGGCTCTCCCATGAAAGCGCTATCGAGCATGAGACTCAACCAAGCGCCGGGACTGGTCTGCAAGTAATCAGCTAGTTGTTGACTCAAGATAAACTCTTCCTGGGCCACCAATCCAGCTTCTTTTAGCAACAAGACTTCCTCCATAGAAAGATGCTCAACTATGTAGGCCGCACTCGGCGGTTGATAGTGCGCAAGGTAAGCGAGAACCGTCGTGAGTGTGATCTTGCTTTCCACCACTTGACCAAAGGCCATTAACAAGGGTTCTAATGGACTGGACAGGAGGCCAAGAGGTGCATAGGCGATAAAATGAATCGTGGTAATAAACAAGGCCCCGAGGATTCCGGCTGTTAAGAGATTGCGGATAATCCAATGGCCACCTGGACTCCTAAAGAGCCCTGGCGGGGAAACAGAATGAGGGAAGATTGTACCGTTGAGGTCATAGGCTGTATAGAGAGCAACATAAACAGCATTGGCCGTGATGAGAAAAACGATCAACATCATGACTGTTGAAGCGATTTTCCCGATGCTCAATTTCATGAATTCCGCTGGCGAAATAACAAATGAGATAAATAGGATAAGGATGCCAAAAACCATTAACCTAAAAAGAGACCTCATACCGTGGTAGGTGTGTTGCTCAGGTGGTTTTACATCGACAAAATCAATATGCACGGCTTGATAACGATGATACGTCAACCAACTGACCAGCGCGGCCCAACACAGGGAACATGTTTTTCGTACATCCTTAAATCCTGTGGCGCGATAAACAATACCCACAGTAAAGAATAAGGTTATCCATAAGAATGCGCTAAATCCAAGAATCGGCGTTCCTGCACACAGGATGAGTAGAATCCCGTAGCTACCTATAATGATATAACCTTCGTAGTGGTGATTCTCCCATTTAGCTTCAGCTTTTTTACGCCTTTCTCCCACAAGTTGTGGACTGGCAGAAAGCCACTTTGCATAATGATTGGCAATGCACTGGGCAAGGTAACAAACTAAGCCCAGACTCACCAGAAACAGCGCGTATCCAAGACTTGGATAACGATGAACCAAGCTAGGTAAAACCGCAATTCCCCATAATCCCGGACCCAGCAAGGCATACACGCCAGCGACCCATTTAGACTGGTCAGTAAAAAAAGAATACAAACCGACCAGAATGCCGATAGCACTGAACAAAGCAAAGATAAAAGGTGTCTCCAGATAACGGCTGGTCAAAGAACCAGAAGTATTGAGTAGCATACTCAAAAAGCCAATCAATCCAATGATAAAAATGGCATAATGACCGTCCTGGCGATTTAAGACCGGTTGGGTTCGGTAATCCAGTCCCAGTTCGGCAACATTCTTTAATCGATGGAGTTGTAAAACATCCCATTTTTTGGCGGTACTTGGACGATAACCCTGCTCGGTTGATGCTCGACCTACCTCATGAGTTCTCATTTGTTCGTAAGACATAATAATTAGGCCAGATGGGGCATGAGATAACCGAGGTCCTGGGCAACTTCTGCCCGACACCAGACGGGAAGTGGATTTTTGCGCAAGTGAGAAAGAAGCATCTCGCGCTTACTCTCCTCAGCCAAAACAATTGAGATAACAAATAATTCATCATTAATGATTTCCTGAAAACCAGGCAACTCCCTACCCCGCTCAATGAGTTTGCGGCATTTATTCACCAGGCGCTGATACTCTCCCCCCTGTTCAACGAGGATTTGCCCGAGTCGCGTCGTCTTTCCATCAAAATCTAAATAGAAATGGTTTTGCCCCAGATCCAGCGCCTGAGCAAAGCCAGAAAACGCCTGAATAAATTCCGTTCTGGTAAACACCGGCCTGATTGTTTTTCCCAGACAACAAAACGCCAGCACACCATAAAGCCGGACTAACGCTTGAGGCCCAAAAGGGGTGGCGCTTTCCTCAGATTCCCCCAAAACCTTAGCGGCCTTGGGCGTCAATTGGTAGTAAACGCGCTTACCATAGAGCGGCTGTGGCTGAAGGTAATCCCCCGTCAAACGCCGTACGATATTCTTCTCCCCGCCGGGCTTGGCCTCTGGGAAGAACAACCGCCGCAAAGCATCGGTGGTGGTCAAGCGGTAGCGCGCCACATGTTTTAAGACCTCCTCATCCCTCTCCGTTAGTGGCATCAGAAACTCCTGGGTTGCTTCCGGCAAGTTTAGGACATGAACCCCCCATTCTTCCGCCCTACACCATCCTTTATCCCCCCTACACCAAGGTATGGTGTAGGGTAAGTCTCATCACAAGATATTGATTATTAGTAGTAATACTAACTCAAACAATGGTTACACGATTAATAGGTGTACGGCCCAACCTACAGTCCCCCCTAGGGGACTGGCGCCCCGGCCAAGGGGCGCGCGTGCCCCAGCACGCGGGGTATGGAGACCCCGTCCAGGGGTCGGAAGTACCCAAGCAAGCCGGCCTAGGCTTGCAGGCCCCGACCCAGGGGCCACACCCCGGCCTAGGGGTGGCCTCACAGCGTGCCCCAGCACGCTTGAGGCAAGCCGTCCAGGCGTGAGCGTCCAGCGAACAAGGGCGCTAGGCTCCGTCCAGGAGCCTATTGCGCCCTGGTGGGGGGATGCGGCGGGGCCGTATCTGGGAATCTCCCAAGGACGAAGTCCTGGGGAATTTCCAGATGCGGGCAATAATCTGGGCTGAGCGGTAGCGATTCTTTATTGGGGGGGAGCGTTTTCCGCGAAGCGGAATAAGCGGAGTGGCGGCCATTCCTAGGGAATCTCCCGAGGACGAAGTCCTGGGGAATTTCCTAGGAATGGGCAGCAAGCTGGGTGAGCGAAGCGATTCCTTATTGGTTGGGTGGGCAGTGTGTTTTCCGCGAAGCGGAATAAACACTGCAAGGGGTGAGCTAACTCCGAAGGTGGGTGATAAGATAAAGCAGAGTGTTTGAAAAGAACGAGTGTGTATTTCCCGCTGATAAGCGGGAATGCACACTCAGTTCTTTTGATTGAGAGGGATGAAGTCACGAATGAGGGCCACGCACATTATGGGAGTATGTTGATTCTAAGAACTGTGTTGTTTACATGCAAAAATCAGGATTTATCTGTGTTTTAGTGTGGGGTATGTCGATAGTTTGTGGCTTAGCAGATGCCGAATGGCGACAGGATTTCCCAAGCGCGAAGCGCTAGGGAATCCTGGAGGCATAAGGTAGATAAAGCGGCTCGTGTAGCGAGTCCTCATTAGAGAGGAGCGTTTTCCGCGAAGCGGAATAAGCGGAGCGACGGCCATTCCTAGGGAATCTCCCAAGGACGAAGTCCTAGGGAATTCTCTAGGAATGGGCAACAAACTGGGTGAGCGAAGCGATTCCTTATTGGTTGGTGGGTGGGTAGTGCGTTTTCCGCGAAGCGGAATAAGCACTGCAAGGGGTGAGCTAACTCCGAAAGCTGGGGGCAAGAGAAAGCAGAGTGTTTGAAAAGAACGAGTGTGTATTTCCCGCTGATAAGCGGGAATGCACGCTCAGTTCTTTTGATTGAGAGGGATGAAGTCACGAATGAGGGCCACGCACCTTGAGGACGTATGTGGATTCTAAGAACTGTGTTGTTTACATGCAAAAATCAGGATTTATCTGTGTTTTAGTATGGGGGTATATCGATAGATTGTGGCTTAGCAGATGCCGAATGGTGTAAGGATTTCCCAAGCGCGAAGCGCTAGGGAATCCTGGAGGCATGAGGCAAAAAGCTACAGATCGCGCAGCGATTCTTTATTAGTGGGGATGTGGGCAGTGTGTTTTCCGCGAAGCGGAATAAACGCTGCAAGGGGCGAGATAACCCCGAAAGTTGGAAAGAGGAAAGAGTGGGGTATGAGAAAAAAGAGTGAGTGTGTATATCCCGCTGTCAAGCGGGAATATACGCTAAATTGGAGAGGAGCGTTTTCCGCAAAGCGGAATAAGCGGAGCGGCATGGCTATCTTTAGGGAATCTCCCAAGGACGAAGTCCTGGGGAATTGCCTAGAGATGGCCAGCAAACGGGGCTGAGCGACAGCGATTCCTTATTGATGGGGGTGGGTAGTGCGTTTTCCGCAACGCGGAATAAGCACTGCAAGGGATGGGATTAGCAGGAGTGTGCTCATCTAAAGGGCGCTGGAGTTTCCCCGATTTATGCAAAAGGTTACATCAATTCGCCAACCAAGATGCAGGAATTAACCCCAAAATCTTGTATAAAAATTCGGGGCGTTACGGGGTGTCCCCGTAGAAGGGGGTGTGTCGAAAACAGCTTGCTGGTTGAGACCAGGGGGAAGGCTTTCCCCCCTTAAATCACCGCCATAAGAGATAAGAATATCAGAGTCTATAGCCTTAAGAAGTAGAATAAAATTAACAGCTATCACTTCAATAGAAGAGGTTAACTACCCGATAAATAGCACTAAAAATCCATGAATATCTTTTCATATCCCACATAAAGAGAGCAAGATTTCTCATTTTTCCCCTTCCCTACAGACCTTGATTTGCATTAATGCTCAAGGAGTCATCACGAATAGGAAAACGTGGCTGACACTGTTGATACGGCCCAGTACGCCCGGTAAACCAAACTCACCATTTGGCTAAGGGAATGAGGGTGGCTCCTCATCAGTATTGTGCGCGTAGAGCCGGATGCATCGAGAGGTGCTTGTCCGGATCGACGGAGGCTCGCCGGAGTAATCCTTACAAGGGTTCTATGGATGCCTTGGAGAGTAATCCCGACGTTCTATCCGATAGTTCTTTTCTCTTTTCTACAAGGTTTACCTGGGCGACGGAGACCAGCCTGATACGAGTTGGAAACTGGTATTAGGTCGTGAAGATTCCAAGCGGGTGAAAATCCCGTCCAGGGGATTCTGGACCTTCTGGGTTCGTTTAACCTGGCTGGCGTGGGGAGTTCATTATTGGCGACAATAATGACCGGATTTGACTGATCCGGGGTTCCTGAGAAATGCAGGACCGCGAATAGCTCAACCATGAGAGGCCCGAAAGGGCTTGCCAGTAAGTTTCTGAAGAGACGGTGCCGAACAGCAAATAGCCTTCAACCGCCGGTAAGCGAATGCTTCTAGGTTCGGTTGGCTGAAATCTTGAAGGATTTATTCTTCAAGGAAAGTATGGCCTGACGGGAGTTGGGTACATAGGTTGAAGGACTGGGCGACAAGCCCTAGCGACGTGACTTCAGAAATGCAGAGCTTCACTAATCCGGGAAGCACTCTAGCAGCCGGACTAAGCCACCGGTGCTCGTGAATGTCGATACGAGTGTTTTAAATGCTGGAGTGTGGGAGTGTGCTTTGAGTAGGAGTGGGCGGTTGAGGCGGTGTGGATTGAAGCGGGGCGGTACGCCACCACTAGAAGTACGCCACCACAACAATAGAACCTAGTGGGCTGACACAGAAGTTTTGACAGGTAGCGGTGGGTGCCCTATGGTTGAGATCAACAGGAGGAATCACCATGGCCCACAAGTATCTGGTTGATCTAACTGAAGAGGAGCGGGAAGACCTGCTGAAGGTCATTCATAAAGGCAAGGCAGCGGCGCGCAAGGTTGCCCGTGCCCATGTGTTGCTGCAGGCTGCGGAAGGGGCGACGGATGAGGCCATTGCCCAAAGCCTTCACTTGGGGATTTCGACCGTTCATCGTACCCGTCAACGGTTTGTCGACGAAGGGTTGCTGGCGGCGTTAAGCGAGCGGCCACGAGTCGGTTTGCCCCCGGCCTTGACCGGCAAACAGGCCGCCTTTCTGGTCGCCTTGGCCTGTAGTACCCCGCCCGCTGGCCGTTGTCAGTGGACTCTCCAATTGTTAGCGGACCGCTTCATGGAACTCCGGCCCATCGAAGCCATTTCCCGTGAGAGTGTGCGGCGCATCCTTAAAAAAACGACCTCAAACCCTGGCAACGTCAAGAATGGTGTATTCCCAGTGTCAGTCCCGATTATGTTTGGCATATGGAGGATGTGTTGGACCTGTACGCCGAACCCGATGATCCTCAATACCCCCAAGTGTGCTTCGATGAAAGTCCGGTGCAATTGACCAGCGAAACCCGCTGTCCTCAACCCGCCCGCCCGGGTCAACCGGCGCGCTATGACTGTGAATACAAACGCGAAGGCACCGCCAATTTATTTCTATTCGTACAACCCTTGCGCGGGTGGCGTCATGTTAATGTCACGAAACAGCGCACCAAACGCGATTTTGCCCAGCAAATGCAGCAACTCGTTGATGTGTACTTTCCGAAGGCGGAGCGAATCCGGTTGGTCGTGGATAACCTCAATACCCACACTCCTGCGGCCTTGTATAGTGTCTTTTCTCCAGAGGAAGCCCGCCGGATCACCCGCAAGCTCGAATTTCATTACACCCCCAAGCATGGCAGTTGGCTCAATATGGCGGAATGTGAGTTCGCTGTTCTCGCCGGCCAGTGTTTGAATCGCCGCATTGCGAACCTCGAAACTTTGCGGAAGGAAATCGCCGCTTGGCAAGGCCCACGCAACCTACGTCAGACCAAAATCCACTGGCAGTTCGGCACCGACTTGGCCCGGGTCAAACTCAAGCGCCTCTATCCTCCCTTGAAATCTTCTGAAACCCCGGTGGACCTAGAAACCTCTGAACCTGTCAAAACTTCTGTGTCAGCCCACTAGTAAGCAGCGCTTTCTGCGATGCAGGAAATGAGCACTTACTAAGGAGTCTTTAGCCTGGCGATGCCGTGGCAAGGCAGTCACGGCTCGTTTGCGTGTTCGGCGTGGTGTCCGAATACCCAGCGACGACGAAAGAAGCGACGCGCGTTAAGCGCCTATCAACAGTGTGCAGGCGCGCTCTTGGGATTCCTGCGTTCACCGCTTGCGGTGGACGTAGGCCACTCGGAGTGTGTTTTGCTCCTTGGCAGGAAGCTTTGTGGTGTCATGACTAGGATCTGGCGGTCCTGGTCATGAGACAACGAATTGAGATGACATTCATCATTTTTGGGTTTGCTGGGCTCCCTTGGGTCAGGGTGATGACTTGGGGTTTGAGTTGGGGTTTTTTAATGAGGAGGTTTAATCCATAGGCAGCGCTTGGTTATGTAAACGGTTCAGGCTTTAAGTGGAATTGTGCCTTAGAAACAATTCCCTTCCTTAAAACCGTAACCAGGGAGGCGCTATGAGCTATCACTATTTGACCCAGTCGATTGGGGGTTTTATTCAGCAAACAGCCGTTTGCTATCTACAGCGGGGGTATTGGTTTTATGTGCTGGGGGATATTCCCAAAGGAAAGGACCCCGAACGAATTGACCAGAAATTGCTAGAGAAATATCAAATCGGTCTTTCCAAATACCAGCGTTACCGTAGGAAGAAATTAGGACAGGCCAGTCTGCAATATATTCGTTATCAGAACACTTTTCTGTTGTTATCCACCAAGGGTGAACACCTTTTCTTTACAGAAGAACAAAGTAAAATCCAGGATGCCAGGCGGCATCCCCTGCGAGTCTTTGGCTATTCCCTCACCTACCGAGATAACCATGCCCTTGTCAGTCTGGACAAGGAAACTTACCGCAACCTGGAAGCCTACTTCTTGGAACAGGCGCTTCACCGGAAAGCCGATACCTTAATCCATGAATTGAGAACGCTACCGTATGAACCCTACACACCTGTTTACCGGCAATTGATATCCATTTGGAAAGGCATGAATGAACGACGCCAGCAGGCCGGGTTCAGTCCCCTACCCTCCTCCGCCGTGCGCCGCCTGCGGAAAATCCATAGTCCGTTTAAGGAAATGGAGAAATGCGAATGAAGTTAAATTAACGTTGATTTGAGTTTATTGCTAAGTTATTTTTAGATTGAGGTTCAGTGGGAAACAGCTTTCTGCTCATCCACTAGAATAAATATTTTACCAGTTTTGTTATTTTATTTGCTTTGGATCTGCTATTGCAGAATTAAAATTTACCAACTTATCCCAATCAATTTCTCCATTATCTTTGCAAAATAGATTCGCAAATTCTTTGGTAAATTTATTAATCATCTGTGAATAAGATTTTAAAAAATCATCATTCCTTTCTTTAGCTTTATATCCAAGTGGTTCTATGATTTCTGTAAATAGGTCACTGTCTCCAGATATGAACTCCCAAAAACGTTGACCACAATATTTGAAATAATCTCCTTTATCTGGATTATTATCTCTTCCATAACAGCAACCGTTTACAGCATCAATTCTCAATTGTGAGTTGCTAGTTCTCAGGGTTTTTTTAGCAGTTGTAAAGTCTGCTTTCATTTTAGATATTTGTGAACTATTACCCCAATTTGGTCCAGATTTAATTGTTACAATATTTCTTGTTCCATTACTATCAAATTCAAGATCTATACCTGTAATGCCAGATTTACGTCCACCATAAACTTTATGATTGATAAAGATAGAAAGTCCTTCAAGCCAATCGCCAAAAATGGTTTCTTCATTCGAAGATATATGGGCATCTATCAAACCTTTTATGATTTGTTCAGATGTCAATACATATTTCGCTTTAAACAGGTATGGATTTTTTCTTTTAATAACTTTAGATAGCTTTAATCCATCAAGACTCTCAATGCGCTGTCTGTGAAAATTACCAATGTTTTCTTCAACGTACTGTAATACGTCTTCTAGGTTTAATGTTATCATATTCAGCCTTTGGTTCAGATGGATTTAACTCAACAGGTTTCAATTGCTTCCTCACCATTTCGCAATACTCAGAAACAATGTCGATGCCTATAGAGTTTCGTCTCATTCGGTTGGCAACAATTAATGTTGTTCCAGAACCCATGAATGGGTCAAGAACCGTGTCGTTTTCCTTTGTAAAAAGCTTGATGAACCATTCAGGCAATTCTTCAGGGAAAGCTGCACTGTGGTTTTTATTGTTGCATTCGGTTGCTAAATGCAAAACATTTGTTGGGTATGCCTTATCTCTATCAATCCAGTTTGAAATATTTTTACCAAACCCACTTCCAACTTTTGAATTATCACGGATTTTATCAGTTTCAGAAAGATTCTTTAATCTTGCATTTGCCCATTCACCCATAGGTACCATAACTTCTTCCTGATACATGTGAAATTTCCGGTTTTTATTGAATTGAAGAAGCCTTTCCCATGCATCACGAAAACGATTGGGCCATTTTCCAGGATAGCAATTTTTTTTATGCCAAATGAATTCTTCTGTCCACAACCATCCTTGCTTACGCATTTCTAAAATGAGTTCCATTACATAGGTACTACGCTCACCTTCAACTACTTTTTCCTTGATGTTTAAGACGAAAGTTCCTGTCGGTTTAAGGACACGTAAAAGCTGTTCAGAAATAGGCAAAAACCAGCTCACGTATTTATTGTGATGAATGCCACCGTATGTGTTTTTTCGTTGGTCTGCATAAGGTGGTGATGTCACTATAAGGTCAATAGAATCATCTGGAAGCAGTTTTAATTGCTCCTTGCTATCTCCAAGATATATATCTGTAGTTACTTCCATTTTATACACACTTGTTTCATGGCGTTTTGTTTCTTTGAGGGTTTCTGTAAAATTGGCTCATATGGCTGAAAATAACCAGCCAATCTAGCGCTACGTCTTTTAGTTATTGTCATATCCGATTTCAGGTTATCGGATTCCACAGGAACTCTTGAGGAACTAAAGATTTTGACCATACTAGTTTTTCATTGGCCTATCATCTTGCAATCCTACCCCTACCCTCCTCCACCTGCGGAAAATCCATAGTCCATTTGGAAAATCCTCACTTAAGGATCAACTTCAAGAAACGTCAGTTGAGGATGTAAACAACGTTAATATAACGTTAAGTTAAAATAAAATTAACCTTTATTCAACGTCATGTAAGGTATTTTGTATATCCCAGATAATCGTATCAGAACTAAAATCTTGTTCATGAGACCACATAATGCCGTAATGAGCTGGACGAACCAGACGAAAATAAGATTCATTGGTAAGCTCTTTGAAAGCGCTGCCTTTTAGGTATGGTTTAACATCAAAAATACCTGAAATACCACTATTAGTGAGTATTTTTATTCTGTAGTTTTCAAGTGGAGTAGCCTCTATGATTTTATCCATTATGCTCTACTATTACCCAACTTCCCCACCCTCTCTTTCCAGCTTCTCGCACAGTGCTTCTAATATCCAAGTGTGGCGTGGAATTTTAACCTTGCGCTTTTTCAGGGCCTCATCGATTTGCGCCAGAAAATCGGGATTCAACCTCAGTTGAATAAATTGCTGTTTATTCTGAGCAGATTTCTTTCCCCCCTGCCGGGCCACACTACCCCCCTTGTCAATTAAGGCGGCAATCTCTGCTTCGGGTAAGTTCCCTTTCTCGACCAATCGGGGTTTCTTGGTAATCGTCATGCCGATTCTTCTCCATTTAACGTTGGATTAACATTAAAGACATATTGGTATAACGTTAAAATCTCTTCACTGGCCTTCGGGTCCTGGGGTTTGAGCTCCACAACGCCTAAACCCTGAGCGGCGGCATTAGAAAAGGCTTTGCGGGTTCCCAAGGGGGTATTGATGAATTCTAGTCCGGTCGCCTCTTTGAGAATCTCGGCGCTTTCATCGTTATCTTGGCCGCGCGGGTCCGCCCGGTTGATGAAGATATAAGCCGAGAGTTCAGGATTGGCCGCGCGCATCTCTTCTACGAGGTGCGAGACTTTTTCCAGGGTCCAAATATCAAAAGACCGGGGCACAAAAGGCACAAGCAATACATCAGCAATGCTTAGCGCGGCCCGTTGGCTGGCGGTGTCACGTCCTCCGGTGTCGATGAGGATGGTGTCATACTTGCTGGAAAGCCGTAAGGTTTCCGTGCGAACAGCCGAACCGGTCAACTTAATGCTGGTATACCCGGCCCCTTCGGGAAGGCGCTCATTTCGCAGAACCGTAAAGTCCGTAGAGGTTTCCTGGTCATCGGCATCAATGAGCAGCACGTCATGCTCTCTCGCGCTCAAAACGGCTAGGTTAGTCGCTACAGTGGTTTTCCCTGAACCCCCCTTAATCCCGCCAACAACGATTTTCATGGCGTCATTCCAGTTAATTTAACGTTAATGTAACATCTAAATAAAGTTATTTAGGCATAAAAATAACATCAGACTCACTGGATTACAATCTCCCTTCCCCACTTGCCCTGACGGGATACCCAAGCAGATAGCTGCCTCAAAGACCTTTGGGCGATGACACCGGTTACCCTGGCAGCAGTCCTTGCCGGAAATAACCACTAAACAAATCTCAAATTCAAGTTATTGTCTTCCTAATTGATATCCAGAAATCGGATATTAAGCTAGCTCGTGAATTCCTGCGTACTGAGTATCAGGTAGTCTAAAAAAAGACTGAACTTTCTCGGCTTTTTCTTTCAATGATCTCAATAAACCATCAATCCTTCTATTCAAGTCGGCTTTATTTTTGATCGGCTCTTTCTCTAAATGTCGATGCTTGATCTCATTCCACACTTGTTCATCCGGATTCATCTTCGGAGAATAGGGAGGAAAAAAGAACATCCGGATTTGATGGCGGTGACTTCGAACAAAATCTCTGACCTCTTTTGAACGATGAAACGGGGCATTATCGGCGATGACTATCAATGGATGGGTGCGGCCTTTTAACAACTTTTCCAGAAATTCGATATACCGTTTTCCATTAATATGATCCTCTTTAATATCAAAATTTAATTCGCCCGCCGCCGTAATCGCAGACAGCACGTGATAACCCTCGCGTTGTTGATTCACCGTGACCACCGGCGTTATATTCACTTCACCCCACGTCCGGCCCGAGCGGGTCCGAATCCCGATCCCTGATTCATCCTCAAAGGCAATATCGGCCCCGATCTTTTCAGCAACTCGTTCAATTAAAAGAAATTTATGATTAAGAAAATCGTCCACCTTGCGCGGATCCTGTTGCCGCGCCTGATAACACGGCACTTGACAACTTAATTTCATGGCGTGTAAATGCCAGGCAACCGTCGCATCCGAAACACAAAGATCAAACTGCTTGTCTAACAAATCTACAAGAATCTTTAGCGTCCATAAAACCGTGTCATAACCATAGGCTTCCGGCGTTGACGTTAAAATCGTCTTCCGCAACCATTCATCGATCTCGGGCGTGATCATCAATGGTGCGCCCGGTGCGGTCTTTGTATCCAAAGCCTCCTCGCCTCCTTCGCGATATTTGCGTAGCCAATCATAAAGGCTACTTCGACTGATATTTAAGAAATCCGCAACCGTTTCTGGACGATAGCCCTTTTCTTCTATCGCCCGAACCGCAATGCGCCGTAGATAACTCATAACCTCATCCGGTATTTTACGGGCATCGAACATCCATTTGGCGTCCATAATCAGACTCCTCGCTCAGTCACCTATTAGTGTGTAATTATATATAGTCGTTTAGACATTCGACTTGCCATTTGGTTGATTTTGATGTCCGGATAACTTCCTGGAAGACTATATATATTTGCTTTTACGACTATTTCTATCTAACAACACTTTGATTTGAGTTCTAAAAGAGTTTATTTTAACGTTTATATAACGTTATTTTGATTAGCTTATTGCCTTCCTACCTCCTTGCCAAACTCCTCCGTCATTTGAAGACCTTGATTAAGCGGCCTGGGAAGGCCCGTAAGGGCATTTTTCATCTTAAGAGCTGGAAACCATTACATTAACTCCAATCGCGCCATCTGAGGCCAATACAGGCCGTTTTTGGCAGATGCTCCTGATGGCCTTCAGGTTGGCCTTTGCAGGTTGCTCATTTCGAGGTGGTTTCTGATGCTACCAAAGAACTAAAAATATCAATAATTTTAATTAGTTGTACTATATTTGTGTGAGTAAATATGCGTAAGTTGCATTTCCTCATGAAGCCTTGAGGTAATCTCGTTACCTGAAATCACCTTTCCCTTTTCCCCTTCTTTTCTCAAAAAACACTTTCCCTGGTGCTTGGAAAGTGGCCAGGGAATGGAGTTATCAACAGGCAGTTTCGGACCTACAGGTGTTTAAAGGTAAGTACAGGGTAATACAGGGGGGAGCTGTTTAGCCTATAATTTCCGATACTTGAGGCACTTTTCGGTGAGTGTTTATGCGCAGATCGGTGAGTGTTTATGCGTAAACTGGTGAGTGCTTATGCGTAGATCAGTGAGTGTTTATGCGTAAGTGGTGAGTGTTTATGCGTGCCCAAATGGCCTACCTGTGAATAACTTTCTGGCGCTGGTTTATCCGACAGAGTTGATTTATGTTTGAGTGGATCACCTAAGTAACATTCAGGGTAAATCACTATGAAAGACAAAGATGACGATCAGAATAATGATGAAAAAAAGAATAAGGATTTCAGTGAAATCATCACCGAAACCCTAGCCATTGAGATTGGTGAAGCTAAAAGTGCAGGTAAGATAGGGTTTATTTCCAGAGCACTGACCCAAGCCACATTGCCGCATCGGCGGATTCCCGGCTGTGAATTCAGCCGAAGTAACGGTAATTTTACTCTTTCTATCGTTTCGCCAAGTGTAATTGGTTTACCCTATGGAAATATTCCCCGGTTATTGGTGTCCTGGGTGACTTCTGAAGCGGTGCGTATGCGCTCGCCTATCTTGGAACTTGGGTCGTCCCTGTCGCATTTCATGAGGGAGTTAGGACTGACGCCAACTGGGGGAAGATGGGGAAGTGTCACACGACTTCGCGAACAAATGCTTCGTCTCTTTGCCTCTTCGGTGACCTGCATTTACAGCGACAGTAAAAAAACGAATATTCTTGGCGTTAAAATCGTTTCTGAGGCCAATTTGTGGTGGGACCCAAAATCACCTGACCAAATTCCTCTTTGGAAATCCAATCTGAGATTAGGACAAGAATTTTACAACGAAATTATCAATAACCCTATTCCCATTGATATGGGAGCACTCAAGAGTTTGAAACGCTCGCCTATGGCGTTGGATATTTACTGCTGGCTTACCTACCGCATGTCCTACTTGCGCAAGCAAGCTGATATACCCTGGCCTGTCTTGGAAATGCAGTTTGGGGCCGATTACAAGCGTACCACTGACTTTAGAATAAACTTCATTAAGCACTTGCGATCAGTGCTTACCGTCTATCCTGAAGCCAATGTCGAGGTCAACGAGCTTGGTTTAGTGCTCAAACCAAGCAAGCCCCATGTGGCCCAGGCGTATAGGCCGCCCTTAAGGGGAACAGAACCAAGGCATGGATTACCGCGTGGCTATTTACCTTTTGAGGGTGAAATCGTCGTTGAGGAAGTCAAGGCTCTGCCAGCTCCGCCGCTCAAGGTCGTTCCTCCGTCACAAGCGGGGCCTGTTCCCTCCACCAAACCACCTGCCATACTGCTTGCGACTGAGACCTACGAGAAGGCCAAGAAAGCCGCCCCTGGCTGGGATGTTTACTCCCTGGAACAAGAATGGCGGGTCTGGATTGCTGATAAGGAACGGCCAAAAAACCCGGATGCTGCTTTCATCGGCTTTTGTAAGCAGAGGTTTCAGAAGAAGGGGAAGCCATGATTATTCCATAGCCATTTTACGTTCAATGAGCTTCAGTTGCTGTTAAAAAGTGTCGGGTCGAATAATTTCATCAGTGAAATAACTTCTTCAGGAGAGGTCAAAAACCATTCAGTGCCTGGACTATCTTTCATATTTAATCCTCGAATGGTCAAAATGCTGTGGATGGCTTTCTCCCAAGCGTGCGGGTTCGGTGTGCGGAGAATAAAGTCAATCACAGGTTGTTCTGGCAGAGCAGTTGCGATTTGGTTCATTACTCGCTCTAAGGGATCTCGATTAGAGCGACCAATTTTACAGGGCCAAACCGATTTGCCATGTTGCTGCGCATGGTCTCGATAGGTTGGCAGGTAATAGAGATAAATCGCTCCAGAACCATCGCCGAAAGTTTTTTCAGCAGCAATCCTAGGTTGGGAAATTCCCTCCGTGACTTGTGATACTGAGGATATAGTGGTTGCTAGCAGTAATGATTTGGATTGTTGATAATTCTGTTCGAGGATGCGCCAATGACCTAGTGTGGGATTCTCTGCGTGGCCCTCCCTAAGCATGTTGTTGAGGGCTTTCTTGAAGGAGTTAGTTATGCTTTTTGTGCGGCCTAGCGTGCCGCCCCTGGATAGGTGAATTCGAGTTACCTCGTTGATAATCTTTTGGCGTTGAACTAGGTGTCCGGCAAAGAGTTCAAATATTAATTTTTTAATGATAGCAGGTGTTAACGGTAACTCTATATGACTGTTGACTAAGTCATTCCCTGAATTAGTATCCGTTAACTTAACATCTAACGAGTGATCGCTATTCTTTTGTTTCTCCATAGAAACCATAAGTCTATCTTGCTATTAATTAATAGTAGGGGAGCTTTCACTATAAAACTTACTGATTTTCTTTTAAATCCCAATACGTTTAGAAATTAAGATGTTCTAGTTAAACGTCATGAATGGCTGATGACTTAAATAAATTTTTGGAAAGCCAGTCATCATCTTATTATTTGTCATCATTGAAATAACTATCTGATTCAGTATTCATAGGTAATGTTCTTTTTGAATTCGATAAAAATTATTTATGTGCATCAGAATAAAATTGATGCAGAATCCATATTGTTTTTTATAAAGTGTCTAATTAGTCTCTACAGCTTGAGTTATTTTTGAATCCATTGATGCGCAAAAGAAGGGAAAGGCGGCAAACTCAATAAGTTTAACTTCATTATTTAGTTAAAATAAATCTAATTTAGGTTTGTTTTGACGTTATTATAACGTTATTTTGATTGGCGTAAAGCCTTCCTTTGATAAGTCGCCCCTGGCTGAGATGATTACGTTCTGGAGCAGGATTAGCGGGCCTGGATTGCTGATAAGGAACGGCCAAAAAACCCCGATGCTGCTTTCATCGGCTTTTGTAAGCAGAGATTTCAGAAGAATTTTATACAGTAAGCAATTGTAATTTCTATATATATCTATATAAATGTAAAGCATAATAGCTTTATTAAATATTTAAAAATTGCTTTCTAGTGGGTCAAGTGCCTTGCTCATGGCCATTATTGTCCCTCACTTTGTTAGTTAATTGATTGATAAAAATGCTTTTCCTATTTCATTAATAGCGATGTTCAAGGCACTTGACCCACTAGCACTGAATACTGGCTTTTTCGATCAGATGACTTACATTCCTCTTTGGATATCAAACAGCCAATGTCTCAGAGAAGCTTTTAACTTAAAAAGCTCTTTCTAGAATTTAAGACAGGCATCCATGCTTTTCTAAGTGTATTTTCTATGTCTGTTTCAATTAATTCTCCATGTGCCAGTATCACTTGTTTTGCGTTCCATGATAATACTTTTTCTAGCCCAATTTTTACGGAATTTTTATCTCCCCAGCCCATTTGGTATTCGGGAGCAGCTTTTGGATTATTCCACATTCTGAATACGACTTTCCACCAGAACTTTAACAGGCTAGATGCTTTGTGTTGATAACTGTCGCCAATGTTTTCAATCAAATCAACTAAAATCAATGTGCCAGAAGGTTTATGAAAGAAAGGAACCTCCCACATATACTTTGTACCTTGAATAACGACCAACTCAAATTCGTTATTCCACCTCGGATCAGGTTCATTACCGAGTATCCACTGAAAAGGAATATCGGGTCGTTTTCTCTCTAATCCGGGACAGAGCCAAGTTTCTGCATTGGGGTAGTGAGATTGAAACTCTGTGACAAATAAGTGATGATAAGATCCCGGTACGATGATGTATTTCACGTTTCCAATTGCATCAATCTTAGCTTTTAGCTCCACCTCGATCTGACAGGGATCATGAATTAATATATCGCCATTTTCCAGGCGAATAACTGTCATTCGACCGAAAAGATCAATTCCAAAATATCTAACCGGATATTCATATATCCATATTTGATTTTTTACATATTCATCTAGCACCATGTTGTTAATTACTCTTAGAGGTATAACGACGCCATTCAGTTGCGCGGCTTTTTACATCGGCAGAATTCGCCTTATTATGCGATTTCTGCATTATTAGCTACAAGTCTCATCTCAATGAAAGCCCTTATTTCTGAGGGAAGTTCAGCCACTGGGATGAACATGAATTCGCCTCCAGAAAAGAACAGAAGCCAAATATTCTCGAAACGCCATAGTTTCCGAACTAAAGACCACTGAATTTCGGAAGATCCGATATCAGAGGTGATCTTGAATCTTTCTTCACTAAGCTCCAAAATCGCTTCAGGACTTTTCATTCTACGCAAACGCTTCAACGACCTGCTCAGGTGAACGAAATAGGATGCTGCCATTGTAGCGAAGGCAATCACCACAACGGTGCCCAATACGCCGACCAACCATGAATGGTTACCCGCAACCACCAAGTAACCGCAGTAGGCACTAAGGAGCACAGCAACAAGCGGAAAGGTGATTCCTATCTGTTTTCGCCAATATGCCGATATTCCTTCTCGGATCAGCGCCTCGGAGTATTTTAGCTTGTATGATTCCATGTAGATTCATGTATTACGCATGACGTTCACGTTATTTAGCCAGCAGAAAGTATATGAAGCGCCGGTATGACGGGCGCGAAGCGTCCACGATAACGACTGATTATACTGCTTCCGTTTATCTACCAATATTTTGCCACAAAGTAAATCAAGTACGCTTTATAGCATGCTTTACAAGCATAAAGCACTCCCCTCCCCTACCAAACCTCTCGAATCAGCCTCAACAGCTTATCCGGTGCAGTTTTCTCCCCAAGGGCAATCAAGCCCTTGATGACGGCGGTTTCGCTAATCGGCCTCTCACTTTCCCCGTTGATGGCATCAGTGATTTTCTGCAAGCGCATGATGTCGGCTGGGGCAAGACGAAAATTCTTTAGTTTGGGCTTATAGCGCTGGCGCACCAGCGGAAGGCCCTCATTCTCTTCGGCAGATTTGCGCTGGATGGCTTCAGATAGCTTGCTTTGACCGGTAAGAGGTTTTTTAGCCATGACTTAAAATCTCCTCGGTTAAAGCCAAGAAATCCTGGGTTCCGTTCCCTTTCGGGTCAAAGGTAAAGACGGGTTCATTATTAATCTGGGCCTGATTGAGCGCTTCTGTTTTGCGGATGATGGTTTTAAGTAAGTTTTCAGAAAATGGCTCTAGTTGAGATTCGATGAACTGATTAGTTTGCTTATTTCTCCCGTCATAGGCATTTCGCAAAATCAGATATTTGAAATTCTCGCTTTCTTTGACCTCGGCAATGGAAGCAAACAGGTCGGCTATCCCGTCCAGCGAATATTTACCGTAGGTTGTCGGAACAATAATCTGGTCAGCGGTATAAATAGCATTAACGGTCAGTACGCCAAGATTTGGCGGACAATCCAGCAAGATAACGTCAAAGTCCTTTGCTATTTTCTTGATATGGTTATAAAGCAGCTTTTCTCGATGAGTCCTTACAGTAATTTGCTCAGCAGTGATGGCCAAGCGGATATTGGATGGAATAATGAATAAACCAGGTGTGGGTTCTCCGTTGACAAGCGCTGGTTGGATAAGCTGTTTCAGATTTAGATTCTTTTCGATGAAGATTTCCTTGGTGGTTAGCTCCTTGGGAATATCTGGGCAGTAAATCACGCTGGCATGGGCTTGAGGGTCCAGATCCACAAGCAAGGTGCGCTTCCCCGCCTGGGCCAGGCCGTAGGCCAGGTTAACGGCGATGGTTGACTTCCCTACCCCGCCTTTTTGGTTAAGGACTGCATAAATCATAAACTGTTTTTCATAAAAAGTTTAATAATTACAGATGATAACATATCATATCATAAAGCATAAGTACATTACAAATTGCTTTCACTATGCTTTATCTTTATAAATCATTTTTGCTTGATTCTTGTGAAGATAAGTAGGATGGTAGGAGTGCCCAAGTCGCACTCATATTGTATATACGCTGTAAGAACAACCGACCCAGTTATGGCGAAAATTGAATCGAATAAAGAACCGGCTAATGTCACTATTTGCCTTCGTGCTCAGCGGCGGCAGCGGGATTTAATAGACCAGGCAGCGTCCCTGCTAGGTCAGAAGCGCTCTGACTTCATATTGGACGTTGTCTGCCGTGAAGCGGAATCTGTAGTACTTAATAGCAATACGTTTATAGTGAATGCCGATACTTGGGCAAATTTTAATGCGCTTTTAGATGCGCCTCCGCGTCCACTATCTGAACTCCGCAAATTGCTCCTTATAAAAGCGCCTTGGGATGAACAATGAGTGAGAGTAGGGGATGAATGTGTTTTTCTTCCTGAGAGTAAGGTAATGTTAGCCTTTTTTCTAAAAGCTGATAACCGTTAAGTTTCTACTAAAAAGTTAATTTAACTAATAATAACAATATATTATATAAATATAGTAAATAACAAATGCTTTATATTTATAAAGCATAAATACTTTATTATCCATAATTACCAATACATTGGGAACGTTAGCAAGCGTGGCGCGGGCTTTAGGAAAGCGTATTGAGTTTAGACTTGTTTAATATCTCTATAACTCCATAAAAGTATCAAAATACACTCTAATTAACTTCATTATAATATCTAAATAACTTTAACATAACGTTATTTAGCGAATTCTGTTGAAAGAACCTTGCTGATATTGGATAAATGCCAGCAGGAAATCAGTATGGTTAAAAGGTATTCAAAAAGGGTTATTTCTCATCATGTGCGATGATTTTCCTATGACTGGGAACAATAGATAACAAGTTTGCCTTGTTCTCTGCTATTTTCAGCCGGAGGAGACCATTGACATGAAACTAACGGTTCAAGATTTACGGTCCTGTAAATTTTCCTGTGATAGACAAACCATAGGGTATACTGATATCTAACTTTTTGCTTTTTCAAGAACTCTTTTGGAGCCGGCCTATTAGGGCATTGATTGATTTTGAAAAAGGGCGAAATCCATGGAAGGCTGCCGATCGGGCGGCGGCTGAGGATGCGTCCAGAAATTCTGTAAAAAACCACGCCTCCTCTTTGATCTGGAGAAGCGCCATGCCGACCGTTGAATTGATTCTTCGTGATGATGAAGGTCGTATTATTGATCATCGATCCACACGAACATATTCTTTGGATTGGAGAAATCAAAGCTTGCATTGTATTGAAGGTGCAGTTGAAGAATTTAAGAAAAATGCACTACCGGATCTTCAGGCTGATTTGTTAGAAGCGGCTCAAAACATCTTTATTCAGGATAAAAAAAAGACTTGATTTGCAATGGGACAACACCCATCAAGATTAAGACGCTTCATGGACCTTTTGAATTTAGACTTCAGCGATTTATTGATCGAGAATACCCTAGTTTGCCTCATCGAACCTACTTTGATTTGACGGATCAATTTCAGGAAGATTATGTGAGTGATCGGTTAAAAGAATTCTCCGCTTATTATAGCAATCGCTTAAGCTATATCGATGTATCCGATTTAATAGAGAGGGTCACCGGGTTCCGACAACTCAGTGACCAAAAAATCCACCATGTGGTGGTTGAAAAGGCGCAAGCGCTCAGTCAAGCGTGCGTCGCGCAAGTGGAAGAAACCTTATCGAAGACGAGTGGTTCTGTCATCAACATTGACCCTGATGTTGATATTTACGACCCAGAAAGTCGGGAAATTCTGATTTTCGAAGATGCCATTCAAGTCCGTGGTCAGAAAGAAAATCGTATAAGAAAACAATCAGTTATAAAGGAAGAAGTGCCAGAGAAATCCGCACCGAAGAAGACGTCTGCCGTATCGAGTGACGTCATTCTCTTTGAAAATAAAGACGGCGATCTTGAATACCTGACCGCACCGATTGATCGACAGGGGAAAGCGATCATTCCGGTTGCTGATATTCTGAAAAGCCGGGTGATTGAAGATTATGGGAAAGAAGAAAAGCCATTGCCGATTATCGCGATTACAGATGGCGCAAAAATCATTCGTGAGCATCTTTGGGCGGTATTTGGTATCACCGTGCTGATTATCCTGGATTGGTACCATCTTGGTAAAAAAATTCGTGATTTAATGAGTATGATTGCCTTGAATAAGGATGAGAAGAATCAGCATCTAAAGTTTATGTTCTATCACCTCTGGCGTGGTGATGTTGTCACGGTTTTGAATTACTTAGTCGAGCAGGTGCAACCCAAAAATGCAGAAAAGCATCTTGAACTGATCAATTATCTTGAAAAACATCAGCATGAAATTATCGATTATCGAAGTCGTCAGATTGCAGGCAAACCCATCGGAAGTGGTTCTATCGAGAAAGGCTGTGATCAAGTTATCGGACGTCGTCAGAAGAAAAAAGGGATGAGTTGGCGTCCTGCAGGAAGTCGAAGTTTAGGCATTTTAAAGGTGATCGAACTCAATAATGAATGGGATTCTGTCTGGTTTCCTCAAGAAGCCGCGAATGATCCGTCAAACTTGCGGTTAGTTTCAAACGCATAGAGCATCACAGGAAAATTTACAGGAGGAGATTTACTGGGTGATTATCGCGTTGCAAGCCCAGAAGAGGTACTTGCTGCTGCTGGAAAAATCATCGCGCATAATCATCCGTCTGGGTCTTCCGAACCAAGTCAAGCAGACAAAAATCTGACATATCGTCTTAGGGAAGCCTTAGCTTTGGTTGAAGTGCGATTACTCGATCATATTATTGTGGGAGAGGACTGTACTTCACTATCAGAAAATGGGTTGATGTAATACCGAAAGCGCCAAAAGTAGCTTTGGCGCTTTCCGGTTAAAACGATGATGATTTCCACATTAAATAACCTAATCGTAAATTGAGCATCAAGAAATTCCAAGAAAGGTGAGGGGACTGTTGCAACCTCCAGCCAATGACTGTCACGCTAAGGAAGGCGTGGCTACTTCCCGCGAAAAAGGGGAAGCGTCTAACTTCCCCTATATAAAATTATTCTAATTGAGCATGCCTATTAAGCATGGAGTTAGCAATTGCATTGATATAGACAACTCCAGCAACAAAAGACAGGCTATCCGCTAATAGCTTAGCTTCTTTGCAAACCTCTGATGATATCTTATGAACTTCATCGATGCTCAGATTATCAAGTGGCCAGCCATGACAACAAATGAGACAGTGTAGGTCAGCACTGAAATTCACTAAATCACCTGCGTAGTTTATCCCGATTTCTATAGTTTCTGCTTTATTCATTATTCTATCCCTTATTAAACTGTAATTCTTTGCGCTGCACGAGCATCTTCTGCATATTCACAGATACTTTTAGTGGCCTTAAAATGCCTATCGCGTTCCACAGGTAACCCAAAATGACCGCGTACACTGAGAATTTCCGAAATGCACACATAACCAAGTTCAGGAAATCCCAAACCCAAGTCACAAAGCCCAAAAGCAATATCGGGTTCATCCGGGTCAAGCTCTGAAAGTAACCAAGTACAACCCGCATCTGGGGTGAACAGTTTCACAACTGGCCAATGGTTCCCGATACGGTCCTGTTTGGTTTGTCTGCCGTTTTGAATCATTTTTTCTTTTTGTTCTTCTGTTATCAGCGGTTTCATATACCTCCATAGGTTGTTGTTTATTATTTTAATTGGAGTCATTTCCAATGAATGACTCCTGACCGTCTGGCGAAGACTGGGGAGGCAAACGCAAGGCCGGAAGTAGGAGAGGGGGATCACCCAACTTGTACGGAGCTTTGCGGAGGAAAGTTGGGGAGACTCCTACTGGAGCGCCTTGCGTGCGCCAGGGGCAAGGCCCCTTAGCTGCGGGGCGTTACGGGGTGTCCCCGTAGAAGGGGGTGTGTCGAAAACAGCTTGCTGGTTGAGATCAGGGGGAAGGCTTTCCCCCCTTAAAAGATGGTGCTTAAAAGGGCTTTCCTAGGAATTTATTTTCAAACTGAGGTGCTACCTACTGCTAAAGACGATGTCTTACCTCTTGTGAATTAGCTTCTACTTAATCAGTAAGTCACCCATTACCCAGGAATACCGGCGTCTTTTTGCCAAAGGAGCTCTCCGTGTCGCGACCAAAAATGTTGATCTTACGGGGTAATTCGGCCCCGGCGGGATCATACCCCGATGAACAGGGGAAAAAGATCGCCTGGCCGGTGGGCGCACTCCATGTATCAGCGGCCAGTGAATATGCAAGGCGCAGAGGCTATGACGCCATTGTCCTGGATGTCCCCGGCCAGCCCCAAAACCAGCAGAGTCCACAAGCCAAAGCAGCACTGAAAAAGTTCTTTGAAGACCCGGCGGTTTGTGCGTTCTATGGCTTTTCAGGCGGCGGCTACAATTTACGGCACATTCTGGATCGTTTGGCATCGCACGATCCTGACGCCTTGCACCGCATTGATTTGATTGTCGTGCTGGGCGCACCGCTACAGCCAAAAAGAGCGTATGAGGCGTCTAAATACAACCCGATAGCAAAGAAGAAAGTCCACCCTATCCAGTGGAAGGATGCCCAATGGGAGGTGGTCTACGGGACCGATCCGCCCCCCAAATGGGCCTTACCAAAAGGTGTTCCAGAAGGTACCAGCAAGCATATGTTCGGACCAGAATGGCTCCTTGCAGGAATGCCGACTAGTTGATTGCAAATGAAAATCTGTCGCTTAATGACAAGGGATAACACAAGTCGAAATAACGTTATATTAACGTTATTAAAACGTTAATATAGTATCTTGTTCAAGAAACAAACGAGTACGATCGTTTACGCTAAAGTAGACCCTACCGTTTCTTGTGCGGCTGCTTTGGTTTTCCCTCTTCCACAGCCTCTAGCTCCTCTAGAGAGGTGGTTATCTGCCCTAGCTCGGCCTGGACCTCCTCCAAGGTAGGAAAGCTACCCTCAAGCTCCTTGGGTAAGGTCCCGGCTAGTTCGTAGCGCGAAATTCCAATCGGCTTATTCATATCCCGTAGGGCATATTCCGCTACAATGTTATTTCGGTCCTGGCATAGAATAATCCCGATAGAGGGGCCATCTTCTTTCATCTTAACGAGTTCATCTAAGGCGGTGAGATAGAAATTAAGCTTACCGGTATATTCCGGCTTAAAATGGCTATTTTTAAGCTCAATGGCGACATAGCAATGAAGCCGTAGATGGTAGAACAGTAAATCGATATAAAAATCCTCTCCACCAACCTCTAGATGGTATTGTCTCCCTACAAAGGCAAAACCTTTGCCCAGCTCCAGCATAAAGCGGGTAATCCGCTCCACCAGTGCAGTTTCTACTTCCCGTTCATGGGCATCATCCCCAACACTGAGAAAATCGAAGAGATAGGGATCTTTGAGCGTTTCTCGGGCTAAGTCCGATTGTGGAGCAGGTAAGCGCTCGATGAAATTATCAATTCGGGGTTTTTCGACCTGTCGCTCATAAAGCTGACTTCCGATTTGGTGATCTAAAACACTCCGAGACCAGCCGTTTTCTATGGTTTTCCTGACATACCACAGGGCCTTATCTCTATCCTTAATTTTCTGAAAAACAATGATATTGTGACCCCAAGGAATTTGTCGCACAAGCTGTGCGACAAATTCAATCTCTCCTTGGGTTTGCGGCATTTCTTTGGATAAACCCTCGTCTATTCTTGCGTAAAAGCCATAAAACCGCTTCATGCGATAGAGATTAGCGCGGGAAAACCCCTTCATTGTCTGAAATTCTCGGCTTAAATCCTGAGCAATCTGCGTGATAACCGCATCCCCCCAACCGCTAGCCTGCTGTTTCTCAGCAATCTGTTGGCCGATATCCCAATACAGCCCAATAAGCTGTGTATTAACCGTAACGGCTGCTTTAATCTGGGCCGTTTGAATGCGGCTTTTTAGGTTGGCAATCCAGAGACGATATTCATCTGTTTTGATAATGTCTTGTTCCATAGGGAACTGTTGTATGTGATTTGAGGAATGTTTTCAATCAAGGCATTCCAAGAAATCTTGATGATTCAAATAACTATCATCATCCATCCCATTAACAGGGACATTCCATATTCAAGGTAGGGGATAAGGAATCTCCCAAGTGCGAACGTACTAGGGAATTCTGACGGCATTGAGGCCAATCTGCTGCTGGGGGAAGGGGAAAGCGAAAGTTATGCTGTAAGAAAGTGGCAGACTGTCAAAACAGCCACTATGCTGTAACGCATATTCCAGCATAAAAAAGGACAACCAAAATCATGGGCGCAAAAGTGCCAGCGCCCCGTAACCCGAATGCTTTGGTCGGCGCAAGGTTACGAGGCACTGTACCGAGTTCGCTTAACGCGGGCGGTTTCGGCACTCTTAAGAGTAGCCAGTCTCCGGTCTGGATTCAAGGGCAGGAGGCTGAATATGTTGCCTGCCGCTAAACCGCTACTCACCGGTCTTGAAGAGGCCGAACTCTATCATCGTGTCGAAGACCGGGGTTTCTTCACCCTCCTCTGGGCCGATCCCCTCCAAGCCAAACGCGCCGCGCGCGTGGCCTTGGAACGCCGACAACTCAAGCTCGAACTTGCCGCCCTGGAGCAATACCGACAGTTTGACCTCCTCAAGCCTCCGGGCAAGACCATAGAAGAAGTCAAGGCGCAACTAGTGGGCTGACACAGAAGTTTTGACAGGTTCAGAGGTTTCTAGGTCCACCGGGGTTTCAGAAGATTTCAAGGGAGGATAGAGGCGCTTGAGTTTGACCCGGGCCAAGTCGGTGCCGAACTGCCAGTGGATTTTGGTCTGACGTAGGTTGCGTGGGCCTTGCCAAGCGGCGATTTCCTTCCGCAAAGTTTCGAGGTTCGCAATGCGGCGATTCAAACACTGGCCGGCGAGAACAGCGAACTCACATTCCGCCATATTGAGCCAACTGCCATGCTTGGGGGTGTAATGAAATTCGAGCTTGCGGGTGATCCGGCGGGCTTCCTCTGGAGAAAAGACACTATACAAGGCCGCAGGAGTGTGGGTATTGAGGTTATCCACGACCAACCGGATTCGCTCCGCCTTCGGAAAGTACACATCAACGAGTTGCTGCATTTGCTGGGCAAAATCGCGTTTGGTGCGCTGTTTCGTGACATTAACATGACGCCACCCGCGCAAGGGTTGTACGAATAGAAATAAATTGGCGGTGCCTTCGCGTTTGTATTCACAGTCATAGCGCGCCGGTTGACCCGGGCGGGCGGGTTGAGGACAGCGGGTTTCGCTGGTCAATTGCACCGGACTTTCATCGAAGCACACTTGGGGGTATTGAGGATCATCGGGTTCGGCGTACAGGTCCAACACATCCTCCATATGCCAAACATAATCGGGACTGACACTGGGAATACACCATTCTTGACGTTGCCAGGGTTTGAGGTCGTTTTTTTAAGGATGCGCCGCACACTCTCACGGGAAATGGCTTCGATGGGCCGGAGTTCCATGAAGCGGTCCGCTAACAATTGGAGAGTCCACTGACAACGGCCAGCGGGCGGGGTACTACAGGCCAAGGCGACCAGAAAGGCGGCCTGTTTGCCGGTCAAGGCCGGGGGCAAACCGACTCGTGGCCGCTCGCTTAACGCCGCCAGCAACCCTTCGTCGACAAACCGTTGACGGGTACGATGAACGGTCGAAATCCCCAAGTGAAGGCTTTGGGCAATGGCCTCATCCGTCGCCCCTTCCGCAGCCTGCAGCAACACATGGGCACGGGCAACCTTGCGCGCCGCTGCCTTGCCTTTATGAATGACCTTCAGCAGGTCTTCCCGCTCCTCTTCAGTTAGATCAACCAGATACTTGTGGGCCATGGTGATTCCTCCTGTTGATCTCAACCATAGGGCACCCACCGCTACCTGTCAAAACTTCTGTGTCAGCCCACTAGACAAACTAAGGAGTATCTCAATGTCCAAGCCATATAGTGAAGATTTAAGAACAAGAGTGATACAGAATTATTTGAATGGTACGTCGAAAATTGACATAATTACCTTATTCAAAATCGGGATGGACACCCTGAATCGTTGGATTCGTCAGTATTTGCAAACAGGTGATGTTAAACCAAAGAAAAGTAAGATACTCCCCCTTGTCAAGACCAAAATTCTATGAAATTAAGAGAGAGGCGGGTTGATAAACACGTATCCTGTCACCATTGTCCTGCAACGATCCCAGATACACCTGAGCGGGTGTCCGGTAGTCCAATGATTGATGGAAACGTTTGTGGTTATAGAAGTGGAAGAAGTCTTGCAGCCCTAACCGGACTTCATGAACGCTCTGGATTTCCTGTAAGTAGACGTATTCATACTTGACTGTTCGCCAAAGTCGTTCCACAAAAATGTTGTCCAAGGCCCGTCCTCGTCCATCCATACTGACCTGGATACCTTTGTCCAGGAGTGGCTGGGTAAAGCGCGGTGTCGTGAATCCGATCAACGGCCTCGATGCAAAAGTCCGCATCCAGGGTGGTGCTGATCGCCCAACCCAACACATAGCGGCTGTACCAATCCATGACCGCCATCAGGTAAACAAAGCCGGAGGCCAGTCGGACATAGGTAATATCCGTACTCCATACTTGGTCACAGCGCTCAATGGACAGGCCCCGCAACCGGTAGGGATAGATGGGATTCTCCACGTTCGGTTGACTGGTATTGGGTTTCTGGTACACCGCGTCCAGTCCCATGATGCGCAACAACCGTCGAACCCGCTTGACGTTGACGAGATGTCCGAGACTGCGCAAGTAAGCAACCATGCGCAGAACACCGTAGTAGGGCGTTCGCGTATACTGCTCATCCAGGAGGCGCATCAGGTTCAGGTTTTCCGCGCGCTCACCGACGGGCTGATAGTACAAGCTGGAACGATTCAGGCCCAGTAGTTCGCATTGTTTCCGGAGACTGAAGGTGGAGTTGTGGGGTTCAATCAGCATCTTCCTGACCTCTAATGCAGGGCTGAGGACTTTTTTTTCAGCCAGTCCCGCTCGGCAATCAGTTGTCCAATCTGCCGGTGCAATTCATCGATTTGCCCCTGTTGCGTCTCCTGTACCCGCGCTGGTTTACCCGAGAACGCTTCTGGAATCGCCGCCAGGGCCTGTTTCTTCCAGGCGTTGATCTGAGTGGCGTGAATACCATACTCTGCCGTCAGCTGATTGCTGGTTTTCTGTTGACGAATCGCCTCCAAGGCCCCTTTGGTCTTGAACTCAACCGTATGCCTTTTGCGCACTCCTGCCATATTTCACCTTGCCTTTCGCTGTTGCCTTCTCTCTTAGAGCCTGGTCTAAAATATGGGGAGCATCATAACTTTCATGAAATCCAAAAACCCGGAAGACAATCAGCGCAAGGCGGCGACGCTGGCCGGCCCGCGCTTCGTCTGCACCAGTGAAGTCGATGAAGAACATCGATTGAACGAACAGTTGATTAAAGACATCACCGGTGGTGACACTATTGAAGGGCGCCGTCTCTATCAGGAAGCCTTCACCTTCAAACCACAGTTCAAACCGTGGATGTACGGTAACCACAAACCGGAAATTCGCGGCACCGATGATGCGATTTGGTCACGGGTACGCCTGGTGCCTTTCGAGGTGAGCTTCAAAGGTCGTGAAGATCTCAACCTGCCTGATCGACTGGAGGCGGAACTGCCAGGCATCCTGAATTGGGCGATCCAGGGTTGTCTGGACTGGCAGCGACATGGACTGCAACCCCCGGTCAAGGTTCAGGCGGCAACACAGGCTTATCGTGATGAAATGGACATCTTCGGTCCTTTCATCCAGGAATGTTGTGTTATCCACAAATCTGCTGAAGTGCGCGCTAATGATTTATGGAACGCCTACAAAACGTGGTGCGCCGAAAACAGCCAGCGCGAGCAAAGTCAGCATAAATTTGGCCGATACCTGACCGCCAAAGGTTGGAGAGCCGATGGAACCAAGCCCGTCAAACGTATCGGCATAGGTTTGTTGGACAAACACGATGCCGATCCTACCGAACCTCAGTTCTAAAAGCTTCCTTGATAAATATCATAAATACAATGACTTAAATAGAAAGTTGTTGTTGAAAAGTCAAGGGAGCTAACCCCATCAAATGCACCAGTATCGATTTACTGGACCTCCACGATGCCGACCTTTACGACCTTTACGACCTTTTGCCGGAAATTCGGTATACGAGAAACCCCCATAGGGACTTTCCGGGAAAAGGTCGTAAAGGTCGGCATGGTCGGAAACCGTCGTTGTCTCTGAGCGAGACAACGTATTTTCTTCACAGGAACACTGTTGCGCATTTGAAAGGTTATTGCATAATAAAGGCGCAACAAGGGGATTGATATGACCATTGGGATTAATGAACCTGCTATCTTCCTGGAGAACTTCGCTCGAGCAGGTAGCCACTTACTTGAAGAACTGCGTAGCATCGCTACTCAGCCTCATTTGAATAAATCGCTGAAACGATTTCCTATCCGGGAAGCCGCCGCCATGCTGGGATTCACTCCCCAGTACATTCGGCGGCTTGAAACCGAAGGCAGCGCCCGACGACCTCCGTTTGGCATTCCTCCCAAGGATGAGCGCGGCCAACGCTCTTACAATCTTGAGCGGATCAACGATTACCGCGATCGACTCGGCATCCGTCGTTTGCGCCCAACAGGCAGTCGCGCTATTCGTTGCGCGGTCGCCTTTTTTAAGGGGGGCTCGGCCAAAACGACAACCGCAACGCATCTTGCCCATCGTTGTGCATTGGACGGCTTGCGCGTTCTCCTGATTGATTTGGATCCACAAGCGTCCTTGACCATGCTGCATGGCATCCTGCCGGACATTGATATCCAGCGCGAGGACACCTTGGCGGATGTTCTCGTTTATGATCCATCGGATATCCGCAGCGTAATCCGGGAAACTTATTTCCCGGGACTTTGGTTAATTCCGGCCAATCTTGGCTTACAGGATGCGGAAATTAGACTGCTTGACCATCGGGAGAATCAGGAAGAGTTTCTTGATCTGCTGGCATTTCAGCGGCTGGATTACGGACTTTGCCAGGTAGAGGGCGATTTTGATGTCATCATCGTCGATTGTCCTCCCAATATGGGATCGTTAACGCTGAACGCCGTCGCGGCGGCCAACGCCATGCTGCTGCCGATTCCTCCACGAGCCGTTGATTTCGGGTCCGCCGTTCTCTATGCCCAGACTATGAGCGCCTTGAAACGTGATCCACGTTTCTCGCGACCGCTGGATTTCTTTCGGGTATTGCTGACTCTGCATAGCGGCTCGGGCGAAGCCAAGAATACCGAAGCCGCTTTACGTATGCTCTTAAAGGATTATGTGTTGGAACACGTCATGCCATTAAGCGTGGAGATCGAACGATCCGCGGCGGATCTCAGTTCAGTTTACGAGATTCAGCAACCCAAGGGCTCTTATGAAGCCTATCAACGCGCTTTGAGTTATCTCAATGCGTTGAATGGTGAAGTCATTGATCTTTTTCGCCAGGTTTGGGAACAGCAGACCGAAGAATTACCTGCGAAGGACGTCGGTTCCTCTGACGCTACGGGTTAACCAGGTCGCTTATGAACGAGATCAAAGACCAACGTCGCCGCGATAATGCCGAGGCCGGCGCGGTGGGCAGGTTAGGGCGTAATCGACAATCCGCCATGGTTAAGGCGCTCCAGAACATGGAACGCGCCGCCGATACCGATGCAACCGTTTCACGTGAAACGGTTGTCATGGATCCGGTAACGACCGATCCCCTTGAGCGTCCAACGCTCTATCCCACCAAAGGGCAACGTTTCGTTGATCCTGAAGTCTGCCGACCTTGGCGTTGGGCCGACCGGCCCGATTCGGAAACGCCTCATTTGGATGAGTTGGCGCAATCCCTGGAGCGGGATGGGCAAGTCGCTCCCGCTATTGTGCGTCCGGTTCGAGATCCTGAACAGCCAGCAATCCGCTATGAAATTATTGCCGGTTATGTGCGCTGGAAAGCTGCCTTGCAAGCCCAGCGGCAGCTATTAGTGGATATCCGCCCGGACCTTGGTGATCGAGAGGCATTTTCGATCATGGTCGTTGAGAACGATTTGCGGCGTGGGCTTTCCGATTACACCCAAGCCAAACGGTATCAGCGCGTCCTGGACGAGAACTTGTTTAACTCCAAGGGCGAACTGGCTGAGGCAATGGGTTTGAGTCATGCGCAGCTCTCCAAATATCTGGGGTTTGCCAAATTGCCCGCCGAGGTGGTGATGGCCTGCCGGGACATCACTGCTCTCCCTCTGACGACTGGTTATCTGCTGGGCAGTCTGTGTGCAAAGGGTTTTGAGGATCAAGTGATGCTGTTGTTACCCCAGATTGAATCGGGCGACATTGCCGGACGACAACTGGAGGAACTGGCGGTTGATCCCAGCCAACTTGAGCGATGGTTGCCTCGTCCGACAGCCAATGGAGCGGATGAAACTCCGCCAAGAGTTAAATCGGAACCCCGCAATTTTGTTTCGTCGTCGGGGAAGCCGTTGTTCAAGGTCAATATTTCTCAACGGCAGGCATCGGTATCGTTTGCAGGTCCTTCTCGATGGCTGCTGGAAAATGAGGAATTTCTCGAACGTTTGCGGGCAATGGTCGAGGCAGAGTCTCCTCAAGATGACTGATGGGATTTTCCGTGCGGAAAATGGAGACTGCGGTGACTGATGGGATTTTCCGTGCGGAAAATGGAGACTGCGGTGACTGATGGGATTTTCCGTGCGGAAAATGGAGGCCGCAGTCTCATGGCGCGTTATGTGGACGATTGCGGCTACGCCTCTTACATGTTGTGCTACCCCCCGTGGATTCCTGACTGCGGAGAGATCAACCCTTAATGTGTGGCCGGTTCATTCAATGCACATCCGGCGATCGGCTGGCTGAACGGTTCCATCTGCCGACGATCCCGGCCCTGATGCCCCGTTATAACGTCGCGCCGAGTCAGTCCGTCCTGGCCATTCGCATGACGGAACTGGGCCAACGGGAAGCCGTGGCGTTGCGTTGGGGCTTGGTGCCGGCCTGGTCGTCGGAACCGCGCACGACGTACAGCACTATCAACGCCCGCGCTGAGACGGTGACCGACAAGCCGACCTATCGTCAGGCATTTCGGCAACGCCGCTGTCTGATCCCTGCAGATGGGTTCTATGAATGGCGCAAAGAGGGGTCGCGTAAACAGCCGTATTGCATGGCTCCAGCGGACGGTGCGCCGCTGGCTTTTGCCGGGTTATGGGAACATTGGGAACGGGAGGGGCAAGTGTTGGAGTCCTGCACGATTCTGGTGACCCAGGCCAATGCGCTGATGGCCCCGATTCATGACCGGATGCCGGTGATTCTCGCGCCCGAGGACGAAGCCCGCTGGCTGGATCCAGCGATTACTGATCCTGCCATCTTGAAACCGCTCCTGGTTCCTTGTCCCGTGGCGCGATTGCAGGTCTGGCCGGTGAGCACCGCCGTCAACGCGCCCGGCCATGACGGACCGGAATTGATGGTGCCGTTGAATGCCGGTTTGAACCTTTAAGCCGACGAGCCTCGCCATCGCATGCGCGATTGATGATATCAAGCATTGATAACCTATTTCCATAATCTTGATAGAAGCTATTTAACACCTTCTTCGTTTAAAAGAGATTCTGGAAAAAGAATAGCTGCTACTCCAATTAAAAGGTACTCAATAAATCCTAATGAGCAACTTCCAAACTCTTGCCAAATGTGGTCCTGTAAATTTTCCTGTGATAGACAAACCATAGGGTATACTGATATCTAACTTTTTGCTTTTTCAAGAACTCTTTTGGAGCCGGCCTATTAGGGCATTGATTGATTTTGAAAAAGGGCGAAATCCATGGAAGGCTGCCGATCGGGCGGCGGCTGAGGATGCGTCCAGAAATTCTGTAAAAAACCACGCCTCCTCTTTGATCTGGAGAAGCGCCATGCCGACCGTTGAATTGATTCTTCGTGATGATGAAGGTCGTATTATTGATCATCGATCCACACGAACATATTCTTTGGATTGGAGAAATCAAAGCTTGCATTGTATTGAAGGTGCAGTTGAAGAATTTAAGAAAAATGCACTACCGGATCTTCAGGCTGATTTGTTAGAAGCGGCTCAAAACATCTTTATTCAGGATAAAAAAAAGACTTGATTTGCAATGGGACAACACCCATCAAGATTAAGACGCTTCATGGACCTTTTGAATTTAGACTTCAGCGATTTATTGATCGAGAATACCCTAGTTTGCCTCATCGAACCTACTTTGATTTGACGGATCAATTTCAGGAAGATTATGTGAGTGATCGGTTAAAAGAATTCTCCGCTTATTATAGCAATCGCTTAAGCTATATCGATGTATCCGATTTAATAGAGAGGGTCACCGGGTTCCGACAACTCAGTGACCAAAAAATCCACCATGTGGTGGTTGAAAAGGCGCAAGCGCTCAGTCAAGCGTGCGTCGCGCAAGTGGAAGAAACCTTATCGAAGACGAGTGGTTCTGTCATCAACATTGACCCTGATGTTGATATTTACGACCCAGAAAGTCGGGAAATTCTGATTTTCGAAGATGCCATTCAAGTCCGTGGTCAGAAAGAAAATCGTATAAGAAAACAATCAGTTATAAAGGAAGAAGTGCCAGAGAAATCCGCACCGAAGAAGACGTCTGCCGTATCGAGTGACGTCATTCTCTTTGAAAATAAAGACGGCGATCTTGAATACCTGACCGCACCGATTGATCGACAGGGGAAAGCGATCATTCCGGTTGCTGATATTCTGAAAAGCCGGGTGATTGAAGATTATGGGAAAGAAGAAAAGCCATTGCCGATTATCGCGATTACAGATGGCGCAAAAATCATTCGTGAGCATCTTTGGGCGGTATTTGGTATCACCGTGCTGATTATCCTGGATTGGTACCATCTTGGTAAAAAAATTGGTCCTGTAAATTTTCCTGTGATAGACAAACCATAGGGTATACTGATATCTAACTTTTTGCTTTTTCAAGAACTCTTTTGGAGCCGGCCTATTAGGGCATTGATTGATTTTGAAAAAGGGCGAAATCCATGGAAGGCTGCCGATCGGGCGGCGGCTGAGGATGCGTCCAGAAATTCTGTAAAAAACCACGCCTCCTCTTTGATCTGGAGAAGCGCCATGCCGACCGTTGAATTGATTCTTCGTGATGATGAAGGTCGTATTATTGATCATCGATCCACACGAACATATTCTTTGGATTGGAGAAATCAAAGCTTGCATTGTATTGAAGGTGCAGTTGAAGAATTTAAGAAAAATGCACTACCGGATCTTCAGGCTGATTTGTTAGAAGCGGCTCAAAACATCTTTATTCAGGATAAAAAAAAGACTTGATTTGCAATGGGACAACACCCATCAAGATTAAGACGCTTCATGGACCTTTTGAATTTAGACTTCAGCGATTTATTGATCGAGAATACCCTAGTTTGCCTCATCGAACCTACTTTGATTTGACGGATCAATTTCAGGAAGATTATGTGAGTGATCGGTTAAAAGAATTCTCCGCTTATTATAGCAATCGCTTAAGCTATATCGATGTATCCGATTTAATAGAGAGGGTCACCGGGTTCCGACAACTCAGTGACCAAAAAATCCACCATGTGGTGGTTGAAAAGGCGCAAGCGCTCAGTCAAGCGTGCGTCGCGCAAGTGGAAGAAACCTTATCGAAGACGAGTGGTTCTGTCATCAACATTGACCCTGATGTTGATATTTACGACCCAGAAAGTCGGGAAATTCTGATTTTCGAAGATGCCATTCAAGTCCGTGGTCAGAAAGAAAATCGTATAAGAAAACAATCAGTTATAAAGGAAGAAGTGCCAGAGAAATCCGCACCGAAGAAGACGTCTGCCGTATCGAGTGACGTCATTCTCTTTGAAAATAAAGACGGCGATCTTGAATACCTGACCGCACCGATTGATCGACAGGGGAAAGCGATCATTCCGGTTGCTGATATTCTGAAAAGCCGGGTGATTGAAGATTATGGGAAAGAAGAAAAGCCATTGCCGATTATCGCGATTACAGATGGCGCAAAAATCATTCGTGAGCATCTTTGGGCGGTATTTGGTATCACCGTGCTGATTATCCTGGATTGGTACCATCTTGGTAAAAAAATTCGTGATTTAATGAGTATGATTGCCTTGAATAAGGATGAGAAGAATCAGCATCTAAAGTTTATGTTCTATCACCTCTGGCGTGGTGATGTTGTCACGGTTTTGAATTACTTAGTCGAGCAGGTGCAACCCAAAAATGCAGAAAAGCATCTTGAACTGATCAATTATCTTGAAAAACATCAGCATGAAATTATCGATTATCGAAGTCGTCAGATTGCAGGCAAACCCATCGGAAGTGGTTCTATCGAGAAAGGCTGTGATCAAGTTATCGGACGTCGTCAGAAGAAAAAAGGGATGAGTTGGCGTCCTGCAGGAAGTCGAAGTTTAGGCATTTTAAAGGTGATCGAACTCAATAATGAATGGGATTCTGTCTGGTTTCCTCAAGAAGCCGCGAATGATCCGTCAAACTTGCGGTTAGTTTCAAACGCATAGAGCATCACAGGAAAATTTACAGGAGGAAAAAATTCGTGATTTAATGAGTATGATTGCCTTGAATAAGGATGAGAAGAATCAGCATCTAAAGTTTATGTTCTATCACCTCTGGCGTGGTGATGTTGTCACGGTTTTGAATTACTTAGTCGAGCAGGTGCAACCCAAAAATGCAGAAAAGCATCTTGAACTGATCAATTATCTTGAAAAACATCAGCATGAAATTATCGATTATCGAAGTCGTCAGATTGCAGGCAAACCCATCGGAAGTGGTTCTATCGAGAAAGGCTGTGATCAAGTTATCGGACGTCGTCAGAAGAAAAAAGGGATGAGTTGGCGTCCTGCAGGAAGTCGAAGTTTAGGCATTTTAAAGGTGATCGAACTCAATAATGAATGGGATTCTGTCTGGTTTCCTCAAGAAGCCGCGAATGATCCGTCAAACTTGCGGTTAGTTTCAAACGCATAGAGCATCACAGGAAAATTTACAGGAGGAATTTTTTTACCAAGATGGTACCAATCCAGGATAATCAGCACGGTGATACCAAATACCGCCCAAAGATGCTCACGAATGATTTTTGCGCCATCTGTAATCGCGATAATCGGCAATGGCTTTTCTTCTTTCCCATAATCTTCAATCACCCGGCTTTTCAGAATATCAGCAACCGGAATGATCGCTTTCCCCTGTCGATCAATCGGTGCGGTCAGGTATTCAAGATCGCCGTCTTTATTTTCAAAGAGAATGACGTCACTCGATACGGCAGACGTCTTCTTCGGTGCGGATTTCTCTGGCACTTCTTCCTTTATAACTGATTGTTTTCTTATACGATTTTCTTTCTGACCACGGACTTGAATGGCATCTTCGAAAATCAGAATTTCCCGACTTTCTGGGTCGTAAATATCAACATCAGGGTCAATGTTGATGACAGAACCACTCGTCTTCGATAAGGTTTCTTCCACTTGCGCGACGCACGCTTGACTGAGCGCTTGCGCCTTTTCAACCACCACATGGTGGATTTTTTGGTCACTGAGTTGTCGGAACCCGGTGACCCTCTCTATTAAATCGGATACATCGATATAGCTTAAGCGATTGCTATAATAAGCGGAGAATTCTTTTAACCGATCACTCACATAATCTTCCTGAAATTGATCCGTCAAATCAAAGTAGGTTCGATGAGGCAAACTAGGGTATTCTCGATCAATAAATCGCTGAAGTCTAAATTCAAAAGGTCCATGAAGCGTCTTAATCTTGATGGGTGTTGTCCCATTGCAAATCAAGTCTTTTTTTTATCCTGAATAAAGATGTTTTGAGCCGCTTCTAACAAATCAGCCTGAAGATCCGGTAGTGCATTTTTCTTAAATTCTTCAACTGCACCTTCAATACAATGCAAGCTTTGATTTCTCCAATCCAAAGAATATGTTCGTGTGGATCGATGATCAATAATACGACCTTCATCATCACGAAGAATCAATTCAACGGTCGGCATGGCGCTTCTCCAGATCAAAGAGGAGGCGTGGTTTTTTACAGAATTTCTGGACGCATCCTCAGCCGCCGCCCGATCGGCAGCCTTCCATGGATTTCGCCCTTTTTCAAAATCAATCAATGCCCTAATAGGCCGGCTCCAAAAGAGTTCTTGAAAAAGCAAAAAGTTAGATATCAGTATACCCTATGGTTTGTCTATCACAGGAAAATTTACAGGACCCCAAATGTTAGGACAATTATAATTCCAAGCAGTACACCAGAATTTGATTTGATATTTAAGTCGAGGTGAATCACTTGGTATTTCATGAAAAAGAGCCTGTCCCCATCGCTTGTATTTTGGTGATATTTTAACTGGATCGTGGCCAATTAAAACTGCTGCACTTAAATCACCAATATGATAAGCGGAGCGCTTCGCGCCCCGATATGCGTAATTGTAACCCCATCTTCCAAACTTACTTTTATTTTTCCTGATATTGATTAAATTTGCTGATACTCTATAACCATCATGACCAAATCTACCAGCCCGACCAATGTAGAGAGGATAAACAATATCTTCATCTATTTGCTTGAACATCATATATAAAATACCCTGCATAAAATCTGTTGGATCTTGTAACACATATTCAACTTGTTTGATCAATAAATCTTCCATTTCTTGAGATCGTTTAAGCAGAAATCGACCGTCTAAACCATACTGGAAAGTTTCAACTATACCATCGCTTTTTGTAATAATAAAGAGGAACCCCAATTTTATGTGCGCCCAGCATGTGCGCACTCTTGTGGGTGAAAGTCCCGCCGTAAGTGGATCACCGCGAACGAAGCGAAGCGCAACCGCATGAGGGTGACCGAGTGTGGGGAGGAAGCGTGGAGCGAAACTGCGAGCCGATGGACAAGAACCGGATAGGAGGCGCTGCGGAGCAGGGCGAGCGGGCGTAACTTCGCGAAGCTCTGGTGATCAAGGCGAAGCGGCGTAAATTCGGCGGTTGTGCAGTGACGGAGTGCGTACTTAACGTGAGTTCTGTTTATTATTATTGTGAAGTCAACAAGTTAATCTCATTTTTCGATATATTCAGTGACGGTTTGCGCGGTTGGTGCGTGTAGGCTACCAAGGCGGCCAGGACGTTGACCATGGCATTCACCACGCTACGATGCCGGGTATGTTCAATCTGCTGGATATTCTTGATCTGATCGTTGATCGTTTCGATGATGGCACGCTTGCGTAACAACAACTTATCCACCAGGGGCATCAGTTTATTGTGCATGTTCTTGCGGATTTTGGTGACTACGTGCAGTCCTCGTTCCCAGAGGATGTGGAACAATTGCGAGGAAATATAACCGCGATCGCCGATTAACTTCCCGGTCAGCCCTTGGGTCAGCTCGGGGACGGGTTCCCGATCATCGACGTTGCCGGGGGTGATGCGAAAGGCTAACAGTTCGCCCCGGTCATTGACCACGAGATGGAGCTTGAAGCCCTAGTGGGCTGACACAGAAGTTTTGACAGGTAGCGGTGGGTGCCCTATGGTTGAGATCAACAGGAGGAATCACCATGGCCCACAAGTATCTGGTTGATCTAACTGAAGAGGAGCGGGAAGACCTGCTGAAGGTCATTCATAAAGGCAAGGCAGCGGCGCGCAAGGTTGCCCGTGCCCATGTGTTGCTGCAGGCTGCGGAAGGGGCGACGGATGAGGCCATTGCCCAAAGCCTTCACTTGGGGATTTCGACCGTTCATCGTACCCGTCAACGGTTTGTCGACGAAGGGTTGCTGGCGGCGTTAAGCGAGCGGCCACGAGTCGGTTTGCCCCCGGCCTTGACCGGCAAACAGGCCGCCTTTCTGGTCGCCTTGGCCTGTAGTACCCCGCCCGCTGGCCGTTGTCAGTGGACTCTCCAATTGTTAGCGGACCGCTTCATGGAACTCCGGCCCATCGAAGCCATTTCCCGTGAGAGTGTGCGGCGCATCCTTAAAAAAACGACCTCAAACCCTGGCAACGTCAAGAATGGTGTATTCCCAGTGTCAGTCCCGATTATGTTTGGCATATGGAGGATGTGTGGTTCTGTTGCGTTAATTTTTTTCGAGCACGATTGGGTAACCCTTGCAGGTTATTAGGCAGCCAGTGAATAAAATTGTCCTGCGGCGGAGAGATTCGTCCCTTCGGCCATGATCATTTGGCCCTTCTTGATCATGTGCAGGAGTTCGATGCCCCGCAGGGTGGTCCGAGCAGAATGAAAGCCTTTGAACCCCAGCATGGGGCGGACGATCCGTTTAACGGCGCGATGATCTTGTTCCACTAAATTATTTAAGTACTTGTTTTGGCGAATCTCAATGGCGGCGCCCGTCTCCTCCTGGAGTGCATCCAGGGCAGCGGTGTTAGCGCCACTCTTATCGATCGTGACTTTGTCCGGAAGACCGTGCTGCCGTATCGCCTTTTTGAGAAAGCGCAGGGCGGCTTTCTTATCGCGATGCGCCGTGAACAGGAAGTCGATCGTCTGGCCGTCTCGATCAACCGCGCGGTAGAGGTACTTCCACTGGCCTTTGACCTTAATGTAGGTCTCATCCATCCGCCAACTTGTGCCCACCGGGCGCTTTTGTCCTTTGCGGAAAGCCGCTTCCAACTGCGGCGTAAACTTCTGGACCCAGCGGTAGACGCTGGAATGATCCACGTCGACACCCCGCTCCGCCAGCATCTCTTCCAGGTTCCGATAGCTCAACGGATAGGCGAGGTACCAACGGACACTCGTTAGGATGATGTCTCGTTCAAAGCGGTGGCCTCTAAAATCGATCATGCGGGTTCTCAAGTCAGGACAGGGGCCGTGTAGCTTACCGAAATCCGACCCTATCAGCTAACGCAACAGAACCGGTCGAACCGCCCCACGTAGGTCAGGCCCGCGGTCACCGAGACCTCCAGCTTCAGCTCCAGCAGGGGCTGGTTCTGGTGATCCAGGGCCGGGAACCAGCCCAACGTCGGCCAGCGCGTCATGAACTGCGTGACCAGCGCCTCGCCGGTCGCGGTCAGCGATTCCGGCGATTGCGTGGCGGAATAGGCGATGCCGCCCTGTGTGCGCGCCGTCTGCCAATCGGCGGCAAACGCGGCGCGCGCATCGAAGGGCTGGCCCTGAACGATCTGGCGCAGCGCCTGTTCCACGATCCGATGCACCACCCGGCCAAAGATCAGGTTGGCGGCGGTATGCATTGGGCGAATCCGCCGCACCTCTTCGAGGTAATACTGCTGCGGACAGGTCTCGTACTTCAAAACCGACGTGGGGGACAGTCTCATGGTCGTCCTCCTCACGCGGCAACGGCGGGGTGTTCGGCCCTGGTTGCTACGGGCTTCGCACGACGATCATTTTCCTGGGCTGCCCGGCGCCGGTAATGGGCGGCGGCGGCTTCAAAGCCCGCTGGCATCGGCTTCCAGCGGTCGATGCCGCGGCCTTTCAAGAAGACCGCGATGACCAAAGCCGCCGCCGCATCGTGGGCGGAGGCCGGCGTGTGCGGGGTCAGCTCCCAGACCTGCATCGCCCCGGTGGGGAAGCGCACGGTCTCGAAGCGCGCCACAGTGACGCCGTGACCGGCGTACTCGGCGATTTCCAGCACCGCCCGGAAGGACGGTGAGGGTACTGCAAGGTTGAGTGGCATGGGGCGTGTCCTCCCAAATGAATCGATTGAAAGAAAAAAAGGGGACACACCCCATCCCCGCTGGAGATGGAGGGATCCCCAGGGGGTTGCAAAAAAAAGAATTCATGCCAGCCTGCTCCTCTCACACGAACCGGAGGGCAGCGATGAATCCAAACGATGAGAAACGCCGATGGTTTATCGCGGATACGGGTTCCGACCGCATCCGCTTTACCGCCATCGGTCATCAGGCGCTGGCGGCCGACCTGGCCCGAGCCGGGATCGACATTCGCCAGATTCGCACCCGAACGCAGGCGCGCGCCGCCCTCGATCGATCGTTCGAGCACTCGTTGGATCAATTAGCGGCGTATGCCGCCGCTGACCCAAAGCTCAGCGCTATCCTGGCGCCGTTGTTCGATGAGGAGCCTCCTCAAACAACGCCATGAGTTCGCGTTTAGCGATTTCGCGCTCGACGCACTCCAGGCATTTGACGGCGTTGGTGCCGGCCAAGGCGCCGGACAAGAGCCTGTCGCTTAACGTCTTGCGCGTTTCAATTAGCCGATTCCGGCTCGCCGACCGGCAGAACGACTTGACTTTAGAGAGTTGCATCGTGTGTCTCCTGATAAGAAGAAAAAGGGGACACACCCCACCCCCGCTGGGGATGGCATATCCCCAGCGGGTTGCAAAAACCGGCATTCATGCGCGCCTGATCCTCTTTTTTCACCGGAGGGCCGACATGAATGCCGATCAAGAAAACTCAATCCTCGATGGCGATGAACGCGAACCGCTTGACCATCGGGATGAAAGCGGTCATTTCACCTTGACCGAGAAAGGCATTGAACCATACCGGAAACGATTGGCCCGTTTCGGTCTCCGCGTGGAAGCCATCCACACCCTGGAAGACTTCCAAAGTGCGCTTGCGCTTTCGGCGGCGGGCTTGAACGATTACCGGGTGGCGATCGCCAGCCACGGCCCGCGTTCGCTGGAGCGCAACCTGTTAGTGACATTCGCGCGCGGGGATGAGGTCGAGTATCAGCGGCTGTTTCACCTCGTCGAACGACGAAACACGCTGGGTTTGCGGGTGGTCGATCCATCCGGTTCTGTTGCGTTAGCTGATAGGGTCGGATTTCGGTAAGCTACACGGCCCCTGTCCTGACTTGAGAACCCGCATGATCGATTTTAGAGGCCACCGCTTTGAACGAGACATCATCCTAACGAGTGTCCGTTGGTACCTCGCCTATCCGTTGAGCTATCGGAACCTGGAAGAGATGCTGGCGGAGCGGGGTGTCGACGTGGATCATTCCAGCGTCTACCGCTGGGTCCAGAAGTTTACGCCGCAGTTGGAAGCGGCTTTCCGCAAAGGACAAAAGCGCCCGGTGGGCACAAGTTGGCGGATGGATGAGACCTACATTAAGGTCAAAGGCCAGTGGAAGTACCTCTACCGCGCGGTTGATCGAGACGGCCAGACGATCGACTTCCTGTTCACGGCGCATCGCGATAAGAAAGCCGCCCTGCGCTTTCTCAAAAAGGCGATACGGCAGCACGGTCTTCCGGACAAAGTCACGATCGATAAGAGTGGCGCTAACACCGCTGCCCTGGATGCACTCCAGGAGGAGACGGGCGCCGCCATTGAGATTCGCCAAAACAAGTACTTAAATAATTTAGTGGAACAAGATCATCGCGCCGTTAAACGGATCGTCCGCCCCATGCTGGGGTTCAAAGGCTTTCATTCTGCTCGGACCACCCTGCGGGGCATCGAACTCCTGCACATGATCAAGAAGGGCCAAATGATCATGGCCGAAGGGACGAATCTCTCCGCCGCAGGACAATTTTATTCACTGGCTGCCTAATAACCTGCAAGGGTTACCCAATCGTGCTCGAAAAAAATTAACGCAACAGAACCCGATCGTCTGCTGGACCAGCAAGGATCCTACGAAATCGCACAATGCCTCAATCAGCAAGGCAGGCGGACCGCTGAGGGTAAGGCTTTCGATGCCGAAATGGTTGCGGCTATCGCAAAGCGCCATGGATTACCGAGTCGGTATGATCGATTACGCGCCAAAGGGTTGCTCACCATCCACGAAATGGCAAAACAGCTGAAGGTCTCCGAATCCATGGTCTGGCGGTGGCCCAAGAAAGGTATTCTGCAAGGACAACCTTACGTTCGAAACGATGGCCTTTGAAGTCGATCATGCGGATTCTCAAGGGAGGGACGGCGGCCGTGTAGTAGGCTTGCCAACGATTATCCCTACATTATCAACGAACTGAGCGTTAATCAAATGGTCTAATAACTATAGAAAACCTCTTTAGATACTCTAAATTTATAGAGGAGGTGCGGCAATGAACGCGGAATGGATGTTTGATGCACGTAAAATACCGGATGAAGTGATGAATTACATCCGGCGTATTGCGGTTCGCGCGGTCGAAGAGAAGCATTATAGTCCGGAGCTTGTTGCTGATTTTTTGGGTATCGACCGAACGAGTATTTATGACTGGCTTCGCAACTATCGTTATGAAGGAGAAGAAGCCCTAGATACTCGCAAAGCGCCCGGTGCTCCGTGTGTGATTACTCCGGCTATTGATCGATGGTTAAAAGAAACGATCCTCAATACGACGCCGGCGGATCATGGTTATGATACGGTTTTATGGACTTTAGAGATTATTGTTCATTTATTGAAGGAGTCCTTTGGTCTCTGGGTATCGGATGCCACGGTACGCCTTCATTTGCATGATTTAGGGTTAAGTTGTCAAAAGCCTTGTTATCGAGCGATCAACCAGGATAAGGAGCAAGTTAAAACGTTTGTTAATGAAGGTTTCGAAGAAATTAAGAAGTTGGCTCAAAAACTTGGAGCGGATATTGCGTTTGAGGATGAATCGTGGGTGCAAGGCCATACGCGTTCCGGTCGGACGTGGGGGTTAGTGGGGCATCCTCCGGAAATTAAAGTGAGTGATGACCGGGGTGGGTTTCATATTTTATCGATGGTCACGGCGACCGGGGAGTTCATGTTTGAGGTGACCACTGAAAAATTAGTGAGTGCAGTTTTCATTGCGTTTCTGGAGAAGACATTAGAAGGTCGAAAGCGCCCATTAATTGTGATTGCGGATAACGCATCCTATCATACTTCAGGAGAGGTCAAAGCCTTTCTTGAGACGCATCGGCAACAAATTCGTCTCTTTTTTCTTCCGACGCATTCCCCCGAGTTAAATCCGGATGAACAGGTTTGGAATGAGATCAAAAATGGTCATCTGGAAAAAGAGCCGATTAAAAACCGAGCTGATTTCAGAGCGCGCGTTTATTCTGCTTTGGAAAAGCTAAAAGCATTTAAGGAGAGAGTCAAATCATTTTTTAGGCTCCCTGATACTCAATATGCTAATCCCGAAAAAGCTCCAGCATGATTTTTGTGGGGATAACTATTAGCAAGACAAAGCTTACAGAAATCGAGCCTTCTCAGCTATAGTAAAACAGTTTTTAGATAGTTTGGAAAACCGCAACTAACGCATCAAAAAGATTTTGAAAATTTGCAACAATTTTCCTCAACTTTCCCTTAAGAAGTGCCCAGTAGTTTTCGATGGGATTTAAATCCGGTGAATAAGGAGGCAAAAACAACAATTGGTGGCCATTGTCTTCAATGATTTCTCGTGTTTCTTCCGATTTGTGAAAACGAGCATTATCCATCACGATAATACAATTTTTTGGAAGTTCAGGGATTAAGAATTTCTCAAGCCAAGTATTAAATATCTCCGTATCTGTATAAGATTGATAGGCAAGTGGCGCAATGATTTCATTGTTGAGTAGTCCACCCAATAAATTTAGTTTTTCAGTGGGTCTGCTTTTCCTTTCACCAAAAATAATTTCGCCTCTTGGACTCCAGCCAAATTCATTTCTTACATTATTATGAAATCCAGATTCATCTACATAAACAATTTGTTGTGCATCATCTCCCCGGGATGCATTCGCCGCTAATTGTTGAATAAACTCCATTCTTTGTTGTTCATCCCTTTCTTCGTAGAGAAATTGTTTTTTTTATATGTAATATTGAGTGCTTTCAATCTTGCTTGAACCGATGAGGGTTTAACCGAAAAATGTTCTGCAATTTGTTTGATGGTCACCGAAGGATTGTTTCTAATGTAATCTTTTAAATCAGAGTCACTGAATTTTCTTGCACGAAACTGAGTCCTTTTTTTTGGTTTAATATCCCCCGTTTGCAAATACTGACGAATCCAACGATTCAAAGTATCCATCCCTATTTTGAAAAGCGTAACGATATCCATTTTCGACAGACCATTCAAGTAACTCTGTATCACTCTTGTTCTTAAATCTTCACTATACGGCTTGGACATTGCAATACTCCTTATTGAGCTAACTTCTTCATTATATATTAACTAGTAAAGAAACCACCCGCAAAGCGGGTGGTTTTGGTTAACCCCTAAAAGGGGATAGTCTGCCTTGCCCCCTGAGGAGGCAAGGGCGTCGTCCCCACAGGATGGGTTCTCACTTTAGAAATCGAAACCGCGCTGTTCGGCGTCTCTTTCCTTACGCTCTTGATACCGCACATACTTGCGAATCTTCTCGACATCCAGTCCTATCGTATCCACACAGTAGCCGCGCGCCCAAAAGTGGTTGCCCCAATAGGGTCTCCTTTTCAGTTCGCAAAACCGATTGAAGACCCGAATGGCCGTCCGCCCCTTCAGCGTTCCCACAAAGTTAGAAATCGACAACTTCGGCGGAATCATCACCAACAGATGAACATGATCCACCTGGATATTTAATTCAACAATTTCCACTTTTTGATAGTCCGAAAAGGCGTGAATACATCGCGATACCTCTTCTGCAATGTGCCCTGTGAGGACTCGATACCGGTATTTCGGAACCCAAACAATATGATACTGGCAGTGCCAGATCGTATGTGATAACTTTCTGAATCGACTCATGGTCAGTACTCCTCTCGATCTGTTGTGGGGACAACAAACCGTAGTAGTACCCCATGAGTCGATCAACTGGCAAAGCCGTTGATCTCTGACCACGCCCTAAGGGCGTGGTTTTCTACGTTGTTAATAAAAAACTGTTTGACTATAACGCAACAGAACCCGGTATTGTTTCAAACGACAAAAGAAGTTCTCGATCAGGTGGCGAGCCTTATAAAGTGCTTTGTGGTAGTCCCGTTGCTCTTTGCGGTTTTTCTTCGGCGGAATGACGATTTCCTTTCCGGCTTCGCGCAGCGGTTTGAGCACACGATCTTCGGCATCATCGCCCTTGTCCGCCAAGATTGTTTTGGCCTCAAGCGCAGGCAAAAGCACGTCCGATCCATCCAGATCGCACGCCGGTCCTTGCGTTAAGCAAAAGCGTGTTGGATTACCCAAGGCATCGACCGTTGCGTTGATTTTCGTGCTTAATCCGCCTTTGCTTCGTCCGATGGCTTGGTCTTCACCTTCTTTTTTTTCGCGCCTGCGCTGTGCTGATGCGGGCGAACAAGGGTGCTGTCGATCATGGCGTATTCGTGGTCTGCATCCGTGGCCAGATGTTTGAAAACCTCTTCCCAAACACCTTTTTCCGCCCATCAGCTAAACCGCATGTGAACGGCCTTCCAAAACCCAAATCTTTCCGGTCAATCCCGCCACGGAATGCCCGCGCGATAACGATAGAGAACCGCCTCGACAAACCGCCGATTGCCTTTGGCAGTTACACCTACGGTGTCTTCCCGGCCCGGCAAAAGCCCTTCAATTTTTTCCCATTGGTCGTCTTTCAAAGCATAGCGTCGCGTCATGGGTCAGCCCCTCCGTCAGGCCGATTATCTATGAATCACATATGCTTGGCTTTGTGAACCCTCTAATTGAGGACACGCCCTACGGACATCTCGCGGCGTTGGAAGTCGCTCATGAAGTTGCAGAGCGCCTCCACTGCATCCATCGTCACGGCGTTATAGAGCGAAGCCCGCACCCCACCGATCGTGCGATGTCCACTCAATCCAGAAAATCCTGCGTGCGCCGCCGTCTCTAAAAAACGGTCTTCCAATGCACGGGTCGGCAGATTGAATACCACATTCATCATTGACCGATCCTCGATGGAGGCTCGCTGTTGATAGAAACCATCGCTTTCATCAAGGAGCTGATAAAGCAGAGTCGCTTTAGCGGTATTGATCACCTCCATTACGGTCAAGCCGCCGATTTCGTCTTGCAGCCAGCGAGTCACTAAAAGGGCTACATAGATAGCAAACACCGGCGGCGTGTTATAGATCGATCGTTTGAGCACATGCGGACGATAATCCAGGATGGTATGCAGGTCGTCCGGCGCAAGCTGAAGCACATCATCGCGCAATATCACCACAGTGACTCCTGCTGGCCCCAGATTTTTCTGCGCATGAGCATAGATGAGCGCGAAGCGTTTGAGGTCAATAGGACGAGATAGGAAATCCGAGGACATATCACAAATTCGCGGCACATCGTCCTGCCCCAGAATACGGTGAAATTGCAACCCCTCCACCGTTTCATTCGAAACGTAGTGGAAATAACTGGCATCCTTGCCAAAGGAGAGTTCTTCGTCGTGTGGGAGGCGTGTAAAACCCTGTGGCTCTCCATCCCAAAGCACATTGACACAACCTTCCCGACACGCTTCTGGAATAGATTTGCTGCTCCAATAACCCGTTCTCAGATACTCGGCTGGGTATTGCCGACCGCGTAGTAGGGTCATGGGAATCATGGAAAACTGTAAACTACTGCCACCCTGCAGAAATAGCACATGGTAATCCTTGGGAATTTTCAGGAGCTGTCGGATGTTATCCTCAGTTTCATCAACGACTTGTCGAAACCAATCCGAGCGATGACTGATACCCAGGATAGAGAGTCCTACTTCCGGGATTTCGCGTACCGCTGCTTGAGCGGCATCGAGCACCGATTCCGGCAGCGCGCCAGGGCCCGCAGAGAAATTATATTGATTCATGGGTTTTCCTCTCCGAGAATCCAATCGCCTTGGGTATTTGTTGAAGACTCGCCTGCCTCAAGAGTGGCGGCGTTCAAAATCGTCTGGATCGAGGCGTCGGGTTGCACTGTGGCGACCTGCATCAGGCGCAGATATTCCTCGATCCAGCATACGACTGTCTCTTTATCGAACAGGCAGGTGGTGTACTCCCAATGTCCGTGCAACCCATCCACGCTTTCGTGGATTTGGCAGATGAGCGGACCGCGGGCGATCCCCAGCAGATCCCAATGGACATCTAGCGAAAAGCTCACGCCGGCTACTTCCACCCTGCTTTGCAGCGCGTTCTGGTAAGCGAAAGTCACCTGGTTCATCGCGCTCCAGTACTTCGGATCTTTGAGGTGCAGACGTTCGAAGACCCGCAGCATCGGGACATCCTGATGCTTGAGACCCTCGCGAACGGTCAGACCGATTTCCTGAACAAGCTGCCTAAAGGACAGACTCTCATCAAGTCGCGCCTCGATCGGTAAGAGGCGTCCGAAGCAGCCAATGGCGTTCTTGTGCGTTGCGCGCGTGCGATTGGCGACGGGTACGGAGATGATGAGGCGCTCCTCGCGCGTGCGCCGGTAGAGGAGCAACGAGAAGTTCGCCAATAGCAACGCGAACAATGTCGTCTTCAGCGCCTGACTAGCCCGTATCAGGTCTTTGTGCAACGAATGAGGTACGGAGAACGGCTCGAAGCAACCAGCGTGCGGGTAGTTCGGATAGAGCGGATGATCGAAGAGGGCGTCCAGGAACGTGGGGGGCGGCATGATCACGCGCTCCCAGTAGGCGAGCGCGTTCTCCAGTTTGCCACCTTCCAGGGCCGTCATATGTTCGGCAATATAGTCTGCGTACTGACCAGGGGCCGGGACGAGCGGTGCCGACGCTCCCGAAGCGTAAGCGCCGTAGAACGCCGTTAGATCCTGTAAGAGAGCGCGTTGCGACCAAGCATCGAAGATCATGTGGTGGATGGCCAGGAAGCAGAAATATCTGTCGCGATCCAGACGATACAGCGTGATTCGCCAGGGTGGCGTGTGTTCCCAATCGAAGGACAGCAGTAATTGCTCGCGCATGCCGTCGCGTAAGACGCTTTCCCGCACCTCACTCGGGTAATTCATCAGGTCGACGCGCTCAAGCCCCAAGGGTGTGCTGCGGTGAATGCGCTGGAGCGGCTTACCCAACAGCGAGGCGCGGAAGGTGCTGCGCAAGGTCTCATGCCGCTGGATCATCACTCCCCAGGAGCGCTCGAAGATGTTGATATCCAGCGGACCTTCGATCCACAGTCCGCCGGGAAGATGCCAGTGATGGGTCGGCGCATGGGGATTGATCTTGGCCATGAGCCAGCCAGGCAGCACATGCGCCAAGAGCGGAAAGACGCCGTGACGCGCCCCAGGTGGACTAAGCTTGGTTTTGGCTCTCATAGCTTTGACACCCGTCAATCTTGGCCGTGACGATGGCTGCGGACAAGCCCATCTCCGGCAGGGTCGCCAGCAACCGCAGCGCCTCCAGGAACCACCCAGTAGCGCGTTGAGCGGTTGTCGCCGTGAACAGATCCGTATCGTACTCCAGGTAACCCGTCAGGCGCTCACCGTCCTCGTAGACATGGAACGTCCAGTCGCGAACCGCGCGACCGCTCCCACAGCGGTGGCAGATCTCGATGTCCAGCCCCTCTACCGCAGACGCCAGAGCGCGGGCGCGGGCATCGAATTCATTGTGTAAAATGAGAACGACTTGGAGGGCGGCGTGACTGCGCGGCGTCTCAATCACCAAGTGCTCGGCCAATACCGAGAACGGCAGGTCGCTGCGCTCTTGGGCCGCAATGGCTGTGTCCCTGGCCCGCTGCAAGACCGTCCTCAGATTAGGGTGGCCGCTCAAGTCCATTCGCAGCGGCAACTGGTTGATGAAGCAGCCGATCAGATCCCGAGCCAATGGCGGACGGCTGGCGCTGAAGGCACCGAGACAAAAATCTTCTATGCCGGTCTGCCCATGAATGGCGATGGCCAGCCCGGCAAGGAGACCGGCGAAACGAGTGGCGCCCTCGGTGCGGACTAGCGCGTTTAGCCGGCCTACAACTTCCGGTGGAAGGGTGAACTCGTGGGTAGCGCCATAAAAAGAAGGCATTGGCGGTCGCGGACGGTCCAGCGGCAGGGGTAGTGCTGGCAGGCGCCCGTCCAGAGCCTGGCGGCCAGCCTTGCGCAGACGCTGCATGGCGGCCTGTCCCAGTTGATCCTGTTGCCAGGCCACGAAATCCCGATACGACCACGGCAACGGGGGCAGCACGCTGCTCTCTACTCCCGGTTCGGTCTGATACAGCGCGATGGCGTCGCGCGCTAACACGACGATCGAGGCCCCGTCGAAGAACAGATGGTGTACAGCGACCAGAAGCGCATGATCGTCGTCCGCCAAGCGCAGCAGGCTGGCGCGGAATGGGATTTCCGCCTCCAATTGAAACCCGCGGCTGGACCATGCGTGAAAGACGTCGGTGATCACCGCGTCGCGATCCGCCGCACCCTGGCTCGGGCTGTCCAGCATCTCCACCTCAAAGCTTGGGTCGTGCAAAATCCGTTGCATCGGCCCGTCCGGGGTCTCCAGAATGAGGGAACGCAACGGCGCATGGCGCAGTACCACCCGCCGCAGCGCGGCGGCGAATCGGGTCGGGTCGAGTTGGCCCCGCAGGCGGGCAATGCCGCCAAGGTCGAACACAGCGCGATTCTGGGCGGCGCGGGTGGTCTGCCAGATTGGCGTTTGTTGCCGCGACAAGGGAACGATCTGTGCATCCGTCGCACCGGCCCAAGTTTCAGGTTCCGGCGCGCCGGCTACCGCGCCACTGCCGTAGTCACGCCGGCCCCAGGTGTCGACCCTTTCGAGATAGAAGACATCGGCCTCGCGGTCACCGCGATCCTCGGGGATGAAGTCGAACCGGCCATAGGCTGCCGAGTACTGATGGGTCAGGCGCAGATATCGTTCCGGCTCAAGGCGAATGCGCCGCTCCAACCGCTCGGAAACAGTGCGGTCAATGGCGGGTGGTCGCATCACGCGCAGCCGGTACATCGTGGCCGCAGCGCCGGATCCATACGAGTAGACGCACACAGTCTTGCCGGCCCACTCGTCTTGCCGGTGCAGGAACAGTGAATAGAGGTTGACGTAGACGGACGCCGTATACGTGGAGCCGATTTGCTGAGTCAGGAGGGTCCCAGGATGGGCCTGTTGTTGATACAAGGCCCGCCGGTCGGCCAATGACCGGCTCGGCCCGGCGTTCTGCACGAGGCGCTCGAATGCGCGTTTGCATAGATAGGCGCTGGTGCAGTGAAAGACGAAGTAGTCGCTCTCCCGGAGCAGGTCGATGTCGCCGAGGCGGCGGGTCAACGCCTGCTGGCAACCGTCCAGGCATTGCAGGTAGATGTCGACGCTGTGCTCGCCGTCGCGCATCAGTGGATAGCTATCCTTCCAGCCAACCGGCTTGTAAAAGTCCCAGGCGTTCACCATGTGGCTGCCGCGCTCCGGCAGCATCACCACCGGTGCGTCCGGGCCAACCAGTAGGGCTACCGCGGCGGCGCCGTTGAGAAAGGCGTACTCTTCGCTCAGATCGGCGATATCGACGGCGACGACAAGGCCCAAACGCCCGTCCCAAGCCTCACTCTGACACCAAGCCACGGTATTGAGCAGGGCCGCCGTGCCACCGTAGCAGGCGTTGTAGGTATCGACGCCTTCGATGTCGCAGCATCCGCGCGCGGCGAACAAGCCCATCAGGTGAGTCTTGATGGCTTTACTGCGATCGACCTGACTTTCAGTGCCTACTTCGAGCCGACCGATTCGGTCCCAGCCGATCTCATAGCGACGCATGAGACGCGAGACAACCGTCATCGCCATAGAAATAGCGTCTTCCTCATCGCCGCAGAAGGTGATGGCCTCCTGCAACAGGCCCGCCGTGTACTTGCCCGGCGCGCCGTGGAACCGCTCCAGGTCGCTCTGCAGGACCATGTAGCGAGGAAAATACAATTCCATCGCGTGAATGCCGATGTTATGCCCGGACGCACGTCCGGGCGGCGCCTGAATGTCTTGCGACGATAGGGCGACCTGGTGGGCGGCGGGATTCACCAGCACAGGCTCCCCGAGCCAACGCTCCGGCGCTTTCCAGCCAGCCTCGAAGGCGTTGCCCTGCACGTTGCAGCGGGCGATGCCGAGGCTCTCCTTGGCTAGACGCGCTTCGTCCACGGGCGGGCGGATCAGTTCGAGAGTCGCGCGCACTCCCATGGCCGGAAAACGCGACAGGCGCTGGGCAAGGGCCAGCGCGTTAGCCTGCGCCGCCGCCGCATCGGGGGCCAACTCGTGAACCAGCCCGATTTCACGCGCCTGCGTTGCAGTGAGCGTGTAGTCTTGCAGATAGAGATCCATGGCCCAGCGTGCGCCAACCACGCGCTCCAAATTCTCCGAGAGCAACATCCCCGGACACACGCCGCGCGGCAGATTGCCGTAGTTAAACACCGTGGACTGCGCGGCGATACGGTAGTCCGCGTTGAGCATGGCCGCGAGTCCGCCGCCCATCACCTTGCCGTGGAGGACGCAGACCACCGGCGCGCCGAGGTCGCGAATGCCGACGAAGGCCCGGTAGATCTCGTAGGTCACATGGGCGGCGGTCAACACCGGCAAGTCCTTGGTGCGCCGGATAAAGCTGTAGGGATTAACGCCGACGCAGAAGTGCTCGCCGCTTCCCTGTAGAACAACGGCGCGCACCGCATCGCCCATCGCTTTCGCGGTCGCAATCGCCCGGTGCAAATCGTTAGCGATAGCCCAGTCGATTGCATTGGCGTGAGTGGGATCATTCAGCGTGATGACCAGCACCCCGGTATCCGGCTGGTGCTGTAACTCGACGAGAGGATCGGGCGTCCGCTCGCGTCGGCGTTCGCGGCGATCGAGCCCGCCCATGGCGACGAGGGCGGTCTGCTCCGTCGCGGCGGGAAGAAGCGCCGCGCCGGCGGCAAGCAAATCAGGATCGATAGTGCTGAACCGGCGCAGCAGACGTTGGAGTTCGTGTTCGACCTCAGCTTGCGTCCCCACGAAATCGACCAGCCCGAGTTGCTTGGCGGTCTGCGCATCCATACGGTCGCCCGTGAGCATGTAGCGCCGGCACTGCGCTTCGGTAAGCCGCGCGCGCGCAGCAACGCTCACCAGTCCGGGCAAGCCGCCCTGCCGGATCTCTGGAAAACCGAAGGAAGCGTCGGTCGTGGCCAGCACGCTGGTAGCCAGGCTGGGGAACAGCATACCGCCGCCTCGGCAAGTTCCCTCAACGACACAGATCACCGGCATCGGCGCAGCGCGCAAGCGCTCTGCGAGCCGCTGGAACTGCTCAAGCCCTGCGCTCATTCCAGCTTCACCGAAACGAGCCTCGTCCAGGTCCATCCCCAGGCAGAAGTGCTCACTGCCCTCTCGCCGACGCAGGACCAGAATCTGGCGAACGCCTTCCATTTGCGCCAGCAGCCGGGTCAGGCTTTCGCGCCCAAAACTGGATGGGATGGTCACGGTGACCGATCCTGAGACGACACCCGGCGCATCGTGCAGCGCAATGGTCTCGAAGCGGGCAGACGCATCCTGTGCTGGAGAGAGTGGGGCATCGGTCGCCGAGGCCGGTGCAGGGATAGGCGCAGCGGTGCACGGTCTGGGTCTGGAGGCGGCGTCCGTTGGCGATTCCGGTAGCGTGGTCGTGTTGGCGGCCATCTGGGATTTTGGAACGTCCGCATCGACTCGACCACTGTCCGCGCCGGTGTTGTTCAAGTCGTCATGAACATATTGGGCCACCGACGCGGCCTGCTCTCGATTCGGCGGCGCTGGTGTCGGAGCGAGTGCTGCGCCTCTAGCCGCAACGATCTTGCTAATAAAGGCATTGCAGCTGAAACCCGTGAGAATTTCAGCCTGCGAGATCGCCACGCCGTAGGTAGTTTGCACCCAGGCGACTAGCTCGCGCGACGCCAGCGAGTCGACGCCAAGGTCGATCAGCGGCGTCTCAGGCTCGATGTCGTCCAGGCCAGCGCCTAGCACAAACGCGACGCGGCTGCGGATTTCACGGTCGAGCTGCCCGCGGTCGAGATCCTGGCGCGCGCCGATGCCCGGTTCAGCAGTTGCGCCCTCCAGCGCCGAGCGCGGCACGAGATGCTCGAAAAAGGCGCGATGCCGGTTCAGCGCCAGGTAGCCCATCCAGTTCGGGTGATCCACGCAGACCACGGCCGGACAGGCGTCCGGCGCGGCGCAAACGTGCGCGAGCAGACCTTCGATCTCGGCGAACGAGACGGCCGCAAAGCCCTTGCCTACGTTGAACTCCAACTCGCGGATATGCGCCGGACGGCTGAGTCGGCCAGCGCCCAGCAGGATTGGGAGATCGACGGCAACGGCGGGCAAGCCCTGCTGACGGCGCATACACACCAACTCATGCAATGCCGTGTTGGCGGCGACGTAGGCAGCTTGGTCGGTGTTGCCATGCACTCCGGCGAGCGAGCCAATGAGCACGAAATGCCGGAGGCGACGGTCGCGCGTTAACGTGTGCAGACGCCAAGCCGTCTCAGCTTTGATAGCCCACGTTTGCAGTGACTCCGCGTCGAGCGCCGTCGAGCGCTCAGCGTGATAGCTCGTGGCGGCGTGGAATATCCCGGTGATGCCTGACTCGCGGGTCAGCAGCGTCGCCAGCGCCGCCGGGTCGGTGAGTTCCAGCGTCACCACTTCAATCTGCGTGTGTGGATGGTCATTGCGCAGGTCGTCCAGGTGCAGCTGTTGTTCCTGGGTACGCAACCCACCCCGGCTGGCGAGCAAGATCCGCCCGGCCCCATGCCGGGCCATGAAGCGCGCCAGCGCCAACCCCAGCCCGCCGGTTCCACCGGTGATCAACTGAGTTTCCGTGGCGGCGAACAGGGCCTCCGGGATGCATGGGTCCAGCGCTGTGGGTGGGCCATCTCGTTTGGCATCGGGTGAAAAACTCGCGGGAATCCGGACCAGCACCTTGCTCTGATGTTTCCCTGCGGCCATGAGCCGGAAGGCGTCGATGACGTCAGCAGCCTCGAATACGGTCACCGGAAGCGGTCTCGCCTGTCCCGACGCCAGGCGGGACACGCACTCAGCGACGAGCGCCCGGACCACTTCAGGGTGACTATCGGCAAGGAGGTCCAAATGCACGCTGTGCAGGCTGATGTTGTCTTTCAGCAGCCGCAGACCCAGCGACGTATCTTCAAGCATGTCACGTTTGCCGATTTCGACATGGCGGCCACCCGGCCGCAGGCAGCACAGGCTTGCGCGCAGCCCTTCGCCAGCAAGACTGTTGAGCACCAGATCCACGCCGCGACCGTCGGTGAAATTCATCACGTCATCGACAAAGCGCTCAGGCCGGTGTGAGTCGAGGACGCTGGCAACGCCAAGCTCGGTGCACAGCAACTCACGCTTGGTCTCACTGCCCGCAGAGCCGATCACCCGTGCTCCGAGGTCGTGTGCGATTTGTATCGCCGACTGGCCGACCCCACCGGCAGCGGAGTGAATGAGCACCGTCTCGCCGGCGCGTAGCCGTCCGATGTGCGTGAGAGCGTACCAGGCCGTGGCGTACACGCCGAGGAATCCGGCGCCCTGTTCCAGAGTAACGCCGTCCGGCAGCGGAAAGACGCAGCGCGCATCGACCGCAGCGACAGTGCCGAATAGCGAGCGCCGCGCCGCGCCCTGGTCGGTCGTCATGGAGACACATAGCACCTGGTGCCCCAGCTTCAGCTCCGGGTATTGCGCGGCCGCCTGCGCGCCGATGGCGAGCACCGTACCGCTCGCTTCCATGCCAAGGATAGGCTTGAATCCGCGCAGCATGCCCATCGCCAGCATGACATCCTTGAAGTGCATGGAGACGTAAGCGACGCGTAGCCTCACTTCGTCGGGACACAAACCCTCCAATTCGGGCCGCGCCGCCCGCCAGCGCAGTGACGCGAGTTGCCCGGGGCGAGTTAAATCCAGCCGCCACTCAGTGGCGACTTCGACCGGCCGTGGAGGATCAAGAGGCGTGAGGCGCGGCACCGTCCAACCCGAGGCGCTCCAGCGCCGCTCGGGAGCGCCGTCCAGCCCCTCGCGATAGGCTGCCGCCAAAAGCGCAGCGGTTTCCGCCACCGGCTGTGCGACCGGGACGCCCATGCAGTAGACGCGCAGTCCCGGATGTTCATTGCGCGCGGCCCGCGCCAGCCCCCACAGAGGCGAAGGGTGGCGCGCCGCGCCCTCGCGGACCATGAACAGCAGGGCCGGAAGCGAAGGCAGCTCCAGCACCTGGCTCAGGGTCTGACTGGCCTCAAGCAACGACTCGCGTAGGTCCACGACACAGTCAGCGGCTGCGAGTTCGTCGGTGAGTTGCTCGGCAGGCCAGCCGGTGACATCGCCGAGCACATGAAACAGTGGATGCGCCGGAGTCGTCTCAACGGCGCACACGCGACCCTCGCCAGCGGGATCGATCACGATATTGAGGCCCTGAACCACAGACCACTCGTGGTCGCTATGCCTGGCGAAGACCAGATCGTAACTTCGCTTCGGCAACGCCTCCAGGGAAGCAGCGCGATGAATGCAGCCCGGAGCGTTGGCTGGCAGCTCGCCCAGCGTCGTCACCAGTAGATCGAGACCATCAAGCTGGTTCAGATTCAGCTCGCTGACGGCGGGAACGGCTGCATCGCCAACCACGTCCAGAATCCGCAGACCGCGAACGCGCTCGTCTTTTTGGAGCAGTCGCCGCAATTGCGTGGCGGGCGCAGTCCAATCCAGGTTACGAAAATCCTCCGGAACCCCTAGTCGTCGGTGGACAATGGTGAACAAGCGTGGGCATGGGGCCTGGCTCGAAGCCACGCGGTCGAGGCGCAGACCTTGCACGTTGCCCAGTGGACGACCGTCTTCCGCCTGGATCGTCAAGTCAGCGACGATGCGCTGTTCACCCAATGCGCGGATCCGAGCATGGCACCACGCCGCCCGCACGGTCTCAGCCGACAGCCATGCCAAGGACTCAATGCTGACCGGGACACACGCATGGGCGTCTAGGGTTTGCGAAAGGCCCGCGACCTGGAAACAACCATCGAGGAGCACCGTCAAGATTCCCTCGGGATCACGGACGTCATCGGCGACGCGCACACGCCCGAGAGCTTCCGCATCACCCGCGTAAACGTCCTGCAGGCTGCGAAAAGCGCCGCGCAGATCCAAACCGGAATGCTCACTCAGGAAGCGATATAGACGCGGCGCGTCCAGGATGGTCGCACACCTTGCCCGGATCGCCTCGACCGGCTCAAGTTCAAAGGTGCTCAAGTCCGTCTTAGGCAGTCGACACGACACCAGATCGCCGTTGGCGTCCGCCCAGCGGCCATGCTCGCCGTCCTGCCTCCAGGTCAAGACCGTGTCTTGCGCTTGCGGCCACAGCGGCAGGAAGCGGTGAAATTCAAGCGCATCCAGGCGGTGCCCATCCATCCGGGCAAGGGTGTGAGCAACCCAACCGGCTCCCGGCATGACGACCTGACTGTCGACGATGTGGTCGCTTAGGTAAGGCGCGCCAGTCAGCGTAATCGCGAGGTTGTCGGACGCCGCAGCCATCGAGGCAGCGGCGTGAGGCGGCTGCCAAGCCGCGCTGCGATGTGCGACGTCATGGCGCCAGGGCGCTCGAGGCAGGGCCACAAAGCGATGCGGGGCCTGCTGCGCCTCCCGCCAGTCGATATCGACGCCGCGCACGAACAGTTCAGCAGCGCCGCGCAGCAGAGACAACACCTCCGGCTGCCGCCGGTGCAAGGTGACGATGACCTCGCGCGCGCAGATCTGTTGAAGATAGCCGGCCAGCACCGCGCGCGGCGAGACCTCAAGCGCCAGGTCCCCGACCAAGTCCAGGCTGGAGCCGGCGCCCGCTAGATCGACGGGGCGCGCGATGTTGCGAACCCAATACTCGTTATCCAAAGCCTCTCCGGCCACAGGCCCGACATGACCCTGCACCGAGGAAATGAAAGGGATCTTAGCAACGCCGGGCGTCACGAACGCCAACTCGGCCCGCAGCGGCTCAAGGATTTCGGTCACATGGTGACTGTGATACGCCCTGGGCACGTCGAGCCGGACGCACCTGATTCGGTGCGCCTTGCCATACTGGATGAGCCGATCAATCGCCGCGGGATCGCCAGAGAGGGTGAGCGCGCCGGGCGCGTTCATCGCGGCGATAGTGATCTGTCCGGCGACGCCCAACCGTTCCAGCAGGGCGGCAGCTTCCTCTGGCGTATCGGTCCAAGCCGCCATAGCGCCAGGCCGCATCCGATATTGCAGTTGTGCGCGCACATGAGTAAGCCGGCAGAGGTCGGCTTCGGTCAATGCGCCGCAGGTCCAGGCCGCGACCATCTCGCCGGTCGAGTGTCCGACCACGGCGACCGGATGCACGCCCAGCGCCGCAAGTTGCTCGACCAATGCGGCCTGGATCATGACTATGCACGGCAACACCATGCGCACGTCAGCCAGATCTTCGGCGCGCATGTCGCCCTGGCAGAACCCGTGGTCGCGGATCAGCGAGTCGCTGCCGATCTGCTGGAAAATCGCATCCAACCGGTCGATGCAAGCCCTAAAGCGCGGCAAGCGGGCATATAGGGCGCGCCCCATCGCCGGGTGCTGCGCGCCCTGGCCACCAAAGGCGAAAATGACCCGTGGCGGCTCACCCTTCGCCTCGCCGGTGAAGACTTGCGCGGTTTCAAAAAAGGGTCCCGACGGGTTGGCCAATAGCACTTGGCGGTGACGCCGTGCTGGGAGGGCGATGCCCGCCCAGCGCGCAGCTTCGCTTAGATCATCGTTGGATAGGGCGCGAAACCCATCGACGAGCGCCGGAATGCCCTCGGGATGATGGGCGGAGAGCGGCAGCGCAATCGCAGTATCCAGGTCGTTCGTCGGCGCAACGCCGGCGGGTGCGCCAGCCGAGCTAAGGAAGGCGCAAGCATTCGCGCCGCCGAAGCCATACGAGCAGACGCCCATTACGGGTTCAGGGTTGGCGACCGGCTCCGGGGCGACCGGCACACGTAACCCAAGCGCCCTGCCATCGATGGAGGGTGGAAACTGTGTATGGCCGGCAGTAGGAACCAACTGGCGATGGTGGATGCACAATGCAATCTTGGTGAGGCCGACGATCCCCGCCGCGGTTTCCAGATGGCCGACATGGCCTTTGGCCGAGCCGATGGGTAACGGCGCAGCACGACCGGCCGCGACGGCGCACGCGATGGCTTCGGCCTCAGACGGGTCGCCGATGGGCGTCCCGGTACCGTGCGCCTCAATATAATCCACAGCGCCGGGATCGAGGCCCGCGCGCGCCATCGTCTGGCGAATCAGCGCCGCCTGGTGAGCTGTGGCCGGCATGGTCATGCTGGCGGTGCGCCCATCCTCGTTGACGCCCGAGCTCAGTACCTGGGCGTAAGCGCGTCGCACGTCGTTCAATGGCCGATCCTTGCGACCCAACAGGACCGCGCCACAGCCCTCGCCCCGCACAAAGCCGTCCGCTGAAATATCGAAGGGCGCCAGCACGCCACGCGGCGACAGCATTTGAGCCTGCGAGAAACCGATGAAGGGCGACGGACTCAGCAAGGTGTTGACACCGGCGACAATGGCGAGATCGCACTCGTCTGCGGCGAAGCTCTGGCAGGCAAGATGGAAGGCCGTGAGCGCAGCGGAGCAAGCCGTATCGACAGTCAGGCTCGGCCCGTGAAGATCGAGTAGGAACGAGAGCCGGTTGGCGATCACCGCCAGAGAGTTGCCTGACATGGTGTGCTGGGTCATCGTCGCAGGTGCGGAGAAAGCCATCGCCTGGTACTCAGCGATGCCGGCTCCGACGAACACCCCGACCCGGCAACCGCGCAACCGGTCCGGATTGATATTAGCATCGAGAATCGCCTCGCAGGCCACCTCCAGGACCAGCCGCTGCTGCGGGTCCATCTCCGCCGCTTCGCGCGGGGAAAGCCGGAAGTAGCCGGCGTCGAACCGGTCCACCGCGCGCAACCAGCCGGCGCGGAAGGTCACTGACCTGCCCGGTGTGGCGGGCGTTGCGCTCAGGTAAGCCTCCGGCGTCCAGCGTCCTTCTGGGATCTCGCCAATCGCAGACTGGCTAGTTTGCAACAGCTGCCAAAAATCTTCCGGGGAGTTCACATTGCCGGGATACCGGCAGCCGATACCTAGAATCTCGATCACAATAGCGGACTTCTTCGGGTTGGTTGGGTCTGCGGCTATTGCCGGTGCGTAACAGCGGCATCCTGCCAACGGCCAATGGTAACCGGCAATCTGGAGATCATCCGCAATCCGAGCCGAAATCGCCAACCGCAGTCGACGGGGGCAATGGCGAGCCGCAAGTCACCGGTGCGTCGTAGCAAGGCGCTCAATGCAACTTCGGCCTCTAGCCGCGCCAAGGCCGCACCCAAACAGTAGTGTGGACCGCCGCCAAATGCCAGGTGTCGGTTCGGGCGACGTCCGACATCCAGCCTATCGGGTTCCGCGAAGACGGCTGCGTCGCGGTTCGCCGACAGCAGGACGGCGGCGACCGGCGCGCCCTGTGGAATCCTGACGCCGGCGAGCATGACCTCCTCGCGGGTGAAGCGGGTCACGAAGCGTACCGGCGAGACAAAGCGCATCAACTCCTCAACACCGGGGCGCATGAGCGTCTCGTCCTCGCGCAATCTCTCCAACTGTTCGGGGGACTGCAGCAGGGCGAGAATACCCATGCCGATCAGGTTGGCGGTCGTCTCGTGTCCGGCGAGCAGCAACAGCATGACGGTTGCGAACAATTCGTCATTGGTCAGGGCTTCACCGTCTTCGCCCACACGCAGAAGGTCACTCAGCAGATCGTCACGGGGTTCGCGCCGGCGCGCGTGGATCAGGTCGCGGACGCACTTAAACAGCCTGAAGATCTGTGGCGCGGCCCAGACGAGGTGCATAGGGTTCTGTAGGGTCGAGGTCAGCGCCAGCACCCAGCGGCGCGGCGCCTGGACGTCAGCGCTGGACACACCTAAAAGATCGAGGATGACGGTCGTTGGGATCGGTGTGGCGTAGTCACGCACGAGGTCGACGCGCCCGCGTCCGTGTTGCGCATCGAGCAGTTCCTCCGTGAGGCGCTCGATGCGAGGGCGCATAGCTTCGATCCGGCCTGGTGTGAAGGCCCTGACCACCAGCGCGCGGATTCGAGCATGGCGCTGGCCATCGATGGTGAGCAGATTGTCGCGTAACTGCTTAAGGAAGCCGGGGATCTGAGCAGGCAGGCGTTGTTGTTGCTCGGGCGTCAGCGCATCGCGGTAGTCGCTGCAAAAGCGCGGATTTTTCAGCACGGTTTCCACATCCGTGTAGCGCAGGACCTGCCACCCGCGCCGCCAGCGTCGGAACGATCGCTGGATGACCGGCTGCTCCGCGCGCAGCCGCTCATAATAGGGGAACGGGTCCATGATGAAGGCCGCGTGCTTAGGTTCGGCCGGCAGTGAAGAATCTGTAGGGCGTGGATGCACCGATTTCACCGCCCCGCCCTCGCGGTTCGACGTGTCAGGCGAGGACGCCGATTGACGTGCAGGATGCCGGTCATTTCGCCAGTGAACCGACAAGGGCAGCGAGGATATCATCCGCAAACCCAGCCTGGAGCGCCAGCCGCAGGCGCTGGGATCGACGGCGAGTCTCAGATCCACAGTGCGCTGCAGCAAGTTCGAAAGCGCGATCTCTGTCTCCATACGCGCCAACGTCGCGCCCAGGCAGAAGTGCCGGCCCGTACCTAAACTCAGATGCCGATTCGGATTGCGGGCGATATCCAAGATTTCCGGATCGTGAAAAACCTGCTCGTCGCGGTTTGCCGAGAGGATCACGGCGGCGACTGGCGAACCCTGGGGAATCGTGACGCCAGACAGGGTGACCTCCTCGCGGGTGAAGCGCAAGGCCGATCGCAAGGGTGAAACGTAGCGAAGCAACTCTTCAACGGCGCTTGGCATGAGAGCAGGTTCGTTGCGCAGCCGCGCAAGCTCCTCTGGATTTTGGATGAGCGCCAACATGCCGATGCCGATGAGGTTGACCGTGGTCTCGTGCCCGGCGAGGATCAGCAGGATCACCGTCGCGAGCAGCTCGTTCTCAGAGAGCGTGTCGCCTGCCTCCTCGGCTTGGATCAGATGACTCAATAGATCGTCTCGCGGCTGCATCCGGCGCTCACGGATCAGCCGCCGCACGCTGCGAAAAAACATCACGACTCTCGGAGCCGCCCACCACGCAGCGCGCAGGTCTTCGACCAATGCGATGAGCGCTTCAGCTCGACGATGCGTCGCATAGATTTCAGTACCTTCTTCAATACCCAGCATCTCGAGAATGATCCGGGTTGGGATTGGCGTCGCGTAGTCACGCAACAGATCCATGCGGCTCGCGCCGGCGCGAGCATCAAGCAACTCTGCTGCAAGTTCATGAATACGCTCGCGCATCTGTTCGATTCGGCACGGCGTGAAGGCCCTGGCGACCAAGGCGCGGACTCGTTGGTGCCGATCACCCTCCAATGACAGAAGATTGTCGGCCAACATGCTCAGGATTTTGGGTACCGGAGGCCGGGAATGTCGCTGCTGCTCAGGCGACAGGGCCAAGCGAAAATCGCTCACGAACTGCAGATCCCGCAGTACGGTCGCGACGTCCTCGTAACGAGTAATCAGCCAGCCCTGCTGCCAACGCGGGAGGCGTGCGGGGACCACAGGATGGTCTTCGCGCAACCGCCGGTAGAACGGCCCTGGGTCCAGCAGGAAACCTTGGGAACTCGGTTCGGTGATTACCGTTGGTGAAACTAATGTTTTCACTGGTGGCGAATTCTCTCGGAGGGTTCACGCCGCTGTTGGTTTTGTTGCGTTAATTTTTTTCGAGCACGATTGGGTTACTCTTGCAGATTATTGGGCAGCCAGTGAATAGAATTGTCCTGCGGCGGAGAGATTTGGCCCTTCGGCCATGATCATCTGGCCCTTCTTGATCATGTGCATGAGTTCGATGCCCCGCAGGGTGGTCCGGGCAGAAGGGAAGCATTCCCACCCCTCCTACAATGTTGCGAAAAACGGTCGTTTCCACCACTGGGAAACGTTCCTTCCTCGACGCGGAATACCACGTTAACGCATTCTTGGTCAATTTCAACGCGCCTGACCAGCGTGCGGATCAGTTCCCGCCGGCCCAGCCAATCCAGGTCGTCTAAGCCGGTTTTGACTTTCTCGCTAAACGCCTCCAGACGACCGATCACCAGCTGTAGCTCGCTCTGCTGTTGCGCGTGGGTCTGCAGCTGGTGAGCATGCTCCTCCAGTACTTGTAGCCGTTCTTTAAAGCGTCGGATGCGCGGTTCCGCTTCGGCTTTGTCGAGATAGCCCTCGGCATAGCCGTCGATGAGCCGGACGATGCCTTGGCGCAGCTTGGCAATCTGTTGATTGACCTGGTGGACCTCGGCCTCTCCTGGGGGAGCTTGCACGGTGGCTAGCCGGCGCTGGTATTCCTCGGCCAAACGGTTGGGGTTGTCGAGCAATCGGCAGACTTCGGCCCACACGGCCTGTTCGAGTCGGTCGGTGCGCAGTTGCTTGTTGTCGCAGAGTCGTTGGCCACCGAAGCGATACCCATCGTTACCGATGCAGCGATAGTAGGCATAGGCCCGTGGACGGTTTTTCCGGGCACTGGGACTCAGCGGCTTACCGTAGAACGCATACCCACAACAGCGGCACACTAGCAGGCCCTGCAAGAGATACTTCGCCCCGCGTTGGCCGGTACGGGCGCGGCGGCGGTTGTCGTCGAGCTGGGCGTGGACTGCGTCAAACAGGGCTTCGCTAACCAACGCCGGGACCGCGATCGACTGCCACTCGTCGGCGGGTACGTCGTAGGTCGAGCGGGCGCGACGCGGCTGTAAGGCGCGTCCACGTTGAGCGCGCAACCGGGGCCGCAGTTCGCCGGCGCGGGTTTTACCGAACGCCGCCTGGCCTTGATACGCGGGGTTTTTCAGGATGCCCCAGATCGTACTGCGATCCCAGTCGCGTTTGCCGGCGGGACTCGGCGTCGATGCCGCCGTGAGCCGACGCTGGATTTCGCCAATGCTCAGACGGTCACGGCCCATCCAGGCAAAGATCTGACGGACCACCCCGCTGCCGCCTCGTTGATTTCGTAACGGGCTTCCCCACCGCCTTCCGCGCGGGTGATATAGCGATAGCCATACGGCGCCCCGCACAGGACGTTGACCGAGCCTTGCCGGGCTTTATGGCGTTTGCCTCGCCGGCTGCGTTCGAGCATCTGGGCGCGTTCGTATTCAGCGATCATGCCTTGCATTTGGAGCAGCAGTTCGTCTTCGGGAGACTGACCGAGTTCGCGGTTGAAAAACACCAGGTCGACACCGGCGCGCTGAAACTCATCGACGAGCATCACCTGATAGGCATACTTACGCGCCAGCCGATCCGGCGCGTACACATAAACCCGTTCGACCTCGCCGTTAGCAACCGCATCGCGCAATCGTTCCAGCGCCGGGCGGATGAGCGTCGAGCCGCTGTAACCGGCATCGACAAACGCATGATTCGGGTTCAGTACCACGCCGTCGTGCGCGATGCGCTCACGCAGCGCCGCCACCTGGCTGTCGATGGTCTTGGCCTGGGTTTGCTGTTCGGAGGAGACCCGGGCGTATAACGCCACGGCCTGGGTTGTCATGAGCGCCTCCTCGTCTTCACGGCAGCCGGTTGCGTCTCGGACGAGACCTCCGGCTCAGAACGGTGTACGGTGCGCGTGCGCAACGGCACCAACTGACGATAGGCATCGGCTAAATGTTCAGCGGCTAAGCGACTGGATTCAAACATGATCGTCACCTCCAACGGTTTTCGAGCGGTTCGGTTTGCGTGGCCCATCAGCGCGTTCTCCCACACTGGCAGGCGGGCAGCGCAAGGGCGAGAAATCCTGCAGCGGCGCGCCGCCAAAACCCTCACCGTACCTGACTTTTAGGCCTTCGCGCTGGATGCTCGATGAAAATTCCAGTGGGAAGTTCGCTCTATTGTTGGAGGAGTCACAACCCCAGCATGGGGCGGACGATTCTTTTCACGGCCCGGTGGTCCTGCTCCACTGGGTTATTGAGGTACTTGATCTGACGCACCTCGATCTCGGTACCGGTTTCTTCCTTGAGCGCGTCAAGGGCCGCTGTGTTGGCCCCACTTTTGTCGATGGTGACCTTCTCCGGGAGACCCTGCTGTCGAATCGCTTTCTTGAAGAAGCGCCGGGCAGCCTTCTGGTCACGGTGGGCCGTGAGCAGGAAGTCGATGGTCTGTCCCTCTTTGTCGACCGCGCGATAGAGATATTTCCACTGACCCTTGACTTTAATATAGGTCTCATCCATCCGCCAGCGGTTGCCCACCGGGCGCTTATGCCCTTTGCGGAAAGCCGCCTCAAGTTGCGGTGTGAACTTCTGAACCCAGCGATAAACGCTGGAATGATTCACTTCAACGCCCCGCTCGGCCCGCATCTCTTCCAGGTTCCGATCACTCAACGGGTACGCGAGATACCAACGGACACCGGTCAGGATAATGTCTTGTTCGAAACGATGGCCTTTGAAGTCGATCATGCGGATTCTCAAGGGAGGGACGGAGGCCGTGTAGCTTACAGAAATCGAGCCTTCTCAGCTAACGCAACAGAACCTCTTGCTGGCCCGGCGGTGGAAGACGCCCCCGGTCAACGATTCAATGCCTCGAGGATACGAGGCACCGTATTCGATTGCGGGCTGCGCGCAGCTCGGGCCTGTTTGGACGACCCCCAGGCGCATACACATGGACAACGGTCGGTTGCCGTTCGACAGTGACTTCGTCCAGGTAGGTTTAACTCGAAAAATGGAGGAGCCGCCAGGATATCACTACATGTGTAGGGCTACCAATTTTTAAAGATCATTGGGCCGAAGAGGGAGTCAATTGGCATACTTCCTCGCTCCTGCGACGCAGATCACCGCAGCCAGCGTCACGATCAGCATCGTCCAGCTCACTTTTTCGTGGAGCAGCAGCGCGGCCAAGCTAAGCCCCATAAAGGGCTGGAGTAACTGAAGTTGCCCGACTGCAGCGATGCTGCCCCGCGCCAAGCCACGATACCAAAACACGAAACCGAGCAGCATGCTGAACAACGAGACGTAGGCAAGGCCGAGCCACGCTGGCGTACCTACACGATCAAACGACACGGGCATAACCAGCAGCGTGATCGGTAACATGATGGGCAGCGACAGCACCAGCGTCCAGCTGATGACTTGCCATCCTCCCAGGGTGCGGGACAGGCGCGCACCTTCCGCGTATCCCAGGCCGCACACGATGACGGCCGCCAGCATCAGCAAGTCGCTTTGAAGGGAAGCTTCGATGCCGCCCATCACCGCGTAACCGGCCACGAAGGCAGCTCCCATCACTGAAAACAGCCAGAACGCCGGTCGGGGACGTTCGCCAGCGCGAAGTACGGCAAAGATTGCTGTGCAAAGCGGCAGCAGCCCCACGAAGACGATCGAATGGGCCGACGTGACATGTTGCAGCGCGAGCGCGGTCAATAGCGGAAAGCCGACTACAACACCAAGAGCGGTGACCGCGAGCGCAAGAACATCCACCGACTTCGGTCGAGGTTGTCGAAACAGCAACAGCAGTGCCAGGCCCGGCAAGGTTGCAAGGGTCGCCCGTGCGCAGGTCAGAAATACCAGATCAAAGTCAGCGACCGCCACGCGGGTAGCCGGCAGCGATCCCGCGAAGATGGCCACCCCGATCAATCCGTTGATCCAGCCACTAGTTGTTTTTTCCATCGAGAGCTCCTTCGTTGACAGGTTCCAGTAGAGCATCGACGGGCTGTTCAAGCTAGGTTCAATCAAATACAATTAAAAAGAACTGTTATGCCTATAAATACAGTACGGTTGAGGAAAAAGTGAAGCGGAGCAGCACACGAATCCAAGCGGTGATGACGGAAATCCAATCGCGGATCGCCTCCCGTACTGACCTGCCGGGGACACGCTTGCCTTCCGTGCGTGCGCAGGCACGAGCCATGCGGGTTTCGGTTTCAACCGTGGTTGAAGCCTATGAGCGGCTGACGGCCGAAGGGGTCATTGTTTCGCGCCCAGGGTCGGGGTTCTATGTGGCCGGACCCGTCGCCCCGCTCACGCTAACGCAGATCGGCCCTAAGCTCGACAGGGAAGTTGATCCGCTATGGGTATCGCGCCAGTCGCTCGAGACGGACGCCACCGTACTCAAACCGGGGTGTGGCTGGTTACCCGCCGACTGGCTGTATGAGACGGGGATGCGTCGTGCCCTGCGTGCGCTCGCGCGGGCCGATACGCTGGAACTGGCCGAGTACGCCACGCCACTGGGCCACCCGGCGTTACGTCAACTTCTCTCCCGGCGATTGGCGGGCGCCAGCATCAAGGCCATTCCTGAACAAATCATGCTCACCGAATCGGGGACGCAGGCGATCGACCTAATTTGCCGCTTTCTGCTGGAGCCGGGCGACACTGTTCTGGTGGATGATCCTTGTTACTTCAATTTCCACGCCTTGCTCAAGGCGCATCGCGTACAAGTTGTAGGTGTGCCCTATACGCCGAACGGGTCGGATGTGGAGCGGTTCGAGGCGGCGTTGCAGGCGCATTCGCCTCGGCTTTACATCACCAATTCAGGCATCCATAACCCAACGGGCGCGACACTGTCGCCTGTGACTGCGCACCGGCTCTTGAAGCTGGCCGACAATTCGGATCTGGTGATTGTCGAGGACGACATTTTCGCCGACTTCGAGGTCATCCCCGCCCCAAGGCTAGTGGGCTGACACAGAAGTTTTGACAGGTTCAGAGGTTTCTAGGTCCACCGGGGTTTCAGAAGATTTCAAGGGAGGATAGAGGCGCTTGAGTTTGACCCGGGCCAAGTCGGTGCCGAACTGCCAGTGGATTTTGGTCTGACGTAGGTTGCGTGGGCCTTGCCAAGCGGCGATTTCCTTCCGCAAAGTTTCGAGGTTCGCAATGCGGCGATTCAAACACTGGCCGGCGAGAACAGCGAACTCACATTCCGCCATATTGAGCCAACTGCCATGCTTGGGGGTGTAATGAAATTCGAGCTTGCGGGTGATCCGGCGGGCTTCCTCTGGAGAAAAGACACTATACAAGGCCGCAGGAGTGTGGGTATTGAGGTTATCCACGACCAACCGGATTCGCTCCGCCTTCGGAAAGTACACATCAACGAGTTGCTGCATTTGCTGGGCAAAATCGCGTTTGGTGCGCTGTTTCGTGACATTAACATGACGCCACCCGCGCAAGGGTTGTACGAATAGAAATAAATTGGCGGTGCCTTCGCGTTTGTATTCACAGTCATAGCGCGCCGGTTGACCCGGGCGGGCGGGTTGAGGACAGCGGGTTTCGCTGGTCAATTGCACCGGACTTTCATCGAAGCACACTTGGGGGTATTGAGGATCATCGGGTTCGGCGTACAGGTCCAACACATCCTCCATATGCCAAACATAATCGGGACTGACACTGGGAATACACCATTCTTGACGTTGCCAGGGTTTGAGGTCGTTTTTTTAAGGATGCGCCGCACACTCTCACGGGAAATGGCTTCGATGGGCCGGAGTTCCATGAAGCGGTCCGCTAACAATTGGAGAGTCCACTGACAACGGCCAGCGGGCGGGGTACTACAGGCCAAGGCGACCAGAAAGGCGGCCTGTTTGCCGGTCAAGGCCGGGGGCAAACCGACTCGTGGCCGCTCGCTTAACGCCGCCAGCAACCCTTCGTCGACAAACCGTTGACGGGTACGATGAACGGTCGAAATCCCCAAGTGAAGGCTTTGGGCAATGGCCTCATCCGTCGCCCCTTCCGCAGCCTGCAGCAACACATGGGCACGGGCAACCTTGCGCGCCGCTGCCTTGCCTTTATGAATGACCTTCAGCAGGTCTTCCCGCTCCTCTTCAGTTAGATCAACCAGATACTTGTGGGCCATGGTGATTCCTCCTGTTGATCTCAACCATAGGGCACCCACCGCTACCTGTCAAAACTTCTGTGTCAGCCCACTAGCGGCCTTCGACGGCCTCTCGCGGGTCATCCACATTGGCAGCTTTTCCAAGACCATCTCGGCCTCGCTGCGTTGCGGCTACATCACGGCACGAAGCAATTGGATCGAAAGCCTGACCGACTTGAAGATCGCCACCACCTTCGGGGGCGGACGACTGGCCGCCGATGTGGTGTTGATGGCGTTGACCGACAGCAGCTACCGCAAACACATGGAGAGGGTACGGCTACGACTGGCCGAAGCAATGATGAAGACCATTGCACGGCTCAAGGCCATCGGCATCCGGCCCTGGCTGGTTCCTCAGGCCGGCATGTTCCTATGGTGCCGACTGCCGGAAGGCATAAACGCTGCCACCATCGCGCGGTCATGCTTGAAAGATAGCGTGGTGCTGGCACCGGGCAACGCTTTCAGTCAATCCTTGAGCGCAAGTGACTTTTTACGCTTCAACGTCGCGCAAACCACCGACGACCGAATTTTCAGCGTTCTGGCGCGCGCGCTTTCCGCCTAGCAAAGCGTGGCGGCAGGGGTTGTGTTGCGTTAGTTTCTGACAGACGAGCTTAAGAGTCTGTCTGGCAAAAGTTCAGACGCAATTTGCAAGCGTTTTCTTCAGCATGGCGATGCGGATCATATTTTCGGCTGTGCCCGTCAGGATCTCAAAATCCTTGCTGAGCCTGCGGAAGCGACCGAGCCAAGCGAACGTGCGCTCGACAACCCAACGTTTTGGAAGGACGGCCCATCTGTCTTTGATCTTGGTTGAGAGGTGCAGGACCAGCCCGAGCGTCTCGTCCACGAACTTCACGGCCGTCCCGCGATAGCCCGCATCACCAGAAAACGCGTCAATGCTCGGGTGCTTCTCCGCTGCACGCGCCATGACAGGACCCCCCGCCACGGTATCGGCGCAATGGGCTGCGTGCACGGACACCTGCAGGAGGTTGCCGAGTATATCGACCCCAATATGGCGCTTACGCCCTTTGACTGTCTTGCCTCCGTCGATGCCGCGTTCTTCACTCGCGTACTCGGTTTTGACGCTCTGCGCGTCGATGATTCCGTCACTGGGCGATACCGAACGCGCGTGGGCTTGGCGATGGAGCGTGTTGAGCTGATCCAGTGCCGATTCCCAGACACCGCGTTTGCTCCATCGGCTGAAATGATCGTAAACCGTTTGCCACAGCGGAAAATCGTTGGGCAGCATGCGCCACTGGCAGCCAGATTTCACGACGTACAAGATGGCGTCGACAATCCGTTTACGCGGATGCAGACACCCACGACCACGCCGGTCGCTGGGTTGAAAATGGTGATGAATCCGATCCCATTCGGTGTCTGTTAGGTCGCTTGGATAGCCCATGGCTTGTCCTGAATGTAAAAACCGCTTGACTTTGGTAGATACTTTTTTGCCAGACAGATTCTAAAAGTCACGGTCACTAATGGGTCAATCCGTTAAGCCGTACGCTTATCAAGCCTAAAAGTACCTCACGATCAAATACAAGATCAAAGCAACACTCTAGCGAGAGTCCCACATTACGCTTTGGTTCGCTTTCAAAGCAAGCGGGGTTTTGTATGATCGCACGATGCTATCTTTATGTATTCCAACACGTTAAACTAAACCCGTGTGAGCGTTTATGCGTAAAGCTATTTGTTCCCGGATAACTGCCTATCTCGATTCAGGCAGTAGGTATTGTCAACTTATCGAAAGGAGGCCGTAATTTTTCTGTGATGCGGTGAGATTTGGAGACTCAATCAGCTTTCTGGGCGCATGTCACCTGCTGCCAGGTTTCAAACGCCTGGGTGCGAACGGCGCGATAGTCGACAGCGGCCATCCGGTGACGGCGGGGGCGGAAGTGATTGTTAATGGGATCATGGGCAGAGAGAAAGCGCTGGGCATGGCCGGGGGACTTGAACCGGCGCATCGGTCGCTCTCGCTGTCGGGTCGGCGGGTGGGATAGTTCGGCGCGGTTGTTCAGGCCCTTATGCTGACGGTGCTCAACACCCGGCATCAACTCCTTGCGAGCCGCTTCGCAGCTTTTGAGCTTGTCGGTGATGATGACTCGCGGGACGTAGCACAGGCCCTTGAGGAGTTTGCGGAAAAATCGCTTGGCCGCTCGCTTGTTACGCCGCGACTGAACCAAGATATCGAGCACATAGCCGTCCTGATCCACCGCGCGCCAGAGATAGTAGCGTTGCCCGTTGATGCTGAGATAGACCTCGTCCAGATGCCACTTGTCGCCCCGTCTGGGCGCACGGCGGCGCAGTTCATTGGCGAACTCCTGACCAAATTTCAGACACCACTGGCGTACCGTCTCGAAACTAACGATGATGCCGCGAGCAGCCAACAGCTCCTCTACGTCGCGGTCGCTTAATGTGAATCGAAAGTACATCCACACCGCGTGGCTGATAATCTCGGCGGGGTAGCTGTAGCGGCCTGCAAACAAAACGGCATGGGCCTACAAACAAGGGATCGTTTGAGACCACATTAACTGCAAACAGAGCGTGCTTTCGACCCACATTCGCTGCAAATAGACCCACATTCTGTGCAATGGGCCTGCAAACAAGGATTTTGGCCCACATTGTTTGCAAACAACCTGTTAAAGCGGCACGCCATCTTTAAGTAGTTGATCTTTCAGTTCCTGTGACCTTCCCGGTGGTAACTGTCCGCCGAGAAAGGCCCGGATTTCGGTCGGTTTAACGTTGATCAGCTGCGCCAGTGACCTCACCTGGTAGCCGTGGCGGATTAAGTGAGGTTCTGGATCATTCAAACGAATGGCCAGGACACTGTTGACGATCTCAGCCGTGACGGGCTTCTGACCGATCTGGAATGCTTCCTCAAGGGCGCGCGTCAGGTAGTGGCCCAATTGGAGGGGCGTCACCAACCGCTCGGTCAATACGTCCAAAGCCTCGTCGGTGATGATCGTTTCGGACTTCACCTGGCTCGCAGTACACTGAGCCAGTAGCCAAACGAGGTACTCACGCTGCTGACCCTGGATGCCTTCCAAGGTGAAGATCTCAGTACGCGCGCCAATCTCCTCTAACGTCGGACGGCGTAGATCATTTTTCAGCTTGGGATGACCGGCCAAGACGATCGAGAGCATCTCCCCTTCATCGCGAACAATCTCGGTGAGCCGCTTCAAACCGGCCAAGGTACTGGCATGCAGGTCATGGGCGTCATCGCAAAAGAGCACCGTCGGTTTCTTGTGTTTTGCGATTAACTCAATGACGCGATGTTCCCGGTCTTCGGGTTGTTTCGGCAAATTGACCGCTTTGTCATCGGTCGCCAACGCATACGCGATCGCCCGCATCAACACCGCCAGGTTGACCCGTGTTTTATCAACCGCCAAGGAGCGCGCGACCATGACGGCATTTTCCTGCTTGAGCGCCCGACGCCATTGTTGGAGCAGTTTGGTTTTGCCGCAGCCGACCATGCCCGTCAGGGCGATGATGCGGCCTTTCTTGATCGCTGCGGTCATCTCCTGACTCAGATAGCGATGGTTTTCCGTGTCGTAGTAACCAGCCTGATCGAACTCATTCCTGAGATTAAAATAGTGCATGACGTCGCTCAGCATGGTGAGTTCCTTCGCAAGACGCTGAAATAGCTGCGGACTTGCGTCATCACTTCACGTTTTTCCAAGGTGTTGGCAACGAGCGTGTTAATAAAATCGAGTTGTTCCGGCGGTAGTTTGGCCAGTGGGAGGGCCAAATAATCCGCAATGGCTTTTTTGGCAGCGATGGTGTTGGCAAACGTCAGTTCTTGAAACGGATCAGGATCCACAAAGGGTTGGGCCGGCAAGGGCGTACCGGCTAAAGAACTCTGAAGGGGCGGCGCGACCTCCAAGGCGGCTTTCGGGAGCTGTAACTGGTCGGCCAACGCTTCGATGCGATCCGCGCGTTGTTCCAGCGCCGTTTTTTTGAACCGTCGGAAGCGGTGCAGGGGAATTGGGCCACCGACTGGATGATAAGGGCCATAGCGTTGCTCGCCCAGCTCGACGAAGAGTTGCTCGTCAAACAGTCCCCACCAGAGCACCACGGTTTCCCCCGCCAGTTCTGGATCGACTTGATAGAGTACGCCGTCGACCGCCAGGCGAGCGTCAATCCCCACCTTGCGGCGCTCGGGTTCCCGCGCAAAGGTGCAGAAGCGTTCCCAACTACACATGGTTCGGATACCGCTGGGGGGCAGATTTTGCACCCAGTCTTCCAAGCGTGAGTGAGCTTCTGAACGGTGCGGCCGGTCGTTATAGCGGAGCAGATAATTGAACAACCAGGCGTTCGCCTCGGGTTCTGATTCCGGCTGATGAAAATGGTAGAGCGTCTCGTGCAACTCTTTCACGGTGCGAAAGGGCCGCTCGACTTTACCCTTGGCCCGCGCGGTGGTGCGTCGGCCATCCGATCCTTTGGGCATATGGGTGCGGATCTCCACGCCCAGATAGCGCATGACCTGTTGAAAAACCTGGCTACGGGCGATCGGCCCCCCGTCCATATACAACAGGCCTGGGATGCCTTCATAGGGGCAGCGCGCATCGGCTTTCGGCGCCATTGCCCGAAACAGAAATTTCAAGGCGGCGTGAACGTCCTCGCCATAAACGCCGTGATATTCTTGGTAAGCAAGGCCACTGCGATCATCGACGACGCTGTAGAGCATCAGCAGCGGATGGCCACGGCCTTCTTCGAACCAAACGGGTTTCTGGACCTGTTTGAGATCGGAGGGACTCAAATCAAAATGCCAGCACTCGTTGCTGTGGCGGGCCTGGAAACGCACCGCCGGTGGCTCACGCAACAGGGTATTGCGGTCATAACCCCACTGTTTGAGGTAACGGTTAATCGTCGTTTTCGTCAACTGTCCGGCGGGTGCTTGCACCAGGCCGTCCGGTGTTTCGATCCCGTAGTTTTCGAGTAGCCGAAGGGCCTCACCGGTCGAGAGATGCCGACCTTTCTGGTTCGACGTGCGGATCTTGAGGGCCGCGATGACTTCGCAATACCGTTCGAGGGTGGTTTTGGGCAGGACGCGCGGCTCGCCCACATCCGATCGGCGCAGGGGTTGGGGTCGTCGGAAGGTCCGCAGAGCACGGTACAAAGTATGTTCTGAAACACCGTATAAATGGGCGGTCTCCTGGATCAGGCGCCGCCGCTCAGGGCTGCGAGACGGCAAGGTGTGGAGTCGCTGCCGCAGCTCAGCCAACGCTTCGACCGGCAGCGACTTGCGACTCATTCGGTTCTCGATGCCGGGGGGGTCTGGCGAGTTCGGGGCCGCAGGCACCGTCGGTCCAGCCAGTCATAGAGGGTGGACGGCGCACAATCTACCAACTTGGCAATCGCGCGTTTGCTAATCCCTTTGGTCAGATAGCGGCGGATGGTCTCTTCCTGGTCATCCAACTTGACGCGGGCGGCCCGGCGGCCCTTGGGGCGGCCGAGCGGTTGACCGTCGGCTTTGCGCTTGGCCAAGGCTTCGGCGGTGCGTAGTGAGATAAATTCACGCTCGATCTCGGCGGCCAAGCCTAAAATCGTGGCGGTGATCCGGCTTTGGATGGAACTGTCCAGCACCATCCTCTGTTTGGCGATATGGACGTTGATGCCCATTTGGGCGCAATACTCCAAAATCTCTAACACCTGCAGGGTGGAACGTGCCATGCGACTGATTTCAGCAAACACCACGACATCGCCGGATTGGGCCTGCTCCCTCAGTAACCGGCCTACCTGACGATCATGCCAACGGATTTGGCCGGAAACCGTATCGTGAACGAAGATCAGCGGTCCCAGTGGATAAGTGTTCGCGTACTCGTAGATACCATGCCGTTGGTTATCCACATCTTGATGGTCGGTTGAAACCCGTAGGTAAGCATAAACCGTCATCGTTCATCCTTTTCCGGAAAAAACCTTAAGCGAACTTTAATCGAACGCATACCGTCCAGTTTAAACGTTAATTTTCGGATGTAAACGTTCGGCGAAAAGGATGGTTAAAACTGGACACACGGAAGAGGGCGGAGAGAAAAAAAACCGCATCTAATTTAATATAATAAAAACAATATATTGCAGGTGATAGGCATCATTTGCAGACAATGTGGGCCAAAATCCTTGTTTGCAGGCCCGTTGCACAGAATGTGGGTCTATTTGCAGCGAATGTGGGTCTAAGGCACGCTCTGTTTGCAGTTAATGTGGTCTCAAACGATCCCTTGTTTGTAGGCCCATGCCGTTTTGTTTGCGGGCCGCTACAGCTATCGGGCATCTGGAGTTGCTCGTGCAAGGCCTGACGCATGCCGCTGAGTTTCAAGGTGTGCAGTTGATCGAGAAGGGGTTGTTTCAGCATGGCGGAGGCTCCTGGGTTATTGGTAATAGCGTGCGCCGCGCACGTTCGCGTGGGTCGCGGTCGAAGGGATGGGCGGTGGCGAAGTCCCCGCATCCGGGAGGCGTTGCTGGTCCAGGCCATGCTTGAGAATCGACTCGATGCTCTTGTAACTCAGTCCCCCAATGGCTAACGCGCGCTGACAGGCGGCCTCCAAGCGGTCGGCGCCATAGGCTTTGCCCAGACGCAAGATGCCCAAGCACGAGCGGTAGCCCTGCTGAGGATGGGGCCGCGTGGCCAGGATACGTTCCACTAGAGTCGCCGTGTGGGGGCCGGTCTGGTGAGCCCAGCGCACTAACCGTTCGGGCGTCCATTCGGCGTACTCCCGATGGGCTTTGGGCATGTGGGCGGTTACGGTGGTATGGCGACCAGGCTGCGGATGGCGGCGATGACAAGCCACCCGCTGACGTTGATGGAAGACCTCGACCGTGGTGGCGGTCAGGCGCACCTCCACTTCCTGGCGCACCAGGAGGTAGGGGACCGAATAGTAATGGCGCTCGATGTCAATGTGATAGTCAATGTTGACGCGCGCTTTTTTCCATTGCGCGAACACGTAGGGTTCGGCCGGTAAGGGACGCAACGCCGGTTGTTCCAGCGTTGCAAACCAATGCTGACGGGAACCGGGGAGTTTTTTGAAGGCGCGCTGATTGAGGGCGTCGCGCAGTTCGCGGATGACCGTGTTGAGTTCGTCGAGACTGAACAGAGTCCGATGGCGCAAGCGGGCCAGAATCCAGCGTTCCACCACGAGCACGCCACTTTCCGCTTTGGCTTTATCACGCGGTTTTCGGACACGCGCGGGGATCACCGCGACGCCATAATGGGCGGCTAACTCCAGATAACTGGGGTTGAGGTCGGGCTCATAGCGGTGCGGCGTCTGGACGCCGGTTTTCAAATTATCTGGAACCACAATTTCCGGGACACCGCCGAAAAATGCAAAGGCCCGGACATGCGCCATGAGCCAGTCATCCAGTCCTTGGGTCCAGGTCGCCTCCACATAGGTGTAATTGCTGGCGCCCAGCACCGCAACAAACACTTGGGCCTGGCGGAGTTCACCCGTGATGCGGTCCACGATGGGCACGGTGGGACCGGCGTAGTCCACAAACACCTTCTCACCGGCCCGATGGGTCTGGCGCATCACCACATCGGTATGCGCCACCCAAGCCCGATACTGCTGGCAGAACCAGGTGTATTGATAGCCCTGGGGATGCGTGGCTTTGTACTCTTCCCACAAGAGCCACAAGGTGACGCCGGGGCGGCGTAATTCCTGGTGGACGGTGGCCCAATCCGGTTTTCCGCGATCCGCAGACCCAGCGGCGGGGCGCGGCGGAAACAACCGTCGTTCCAATTCATCGGCCATCATGCCCTTGGGCAGGGGCCAACCCAGGCCCGCTCGTCGGGCGCGTTGCAGATACTCTCCGACCGTGCTACGGCCGATCCCGCAACTCCGGGCAATTTGTGGTTGGCTATGGCCCGCCGCCTGCAAACGAAGCACTTCTTGAATCTTGCGCATGGATAACCTCTCAGTCGGCATGAGTTCCTCCTCGGAAAAAAAGGAACCAGCCTACAAGTTGTTAACCTGCGTCGCTGCTCATTGGCGAAACAACCCGCCGCCTTCCGTGTAATGGCCTGCCGCCTTCCGTGAAACGACCTGCCGTCATCCCGTGAAACGACCTGCCGTCATCCCGTGAAACGACCTGCCGTCATCCCGTGAAACGACCTGCCGTCATCCCGTGAAATACGCACCGAGCAGCGCTTCCTCGATTCGACGCTGGTTATCATGCATCGCATGCAGGCGTTCAACAGACCGATTCCGAGTTCTGCGCATCGTGCGGATGAACATCTCGACGAGCTGATCCCGCGTCTCGGTTTGGGTTTGATGCAGCAGGCACAGCAGCAAAGTGTGTCGGCGGCCAGGTCGGCAGACATCGCGCAGGTCGCCGGTCTCCAGGGCCGTGGCCTCGGCGACGAACTGACGGATCTTGGTGTAGGGGATATCCGCCAGGAGCGATCTCGGATCGAGGATCGCATCGAGCTCGGCGAGCCGGTCGGTCCACTCACGAAGATGCTTCAGGGTTGGCGGTCCCGGAGTCTCCTTCAGCCGCGAGAAGGCGTTCAGATGCTCACCTTCCGGATGATCGAGCAAGGCGTCGAGGACTTGGCGCTGCAGATCGCTCAACGCCGCGTCGATGCCTACAAATAGCTCTTCGTGGATTTGTTGACGAAGCGTGCCGACAAGACGATCCAGGGTTCTGTACACTGGGAGTTCGATCCGCTCCTTGACAAGGGCCTCGACCGACGCGCTGATGAGGTCGGCGGGATCGCTCATGGTCTGGGCGGCATGGCGAACCGTGGCGATCACGATCTCTCGGCCGCCATGAGAGAAAGGACGGCTGCCCAAGTACTCGCGAATCGCGTCTCGGTAGCGGTGTACGGTCGCCGGCCGGCCGACACCATCCACCAGATCGGTCTGCTCCGCGAAACCGAGCGTGTTGGCGATGTGCAGCCGGATCGGGTTCGGGATATCGGAGAGTGCGGCGAAATACCCCAACCGTTGCCGCGTCTTCAGTAAGACCCCCAGCGACAATCGGCCAACGTCTCCACGAGCGTGCCGGCGCACAAAGGCCACCTCGCCCTCACTCAGCGTGTAGTCGGCCTCCAGCTCCTTGTCGGTGAGATGGACGCCAAGGCGCGGATAAGCAGTCCTTTCGATTGAAGCCATAACGATGTACCGGGAAGTGTCCGAAAAAGGGTTTGCCGCGACGAACAAAAAGTGGTTGATTTACCAGTACTCCTCAGTCGTAAGTTCTCGGTCTAATCGTCGAATAAGACCGCCCCTGACTGAAGGTTAATCAGCCAAGAATACATTATTTAACCGAGTGATTTGAGCAAGGATTCAGACGATCGAAGGCGGGTCGGCCGGTTTCTCCTCGGGTGTTTTTGCACAACGCCTCGAAAAGGTGCATTCCAGCCATCCTATCGCGAGATCATCCGGGAACGTCGGCTTGGCGGGCTCGGCTTGCGATCCGCGACACCGTGGTTTCACTGACATGGTAAAGTCGCGCCATGTCGGCACCGGACTTGCGGCCTGAGAGAACATTGTCGGCGATGTCCAGGCGTTGTGGTTCCGTGAGCTTGGGTGGGCGGCCGCCGGTGCGGCCCTCGGTGCGGGCAGCTTGAAGACCAGCGCGGGTGCGTTCCCGGATCATTTCCCGCTCGTACTCAGAGAAGCTGCCGACCATCTGCATCATCATGCGACCTGCGGGTGTCGTTGTGTCGATAGACTCGGTAAGAGAGCGAAATCCAGCGCCGGCCTGATCGATGCGCTCCATCAGGATGAGCAGGTCTTTCAGGGAGCGGGAGAGGCGATCGAGTTTCCAGACCACGACCACATCATCCGGGCGCAGCTGATCCATCAAGCGTTGCAACTCCGGGCGGTCCCACCGGGCGCCGGAGGCGGTCTCTTCGAAGACGCGCTCGACCATCGCCGCTTCAAGTGCCTTGCGCTGTAACGCAAAGTTCTGCTCTTCGCCTTTCGATACTCGGAGGTAACCAAGAATCATCCGCAGTCATCTTCCCGTCAAGGCTCCCCGAGCCTTTCAAAAACGCTCGTTTTTGCAAGATTTCCGCGATCACGCGAAAATTACCGATTTTCACTTGCGTAAACCTCTAACAAAACTCTATCGTTTGGCAAGTGTTTTTTGAAAGTCCGTGTGGCATCTGCGCTAATTGAGGCCGGAGAATGGGCTGTAATGCACGAACAAACAGAGCAAGACAACGAGCGAACACCGGGTACGCGGAATCGGCGCCTGAACATTCTGGGGCAAGACGAAATCGACGAACTCTACGGACTTCCCCGGTTTTCGGACGAGGAACGAGAACATTATTTCGCGCTAACGCCATCCGAAGAAGTTGCACTTAAGGAGCTTCATTCCACCCCATCCAAAATCGCCTTTATCCTCCAGCTCGGCTATTTCAAGGCACGACATCTATTTTTTGTTTTCATTGCCGATGAGGTTGCCGCCGACTTGCACGATGTCGCCGTGCGGTATTTCCCCGATACTGCTGAACCGGATTGTACCATCTCGAAACGAACCCGACTCAAGCATCAGCGCATGATCTTGGCACTGTGTAACTACAAGCTATGCGACGACCGTGATCGACAAAACCTCGAAGTCAAGGCGCGTGAAGCGGCGATGGTCAGTGGCAAACCCATCTATGTCTTCCGCCAGCTCCTGTTGGAAATCGAAGCCCGGCGTCTCACCCTACCAGGCTACAGCTTCCTCCAAGACACGGTGAGCCGGGCACTGACTTTCGAACAAAACCGGCTATCCACCATCTTGAAGGAACGTCTCACGCCCTCAGACAGGGAAACCTTAAATGCGTTGTTGAAAGATAAGTCCGACCTTTATCACATTACTCATCTCAAACGCGATCCCCGTGATTTCAGCGTCACGGAGATCAAACGCGAAATCGAGCGCGGCACACAGATCAGAGATCTCTACGTGCGCTCACAACAAGTACTCCCTGCGCTGAACATATCCAACGAGAGCATCAAATACTACGCCTCGCTCGTTAACTATTATTCCGTGTTCAGGTTGAAGCGGCTCGGCCCCTGGATTGTTTATATCTATCTGCTCTGCTTCATCTATCACCGCTATCGGCAACACAGCGACCATCTCCTCGCAAGTTTCATTTTCCATGTCAGAAACTTTGCCAATGACGCAAAAGCCGCCGCCAAGGAGAGCGTCTACCAAAACCGGGTCGAGGTTAGCAAGAATCTACTCAAAGCGGCCCAGGTGCTCAAGCTTTTCACGACGGACGAAATCGCCGGAGATGCACCGTTCCATGAGGTTCAAGCCAGAGCCTTTGCGATTCTCCAACGCGAGAAACTGGACGATGTGGTTGAGCACATCACCTCGCAGATCAGTTACGACGAAACGGCATTTCAATGGGAGCACATCGACAAGCTTGGCTTCCAGTTCAAGCGGTATCTGCGACCGATCTTGTCATCGGTCGATTTCAAGGGTTCGCCTGCCCAGAAGCGACTGATCGAAGGGCTTGTTTTCCTGAGAGCGGCGTTCGCCAAGAGAAGATCGCTCGGGCAGTATTCCCTGCAAGATATTCCCGTTGGTTTTATCCCGACCCACCTCGAGCGGTATCTGTATATAAATGAACAAAAAAGGATTATTCCAGATCGCTACGAGTTTTTCGTCTGCCGCCTGCTGCGCGACCGGCTGGAAGGGGCGACATCTATTGCCACGATAGCATCCGATTCCGCAGCTTCAAGGACGATTTGATCGACGACGAAACATGGCGTCACCACAAAGAGAAGCTCATCGAACGCACCAGATGCCCGATCCTTAAACTGCCCGTCGAAGAACATCTGTCCGCCCTTGAACGTGAACTGGAAGAACGGATGACCACGGTCAATCAGCGGATCGCCAACGGTGAGAACAAATCGATCAAGATCAAAACGGGTAAACCCGGTTGGAGCTTGATATACCCGAATGATAAAGATGAAACCAATCATCCCGTTTTCGATAGTCTCAAGCAGGTTGATATCAGCAGCGTCCTGGATTTCGTCAACCGGCAATGCCGATTCATGGAAGTCTTTGAGCATACCCTCGGCCGCTATGTTAAAACCAAAGCGGATGAGCGGGCGATTTCCGCGTGTATTCTTGCCTGGGGCTCCAATACAGGCCTCGGACGGATGGGACAAATTTCCGATATTCGCTATGACCTATTGGCGTCGACATCGGACAACTTCATCAGACTGGAAACCCTCAGAGAAGCCAATGACCTGATCACCAATACTCTCGCTGAGATGCCCATTTTCCGCGAATATGATATCGGCGGCGTCCTACATTCCAGCTCCGATGGCCAGAAATTCGAAACCGGTTTGCCCACCATCAATGCCCGTCACTCACCCAAGTATTTCGGCCTGCAAAAAGGTGTGGTTTCCTACACGCTGGTGGCCAACCACATTCCCGTTAACGCCAGGATCATCGGGGCGAACGAGCATGAGAGCCATTATGTGTTCGATATTCTGTTCAATAACACATCCGACGTGAAGCCCGATATCCATTCCACGGACACGCACGGAACGAATGCAATCAACTTCGCGATTCTGTACACCTTCAAGTATCTGTTTGCTCCGCGCTACAAGGATATCGCTGGGACCGTCGCCACATCACTCTACGGTTTCAATCATCCGAACCCTATGACGGCTTCCTCAAACCGGTGCGCCAGATCAAAAAACAACTCATCATCGATGATTGGGACTGGATTCAGCGGATTATGGTATCTCTGGCGATGAAAACCACCACACAAAGCATCATCACGAGCAAGCTCAGTGCCTATGCGCGCAACAACAAGACCAAAACAGCATTATGGGAATATGACAATATCATTCGCAGCCTATACCTGCTCCGGTTCATCGACGAGCCACAGCTGCGTCGCAATGTCCAGTTGGCACTGAATCGCGGCGAAAGCTATCACAAGTTGCGCAAGGCGGTCGCCTTTGCGAATTTCGGCAAGCTTCGCTTCAAGAACGAGCACGAACAACAGATCTGGCAGGAGTGCAGCCGGCTGATTACCAACTGCATCATCATCTACAACGCCACGATCCTCTCAAACCTGCTTGCATATAGAGAAAGCATCGGTGACATCGAGGGTGCAGCGGCGCTTAAGAAGGTTTCCCTGATCGCCTGGCAGCATATCAATCTTCACGGCCGCTACGAATTTACCAAGAACATTGATTTGATAGACATAAACGATATCATCAGGACCTTGGCCCGCGTCCCGGTCAGAGAGATTTAGTTGCCTCAAAGGCTGGAATGCACCTTTCCGAGGCGTTGTGCAAAAATACCCTAAATGGCAAAAGCCTTGATGCATGCGCAGGGCTAAAGGCAAACAAAAACAAGCATCGAGTGCGCCAACCACCACCCCGATCGCGCCCCAGCAGTGCCCGCGGAAGTACGATGGCTTGTGCTGGGTTTCTGAAGCGTCATGTAACGACACGACGCCTGGCATACGCCCCCCATCCTTGACCACCAGCGTATGATCACCCAACAAGACAGCCCGCCCGGCCACCTGGACGGCGACGGCCTGACGCCACACATAACCCTGCCACGTCGCCAACAGGGTCTCTAGATCATAAGCTTTGGAGCGACAGAAATGCAGAAACCGGTGATAAGCGGAGCGCTTCGCGCTCCGCTTATCGGGGCGCGAGCCGAGCTTCGCTCGACGCGAGTTGCAGGCGTCGCGCTGCGCGCTCCGCCTATCAACTCGCTGGAGCGGTAATCGGCCTAATCACCTGCAAGCGCCTATGCGCTCTCCGGTATTAGACCGATTCCGCTCAGCTCGCGCCCCGATAGACCGCTTCATTCCCCTGCCAGAACCGGCACATTGACGTCACCCCGATCATTTCCGGGGCGGCGAGAAAGCTCAACACCACCGCGCAGAACAGCAGCCAACTGCGCTGCCGCGCAAAGGCGCTGCGAAAACTTTCTAAAGCATGGTATAATGCGATGTTCGACTTTCAGGCGATCAGGCCCTCAAACTGGAGGTCTGACCGACCGACTTGTCGGTTCATGAAAATACCCAAGGTGTGCGCTAAGACTTTTCGGGCGATCCGACTCGTCAAATGCCACACATCCCGCGCCCGGATTTTCTCAAAATGGAATGGCTCGGTGAGCTGACCGATGACCGTTTCCACGAGGCGGCGGGTTCTCGTAAGCTGCTGGACAGCCCACGGGGGACGCGGATCGATCATGTTGGCCCGCAAGGGGGTTTGCAAGTCAATCCCGGTCGTGGCCAGTTCCGTCTGAAGAAAGGCGCTCAGGTAACCTTTGTCGCCGATCACCCAACCCTGAACACCTTCGGTCAAATCCCACAACGCCTCGCGTTCATCACCCGTAGCGGGCGTCACCGTCCACGCCGTGATGACGCCATGGATCGTGACCATCAGATGACCGTGAAGCCCGTAATAGTACTGCTTCTTTGCCGCACAATAGCCAAAATCCGCCACCGCAGGAAATAACCGACAGTGCGGGGCACGGGTCAACACACAGAGGGGCAGAGGGCAACCATCCACCAAGCGAATCGGGTCCGTCGCCGCCCCCAACTCGATCAGCAGCTGCTGATGAAGCCGCTGCTTGATCACCCACAGATTCGCCGCCTGCTAGGCAAACGTCGTCCGCGATCCGAGTTCCGGGAACCACGACGGCCAATGACGACCGAAGTACTTCCAGATGCCCACATCCGTATCCAGCCCTAAGAACTCGCCGACGACTTCCATCGTGATCACTTCACTATCATTCAGCTTGGGGGCGAAGCCTCGCGAGCGTAAGCAGTGATCCCCGAGCAGGGCATTCAGGTGTTCGTCTACCCAACAAAACACCGTGATGATAAAGTCTTCGAGCGGCATGGCGGTCTCTCCGTGCGGTTGAGGCGGTTGGTTCCTCTCAGCTTAGCTCACATCGCCATGCCGCATCCGCCTGCTCTCATCTCCCCTCGGAAAAGTCGAACATCGCATTATACCATGCTTGAGAAAGTTTTCGCAGCGCCTTTGCGCGGCAGCCTTACCACCTATCAGTTCTGAGTTAGACTAGGATTATGAGTTTAACGAACATCATGAGGGGATCATGGGAACGATTCGGCAGTTGGCAACAGAAATCGAAGCGGGGTTGAGAGCTGCCCACCCGACGCTACGCAAGACGGTACGCGCCAAGCTAGCTTTAGCGGTGGGCGCCATCCTGGAAGCCCAGACCCCGAATACGGTGGAACTCGCCAATCTCCTACCCTTGGAGACCGAACGGCAAGATATGCGCGAGCAGTGGCTGCGGCGGTTGTTGAAGAATCCGTTGCTGTCGAGTACGGAAGTGCTGGAACCGTGGGCGCGCCAAACCTTGGCGGCGACGGGCCAGCAGGGACAAACGATTATTTTGAGTCTGGATCAAACCGATTTGGGGGATCGTTTTGCGATTTTGATGGTGAGCCTTGGGATCGGCGATCGGGCCTTACCCCTTGCTTGGCGGGTGGAAGCCGGCCCGGCCAATCTGGGTTTTGCGGCCCAGAAAGCGGTATTAGAACAAGTTCGAGCGTGGCTCCCGGCGGGAGCCGAGGTGCTGCTTTCGGCGGATCGCTTTTATCCCTCGGTGGATTTATTCGCGTGGCTTCACGCGCAGTCCGGTTGGCATTATCGGTTACGATTGAAAGGCAATCTCAATGTGGATCCAGGGTTTGGAGACATGACCACGACCGGGGTGCTTGCCACAGGGCAAACCGAGCGCTATCTGCCCAATGTGCGGTTATTCAATCAAGGGGTCGCGACGAATCTGGCGATTTGGCATGAGGGGGCCCACCCGGAACCCTGGATCATCGCCATGAATGACCCGCCGAATCGGGCGACCGTGCGGGATTACGCAAGTCGCTGGGGCATTGAGCCGATGTTCTCCGATTTCAAAAGTCGCGGTTTTCAATTAGAAGACACGCAGTTACAGGCCGCTGATCGGCTCGATCGGTTGCTGCTGATCATGGCCTTGGCCATGTACTGGTGCGTGCGCGTCGGTCAAGAGGAGGCCCACGATCACCCCACGCCCCTGGAAAAAAGACGCAAGAACAGACCGATCCTCACCATTGGACCTTTCGAAAACTCGCCCGTAGCGCCGTTTCCTGGTTCACCCGGGGTCTGCGCGCAATCCACCGGAAGCTACAAATGCAACAACCTTTACCTTCCTTCTATCGAGTTTGCCCCGTGATGAGAAACTGATAGGTGGTAAGGCGCGGCAGCGCAGTTGGCTGCTGTTCTGCGCGGTGGTGTTGAGCTTTCTCGCCGCCCCGGAAATGATCGGGGTGACGTCAATGTGCCGGTTCTGGCAGGGGAATGAAGCGGTCTATCACCGGTTTCTGCATTTCTGTCGCTCCAAAGCTTATGATCTAGAGACCCTGTTGGCGACGTGGCAGGGTTATGTGTGGCGTCAGGCCGTCGCCGTCCAGGTGGCCGGGCGGGCTGTCTTGTTGGGTGATCATACGCTGGTGGTCAAGGATGGGGGGCGTATGCCAGGCGTCGTGTCGTTACATGACGCTTCAGAAACCCAGCACAAGCCATCGTACTTCCGCGGGCACTGCTGGGGGTTCTGTTGCGTTAGCTGATAGGGTCGGATTTCGGTAAGCTACACGGCCCCTGTCCTGACTTGAGAACCCGCATGATCGATTTTAGAGGCCACCGCTTTGAACGAGACATCATCCTAACGAGTGTCCGTTGGTACCTCGCCTATCCGTTGAGCTATCGGAACCTGGAAGAGATGCTGGCGGAGCGGGGTGTCGACGTGGATCATTCCAGCGTCTACCGCTGGGTCCAGAAGTTTACGCCGCAGTTGGAAGCGGCTTTCCGCAAAGGACAAAAGCGCCCGGTGGGCACAAGTTGGCGGATGGATGAGACCTACATTAAGGTCAAAGGCCAGTGGAAGTACCTCTACCGCGCGGTTGATCGAGACGGCCAGACGATCGACTTCCTGTTCACGGCGCATCGCGATAAGAAAGCCGCCCTGCGCTTTCTCAAAAAGGCGATACGGCAGCACGGTCTTCCGGACAAAGTCACGATCGATAAGAGTGGCGCTAACACCGCTGCCCTGGATGCACTCCAGGAGGAGACGGGCGCCGCCATTGAGATTCGCCAAAACAAGTACTTAAATAATTTAGTGGAACAAGATCATCGCGCCGTTAAACGGATCGTCCGCCCCATGCTGGGGTTCAAAGGCTTTCATTCTGCTCGGACCACCCTGCGGGGCATCGAACTCCTGCACATGATCAAGAAGGGCCAAATGATCATGGCCGAAGGGACGAATCTCTCCGCCGCAGGACAATTTTATTCACTGGCTGCCTAATAACCTGCAAGGGTTACCCAATCGTGCTCGAAAAAAATTAACGCAACAGAACCCTGACCTACGCCCTCGATACCGCGCCCGCAGGCATGACCATCGATGCCGCGACCGGAGCAATGACCTGGACGCCAGCCCTCGCGCAGATCGGCGATCATCCGGTCACGGTGCGCGTGACCGACACCGGTGGACTGACCACAACCCAGAGCTTCACCGCGACCGTGGCATCGGTGGCCGTGCCGAATCTGGTGGGACTGGCGCCGGAATGGGCGGCGTCGTTCATCGATGTTGCCGATCTGACTACCGGAACTCAAACCAGCCAGGGCGGGGCGATTACGCTGAACTTCGATAGCTTGCCGAGTCGGCAGGGGTGGAGGTTCTGGATCGAGGGTGGCGCAGGCGCTCCCAGCGAAGACAGCTTGTTCCGAGTAAGTGGTGAGGTGCTGTTCCAGGACACGATCGGGATGGGTGGCCTAGCTACGGGATACGAAATCCTGAGCGGCGTCGATCCGAGATTGCCTCTGTCGGTTGCTGTTCGTGCGCGCGTCACTGCGGAAGAGGGCGGCACTTCACAGAACCATTTTGGGTTCGGTTTCGTCGCCTGGACCGGATCCAGCTTAGCGGGGAACAGCTTTTTTGGCGTCGGCCTTGGAACCGATGTGATCATGTTCCGGGAAGCACCGTCCAACGCCTTCGACAACATCGCATTCCACGACTATGTGTTGCGCGCCTACCCGGGTGCAGCGGCGGACCTAGTCGTCGATGGCAATTTGGTTCTTAGCAGCCCGCCCTCCGTCTACCCCGAAATTCCCTTTTACGATCTTTATCTAGGGGACGTGACGGCGGGACCCAACGCCCGCGCCGAAGTCACCGCTTATTCTTTCACCCAACCCCGCGTGGTCGGCCAGAACCCGCCCGCCGGTACGCTAACTTCCAACCAAACCGCCGTTGATCTCACGATCGTTGAGGGGCCGGCCACTGAAACCGTACCGAATCTAACCGGCCTCACCCAAGCCCAGGCTAATGCCGCAATTCTCGCCGCTAATCTGACAGTGGGTGCATCCAGTTCTGCGCCCAGCGTCACGGTTCCTGCTGATCAGGTGAGCGACCAATCGCCGCTACCCAACATTCACGTCCCGAAGAACACACCGGTCAACCTGGTGCTGTCCACCGGGCCGCCAACCTCGACGAATCACGCCCCCACCATCACCTCGACGCAAGTGACCACCGTAACCGTCGGCCAGCCCTACGCCTATGACGTGGACGCGACTGACCCCGATGCGGGCGACACCCTGACCTTCTCCCTCCCGACCGCGCCGGCGGGGATGACCCTCGACCCCGCAAGCGGCCTGATCGAATGGACGCCGACCGAGGCGCACGTGGGCGATCAAACGGTGATCGTGCGTGTGACCGATGTGGGCGGGCTGTCCGATGAGCAACCCTTCACCATCACGGTCGAGCCAGCACTACCGACGAACCAGCCACCGGTCATTTCCTTTGCGGGTATCGCTCCTCAGTGGACACAACTTGTGCCGACGGGTACGACACCGACCCCGCGCGCCCACAGTCGCAGTGGCTACGATGTCGCTAACGACCGGCTCATCGTGTTTGGTGGTGAAGAAGTCGGCGGAACCAAACTCAACGAGGTTTGGGTACTCGTCAACGCGAAAGGTATAGCTGGCGCTCCAAGTTGGGTGCAGCTCACGCCTTCTGGTACGCTGCCAACGCCTCGGTCGCTGAGTGCGGTGGCATACGATCCAACAGCCAACCGGCTGATCATTTATGGCGGATGCACCGGAAACTGCGGATCGGTTCTCAACGACGCATGGGTGTTGACCAACGCCAATGGGCTAGGTGGCGCACCAGAATGGATTCAACTGCCTTCTGGCACACCGAGTGCGTGGCAGGGCGCGGCCTACGACCCGATCTCGAATCGGTTGATGGTCTTCGGTGGCCTCACGCAACCGTCACGGGGTTCGGAGACCAACGCCGTCCGCGTGCTTGTCGATGCCAACGGTATCGGTGATCCACGATGGGTTGATCTTGCGCCGACGGGGACTCTTCCATCGCCGCGCTCGCTGAATCAGGATCTCGGGTACGACCTGATCACTAATCGTCTCATCGTTTTTGGAGGGCTGTCTGGCAGTACCACGGAGTTCAATGACACCTGGGTGCTCACGAATGCCAATGGCCTGGGTGGCGCACCCGCATGGCAACAATTGAGTCCAACAGGCGTCCTGCCATCAAGCCGTAGCTCTTTACCGGTCTCCTACGACCCGAACAGTAATCGGTTGATCCTCTTCGGTGGGATCAATCACTTCGTTGATGTCAGGACCTATGATGATAGCTGGATCCTGACCCACGCCAACGGATTGGGCGGTAGCCCAGAGTGGCGCAAGCTGGACGTCCTCGCACCCCTGCCAGCAGCGCGGCGCGCTTATGTGAGCGCCTACGACCCCAAGACCAACCGGCTTGTCGCGGCATTAGGCGAGAGCTTTACGCAGGGAGTGACCACGACGCTCAACGACACCTGGCTCCTCTCTACCGCCTCCGGCCTCTGCACGACTGGGCAACTCTGCACCTTCCAAACCACGGCCAACGACCCGGACGCGGGCGATACGCTGACCTACGCCCTCGATACCGCGCCCGCAGGCATGACCATCGATGCCGCGACTGGAGCAATGACCTGGACGCCGACCCTCGCGCAGATCGGCGATCATCCGGTCACGGTGCGCGTCACCGACACCGGGGGGCTGACCACGACCCAGAGCTTCACGGCGACTGTGGCATCGGTGGCCGTGCCGAATCTGGTGGGACTGGCGCCGGAATGGGCGGCGTCGTTCATTGGCGCTGCCGATCTGACTACTGGAACCCAGACCAGCCAAGGCGGGGCGATTACGCTGAACTTCAATAGCTTGCCGAGTCGGCAGGGGTGGACGTATTTCACCTACGGCACACCAGCACCCGAAGCCCAAGTCTTTTCGCTGGCGAGCGGAGTTTTCTCTCAAGATTCGCTGACGGTCGGATTTGCCGGGCAGGGAACAAACCGATATGTCATGCATGATACGGTGGACGTCCGACTTCCGTTCTCGCTCTTCCTGACAGCTCGGGTATTGGCGGAGGAAGGATCAGTCAGTAGTAACAATTTTGGATTCGCAGTTGGCGCACTGACGACGACTCACGCCATCGAAGCGGGTTTTGGTACGACGGGAATCCAAGACATTTCTAACGTAGCAATCGCCAGTGGCGTAGATAACACCACATTTCACAGCTTCCGGCTTGACGGGGCAATGGGCATAGGGTATCGATTCTTCACGGATGACAATCTCGTAGCGTCCGGCCCCACTGTAGCAACGGGTAACGATCAGGGGCGTGCGCATCTCCTACTGGGCGACAATACTGGTGGTACCAACGCCCGCGCCGAAGTCACCGCCTTCTCCTTCACCCAACCCCGCGTGGTCGGCCAGAACCCACCCGCCGGCACCCTGACGCAGAATCAAACCGCCGTCGATCTCACGATTGTTGACGGCCCGGCCACTGAAACCGTACCGAATCTCACTGGCCTCACCCAAACCCAGGCCAGCGCCGCGATCCTCGCCGCCCACCTGACAGTGGGTGTAACCCGTTCCGCGCCCAGCGTCACGGTTCCTGCTGATCAGGTGAGCGACCAATCGCCACTGCCGAACATTCACGTCCCGAAGAACACGCCGGTCAATCTCGTATTGTCCACCGGGCCACCGGCCTCGACGAATCACGCTCCGACCATTACCTCAACGCAAGTAACCACCGCAACCGTCGGCCAGCCCTACGCCTATGACGTGGATGCGACTGACCCCGATACGGGCGACACCCTGACCTTCTCGCTCCCGACTGCGCCGGCGGGGATGACCATCGACCCCGCAAGCGGCCTGATCGAATGGACGCCCACCACGGCCCAAATCGGCAATCAAGCGGTGACCGTGCGCGTGACCGATTCAGGCGGTCTGTCCGATGAGCAACCCTTCACCGTTACCGTATCCGCAGCAGACAATCAAGCGCCCGGCTTCACCTCCACGCCGATCACCACGGCCACGGTCGGTCAGCCTTACACTTACGACGTAGACGCCACCGACCCTGACGGGGATCCGCTCACCTACGCGCTCACCACCGCCCCAGCCGGGATGACGATCAACCCCACCACCGGCGCGATCCAGTGGACGCCGGCCACCGCGCAAACGGGTAATCAGGCGGTTGCAGTGCGGGTCGAAGACGGCCAAGGCGGCTTCGCCGTGCAGAACTTCACGATCGCGGTCAGCGACGGCTCGACCAACGCCGCGCCCGAAATCACCTCCACGCCACCGACCGGGGCCACTGTCGACCAGCTTTACCTGTACGCCGTGCAGGCCACCGACCCTGACGGGGATCCGCTGACCTTCGCCCTGACCACCGCCCCCACCGGCATGGTCATCGACCCGACCTCCGGCCTGATCGAATGGACCCCCACCGCCACGCAAACCGGCGATCACCCGGTGACGGTGACCGTAACCGATGGTCGCGGCGAGAGCGCCGGCCAATCCTTCATGATCACCGTCCCGGCTGGCGTCGGCACGATTACCGTTCCCGAGGTCATCGGCGCGACCCCGACCGCAGCGGAAACAACCCTGGTCAACGCCGGTCTGAGCGTCGGCGCGACCGCCGAGGTGGATAACCGCCTCACCCTGGACGTCACCGCCCTGCCCAGTACGCAACTCTGGGCCTACGGCGCTTTCGGCAACACCGCACCCGAAACCCAGGTGTTCACCCTCACCGGCGGCGTCCTGCAACAGAACACGATGGGTCTGGGCGTCACGCAAGGCATCAACGTCTATCAGCGCGCGGCGGGCGTGCATCCCACCCTGCCGTTCGTGCTGACCGTCACCGCCCGCGTGCTGCAACAGGAAGGCGACCCGACCGACGCCTTCGGTTTCGCCTTCGGCCTCATCGCGGGCAACGAACAGATCGGCATCGGCCTGCGCACCGACGGCGTTCTGGACGCCGCCGGGACCGTGTTGTCCCGCGCTATCGACACCACCCAATTCCATACCTACCGCCTCGAAGGCGCATCCGGCAGCGGCTACCGCCTGTTCGTGGACGGTCTTTTAGGGTTCTGTTGCGTTAATTTTTTTCGAGCACGATTGGGTAACCCTTGCAGGTTATTAGGCAGCCAGTGAATAAAATTGTCCTGCGGCGGAGAGATTCGTCCCTTCGGCCATGATCATTTGGCCCTTCTTGATCATGTGCAGGAGTTCGATGCCCCGCAGGGTGGTCCGAGCAGAATGAAAGCCTTTGAACCCCAGCATGGGGCGGACGATCCGTTTAACGGCGCGATGATCTTGTTCCACTAAATTATTTAAGTACTTGTTTTGGCGAATCTCAATGGCGGCGCCCGTCTCCTCCTGGAGTGCATCCAGGGCAGCGGTGTTAGCGCCACTCTTATCGATCGTGACTTTGTCCGGAAGACCGTGCTGCCGTATCGCCTTTTTGAGAAAGCGCAGGGCGGCTTTCTTATCGCGATGCGCCGTGAACAGGAAGTCGATCGTCTGGCCGTCTCGATCAACCGCGCGGTAGAGGTACTTCCACTGGCCTTTGACCTTAATGTAGGTCTCATCCATCCGCCAACTTGTGCCCACCGGGCGCTTTTGTCCTTTGCGGAAAGCCGCTTCCAACTGCGGCGTAAACTTCTGGACCCAGCGGTAGACGCTGGAATGATCCACGTCGACACCCCGCTCCGCCAGCATCTCTTCCAGGTTCCGATAGCTCAACGGATAGGCGAGGTACCAACGGACACTCGTTAGGATGATGTCTCGTTCAAAGCGGTGGCCTCTAAAATCGATCATGCGGGTTCTCAAGTCAGGACAGGGGCCGTGTAGCTTACCGAAATCCGACCCTATCAGCTAACGCAACAGAACCTAGGTCAGCGTATCGCCCGCATCCGGGTCGCTGGCGGTGGTTTGGAAGGTGCAGGGTTGTCCAGCCGTGCAGAGGCCGGAGGCGTTGGAAAGCACCCAAAGATCGTTGAAGATTGTGCTGCTGGTGGTGGAGCCGTTTGCAAAAGCATCATACTCACCGAATCCCATCATGAACCGGTTAGTCCGGGGATTGTAGGCGGCGATATGGCTGCGACGGCCAAGGGGCATCGGTCCGGTTGGCTTCAGTTGAATCCATGTCGGTGTTCCGCTCAACCCATGCGCGCCGGTCAGCACCCAACTGTCGTTATAGGTGACGTGTTCGCTGAACTGATTCAGCCCGCCAAAGACGATCAGGCGATTGCTATTTGGATCGTATGAAAGTGGCAAGCTATGCCGACTTGACGGCAAAGCACTCGGCGGCGTGAGCAGTTGCCATTCGGGCGCACCGCCGAGACCATTGGCATTCGTCAGCACCCAGGTATCGTTGTATTCGGTATTGCCGGCCCCACGATAACCGCCAAAAATGATCAGGCGGTTGTTGATCGGATCATAGGCGATGTTCTGCAACTCGGAACGCGGTGGTGGCAGGGTTCCGCCAGGTGTCAGGTCAAGCCACTGCGGCGTCCCGATGCCATTAGCGTCTATCAGCACGCGAACCGTGTTCAGATCCGAGTAGGGTCCGACGGCGGTTAATCCACCGAAAACCATCATCCGATTCGAGATCGGATCATAGGCTGCTCCTGCTCCTTGAGTCGCTGCGGTGGACGGTAATTGGATCCACGTCGGCGTACCTCCCAATCCGTTGGCGTTGGTGAGAACCCAAGCGTCCCCCAGCATCGTTCCGCAGTTGCCGGTACATCCGCCGTGGATGATCAAGCGGTTGGCTGTCGGATCATAAACCCCAACGGCAGCATGACGCGCTGCTGGCGGACCGCCGGTCGGGGTCAGTTGCGTCCAGCTCGGCGTTCCATTCGCGCCCGAAGCATTGATCAGTACCCAAACCTCATTAGACTTCGCACCGTGGTTCTGTTGCGTTAATTTTTTTCGAGCACGATTGGGTAACCCTTGCAGGTTATTAGGCAGCCAGTGAATAAAATTGTCCTGCGGCGGAGAGATTCGTCCCTTCGGCCATGATCATTTGGCCCTTCTTGATCATGTGCAGGAGTTCGATGCCCCGCAGGGTGGTCCGAGCAGAATGAAAGCCTTTGAACCCCAGCATGGGGCGGACGATCCGTTTAACGGCGCGATGATCTTGTTCCACTAAATTATTTAAGTACTTGTTTTGGCGAATCTCAATGGCGGCGCCCGTCTCCTCCTGGAGTGCATCCAGGGCAGCGGTGTTAGCGCCACTCTTATCGATCGTGACTTTGTCCGGAAGACCGTGCTGCCGTATCGCCTTTTTGAGAAAGCGCAGGGCGGCTTTCTTATCGCGATGCGCCGTGAACAGGAAGTCGATCGTCTGGCCGTCTCGATCAACCGCGCGGTAGAGGTACTTCCACTGGCCTTTGACCTTAATGTAGGTCTCATCCATCCGCCAACTTGTGCCCACCGGGCGCTTTTGTCCTTTGCGGAAAGCCGCTTCCAACTGCGGCGTAAACTTCTGGACCCAGCGGTAGACGCTGGAATGATCCACGTCGACACCCCGCTCCGCCAGCATCTCTTCCAGGTTCCGATAGCTCAACGGATAGGCGAGGTACCAACGGACACTCGTTAGGATGATGTCTCGTTCAAAGCGGTGGCCTCTAAAATCGATCATGCGGGTTCTCAAGTCAGGACAGGGGCCGTGTAGCTTACCGAAATCCGACCCTATCAGCTAACGCAACAGAACCCAGCCTGACGCTGCCCGACGGCCATGTCGAAGAATTCGATCTCACGCCGTCGCCCAGTAGCAGTCCGTTCAACCCCATCGGCGCAGTCAGTCTGGTCTACACCCCCCGTCCCGGCACTTTGGGCAGTCTGGCCCCGGCCGTGACCGGCAGCTTCGCGCCCAGCGCCGACACCGGCGCGGTGCAACTGATCGATACCAACGTGACCGTCCTCGACCCGCGCGCCTACCGCTACACCACGCCGGAGGGCAACGTCTACCTGATCGACAAGATCGCCGGTGTCCAGCAGGTGCAATGCGCCAGTGGCCCCACTCTGACCGTCACCCCCAACGGCATCGCTCATTCCGACGGCAAAGGGGTGACCTTCACCCGCGACGCCGAGGGGCGGATTACCGCGCTGACCGACCCGGCAGGGCACGTCCAGCAGTACGCCTATGACAGTCACGGCGATCTGGCCAGCCATACCGACGCCGAAGCTCAGGTCACCGCCCTGAAGTACGACTACCGCCACCACCTGCTGGAAGTCCTCGACCCGCGCGGGGTGCGCGCCGTGCGCAACGAGTACGACGCCGACGGACGGCTGGTCAGCACCACCGATCCGCTCGGTCAGGCCGTAACCTTCAACCATAATCTGGTCGCACGCACCGAAACCGTCACCGACCGGCTGGGCCACGCCACCGTCTATGAATATGACGATCGGGGCAACGTGCTGCGCCAGACTGACCCGCTGGGCGGCGTCACGACTCGCACTTACGACGCCTTCGGCAACGAGCTGACCCGCACCGATCCGCTCGGACGCACCACCACGCTGACCTACGACAGCCGACGCAACCCGTTGACCGAAACCGACCCGCTCGGCCACGTCACCGCCTACAGCTATACCGCGCTGAACGCGGTGCGCACGGTCACCGATCCATTGGGCCGGGTGACCACGAATACCTATGACGCCAACGGCAATCTGACCGCGACCACCGACCCGGCCAGCCAGACCACGAGCTACGCCTACGATGCGCGCGGCCTGCAAACCCAGAAGACCGATCCGCTGGGCCAGGTGAGCCACTACGCCTACAACAGCGTCGGTAATCTAATTCAGGAAACGGACCCGCTCGGCCATGTCACCACCTACACCTACGACGCCAACGGCAATCGCCTGAGCGAGACCCGGAGCCGCACCGTGGGTAACATCACGGAAACCGTGGTGACCCGCTTCGAGTACGATGGCAGCAACCGGCTGGTGCAGACCATCTACCCGGACGGTTCCACCACCCGCACCGAATACAACGCCCTCGGCAAGCAAGCGCGTACCGTCGACGCGCTGGGGCGCGCCACGAGCTATGCGTACGATGACGCCGGGCGGATGACCCGCACCGTCTATCCGGACGGCGCAAGCGAAACCTCGACCTACGACGCCGAAGGGCGGCGCATCGCCGGCATCGACCGGGCCGGACGTAGCACTACCTACGGCTACGACGCCCTGGGGCGGTTGATCGCCACCACGTTCCCGGACGGTACGCAAACGACCACCGCGTATGACGCCGCCGGACAAGTCACCGCCAGCACCGATGCGCAGGGCCATACCACGGCGTATCAGTACGACGCCGCCGGACGGCGTATTCAGGTGACCGATGCGTTGAGTCATGCGACCACCTTCAGCTACGACGCCGCCGGCAATCAAACCGCCGTCACCGACGCCAACAGTCACACCCTGAGCTTCAGCTACGACGCCAACAACCGGCGCACGCGCACCACCTATCCGGACGGCACTACCGACCAGGTGAACTATGACGCCTTGGGCCACCAGGTCAGCAAGACCGATCAGGCCGGCCAGACCACCCAGTACGGCTATGATGCGCTGGGGCGGCTGATCAGCGTCACCGACGCCCTCGGCCAAGTGACGAGCTACGGTTACGACGAACCGGGGAATCAAATCCGTCAAACTGACGCCAACGGCCACACGACGACCTTCAGTTACGACGCGATGGGGCGGCGCGTGAGCCGCACCTTGCCGCTCGGCATGACCGAGACCCTGACCTACGACGTCGCTGGCAATCTCACCGGCAAGACCGACTTCAACGGTAAAACCACCACGTTCAGCTACGACACCCTCAACCGGCTGATCGAGAAGCAGCCCGACCCGACGGTCGGCGAACCGACGGTTCGTTTCACCTACACCACCAGCGGCCAGCGCGCCCGTATGGAAGACGCCAGCGGCGTCACCACCTACACCTACGACAATCGCGACCGCTTAACGCAGAAGGCGACGCCGCAAGGCGCGCTCAATTATGCCTATGACGCTGCTGGCAACCTGCGGTCGATCCAGTCCGATCACGCGGGCGGCGCGGCCATGACCTACGCCTACGACACGCTGAATCGGCTGGAAAGCGTCACCGACGCGAACGGCCCAACGACTTACGCTTACGACGCCGTGGGCAATCTCCAAAGCTACGCCTATCCCAACGGCGTGGCGCATCGCTACACCTACAACCCGCTGAACCGCCTGACCGATCTCACCGTCGCTCACGGTACGGCGACCCTCGCGAGTTACGCCTACACCCTCGGCCCCACGGGCAATCGTCTGTCCGTCACCGAACACTCCGGGCGAACCGCCAACTACAGTTACGACGCGCTCTATCGCCTGACCGGCGAAACCGTCAGCGGCGATCCGGGCGGGGTCAACGGCCACATCGGCTACGTTTACGACCCAGTCGGCAACCGACTGACCCGCAGCTCCACGGTCGCGCCGATCTCCGCGCAGACCTTCAACTACGACGCCAACGACCGCATCATCACCGAGAGCTATGACGACAACGGCAACACGTTGCACACCGACGGGCGCACCTTCGGTTATGACTCCGATAATCGCCTGACCACTGCCGACGGCGGAGTGAGTTTCGTCTACGACGGCGACGGCAACCGAGTCGCGCGGACCGCGGGCGGCGTCACCACCCAATTCCTGGTGGATACCCTGAACCCCACCGGCTACAGCCAGGTGTTGGAAGAGATCGAGAACGGCAACGTGGTGCGCAAGTACACCTACGGCCTCGACTTGGTCAGTCAGGAGCAGTCAGGTGGAGTGAGCTACTACGGCTACGACGGCCACGGCAGCGTCCGGCTGCTCGCCGACGCAGCGGGGAATGTGACCGATACCTATGCGTATGAGGCGTTTGGGAGTCTGACCGGGCAGATAGGGACGACGGGGAATGTGTATTTGTATGGGGGGGAGCAACGGGACAATGCTATAGGTCTCGATTATTACAGATCGCGGTACTACGCTGAGCAGTTAGGTCGATTTGTTGGCGCGGATCCATATATGGGTGAGTTAGATGATCCTATGACGCTGCATCAATACATATACAGTCGAATAAATCCAATTGATCTTGTTGATCCAAGTGGCTGGAGATTTAGTCCGGATTTTGGTCGCCAAGTTGAAAAAATTGTTCAGGATCAATATCGAGAAACTCACCGTCACGATCGAGTCTCCTTCGGGACATGGGCCAGGATCGGGAACGTGCTTGAGTATTTAAAACCGGATATCTTGAACAAGACAAGAAGGAAGTTCCTTGAGGTAAAGCCGCTGTCTTCTAGTGGGATATCGGCGGGATTGTCTCAAATGAATTTGTACTGCGCTGTGCTGTGTCCATTCTCTTACTCTCCTGACGTTACCTGGATAGTGCCACGGCCGGTTCAAAGGGTGGATTTCTCGACCGTGGTCATATTCAATATGGGAGGCTTGGTCTTTTATACAGATCAGTTCAATCAGACGGAAGTTGAACAATACGCCCATAGACCGGTTCAAGATTTGCGAGAAATCCTCAAACAAACAGGAGCTAAAACCGTCAGTAAAGTCAACGACTTCGATGCCGTCAATCGACTTAGAGGCGTCCTTGGACGAGAGATGTCACTTTGGAATTTGTTCTTGGCTGCACTCCCAAGCATGATTGTAACGGAAATTCTTCTCACAACTTTCGGTGGAATCTACAGGTAGCCACCACGGTACGGCGGATTAGCACGGTAGGGCGGGTTAGCGCAGCGTAACCCGCCGATTCTGTGGAACTTCCCCCAAAGGCGGGTTACGGGCTGACCTACCCGACCCTACGCCAATGGCGTATCATACTGCCCATGGTTATCATCGAAACCCCGCTTTTTACCCGAATCATTAGCGACCTGATGAGCGACGATGCTTACCGTGAACTGCAAGACGCCCTCATTCGACAACCTGACAAAGGCGATCTCATTCCGGGCGCGGGCGGTCTACTCAAAGTTTGCTGGGAACGCGAAGGCCAAGGTCAACGCGGTGGCGTCAGGATGATCTACTACTGGGTGGTCGCCAATGAGCAGTTACGAATGCTGTACGCCTATGTCAAAAGCCAGCAGGAGAACCTGACGCCCGATCAATTGGCGGTATTGCGGAAGATTGTGGAAAGCACGGTACGGCGGATTAGCACGGTAGGGCGGGTTACCACGGTACGGCGGATTAGCACGGTAGGGCGGGTTACCACGGTACGGCGGATTAGCACGGTAGGGCGGGTTAGCGCAGCGTAACCCGCCGATTCTGTGGAACTTCCCCCAAAGGCGGGTTACGGGCTGACCTACCCGACCCTACGCCAATGGCGTATCATACTGCCCATGGTTATCATCGAAACCCCGCTTTTTACCCGAATCATTAGCGACCTGATGAGCGACGATGCTTACCGTGAACTGCAAGACGCCCTCATTCGACAACCTGACAAAGGCGATCTCATTCCGGGCGCGGGCGGTCTACTCAAAGTTTGCTGGGAACGCGAAGGCCAAGGTCAACGCGGTGGCGTCAGGATGATCTACTACTGGGTGGTCGCCAATGAGCAGTTACGAATGCTGTACGCCTATGTCAAAAGCCAGCAGGAGAACCTGACGCCCGATCAATTGGCGGTATTGCGGAAGATTGTGGAAAGCACGGTACGGCGGATTAGCACGGTAGCACGGTAGGGCGGGTTAGCGCAGCGTAACCCGCCGAATTCACGATGTTTCCAAAAGGCGGGTTACGGGCTGGCCAATCAATTGGAGAAATGAAGATGAAAAAGATAAGGCTCAATATGGATTCCAGGCTGTTGAAGATGGCTCGCCCTGCCAAGGGACAGGAGCTACACTGAAGAGGTTTTGAACCGCCGCGCTCCAGGTTTCCCGTCGATGATCAACCTTCAGAATCTACTGGACGATGTCCGGTGTTACGAAACGGTCCGCCAACTGCGCTGGCCCGATGGGGTTCACTGCCCCCATTGTGGGGCGGCGAACGTGACGAAGCCAGGTAGGGTACGCATGGCGTACCTTTTTCGAGGCGCGGACGCTGGCCGGTACGCGATGCGTACCCTACGGGGCTCAGCCAGCCACCACGGTACGGCGGATTAGCCCGGTAGGGCGGGTTAGCGCAGCGTAACCCGCCGAATTCACGATGTTTCCAAAAGGCGGGTTACGGGCTGGCCAATCAATTGGAGAAATGAAGATGAAAAAGATAAGGCTCAATATGGATTCCAGGCTGTTGAAGATGGCTCGCCCTGCCAAGGGACAGGAGCTACACTGAAGAGGTTTTGAACCGCCGCGCTCCAGGTTTCCCGTCGATGATCAACCTTCAGAATCTACTGGACGATGTCCGGTGTTACGAAACGGTCCGCCAACTGCGCTGGCCCGATGGGGTTCACTGCCCCCATTGTGGGGCGGCGAACGTGACGAAGCAGGGTCACGACACGACCCAACCGGCGCGACAGAAATATCGGTGTGCCGGGTGCCATCGCTCTTTTGACGATCTAACCGGGACGGTGTTGGCCGGCCACCACCCGCCGTTACGAATTTGGATATTATGTTTATATTTTATGGGTTTGAACTTGTCTAATGCCCAGATTGCCCAAGAGTTGGCGTTGAATCCGGACGACGTGCAGCGGATGACCGAGCAACTGCGCCAAGGTATCGTCGCCCGCCAACCCGAACCCACCTTGGCGGGGAAGTGGAATGCGACGAGGTCTATATGGTGGCCGGGCATAAAGGGCATCCGGACGCGGTGAAAAAAAGGCCGCCGCGGGCGGCGTCGCCGGCTGAAGGGGCACGGGTCGGGCACCCTGGAGCAGGAAAAGCCGCCGATTCTCGGCATGATTGAGCGCGGCGGCGCGGTGGTCGTCCGGATGCTGGATAATGTCCAGCAAGCGACCATCAACCGCTCCTTCAGACTTTCATCGCCCCGGGAACCCGGGTGTATACCGATGAATATGCAATCTATAACCCATTGAAGGATTGGGGCTTTGATCATCATACGGTGTGTCACAGCCGGGGTGAATACGCCCGCGACGACGATGGCGATGGCTTCCATGAGATTCATGTTAATACCGCTGAGGGTTTCTGGTCCCTGTTGCGTTCCTGGTTGCGACCCCATCGAGGAATTTCGCAAGAAAAGCTGCCGCTCTACCTGGGCTTCTTTCAGTTCGTGCATAACGTCCGCATTCGGGGCAAAGGTTTGCTCAGACCTCTCTTGGAACTGCTGGTCGCCTAACAACGCCAACTGACTGGAATCCATATTGAGCCAAACCGATAATCTCTCCTTTCGGGGTGTGGAACGCCTTTTCAAAACTATCGAAAAGCTTCAACAGCGTTTAAATCCAACCTTGAATATTTTTGGCGTTTTGCCAACACAGTACAATCCGCGCAATCTTCATGACAACGAAACCTTGGAACGGGTGCGTTTGGGGCTTGAGCCGCGCCAGATCCACATGTTTGAACCTGTGAATCGCAGTACGGCTTACGACAAAGCAAGTACTGAAGGTCGCCCTACTCTAGAAGTTGCCCCCAATACGCCAGGTGTGCAAGTGTACTATACAGTCGCAGACGCGCTCATTGAGCGCTATGCACCTGTTCCTTCTTAAAAGATCACGCTTAAGGTCATGAAACCACCCAAAACCAAAAAGGACTTCTTTTTCGGTCTTTCTCCCGATTTGCCAAAGATTGTAGAAATTGATCTTGGTGAGATTCATCCCAATCCTGACCAGCCACGTAAAACCTTTCGTGATGAGAGTTTGGCGGAATTGGCGGCGTCAATTGAACGGCACGGACTTATCCAACCAATCACGGTGAAACGCGAGGACGATGGAACTTATCTATTGGTGGCTGGGGAGCGACGATTCCGGGCATTTGAGAAATTAGAGAAATCAACGATTCCTGCTATTGTAACGATGGGCAACGCGGAGGAGATTGCTCTTATTGAAAATATTCAGCGGGAAGATTTGCATCCACTGGAAGAGGCTGAGGCACTTGAGCGGATGATGGAACGCTACCATTATACCCAGGAAGAATTGGGAAAGGTGATTGGTAAGGCGCAGAATACGGTGAGCGAGACTTTGCAACTCAACGCCTTGCCACCTAAGGTCAAGGAGGAATATCGGACGTCCGATAATCGTCTGATCTCCAAGTCCGCACTCATCGAACTCACCCGGATCAAAGATACCGATCGCCAACACTCGATCTGGGACGCAATGAAGCAAGGGAAGTGGACAGTACGGGCGACTCGAAAGGCTAAAAGCAATCCCGCATTAGGGATTCTGGTGCAGGACAAGACGATCGGTGCCGGACGGTTGTTCTTGAAAAAGCTTCGAACTATTGAACGTATAGACAGCGTGTATTACCAAGAACTGGCATTATTAGTTACCGCACTCTCAGAGCAGCTTGACCGGTTGCAACCCGATGAAGACGAATAGTATAGTCAAACAGTTTTATGTTGATTGCCCTTCCAGCAAGGAATACTGTAGTGGTCTGGGTACATGGCGAACTATTAAAAAACTGTTTGACTATAATTCTAGCGTTCTTTGTCGTGGGGTGATGGCTTATATAAACTGAACCGGTGATGGTCGGGCAATCGGTTCAAGTTTTGCCGCACCGTAGCAAACGTCGAGTCAGTACCATAGATCAAGCTTGGCTTAAGGCCCATACCCCAACCGTTCCAAGACCCCATCGAGAATCTCTAACGTATCGAAATCGATGACCAATTGCCCCCGACCCTGCCCACCATAAGCCAGCGTGACGCGCGTACCCAGTCGTTCGGCCAGTTCCGATTCCAAGCGCATGAGATCGGGGTCTTTAGCCGGTAACGAGGGGGTGGCTTCGGCATGGGCTGAACCGTTCTTCTCTGGGTGTTTGTAGGCTTTCGCCAGGGTTTCCACTTGGCGCGTATTCAACTTTTCCCACACCAGGCGTTGCACTAATTCCAATTGCACCGACGCCGGCAACCCGACCAAGGGGCGGGCTTTCCCCATCTCCAGTTGGCCAGCGGCGATCCGCGCCTGGACACTCGGCGCCAACTGCAACAACCGCAGGCGATGGGAAGCCTCCATGCGCGATAGACCGAGTGCCCGGCCAGCGGCTGTAATACTTTTCCCTTGGGCGACCTCGGTCTGAATCATCCGGGCTTCGTCCATCGGATTGGCCACCGCATCGCCAGAATCCAGGAGGATGAGTTGATGGGCTTGCGCATCGCTGAGCGGTTCCCGCACCTGAATGGCGATGGTCGGCAATTGCGCACGTTGGGCGAGCAACCAGTGTTTGAGGCCGGTGAGAATCTCATAGCGTTGCGGTCCGGTCGCCGCGATCGGGCGCACCGTAACTGAATCGACAAAGCCCACGCTTCGGGCCAGCGCCACCGCAGCAGCCGGAGGCCAAGGTAACGGGGCAGAAGGCCGCAGCGGGCTGATCTGTAGGAGATCGAGGGGAACATTGCGCATGGAAGGGTTTTCCGTGGGATGTGACACGGTCGGGGACTTTACCACAAGATGTAGCTGGTCATCTCCAGAAGGCGTTGCGACTTTTCACAGAAGGCGTTGCGACTGAAGGAGGAAGAGCCCCGGCATGGCGCCCCGCCCCGCTGGATGAACCCGAACCCAACCGGGCCGATATTAATGGGTGCGGTGAGCGGGTTCAGGCAGCTTGTTGCCGCCTTCCAGTGCGTCGATGATGGAGGCCAACCGATAGGCCACATCCAAGGCGCTGGTTTGGCCAGTCAAGACATGGTCGCACAGGGCGCGCCGCGCGACCGGCAGATTGCGAAGCAGTTGCTCAGGGGTAGGGTACTTCTCGCTTTCGCGGTAACGGCGCACCATGGCGATGAGGGCGTCTGTGGTCGCGGTCTCGGGATCGAGATCGTCGACGGTCAGCCGGTGAGGCAAGGGATAGGCAGGATCGGTCATGAGCAAAAGCGTCCGGGCGGAAAAGCGGGTTGGCGTTCTCGGCGACCGGTCACAGGCCACCGAAAAAACCCGGTGGAATTCCCGTGCGGTGCGGCGGGGCAATGCCCCGCCAAAAGGTCTGGAATAAATGCATTTTTCAGCATAGTAAATTGCGCGGATTTGTCCAGGCGCATTTCCTGGGTCTGCCCCGGGCCGCCGTGACCCCGACCGCCCAGCTCTTGGCCCACGGCGACGGCGGGTTGTGGTTTGAACCGGGAGAGCCGATTGCTGTTTGGCACGGATTTCCCGGGCCGCACGGATTTCCCGCCGCTTCGCTGGCGGAGGCGCTCCCGTGTGTTAAACAGGGAGCCATCGGGTGATGCCAGAAGAAAACCCGATGGAGGCGGCGACGCAACGTCGCGAAACCTTGGAATCACTGACCCGAACCCGGCAATGGGCGCATCAGACGCTGTTGAAGCACGGCTCCCAGGTCTATCAAGCCTTTCTTGACTTGGAGCACGCAGCGTTCGCTGACGGCGCGTTACCGAAAAAAACCAAGGAACTAATCGCCATTGGCATCGACGCGCTTTCTCCCCGGCGCGGACACGACGGCGTGGGGTGGGAAAGTTCACGCCTACCCTGAAGAGGTGTTCATCGTCAGCGGTCGCTTGCATGACCAAGCGTTTGATCAATGGCTGGAGGCGGGCCACTACGCCAGCCGCCCGCCCGGCGAATGGCACGGCCCTTTTAAGACCGATGAGGGCTGTGTGGTGCTGGAGGTCTCGTTTCCCCAACGGGTGGACGCCGGAGCAGCATCGACCGGATCTTTTGAAGGGTCGGCGCAACCGGGGTGATCCCGGCGATGGGCCGGGAGCGCAGACAGGACGCATCCAATGACGGGTGGCCAACGCCTTATGGATGGACTCAGGGCTGTGCTTCAAGGGATCCGGGGCTACACCGGGATGACTCGGTCGTGCATCGCGGCATGCGGGTTGCGCCGGGCCAGGAAAAGCCCCGGAGGTGCACCCGGGTCCTCACTGGAGGATGCCGCATGGCTCGCCCAACGTCAGCCGCTGTGGATCGCGTTCTCGGAACTGTTTCTGGACACCGAGCTCATGCTCGCAGACCTCGAAAGAATCGCCCAGGCGATGGCGGATTCCGGGCTGAGTACCTGCGAGCTGCACGAAGTATATGCGCGGGAAGTCGCGCCGGTCGTGTCAGCCAATCTGTTGACGGTAGCCGGCGTATGGAGCGGTTTTGACGAGGCGTGGTTGTGTGCGCAGATCGTTCATCATCTCCGAAATCGTTCCGGGTGGAGCCGTTTCATGCCCGAATGGGCGCAGGCGTCGGGTCTTGGGAGGACCCCGCCACAGTGGCGATGGCTGATTCGTCAGGTCCAGATGAGGCGCGGGAAACCCACGGGGCCGCCCGCCAGCGGCGAATAAGCGGTATTGGGGGCGGGAGCAGGGCGGCGTTTCTACGGCGTCAGGAACGGGTGCAGCGCCGTCATGGAAGCTTGCCAGAGTGCTTCGGCCAGCCGTTCATCGCGGGCGGTGGTGGACGGCGTGGCCGGCAGAGCGTCAACAAAATACTGCCCGGTGATCGTACTTACTTCCGCTGCCGTGGCCAAATAGACTGAGGTGCGCGCCCCGTCGGCGACCGGTGCGCCGCCGATGCCAAACCCACTGCGCAGCAGCTTCGTATCGATCACCCCCGGATGCAAAGCGTTGGCGGTGACCGCCGTGCCGGCCAAGCGCCGCGCCAGCGCCTGGGTGAACAGAATATTGGCCAGTTTCGAGGCCGCATACGCGGCATAGCCGTCAAAGCGGCGGGCGAAGGTCAAATCGTTCACGTCCAGCCGCCCGCTCTGATGCGCGATGGAACTGACGGTGATGATGCGGCCCTGAGGACTGGCTTTGACGAGATCGAGCAACGTCTGGGTGAGTAGAAAGGGCGCAAAATGGTTGACCGCCATCGTCCGCTCGAAACCGTCGGCAGTCAGGTGGCGCGTGTGTTCATAGACGCCGGTATTGTGCAGCAGGACATCGAGGACGGGCGTGTGTTGCCGGACCTGGTCCGCCAAGGCCAGTACCTGGGGCATCTCGGCCAAGTCACCCCAGACCGATTCCGCCGTAGCGGCGTTCAGCGCGTTGATCGTCTGCTGCGCGCGCTCGTGGGTGCGTCCATGCAGCAGCACCCGGTAGCCCTGTGCCAGGAGTTGGCGGGCGGTTTCTCGACCGATGCCGTCGGTCGCGCCGGTGATGAGGATCGTTTTCATAAGGTCTTCGCGATATGAGGCGTCAGGGGGACAAAACGCCGCTCATGCCTTGGTAGAGATCCAGGCCCTGGACGGTTCCAGGGACCCCAAGAGCGCCTTGTTGAAAGGAAAGTCCGGGGTTGGGTCGCCGGATGCAATCATCGCCCTGACCCAGCTCGCGAGTGCGCCCGCCACACGCCCACGGCTAAACACCCCCAACCCGCCAGCAACAGTAACCCGCCGAGCGGCGTGAGCGTGCCCAGCCCTTTGATGCCGGTGAGGCTGAGCAGGTAAAGGCTCCCCGAGAACACCAGCACGCCGCTGATCAAGAGCCAACCGCCGACATTGACCCACGGACTGGGCCATCGCGTGCCGGCCCCGCTCACGCCCAGCAGCGCCAGGGCGTGGTACATCTGATAGCGCACTCCGGTCTCGAAGAGGGTTAGTCGGTGAGCATCCAGCCAGCCCGGCAACCCATGCGCGCCCCAGGCGTCCAGCGCGACGGCCAGGCCGGCCAAACCGGCAGCGATGATGAAAAAGATCCGTTCCATAGCGACCTCGATGGATGGGTTAACGTCCGGGAGAGGACCGGGAAATGAAAGCCACAAAACCCCGATTAAGCTACCGCCATCCAGCCCACGGGATCGCGGAGCACGGGCCGCGCCTCCAGGGCGAACCCCTCGCGCAGGTAATCGGCCAGGCATTCGCTGGCGGCCGAGATCGAACGGCCCCGTTGCAACGTAATGCTGGCCGGCGGCAGCGGTGACAGCGGCGAACAAGCCGGTGATGCTGGCGCTGGTGTAGGCCACGCGATAGGGACGCCCGGTTTCGCCGAGACCCGCCAGCGCCCAGTCGCGGAACGGACAGCCGGGTTGAAACAGCGCCAGCGGTAATGGGTCCTGTTCATGGGCCAGATGGCGTTCGGCCGTAGCCCATACGGTAGGTTCGCGACGCAGGACTTCCCCGGTTTCCGCACCCGGCGCGCAGGTGATCAGCGCCAGGTCAAGCCGATCCTCCGCCAATAATCGCCGCAGATGCAGGCTCGGCTCACAATGGACTTCGACTTGCACCCGGGGAAACGCGCGGGCGAAGCGCACCAGGATGTCGGGCAAAAACCGTTCGACGTAATCATCAGGCGTACCCAAGCGGATAAAGCCGGTCAAATCCGGGCGGGTCAGCACCGCCAGCGCTTCATCATGCAGCTTTAACAACCGGCGGGCATAGCCAAGCAGCGCCTCGCCGTGTGGAGTGAGTTGCACTCCGCGCCCCGTGCGTTGGAACAAGCTCCGATCCAGCGTCGTTTCCAGGCGGCGCACCTGCATCGAGACGGCGGATTGGGTGCGATGGGTTCTGTTGCGTTAATTTTTTTCGAGCACGATTGGGTTACTCTTGCAGGTTATTAGGCAGCCAGTGAATAAAATTGTCCTGCGGCGGAGAGACTCGGCCCTTCGGCCATGATCATTTGGCCTTTCTTGATCATGTGCATGAGTTCGATGCCCTGCTGGGTCACCCGGGCCGAACGAAAAGAGTGGAATCCCAACATTGGCCGGACGATCCGTTTAACGGCGCGATGATCTTGTTCCACTAAATTGTTTAAGTACTTGTTTTGGCGGATCTCGATGGGGTGACCCGTTTCTTCTTTCAGGGCCTCGACCGCCGCGGTGTTAGCCCCACTTTTATCGATCGTGACCTTGTTCGGCAGGCCGTGCTACCGTATCGCCTTTTTGAGAAAGCGCCGGGCGGCTTTCTTATCGCGATGGGCGGTGAGGAGAAAGTCGATCGTCTGACCTTCCTGATCGACGGCGCGGTAGAGGTACTTCCACTGGCCTTTGATCTTGATGTACGTTTCATCCATCCGCCAACTCTTACCCACCGGGCGCTTCTGCCCTTTGCGGAAAGCCGCCTCCAATTGAGGGGTAAACTTCTGAACCCAGCGGTAAACGCTGGAATGATCCACGTCGACACCCCGCTCCGCCAGCATCTCTTCCAAGTTCCGATAGCTCAACGGATATGCGAGGTACCAACGGACACTGGTCAGGATGATGTCTTGTTCGAAACGATGGCCTTTGAAGTCAATCATGCGGGTTCTCAAGTGGAGGACTGGGTGGGTGCGTAGCTTACCGAAATCGAGTCCTCTCAGCTAACGCAACAGAACCCGTGAAACCGATGCGGTGCTGCGTACAAGTTGGCGTGCCCCGGACGATGCGGAGTGCGTGGAGCGATCCGGCCCCACCGCGGGTCCGTCGTCTGAAACGTGAAAGCGACGTCACTGAGGGCTGCCGCGTCGGCAAAATTCGCTATAATGGAGAAAAGTTCCATGTCGAGGTTAAACATCCTGATGAGCTAACAACCCACTACCCCAAAAAGACCAAACCCCCGAGCGATAAAACCCGGGGGTGGCATGTGAGATCTTGAAGGATCGTCGCCTATCGATCCGCTAAGGACGACAATCAGAGCACATAAACTACCTCTGATTATAGCGGTCATGGCGCAGCTTTCAAGACCCTCACAGGTGAAGTGTTGCCTTTAAAAAGGGAAATCCATGAAAGCGCAGACCCATCAGCCGTCTGATCGGCCCTCCTTGGACGCGGCTACAGCGTTCTATTCACCCCCTCTTTGCCCTTCCTCCCGACGGCGCCGAATCGCTCCGCAGCGAACGCTGCCGGAACAGGGCGCGAGCACCCGCTCCCCATCGATGGAGGAGCAGCCATGAAGACGGCGAATCCTCCGAGCTTTAAATCCTGTTGGCAACGAGCCATAGGGGAGAGTGATTTACCACCCACCACACGACTGGTTCTACTCACCCTCAGTGTTCATTTCATGGATGAAAACGGCGGCCACTGCTATCCAAAAATCGTTGATCTAATACAGGTTACCGGCCTAAGCAAACCTCATGTTATTCGTCATCTTAACCTAGCAATTGAAGTAGGTTGGTTGGAACGCCGGTCATGGGGGAAAGGACGTGGTTACCGGCGTTGGAACTATCAAGCTGTCTTTCCCCAAGCTATGGAAAGCAAGGTTTGCCATTTTCCTCAAGATAGTCTTTCTGATGACTTGGTAACTCTAGGTAACCAAGAAGCTGATGACTTGGTAACTCTAGGTAACCAAGAAGCTGATGACTTGGTAACTCTAGGTAACCAAGAAGCTGATGACTTGGTAACTCTAGGTAACCAAGAAGCTGATGACTTGGTAATCCAGGGTGACCACAAATCATGTAGAGATATAACCATGGAAAGAGAGAGCAACCATGCGCGCGCCCGCGCGGCGGCAACCCCGGTGTCTGCTTCTGCCACAGCCCCTGCTCTCTCTGTCTCTGAACCAGAAAAAAACCGGATGACGAAACTAACGGATGCGGTGATCGAAGCAGCCCAAAAGACCATTCGGCAGCGGAACGTCCGTGAAGATTTGAGCGATGCGGCGTTAAGCCACAGCATTGAGAAATGCCGGGCGCTGAAAGGCTACTGCGAAATGACCGAAGCGGCCTGGATCGAAACCGTCGTGCAATGGGTGGGCAAAGAACGCTGCGAGAACAGCCCAAAAACGCGATGGGAAACGTGTTCTCCGTCAACCCCGATCATCCCCTCACCCGAAGAGAAAAAGCGCCAGAACGCCGAATTTGAAGCGCGTATGGTGGCGGCCGAGGCGCAGCACCAGCAACGGTTGGAAGGCTACTACGCAGCGCACCCCCCTCTTTCGGTCGCCGACCCGGTTCCCTCTGTCGTGGAGCGCCCGGTCGATCCGGTACAGGCCCTGCAAGCCTTGGCCGCCAAAGTCCGCAGGGGCGCCACCACAGCACCTGCGGCGCCGGCGCAGCGCACCTTTGGCCCCATGGGCGCCCTGCCTGCCCGCCGTCCGCCGCTCACCGCCGAACGGCGCGATGCGCTTAACGCGGTGCTCCGGGAGATGCAAAAAGCCAGGTGTTCAGCGGAAGATCTGACCCAGGTTTATCAGGGGGTTCATGACGCCTCTGAGGACGCCTGGCCCGCCGTGATCGCGCAGGCCCGACAACGCCTAGTGGTCCCCGGTCAGGCCGTGGCCTGATGGGCACGAACGCAAGTTCTGGAGGATTCGCCGATGAGCGCCACCGATAAGCGCGCGGTCCAGGCGGTCCATGCTCTGCTGCGGGGCAACAACGCCTGGACGCGTCCCAGCAGCGCCAGCAAGCCCAAGCCCAGCACCGCCGGGACGAGAAAGCCCGCGAGGAAAAACGCCGCCAGCAACGGGAGATCGAGCGCCGTAATCGGGAAGCGAAAGCGGCCCGCAAGGCGGAACACGAACGCCGACAGCAGGAAATCGCTGCGCGCAAGGCTGCCCTGATCGCGCAAGGAATCACGCCCGAATCCCGTTCAGAGCGGAAACGGCGCTTAGCCTGTGAGGCAGCCGAACGCGCCGCGCGGAAAGCTGCTCGGTGACAATTACACATTAACATGGATGAAATTAGACCTTAACATGGCAGGCCACCTGTAAGTTGATGGCAAGCTGTGCGCTTTGGCAAGCCGGAGAGCACAGGCGTGATAACGACCGACCGACAGGTGAGAATGATCATGAAAGAGCTGAGTAAGCAGGGGAATCAGGGGAGAGCGGCGGCCAAAGCAGGTGTCTGCCGACAGACGGCAGCCAAGGATCAGCGGTTGGGAAAGTTGCCCTCAGAACTCAAAACTGGGCGGGAGTGGCGGACCCGGTCGGATCCGTTTGCGACGGTCTGGCCCGAAATTGAGGCCCGTTTGAGGGAAGCGCCGGGACTGTGGGCACGGACCCTGTTCGAGGAGTTGCAGGAGAAATACCCGGGTCAGTTCGTGCCGGGCCAGCTCCGGACGTTGCAACGGCGGGTGCAGCAGTGGCGAGTGGTGCATGGAGATGACCGGGCGGTCGAACTGTTCTTTCCGCAGCAACACCGGCCGGGGGAAGCGGCGCAGACCGATTTTACCCACACCGGCGAGTTGGGACTGACCTTGCAAGGCGCACCGTACGCGCCGTTGCTGTGTCACCTGGTGTTGCCCTACGCCAACTGGCAGTGGGCCTGCCGCTGTCGCTCGGAGTCGGTGCTGGCGCTGAAACGGGGGATTCAAGAAGCCCTATTTCGGTTAGGAAAAGTACCGGAATGGCATCAGACCGACAACTCGACCGGCGCTACCCATCAAGTGCGCACCGGCCAGCGGGACTTTAACCGCGAGTATCTGGAGCTGATGACCCACTTGGGGATGAAACCGCGCACCATCGCAGTTGGCCAGAAACAACAAAATGGCACGGTGGAGGCCCAGAACGGCGCGTTCAAACGGTTTCTGAACCAGGGCCTGCTACGGCGGGGCAGCCGTGAGTTTGATGCCGAGACGGCTTTTGACCGGTGGCTGGAGCAGGGACTCACGCAGGAAAACCACCGCCGCCAAGCCCGGTTACAGGATGAGCTTGCCGTGATGAAACCGCTCCCGGTCGATCGTTTCCCCGAGTTTAAGGAAGTCACGGTCGGGGTCAGCCAAAACAGCACCATCAACGTGCTCGGCAATCGGTATTCCGTACCGCCCCGACTGCTGCATCAATCCCTGCGGGTGCAGATCTATGAAAACCACTGGGTGGTCTTTGCCGGCCAGACCTGGATTCAGGAGATGCCGCGGCTGATCGGTCGGTCCCATCATGCCATCGACTACCGCCACGTAATCTGGTCGCTGGTGCAAAAACCCGGCGCCTTGGTTCGCTATCGCTATCGAGAAGCGTTATTCCCGACGCTGGTGTTTCGCCGAGCCTACGCGGCCCTGCAAGCGGCCCATCCCGGTACCGCGGGGGATGCCGCCTACCTGCGGCTGTTGCACTTGGCCGCCTCGACCCAGGAAGCGGACGTCCAGGCCGCCCTGGAACGGGTGTTGGAAGCCGGGCAAGTGCCCGAGCCGGACCGGGTGCGCGAACTGGTCCGTCCGGCCACCCCGGTCGTGCCGGCCTTGGCGATCCCGGCGGTCGAATTGGCCAGTTACGACGCCCTGCTCGGTGGGCTGACACAATGACGGACACACTCGACCATCTGTTGCGCGAACTCCACTTGCCGACCATGCTGGCCCAAGCGCAAACCGTTGCCATTGAGGCCGAACGGTCGGGTTGGAGCTTTACCCGTTATCTCTACACCCTGGCGGCATTGGAACTGGAGGAACGCCACCAGCGCCGGGTTCAGCGGCGGCGCAAGGAATCCGGCTTGCCGGCCAACAAAACCCTGACCACCTTGCAGATGGCTCATCTCCCCATTCCGGTACGGCGCCAACTCCCCACGCTGTGTGAAGGGTCGTTTGTCGAGCAGGCGCAGAACGTGCTGGCTTTCGGCTTACCCGGTCGCGGCAAAACGCACGTCCTGTGTGCCGTGGGCCACGCCTTGGTAGAACGAGGTTATCGCGTCCTGTTCGCGCCCGCTTACCAACTGGTGCAACGGTTGCTGGCGGCCAAACAGGCGCTGCGGCTGGAACAGGAACTCCATAAGTTGGACGGCTTCGCCGCCATCATCCTGGATGATATTGGGTACATCCAACAAAGCCGGGCGGAAATGGAAGTGCTATTTACCTTTTTGGCCGAGCGCTACGCGCGCAAGAGCGTCCTTATCAGTAGCAATCTCGTGTTCAGTCAATGGGAGCGGATTTTCCAAGATCCCATGACCACGGCGGCCGCGATCGACCGGTTGGTCCACCATGCCATCATCCTGGAACTGACCGGACCCAGTTTCCGGACTGAACAGGCCCAAGGGCGACAACAGCCCGCCGCGCTGACGGAGCGTGACCCCTCAATGGACCGTGATACACCGAGCAATCACCTCGCTCCAGAGACGGTGACCGAGTTGGGTGGCCACTCTGCCAATGTTAAAAAGTACTCCTCAGTCGTAAGTTCTCGGTCTAATCGTCGAATAAGACCGCCCCTGACTGAAGGTTAATCAGCCAAGAATACATTATTTAACCGAGTGATTTGAGCAAGGATTCAGACGATCGAAGGCGGGTCGGCCGGTTCCTCCTCCGTGGTACCTTGGAAAGCGTGTCGGATCTGCGCGATGAGACTGTTTGGTGGGAGATCGAGAAGTGGTTTGATCACCTGAGGAGCGAGGACTTGCCGGACTGTTTTCTCCGAGGGCAGGTCGCGGGAACGGGTGCGCAGATAGAACCGATGTTGTTGCCAGACTTCAGGGCCAAAGCGCAGAGCGATCAGCTGCAACAAGCCTTGGGCGACCACGGCGCAGAAGACGAAGACTTCATAGGCTTGCCAACAGGCGGCGACCGTGGGCTGACGCTCAATCACCGGGGCCTTGAGCGACCGATTCCGGGTCGGACGGCGGGCATGGCGTGGTAGGTGTGAAGTCCAGAAGTGAAAACAAAAAGCGCCCAGGAGCTGCTTTAATACCGCGAACAGAATTTCGATGCGGGTGCGGACACAATAGAGTTCCAACGCGGTGATGGGTGAGAGGCTCAGATCGGAGCACATGAGGACCAAAGGGCCGCGCGAGGTGATCGCGAAGATGAACAGGAGGGCGTCGCCGAGGGGCTTCCAGAGTAAGGGGACGCTCATCAACCGCACCCGTTCCCGCTGGCCATAGACGCAACACTCGACCTCGTCAAAACCTTGTGGATAATCAAAAACTTCTATCAGATGGACTTTCTCGCCATAACGGGGTTGTGGTCCGGGCCGGCCGGCCGGCTTCGGGGTCGCCGGAAAATAGGCGACGTAATTTTTCTTGGCCCGGGCCACGATCACCAAATACGGTTGCTTCAAGGCGATGGAATAAACGGATTGGGCCAAGCGAAAGACCCCCGCGATCGAGAAAAAGGCATCCAAGACTAAAAATGCGGGGCCATCCTGATCGATGGTCAACGTCAGGGCCATCTGCACCACCCGCTCGGGCAGGCTCGGGTCCGCGCCCCTTTGGGGTGAAGTCGGTTCCACCTGACCTAAATGGCAAAAGCCTTGATGCATGCGCAGGGCTAAAGGCAAACAAAAACAAGCATCGAGTGCGCCAACCACCACCCCGATCGCGCCCCAGCAGTGCCCGCGGAAGTACGATGGCTTGTGCTGGGTTTCTGAAGCGTCATGTAACGACACGACGCCTGGCATACGCCCCCCATCCTTGACCACCAGCGTATGATCACCCAACAAGACAGCCCGCCCGGCCACCTGGACGGCGACGGCCTGACGCCACACATAACCCTGCCACGTCGCCAACAGGGTCTCTAGATCATAAGCTTTGGAGCGACAGAAATGCAGAAACCGGTGATAGACCGCTTCATTCCCCTGCCAGAACCGGCACATTGACGTCACCCCGATCATTTCCGGGGCGGCGAGAAAGCTCAACACCACCGCGCAGAACAGCAGCCAACTGCGCTGCCGCGCAAAGGCGCTGCGAAAACTTTCTCAAGCATGGTATACATAAATCAGCATGGATTCTCCTCGGGCGACCGGGTTGTTCAGGCGCGGACCGCTGAGGGGAATTCATGCTGCTCTTGAGGAGCGGCCGTCAAGGCTTTTCAGGGAGAGAACTTATGACTGATGAGTACATGTAAATCATGCCACAGATAGAGCATCACCCGCCGACACTGGCGCGCCGCCCGGTCCAACCAGGCACACACCGTATCTTTGTCCGTCAGGACAATCCGGGCGGTCGCCCGCAGCGAAGTCCCCTCCGCCAGTGCGCGTACCGCCAATTCGAAAACGGCGGGTTCAGCATCCAAACCACAATAGGCCGTTCCATAACTCAAGACGACATGTCTCCCGCACGCTCGGCAGAGCGCTCTTGGATGACCACGGCTACTCCCATCTTTGATCAACTGTCCTGTTTTAAAGGGCTTTCCATAGTGACGGCAGTTCCGGTTTGGGCAATACAACGACTCCCACTCCATGCTGATCTCCCCGCTGAGTACCATAGCTCAGAGGCGGATGCCCCAGCATGATCAAAGTAGCATCTAGGTTCACCACAGCAGTTGAGGGACACTACCCGAAATTTCGTGCAAGAAAGTTTCGTGACTCTGATTTAATTGATTACATTAGAAACAATCCTTCTGTGACTATAAAGCAAATCGCGGAACATTTTTCTGTTAAACCTTCATCTGTTCAATCAAGATTAAAGGCGCTAAAGATTACTTATAAAAAAAACATTTCTGTACGACGGAAGAGATGAACAGCAAAGAATAGAGTTTACTCAACAATTAGAGCAAAATGCGTCGCGTGAAGATGGGTCTCGTGATGTTGTTTATGTTGATGAATCTGGATTTTATGACAATATCAGAAATGAATGGGGTTGGAGACCAAGGGGCGAAATCATTATCGGTGAGAGGAAAAGCAAACCCACTGAAAAACTTAATTTGATTGGTGGTCTCATCAATAATGAAATTATTGCTCCGCTGGCCTATGCATCTTATACGGATACGGAGATATTTAATACTTGGCTTGAGAAGTGCTTAATCCCCGTACTCCCAAAAAATTGTATTATTGTTATGGATAATGCAAGCTTTCATAAATCGGAAGAAACAAGAAGCATTATTGAAGAAAATGGACATCAGTTGTTATTCTTACCTCCTTATTCACCTGATTTAAATCCTATTGAAAACTACTGGGCTATTCTTAAGGGGAAGTTGAAAAAAATTCTTCCAAATTGTCAAACTCTTTTTGATGCACTAACAGCGGTTTTTCAAACTATCTAAAAACTGTTTGACTATATAATGATGGCTCAATATGGATTCCAGTCAGTTGGCGTTGTTAGGCGACCAGCAGTTCCAAGAGAGGTCTGAGCAAACCTTTGCCCCGAATGCGGACGTTATGCACGAACTGAAAGAAGCCCAGGTAGAGCGGCAGCTTTTCTTGCGAAATTCCTCGATGGGGTCGCAACCAGGAACGCAACAGGGACCAGAAACCCTCAGCGGTATTAACATGAATCTCATGGAAGCCATCGCCATCGTCGTCGCGGGCGTATTCACTCCGGCTGTGACACACCGTATGATGATCAAAGCCCCAATCCTTCAATGGGTTATAGATTGCATATTCATCGGTATACACCCGGGTTCCCGGGGCGATGAAAGTCTGAAGGAGCGGTTGGATGGTCGCTTGCTGGACATTATCCAGCATCCGGACGACCACCGCGCCGCCGCGCTCAATCATGCCGAGAATCGGCGGCTTTTCCTGCTCCAGGGTGCCTCGACCCCGTGCCCCCTTCAGCCGGCGACGCCGCCCGCGGCGGCCTTTTTTTTCACCGCGTCCGGATGCCCTTTATGCCCGGCCACCATATAGACCTCGTCGCATTCCACTTCCCCCGCCAAGGTGGGTTCGGGTTGGCGGGCGACGATACCTTGGCGCAGTTGCTCGGTCATCCGCTGCACGTCGTCCGGATTCAACGCCAACTCTTGGGCAATCTGGGCATTGGACAAGTTCAAACCCATAAAATATAAACATAATATCCAAATTCGTAACGGCGGGTGGTGGCCGGCCAACACCGTCCCGGTTAGATCGTCAAAAGAGCGATGGCACCCGGCACACCGATATTTCTGTCGCGCCGGTTGGGTCGTGTCGTGACCCTGCTTCGTCACGTTCGCCGCCCCACAATGGGGGCAGTGAACCCCATCGGGCCAGCGCAGTTGGCGGACCGTTTCGTAACACCGGACATCGTCCAGTAGATTCTGAAGGTTGATCATCGACGGGAAACCTGGAGCGCGGCGGTTCAAAACCTCTTCAGTGTAGCTCCTGTCCCTTGGCAGGGCGAGCCATCTTCAACAGCCTGGAATCCATATTGAGCCTATATTTTATGGGTTTGAACTTGTCTAATGCCCAGATTGCCCAAGAGTTGGCGTTGAATCCGGAGACGTGCAGCGGATGACCGAGCAACTGCGCCAAGGTATCGTCGCCCGCCAACCCGAACCCACCTTGGCGGGGGAAGTGGAATGCGACGAGGTCTATATGGTGGCCGGGCATAAAGGGCATCCGGACGCGGTGAAAAAAAAGGCCGCCGCGGGCGGCGTCGCCGGCTGAAGGGGGCACGGGGTCGAGGCACCCTGGAGCAGGAAAAGCCGCCGATTCTCGGCATGATTGAGCGCGGCGGCGCGGTGGTCGTCCGGATGCTGGATAATGTCCAGCAAGCGACCATCCAACCGCTCCTTCAGACTTTCATCGCCCCGGGAACCCGGGTGTATACCGATGAATATGCAATCTATAACCCATTGAAGGATTGGGGCTTTGATCATCATACGGTGTGTCACAGCCGGGGTGAATACGCCCGCGACGACGATGGCGATGGCTTCCATGAGATTCATGTTAATACCGCTGAGGGTTTCTGGTCCCTGTTGCGTTCCTGGTTGCGACCCCATCGAGGAATTTCGCAAGAAAAGCTGCCGCTCTACCTGGGCTTCTTTCAGTTCGTGCATAACGTCCGCATTCGGGGCAAAGGCTTGCTCAGACCTCTCTTGGAACTGCTGGTCGCCTAACAACGCCAACTGACTGGAATCCATATTGAGCCAAATTAAAATAATAGCCTCGTTTTAGCCCAATTTCATCCCCTTTGGCTATATGAAAATCAATGAGTTAGTTTCAATACAGCTTCTTAGAAAATTTTTTCCCGCTAACCAGACATCTTCAACCGGATTTTGTTCCGGTGCATTGGGAGCTAAAATAATACAAGTTATTTTCCAGTCTTTTTCTTCAAGACCTTGGTTAACTTGATTCAGATAAGCCCGCATTTCTTTACTATGATGGTAGGTGGCTCCATCCCAAATAATAATCAACTTCTTATCAGGGTAGAGCCTCTGTAAATACTTGATAAATTCAATCGTATTCTTCCCGTTTCCAGAAGCATAAGGATTAAGAATAAATTTCTGATCATACAGATTTAATACCACATAATAGGTCTGTCTTTGTTTCACATTTTGTATCGGTGCCTCCGTTCTTTCATTACACCAACCCCAAATATAACCCAGCGTATCTCCCCAAACTAAGTGACATTCGTCTTCAATAAGAACAATAACTTCACCGGATACAATCTCAGCCTGACACACCTCAAGTTGAGTCTTGATCTCTTCCCGCTTTAAAAGCACTTCCGTTTCGTTATGCTTCGGATTCATGGCTTGGCTTCGATGCCAACTGAATCCCGCTTCTTTTAGAAAATCATAGTAAGATTGCCGAGATTGATAAACCACACCGTAATGGCGCTCAATATAATCTTTCAATTCTTCAACTGTACAATGAGAAGGTTTCTTAAATGATAGATAATTTCATAACGCTCATCCTCTGTTAAAAACCCTTTACCCCCTTTATATTGAATTCGTAGGGCTTCTGGACCTTCGTTTTCGTAAATGATTTTCCATTTGCTTACAAAAGCATCTGAAACGCCTAACAGTTTACAAATATCCTTTGTTTTGAACCCAAGGAGCACCATCCTGACCGCTAATGCTCTTTTCATTTCCAGATTTTCTTTCGAATCGATAATGTCATCTAGTGTTAACATGATAACATCTCATAAAAATTTTTACTAAAATGATAATGTATTTTTAATATTCCACAACCTGTAAAGGACTTCTATATGCACCAACGCCATTTCCTGGCGTCAGCTTAAAAGCAAGTTGCTCACCATGGTCATTAATAATAAGGTGCAACTTGAACCCAAAAAACCAGCCGGTTGAAGTCTTGCCTATTTTTGCTAAATCTTTGAAAGTACGGTTATAGAATGAATTCTAAGATTAGGGCAAACGACGAGAGAAGTTGAATCGATAAATGCAATACCCGTAATGGTGCCTTTTCGACGACTGAGATAAGTGTATAAGGGGATCAGTAAATAGGACTGGAGTGCGACGAAGCGTGGATAGCTTACTAAACCAGGGAATTCAGCACCCCAATCCTGCCGAACGTGATCGTAGAAATATTTAAAGGTATGATAATTGCAAAGATTGAAAGCGATAACCAAAGTGATCATTTCACTCATTGATAAGGTGCAAGGCGGCATCATTCCAAGAAGGAATGATCTCTTTGGGACACGCGAGAAGATGCTTAGGAAAACGAGATTCAAACTCCTTGCAGTAGTCATCAACTTCGCAGAAAATCTGGGTCAATAAAATCATTTTCATCGCCAATCACCTTGTTAACAATCGAATCTATTTTAGTAAAGTAACAATTAAGTTAATAGTATCATATTTTATACAAAAATACAAAACTATGAAAAAAAAGAAATAACTCACGTTAATTATGGCATAATTAATTCTGTTCCTACCTAAAAACTGTCCGAACCATTGGGTAAAAACAATCTATGAAGCTGAATATCAGTAAGGAAACCGGGATTATTGCAGCCAAGGGGTTCTGCATGGGCAGCGCCGATATAATTCCCGGAGTGAGTGGCGGCACTATGGCCTTCATTCTGGGCATTTACCCCCGACTGCTAGCGGCGATCAACTCATTCGACCTGATTTGGCTGCGAATGGTGATGCGCTTTGATATGAAAGGCGTGCTGACTCATCCGCACTTTGGTTTTTTGTTGCCGTTAGTCGCCGGGATTTTGGCGGCTTTGCTTTTCTTCACCCGTGTCGTGCCTTTGCCCAGTTACTTGGTCACGGACCCGGAACTAGTTTACGGCTTATTCTTCGGACTCATTGTCGGTTCGATCATCGTGTTGCTTAGGCATATACCGCAATGGTCCATAATGCGCTGGGTACAATTAATCTTCGGAACTCTCCTTGGGTGGCTAGTGGTCAACTTGGTTCCGACTACCACGCCGGATGATGTCTGGTTCATCTTTCTAAGCGGCGCGCTGGCCATTACCGCCATGATTCTGCCGGGTATTTCTGGTTCCTTTATCCTGCTCATCCTGGGCAAATACGCCTATATTTTCGACGCTATCGGGCATTTCCGCTTTACCGTGATTATTCCCTTTGCCTTGGGTATAGCCACGGGTTTGGCGTTGTTCAGCCGGTTTCTGGAATGGCTGCTGCGCGTCTATCGCCAGGGGACCATCATGGTCATTATCGGAATCCTGATCGGCTCGCTGTGGCTGATCTGGCCTTTCCAAAATCGAGTCTATGTGGAAGTGCGCGGCAAACTGCAATTGCTGGGATCGACACCACAACTACCCGATAGTCTTGATAATACGGTGTTACTATCAGTAGCTTTGATGGTCGCTGGCTTCATAGCTGTGCTAGTCATCGACCGTCTATCGCTAGTGAAATAGGGGGAGGGAAAGCTTTTGCTTCCCCGGTAGTGTTCCAGACATGGTTTTTATACTAAACTTACGCGATGTTCGACTTTTTCACGGGGAAGTGAAGCGGCATGGTGATCGGCGCTAAGCTGAAAGGAACCGACTCCCTCAACCTTGCGAAGAGACCACCATGCCACTTGAAGACTTTATCATCAGGGTATTTTGCTGGGTAGATGAACACGTGAATGCCCTGCTCGGGGATCACCGTTTACGCCAACGGGGCTTTGCCCCGAAGTTGAGCGATCGTGAAGTGATCACGATGGAAGTGGTCGGCGAGTTTTTAGGTTTGGATACCGATGTCGGCCTCTGGAAATACTTCAGTCGTCACGGGTCGTCATGGTTTCCCCAGTTAGGATCGCGGACGACGTTTGCACAACAGGCCGCCAATCTCTGGGTGATCAAGCAACGACTCCATCAGCAAATGTTGATCGACCTCGGCGCAGTGACCGATCCCATTCACCTCGTAGATGGCTGCCCCATGCCGGTGTGCGGATGGGCCCGGGCGTCCCGCCGTCGGGTGTTTCCTGAAGGAGCGGATGTAGGGTATTGTGCTGCAAAAAAGCAATATTATTATGGGCTTCATGGTCATCTCCTCATCACGATCGACGGGGTCATCACCGCGTGGACGGTGACCTCCGCCACCGGTGATGAGCGCGAGGTGCTCTGGGAGTTGACCGCCGGGGTTCACGGCTTGGTGATGGGCGATAAGGGCTACCTCAGTGCCTTTGTTCAGGAGGAGCTGGCCACTGCCGGGATCGATTTGCAAACTCCCTTGCGGGCCAACATGACCGATCCACGGCCCCAATGGGCGGTCCAGCAACTGACCCGAACCCGCCGCCTCGTCGAAACCGTGATCGGTCAGCTCACCGCGCCGTTTCATTTGGAGAAAATCTGGGCGCGGGATACTTGGCACTTGACGAGTCGGATCGCCCGAAAAGTGTTAGCGCACACCTTGGGTATTTTCATCAACCGGCAAATCGCTCGCTCAGACCTGCAGTTTGAGGGCCTGATCGCCTGAAAGTCGAACATCGCGTAATACTCTATAATTGAATCTCTGAATGGTCTAATTCCCTGTAACTTGCTGTGAGGGCGTCTATCACTACCGCTCCGATAGCGGATAAATCCACCCAGCAATTCGTCCACCTGTTGGATTCGTAGCACTGTTCACGGGGACATCTAGAAGGGTGTAACGTCCGCCCACATTAAAGAGACGAATCCGGCGTGCAAATGCCTTCGGATCTTGCCAAGGTGCGTTGTCGTAGTTTTCCTCAGCAAGCGCCACGGTTCCGGCCTCCAGCTCTGTAGCTACGACAACGGCGACATGACCATGACGCCATTCGGGATCATCACGGTCAGGATAATAAACTACCAGGTCACCCCGGCGCGGCGCTCGCTGGGCCACACCATTGATAGAACGGGCCAGGGGAAACGATTCCTGAGTCCGAATCTGTTTACCTTCAGTGAGATAGATAATCTCGTAGGCACTGTCGATGCTTCCGAAGGTGATGTTCTTATTTTTCATCCACCACTTCCGGGCATACTCGACACACTGATAGGTCACACCGATATAGTGAAGTTGCGGGTTTTTGGGGTCTTCTTGATGGACCGTGACATCGCCCGTTTTTAGATCAAGAAAGGAAAACTCTGGTCGGATACAGGTGGACACGCAGTTCGAGTAGCTCGTAGCCAGCAATTCCCGTTCTCTCTGTTTAGACCTTTTTCGAATAGATCAATTCTATAGGCTTGCCAACGATTATCCCTACATTATCAACGAACTGAGCGTTAATCAAATTGTCTAATAACTATAGAAGACCTCTTTAGAGACTCTAAATTTATAGAGGAGGTGCGGCAATGAACGCGGAATGGATGTTTGATGCACGTAAAATACCGGATGAAGTGATGAATTACATCCGGCGTATTGCGGTTCGCGCGGTCGAAGAGAAGCATTATGGTCCGGAGCTTGTTGCTGATTTTTTGGGTATCGACCGAACGAGTATTTATGATTGGCTTCGCAACTATCGTTATGAAGGAGAAGAAGCCCTGGATACCCGGAAAGCGCTCGGCGCCACGTGTGTGATGACTCCGGATATTGATCGATGGTTAAAAGAAACGATACTCAATACGACGCCGGCGGATCATGGCTATGATACGGTTTTATGGACTTTAGAGATCATGGTTAATTTATTGAAAGAGTACTTTGGTTTATGGGTATCGGATGCCACGGTTCGTCTGCATTTACATCAATTAGGACTGAGTTGTCAAAAACCTTGTTATCATGCCTTAAACCAGGATCAGGAGGAAGTTAAAAAGTTTATTAATGAAGAATTTAAAGAGATTCAGAAGCGGGCTCAAGAACTTGGAGCGGATATTGCGTTTCAGGATGAGTCATGGGTTCAAGGCCATACGCGTTCTGGACGGACGTGGGGCTTAGTCGGTCATCCGCCTGAAATTAAAGTGAGTGATGACCGGGGTGGGTTTCACATTTTATCGATGGTTACGGCGACGGGCGAGTTAATATTTGAAGTGACCACTCAAAAATGAGTGAGTGGGGTTTTCATTGCCTTTTTAGAGAAGGCATTAGAGGGTCGAGAGCGCCCATTAATTGTCATCACGGACAATGCGTCTTATCATACCTCGAAAGAAGTCAAAGCCTTTCTTGAGACGCATCGAAAACAAATCCGCTTGTTCTTTCTTCCCCCCCACTCGCCAGAGTTAAATCCGGATGAACAGGTTTGGAATGAGATCAAAAATGATCATCTGGAAAAGGAGCCAATTAAAAACCGGGCTGATTTCAGAGCGCGCGTTTATTCTGCTTTGGAAAAGCTAAAAGAATTTCAGGAAAGGGTCAAATCATTTTTTAGGCTCCCTGATACTCAATACGCTAATCCTGAAAAAGCTCCAGCATGATTTTTGTGGGGATAACTATTAGCAAGACAATAGTGATTATAGAATACAAGAAAATAAAGAAAAAATATCCCCTAAGCGTTCAAAGACGCTTAATAGCTTATATATTAAAGAGACCCTGATAACCAGACTAAGAAAATAGAACATGCCCACAGTCTAACCAGACGCTAAGAGGTATTCGGCTGTAGGAATCCACCATAATGTCCATAGATAATCGCACGCCAGAGTGATTCCCAAGTATCAATAAAGAATTCGGTAAAAAGTCCTTTTATTTTGATCCATAACGCGGTGCGTGAATGAAAACGCTGGCGAGCAGCCTGGAAAAAGGCACAGCCATATTCCTGGACTTGATCAATAAGAAAAGCCAGCATCATCAACATCGCAAAAACGGTCGCTAAATACTGTTCCCCATGTCCATCGTTGTGTTCAAATTCGTAGTCTTGATTTTTCAGGGTATTGAAGACTTGATTTTCAATGTGCCAGCGGCTGCGCCCTCCTTTCATCACAAGATGGACATTTTTTGCCGTGAGTGTGATGTCCGTCACCCATGAAAAGTTGAATTCCTGACCGTCGCGAATTTCCCAATAATCGAGAAAATTGACCATTAAATCGGGATGTGATTTGTTCAAAGGAATGCCATTGATCCACCGATAGCCTCGGAGAATTTTGTCGTCTCCTAAGACCTCAAATTCTTCATATTGACCCGTGTAAATACGATGTTTAACCTCAGCAAAGAGAGCGTCCTGACCTCCCAGTTTTACCGAAATAATATAACCAATATTTAGTTCTTTCAGTAACTTGATGTGCGGACCGTTCGCGAATAGACTATCTTCCACCACGCGCAAAGGCCAATGAGGAAAGGTTTCACGAAGCGCTTTTAATAGGCGTTTGCCCGCATTCGCTTCACAATCGTTTTTGGTTTCACCATCTTGATGTGTAATGGCTTCGGGAAAAAAAGGGATGACTTGTTTCTGGTTAGGATGAACGATCACCGCGCCTAATAATTGATGATAATAACTCACTTCACCCTTGCGATGCTGACGGGTACAGCAGTGCGGGCAATGAACATTTGATGAAGCGAATTCCCCGGTACCATCAATACTGATTAAAAAATGTCCTAAATAACGAAAATTTTCCAAAAGACCTTGATCATAAAGTCCTTGGTTAATTTGAATAAAGGGGGCGCGAAGTTCGAGGGGATCCACGCGATCCAGCACCGACCGCATCTGGGTATCGCAGGGCGCTTGTTCAACGCCATATAATGATTTTAAATTTGCGCGAATTCGTGCTTCATTGCGGTGTTCATCAAATTTTAACAAGGAAGGATATTTTAAGCTGAAGACCGCTAAACCCGACATTAAGACATCGGTTAATGAATATTGTTGGCCATAACGACGGGGGTCAGGGATGTTTTCAAAGGCCCGCCGCGCCTGATTCAGGAGCGCTGGCGCTGACACCGTTTGATTTAAAGAATTCGGTAAAGGGTGAAAAGGGAATTTCTTCATGATCAAACCACACCGGATGCGTTTTAGATCCAAACACGCCAAAAAAACAAAAATTGAGGCGAAAAATCACTTTTCATAATACACTGATTATATAGAAATTTTCAAGAGACCGGGAATTGCTGGCTCGTAGCGCCATCGGCAACACCTAGCACCTGGCCAAACGGGGTCACGCATTGACCTTCACACGCCTGCTTCCCAGCGGCTAGATAGGCAGCGCTCTCTATTGCAGTAAAGGCCGGAAGTTTGGGTAATAACCCAAAGCCATCGGTGTAAGGCAGCTCGACATCATTAGCCGCTATTGGACGTGGCAAAGCAGGAGTTGCCGAACTATCAGCATCCGCCATGCCGGAATTGAGCAGCATCCCAAGAATGAGAGGAAAAGCAATCAAGTGTAGCCAATTCATAGGTTTACCACCAAGCATCTTCAGTGATTTCATGCAATTTCTCTCCGAGAGATCGGGCTTACGAGAGCATATAAAAACTATGGCTCAATATGGATTCCAGTCAGTTGGCGTTGTTAGGCGACCAGCAGTTCCAAGAGAGGTCTGAGCAAGCCTTTGCCCCGAATGCGGACGTTATGCACGAACTGAAAGAAGCCCAGGTAGAGCGGCAGCTTTTCTTGCGAAATTCCTCGATGGGGTCGCAACCAGGAACGCAACAGGGACCAGAAACCCTCAGCGGTATTAACATGAATCTCATGGAAGCCATCGCCATCGTCGTCGCGGGCGTATTCACCCCGGCTGTGACACACCGTATGATGATCAAAGCCCCAATCCTTCAATGGGTTATAGATTGCATATTCATCGGTATACACCCGGGTTCCCGGGGCGATGAAAGTCTGAAGGAGCGGTTGGATGGTCGCTTGCTGGACATTATCCAGCATCCGGACGACCACCGCGCCGCCGCGCTCAATCATGCCGAGAATCGGCGGCTTTTCCTGCTCCAGGGTGCCTCGACCCCGTGCCCCCTTCAGCCGGCGACGCCGCCCGCGGCGGCCTTTTTTTTCACCGCGTCCGGATGCCCTTTATGCCCGGCCACCATATAGACCTCGTCGCATTCCACTTCCCCCGCCAAGGTGGGTTCGGGTTGGCGGGCGACGATACCTTGGCGCAGTTGCTCGGTCATCCGCTGCACGTCGTCCGGATTCAACGCCAACTCTTGGGCAATCTGGGCATTAGACAAGTTCAAACCCATAAAATATAAACATAATATCCAAATTCGTAACGGCGGGTGGTGGCCGGCCAACACCGTCCCGGTTAGATCGTCAAAAGAGCGATGGCACCCGGCACACCGATATTTCTGTCGCGCCGGTTGGGTCGTGTCGTGACCCTGCTTCGTCACGTTCGCCGCCCCACAATGGGGGCAGTGAACCCCATCGGGCCAGCGCAGTTGGCGGACCGTTTCGTAACACCGGACATCGTCCAGTAGATTCTGAAGGTTGATCATCGACGGGAAACCTGGAGCGCGGCGGTTCAAAACCTCTTCAGTGTAGCTCCTGTCCCTTGGCAGGGCGAGCCATCTTCAACAGCCTGGAATCCATATTGAGCCTTGACTTTTTGAGCGGCTTTTGCTTTATTTTGATAAATGAATCACCGGTCGCCCTGACCGCGCCGATTCCCGCGTCCGACCCAGACGCGGCAAGCGCCACCCGGAGCGTCAGGGATGTCCGGGGACCACGGGGGCGTTGGCCAACCCGTCAAAATCCGCAACGAACGCTGTGGGGTGTCGCGTGGGGTGTTCGGCCCGACGCCGCCAGCGAAAGCCTCTTTGGAGGGGCGTCCCCGTTGGGTGCGTTCCTCATGCGGTCGGCATGACCGCCATACCCGGTTAAACCGGCGGGGGATTGAAGCCTCCCCCGTGCGGGTTCCTCTGCGAGGCGCGGCCCTGCGCCGTCGTATTGTCGTGTCTTGCGTGATCGCGGCGTCCTGCGTGGATGCGGATCGTCGTCCCGCGTGTACGCTGGACGAGATTCCGGTTGATCCCCGGTGTCGTTCTCCCCTTTCGCGCACGTCCCCGTTGCGCCGCACCCCGGCGCGCCCCGGTGGCGTGATGTCGCGTCGTGTCCTGTGCCCTTTCCCTTGCAAAACCCCCTGACGGCGATTGCCGTCCCGAATTCCGGGCCACTGCATCAGCGATGGCCTTCCTCGGTTTTAAACGGTTCCGGTCCCGTCCATGGCCGGGGAGCGTGCTTCGGGCGCTCTTGAAACTTCCCGAATCCTGGCGTCGCCGGCCCCCAGGCTAAGCAACGGGCGAGCGCGGCAGCATCCTGCCGAGAGAGGACCCGGCCTGGCTGGCGGTGAGGCGAAACACCGGCAAAACCCGATTCGCCATGGGAATGGAACGGCCCCCCATGTCAATCCAGGCCGATTCAGCCGTGGCCCTACGGCTTCAACGAGGTGGGTGAAAGGTGTGTTGTGGACGTGAAGGTAGAAGTGAAGATGGAAGATGAAGGTGAAAGTGAAGATGAAGATGAAGATGAAGATGAAAGTGAACCTGCAAACGGAGGATCAACCGACCGCCGTGGCCCTACGGCTTTAACCCGGTGGGCGAGATGCGAAATGCGTGATGTGGACGTGAAGGTAGAAGTGAAGATGGAAGATGAAGGCGAAAGTGAAGATGAACCTGCAAACGGAGGATCAACCGACCGCCGTGGCCCTACGGCTTCATCAAGGTGGGCGAAATGTGTGATGTGAACGGTGAACCGTGAAGTGCAAAGCATGAAAGGTGAAAGAGGAACGATGTGATGAATGAATTGGCGATAAAAACCGGCGCGACGCCGGAGGAAGCGGCCGCGTTGATCGCGGCGTTGCGGAGCCTGATGGACCTGGAGGACGGGGAGTTGTACACCCTGCGCAAAGGGATGTTCCATCGCGTCACCCGCAGTGAGGACGACAACGGCTTGCGCCGGATCAAGATCATGGAGGCGGCGTATGACGATGCCGCCCGTGTCGCCAAACGGTTGCGCCCGCGGATGCGTGGCTATCGGCCCGATCCGGCGTTGGTGATTTCAGCGTTCGTCCAATATGCGGCGCATTTGGAGGACGCTGAAGAGATTGCCTTGGATTATCTCCAGTGGGTGTTTAGTCGCACGGAGCCGGAGCCGGAGCCGGAGCCGAACGGGCCGGCGGATTCCAAATCCGTCCCGGACGGTGAAGGCCAGAAGGCAGGTTCCCCGGCCTATTAATCCACCCACCCCCTTAGAAGAACGCCGTCAGCTCGTCCGCAGGACGGAAGTTGCCGGAACGGCAAGTCACGAACGGTGACGGCCCTTCGGTGGCGCGTTCACCCCCGATGCCATTCGGGCGGTCGAGGAAAGGAGAACGAAGTGATGATGAAGCAAGACAGGACAGTCCGGCTCCTTCAAGGAGTCTGGCCCGCGCCGGCGACGGTTCGGGACGGGAGCGTCTTCCGGGCAAGACCCCTGTTGCTGGTACAGCCCTCAAGCATGGCCCGCGTTTAACCGGTTTCGTTTTTTAATGGCGTGCGTTTTTTAAAGGTTCGAGCAAGACCATGAGATGGTCCAGCGAAGGTGCAGGCGCAGCGCCCACCCCACCGCCGCACGGCCGGCGCGCGCGGGCGTTCACCTCGCTCAATGCCTTGCTCAAGCGCCATCTGCGGCGCAGCGCCGACGGGCGCAAGGTGGTCAGCCACGCCACCATGGCCGACCGGTCGGAGTTTTTCTCGCGCATGATCCGCCAACTGCATGACCTGGGCTACGCGCTGACCGATGTCCAGCATCTCAAGCCCAAGCATATCGAAGCCTTGATGCGTCTCTGGGAACGGCAGGGGTTGTCGGCGTCGACCCTGCAAAAGCGCTTTTCCTATCTGACCCTGCTGTGCGGCTGGATCGGCAAGGCGTCCATGCTCCGGCCGGGCGCGTCCTACCTGGACGATCCGACCCGTTATCAGCGCACCTACACGGCCGATCACGATCATTCCTGGACGGCGGCGGGCGTCGATCCCGCGGCGAAGATCGCCGCGATTGAAAACGACGATCCGGCGGTGGCGCGGGTCCTGCGTCTGCAACATGCTTTCGGGTTGCGGATTCAGGAAGCGTCGCTGCTCAATCCGGCGCGCGATACCGTGAACGCCACGCAGCTTCGGGTGATGGCCGGCACCAAGGGCGGCCGGCCGCGCGTCGTGCCGATCGAGACCGAGGCCCAACGCGCCGTGCTGGCCGAAGCCCAAGAGTACGCCGCACAGACCCGACGGTCGATGATTCCCCTCGACTATGACCTCAAGCAATGGCTGGCCCACTGTTATCATGTCCTGGCCCGGCATGGCGTTACGCGCAAAGACGGTCTGGTGAGCCACGGCTTGCGGCATCAGTACGCCAACGACCAGTACGAAGCCGCGACCGGCGAACCCGCGCCCGTGCGCGGCGGCGGACCGGTCGATCCAGCCCTGCAGCGCCAGGTGCAATGCGATGTGGCGAGCCGCCTGGGTCACGCCCGGCCGGGGATTACCACTGCCTATTACGGCACACCGGACGCTGTGGGTGGGGCGGTGGCGCGGGCCGTGGGACCGACCGCCGCTTCCGCCCAAACCCGGCGTTCTGAACTGCGCGTCCAACAGCAGCTCTTGGCGGCGCGACTCCACGATCCGATCGGGCAACGAGCCAACGGTGCGGGCGCGGTGAGCACCCACACCCTGCGACAACGCTGGACGGTGCTCCATCGACTGCTGGCGCTCTGGGCAGACGCCGGCGTGCCGTTGTCCACCCCGGACGCCCTGAGCGAAGCGCATATCGCGGTGCTGCACCGGCATTGGTCCGCCCGGCCTGACCAAAACGCCGCCACCGTCCGCAACCAGGCCCAACTGCTGGCCCAGCTTTGTGGCTGGCTGGCGCGGCCAGACTTGATCCCGCTCGCCCGTGCGGCGGGGCAGCCGCCGATCGCCAATGAAAACGCTCCGCGTCCTCCGTGTCCGCTGAGCGAGGATGCCATCGCCGAGCGGATCGCACGCATCCGTGCGGAAGATCCAGTAGTAGCCGTGCAGATCGAACTCGTGCGCGGGATCGGTCTGACCCATCGCCAGGCGGCCCGGCTGCAACCGGCGGCGTCCTACCGGGACGGGGTGCTCGATGTGTTCTGGGAGACGCCCAAGGATCAAGTGCTGCGCTTCGCCGTCACCGGTGAACGTGCCCAGGCCGTGCTCAACGCCGCTTTGGCCTTGCGGCCGGAACCCGATCAAGCGGTGTGTCCGGTGGAGCAAAGCCTGCCATCCTGGCTGCGTCATGTTTATCATCTGCTGCGCGCGGTAGGTCGCATTGGGGTGCCGGGTGAACCGACTTTGGCCGCGTTGAAAGACCCCGCCGCACCCACGCCGGTGGTGTTGCCGCGCGAGATCTGGCTGCTGGAGCGGGCGGGATTGACGGTTCCGGGGCGGCGGTCGTGATGGCGCGTGGCGCCCCCGTTCGACCCGGTTGTGCCTGCTGAAGTATCCCCTGCAAGGGGCGATGGCCCAATCAGTCTTCACAGAAACGCTTTTTTCAGGAAAGCACCGATCCGAATCGCCGCCGATCGCGCGCCTTCAATTCAAACGCTTCAAATAGTCTTTCAGTTGCTGTAACTCGTCTGGCCCCAAGCCGCGCAGGCGTTCTTCCGGTCCCAGGCCACGCAAGCGTTCCTCGGGTGAGAAGCGTTGAAAGACCTCCTCCGGTCCCAAGCCGCGCAGACGCTCGTCGGGGTCGAGCCGAGCGAGGAACGCCTGCCGTTCCTCGGGTGTCAGACCCTGTAACAAGTCCTGATGGGCTTCGCGAATGAACTCGTCCATCGTATAAGCCATGCTCGGTTCCTCCAAAACGTAAACGAGGTACAATTGTCGCATAAGCTCCCGTGCGCCGGTATGCCGCCAGGGATAGTGCTGTGCGCCATGCCGAATCCGATCTTGTTGGACGCTGAACAGTTCCCAGGCGGCGTTGCGCGGGTGACGGTCAATGGCGCTGAGGACGATCAAGCGCACCGGGTGTGTGCCCCAGAGGACGTCGAACACTCCGGGCCATGCGGTGGGGATCAGCGGGACCTGCGCCGCCAATCCCTGCGGAAACCGGGTGGCGACCGCGTAGAGTTGGAAGTCGGCTTCTGGCGGCAACGGCGCGCCCCGGCTCAAGAGTTTCCGGTAGTTCACGTAATGCCCGATCAATTCGTCCAGCGCCCAGGCGTCCGATGCCTCGTGCTGAGATTTATAGGTCAGCAAGTTATGGACGCGCAAGCCCTCCAAACCATCGGGCAGTTCCCAGTCAGGGCGTGATAACGTTGGTTCCCCAGCGGCCTGTTCGATGATCACCACGTCCAGCAGTTGGCTTTGCAACGCCAGTTCCTTTTCCAGTTCCACCCGCCAAGGGGTCGCGCGGAACACATCGGTCAGGGTAATGCCGAACAGGCGATGCCATTGGCGAATGCGGTCGGATGTCATGGCATGGCCTCGGTCTTGACGGTTTGCGCGGCCAGGGTCGCCCGTTCCGGGTCGGCCCTTTCGGCCGTAACCCGGTCAGCGGCCGGGGAGAAGCGGATAGGAACGTGCGCGTTGTGCATGAAAACAGGGTACCGCTTCAGGCCGTTTTGGCCAATCCCCTGGGGTCGGGACCGGTCTGTGAGAGGATCATTCGATCTTCTCACGAGTTTGTGTCCAGGCCCGCGCGTTAACAAGGGCGCTGCGCCCGCCCCGTCGATTGCCGAAAACGCCACATGATTTTCCCGGCCTCCTTCCTGGAGGCCAGGAACGTCCCGCGTCCCCGATGGATACTGGAGCCGATTTACGCCTGCGGCGGCACTCACGCCATGCGCCTGGATACTTGCGAGAAATGGCGATGAGGTGTTGCTTGGGGTGGGGTTCTGAATCAATCAGGATCGGGGTTATGAAGGAAAACTGCATTTATCTTGGTAATTTGCGCGTACAAGCTAGGGAGATCGCCCTGAATCGTCTTCCAAATGATTTCCAGATCCACTGTATCGTAGCCGTGCGAGACGCGGTTACGCATGGTGTACATCACGAGCCAAGGGATGTCGTCGTGCTGGGCCGCGAACTCTGGAGCCACGCGCTGGATATTGTTCGACGCTTCGCCAATGATTTCGATGTTGCGGATCACAGCATCCTGAACCAGTTCGCTGTTCAGGAAAGCGATCTCGTCCATGTCTGCTATATACCGGTCAATGCGCTTAATGGCTTTGAGGATATGCCCGAGGTAGTCCGGGACGCGCAGCGCCTTGCTCATACCGGTATCGCCTCGGAGAGTACATGGCTGCGGAATGTGTCGGGTAAGGCTTTTGGCGTCAGTACATCAACCGATACGCCAAGAAGGCGTTGCAGTTCCACCTGGATGGCAGCCACATCCATCAACGTTGTTTCCGGCGTTGGATCAATAAGAATATCTAGATCGCTGTTTTCGGTATCCAGGCCGCGCAGCACAGAACCGAACACCCGCGCATTCTGGGCGCGGTGCGACTCGACCACGCGCCGAATCACGGCGCGGTTTGAGGCTAAGGCTTCAGATGGCTTCATAGTTTCGATGGGTGGTAAGTGAACCGCCCCGGGTTTCGAGAAGACCCGGAGGTGTGAGTCAGACCGGCAGGGTCTGCTCGGAAAGTTGTTGATCATAGTTTGCCTCAGCTTCTGCCGGAGGGATATAACCGATCGCTTCCAGTCGCCGCGGGTGGTTAAACCCAGCGACCCCTTCCAAGGTCGCAAGTTCGACGGCTTCCCGGCTTTTCCAGGGTGCCTGGTGATGGATCAATTCCGCCTTGTACAGACCATTGAGGGTCTCGGCCAAGGCGTTGTCATCGCTGTCCCCCTGGCTGCCGACGGACGGTTCAATACCGGCTTCCGCCAAGCGTTCGGTATAACGGATTGCAACCTATTGTGAGCCTCGGTCCAAGCTTTGCGAACCGAGGGGCCGTAAAGACGGAGAAAATTCATGTCATCCATCACGACCGAACTGACCGGACTCTTGAACAAGGTCCAGCGTCCCGGCGATTTTTACGCGACCGGATCAAACGAACTGTTCGCGCCATCTTTGGAGGTGGACGGCGTCGGTTCCATCGCTCTGCCGTTGTTGCCGATCCAGGCCAAGCAACTGATCGCCGTCGCCGAGCAGGCGCCCTACGGCCAGGGCGAGGAAACCCTCGTTGATACCCGCGTGCGACGCACCTGGCAGATCGATGCCACCCAGGTTCATATTGGAGGTCGAAACTGGCCACGTACCTTGGAGAGCATCGTCGAGCGGGCTGCCGAGGGTCTGGGCGTCACCCAGCCGGTGGTGGCGGAACTGTACAAGCTACTGGTGTACGACGTGGGTAGCTTCTTCGTGAGTCATCGCGATACCGAGAAGGCGCCTGGCATGTTTGCCACCCTCATCATCGTGTTGCCCTCCCTGTATACAGGCGGTGAACTACAGGTGTGCCACCGCGACCGGGATGTCCAACTTGATCTGCGCAACCCGGAACCCTCGGAAGTGACCTTCGCCGCGTTCTACGCCGATTGCGTGCATGAAGTCTTGCCCATCGCGTCCGGTTGCCGGCTGACGCTGGTCTACAACTTGCTGCTGCGTCCCGGCAAGGGCCATCTCCCCGAACCGCCCCGCTACGAGACCGAACGGGCCGCCCTAGCGGACCTGTTGCAACAATGGGCTGCCGACAAGGCATCATCCGACGACGACGCGCCCGAAAAACTAATTTACCCCCTCCACCATGCCTATACTCCGGCAGGACTCGCCTTCGACGCATTGAAAGGTGCGGACGCCGCCACCGCGTCCGTATTGGTCCCGGCAGCAGCACAGGCTGACTGTGACCTCCATCTGGCGCTGGCCTCCATTGCAGAAAGCGGCAGCGCCGAATACACCGGCGGCTATTACGGTTCACGCCGCCGCTGGGGGCGATCTGATGAAGACGAGGAGGATGAAGAATTTGAAGTCGGTGAAATCTTCGACCGACGCGCTACGTTGACCGAATGGCGGCGACCGGACGGCGGCTCGTCGGATCTGGGCGCCCTTCCTTTCGAGGAAAACGAACTGTGTCCGCCCGACGCCTTCGACGATCTGGAGCCCGACGAGCAGCACTTTCACGAAGCGACCGGTAACGAGGGCGCCTCCTTCGAGCGAACCTACCGCCGGGCGGGCCTGGTGTTGTGGCCGCGCGGGCGGCGGCTCGCGGTGCTCAACCAAGCGGGTTTGCCAGCCACTTTGCCCTATCTGGGCGAACTGACCCAACGCTGGGCCGAGAGCGGTGAAGGCCCGGAATCGTCCCTGTGGCGGGAAGCGCATGAACTGACCGGACACATGCTGCGCACTTGGCCAAAAGAAGGACGCCATTGGCGAACCGACACCCAGAGTACGGAGGCCAAGGTGTTGGCTCTTCTGAACCGATTGCGAGATACGGCACGCATCGACGCTTTTCTAGCCGACCTTTCCGCCACTGGCCGATACAGTCTGGGCGACAATGCAGCCCTGGTCCAGGCTATCGGTCTCCTACCACCGCCACGCGCCGCCGAACGGATCGAGCGCATCATCGCTGCGAATGCGGGGCCAGCCCTCGGCGCCTGTGGTGATCTGCTGGCTCGCTGCGCCGCCGTGGCGCGGGACACCCACTGTGGGGTGGATTTTCTCCCCGCCGCCCAGGCCCTGATCGACGCTTTGCCCGGCGATCCAGCGCGGACGCCGCGGCACGATTCCTGGCGCCAGCCGCCACCGGTGGAACCCGGTTTCGTCGTCGATCTCATGACTGCTTTGAACCAGCTCGACGCGGGGCTAGCTGATCGCGCGGCGGATTACATTCTGGCATGGCCTCAGACCTATGGGCCGGATCCCGTGCTTATTCCTGCCACCCTTATTCTGACCGACCGGGCAGCGAGCCGGGACGGGACGGCGGTTCGCCGCCTGCGCGCTGCCAGCCTGGCGCACCTGCGCGCCCGGATCGCGGAACCGCTGGAACCGCCGCGCGACTGGACGCGGTCCAGTACGCTGGCCTGCCGGTGTCCACATTGCAGCGAACTCAGCCGCTTCCTGGCCGATCCCGACCGCAAGATGTGGACCTTCAAAGCCGCCCAAGCGGCCCGCGCTCATGTGGAGGATTCGATCCGGCGCGGTGCATGCGACCTGGATCGGGTCACCGATCAGCACGGCCGTCCTTACAGCCTGATCTGCACCAAGAACCAGGCCAGTTATGAACAGCGGATGCAACAGCGTAAGAAGGACCTTGAGGATGTGGCGCGGCTTGAGGTAGCGCCAACTTGAAAACATAGGGTACCGTCGCTGGAGAAGTTCGCCGTAAGACCCTGGCGGCCGGCACCCCGTGGTCACTGGCCGACGGTTTAATCGCCGCCATGGCGCATACGCAGGGCTTTGCTGTCGCCACACGCGACACGGCCCCCTTTCGGGCCGCCGGGGTCGAAGTGATCGACTCCTGGGAATATCGCGGGTCAGCCTGACCTCCCGGTTCCGGAGCTGACCATTACCCACATTTATTCACGGAGTTGCTGACTCGCATAGACGCCGGCACGGAAGCCGGCGACGAGCACGCTCAATGCCTGTAATCCTCGCCATAAGGTCCGCACACCGGGCATCCCATCCCTTTTTCGGTTCAAATGCCCTTCCAAGCGACCGATCCACAGCACCGCCTGACGGATTGTCACCTGTTCAATCGGCAACGGTTTTTTTTGGCCAAAATGATTCACTAACGCCTCGACTTCTTCGATCGGTAATATAGTAAAACAGTTTTTATGCAGTTTGAAATACTACTGATAAAGATTCAAAAAGACTCTTATGATTTGGAAGAATTTTTCTCAATCTTCTCTTCAGAAGAGCCCAATGATTTTCGATAGGATTAAGATCCGGTGAATCAGGAGGTAAAAATAGCAATTGATGTCAATTTTCTTCAATAACGCTTCGTGTTTCTTCAGATTTATGAAAACTCGCATTATCCATAATAAGAATACACTTTTCAGGAAGCTCAGGAATTAAACATCTCTCAATCCACGCGTTAAATACTTCTGTATCCGTATAAAATGAATACATGAGCGGTGCAAGAATCTCTTGATTCAGCAAGCCTGCAATCAGATTGAGTTTCTCGGTCGGCCTGCCGTGCTTGTCATCCAAAATGAGGTCACCTCTCTTACTCCAACCATATTCACTTTTGATATTATTGTGAAAACCACATTCATCAATATAAACAATAGGCTGTTCTTCATCTCCTCGGGATTTGTTCCGCCTTAGTTGCTCAATAAATTTCGCTCTTTTCTGTTCATCCCTTTCTGCATAAAGAAAGGTTTTTTATAAGTGACTCCTAGCATCTTTAATCTCGCTTGAATCGAGGAGGGCTTCACAGAAAAATGCTCTGCCATTTCCTTGATTGTTGCCGAAGGATGCTGGCTAATGTAATCATTGAGGTCCGAATAACTAAATTTCCTCGCTCGGAATCGAGTCCTTTGTTTTGGCTTAATATCCCCCGTTTGTGAATATTGCCGAATCCAACGATTGAGTGTATCCATGCCGATTTTGAATATCGCAATAATATTCATTTTAGGCATGCCCAATAGATAACTCCGTATCACTCTCATTCTCATTGTCTTGCTAATAGTTATCCACACAAAAATCATGCTGGAGCTTTTTCAGGATTAGCGTATTGAGTATCAGGGAGCCTAAAAAATGATTTGACCCTTTCCTGAAATTCTTTTAGCTTTTCCAAAGCAGAATAAACGCGCGCTCTGAAATCAGCCCGGTTTTTAATTGGCTCCTTTTCCAGATGATCATTTTTGATCTCATTCCAAACCTGTTCATCCGGATTTAACTCTGGCGAGTGGGGGGGAAGAAAGAACAAGCGGATTTGTTTTCGATGCGTCTCAAGAAAGGCTTTGACTTCTTTCGAGGTATGATAAGACGCATTGTCCGTGATGACAATTAATGGGCGCTCTCGACCCTCTAATGCCTTCTCTAAAAAGGCAATGAAAACCCCACTCACTCATTTTTGAGTGGTCACTTCAAATATTAACTCGCCCGTCGCCGTAACCATCGATAAAATGTGAAACCCACCCCGGTCATCACTCACTTTAATTTCAGGCGGATGACCGACTAAGCCCCACGTCCGTCCAGAACGCGTATGGCCTTGAACCCATGACTCATCCTGAAACGCAATATCCGCTCCAAGTTCTTGAGCCCGCTTCTGAATCTCTTTAAATTCTTCATTAATAAACTTTTTAACTTCCTCCTGATCCTGGTTTAAGGCATGATAACAAGGTTTTTGACAACTCAGTCCTAATTGATGTAAATGCAGACGAACCGTGGCATCCGATACCCATAAACCAAAGTACTCTTTCAATAAATTAACCATGATCTCTAAAGTCCATAAAACCGTATCATAGCCATGATCCGCCGGCGTCGTATTGAGTATCGTTTCTTTTAACCATCGATCAATATCCGGAGTCATCACACACGTGGCGCCGAGCGCTTTCCGGGTATCCAGGGCTTCTTCTCCTTCATAACGATAGTTGCGAAGCCAATCATAAATACTCGTTCGGTCGATACCCAAAAAATCAGCAACAAGCTCCGGACCATAATGCTTCTCTTCGACCGCGCGAACCGCAATACGCCGGATGTAATTCATCACTTCATCCGGTATTTTACGTGCATCAAACATCCATTCCGCGTTCATTGCCGCACCTCCTCTATAAATTTAGAGTCTCTAAAGAGGTCTTCTATAGTTATTAGGCAATTTGATTAACGCTCAGTTCGTTGATAATGTAGGGATAATCGTTGGCAAGCCTATAGCCTCGTTTTAGCCCAATTTCATCCCCTTTGGCTATATGAAAATCAATGAGTTAGTTTCAATACAGCTTCTCAGCGCGTGGCGCGGCGAGCGCGCTTGGAGCAGTTCTGGCCATGGCTGCTCGGCGGGGGCGTTCTGATGGCGCTGGCGCTGGTGGTCGTGACCGGAGTGGCCTTGGGCTATGGTCGCCAACAAGGCTATACGACCGGTTACACCGAGGGCTATGCTTTGGGTTTACAACAAGCGCAAGCGTCGGCCCGCCGGCATTCTCCGTCCGATTCCTCTCTAACCCAAGCGCATTGAAGCGAACGCCGGCGCTAACCTCGACGGCGGTGGCCACGCAAGTGCGCCAGCGGTGACGCAGCGATTTACAGGCCTCGGGGAATACGGTGGGTCGAATCGAGCGGTAGACGCCTTCCACCAGGCGTTGCGTGAGGAATTTTTCAAAGGAACCCCCTGTCATGAACGAAAACCCTGTTGATGAGACCGATCTGATCTTGCGGCTCGATCCGCGCCGCACGGCGCTGCTGGCGGGCCATGCGAATACCCTGGAAGTGCTGGTGCGCGTTCAGGCGCCGCCTCGTCCGGAGCAGGACGGCGAGCCGCGTCTGCCCTTTAATCTGGCGTTCGTGCTGGATCGTTCCGGTTCGATGCGCGGTCAGCCGCTGGCGGAAGCCTGCCGCTGCGCCCAGGCCATGATCGAACGCCTGGACACGCGCGATCAGGCCGCGTTGGTGGTGTTCGATCATCGTGTGAAGGTCTTGGTCGCCAGCCAGCCGGTCACCGATCCGCGCGTGTTTTACCGGGCGCTGGCGACGGTTCATGACGGGGGCCAAACCGATCTACACGGCGGCTGGGTCCAGGGCGCGGCGGAAGTGGCCCGCACCCTGCTCGCCGAGGGTCTCAACCGGATCGTGCTGTTGTCCGATGGTCATGCGAATAACGGGTTATGTGACTTGCCGGAAATCGCCCGGCAATGCGCGGAGCTGGCGAGTAACGGCGTGACCACCTCCACCTATGGCCTCGGCCACCATTTCAACGAAGAACTCATGGTTGAGATGGCCAAGGCCGGCCAAGGCAATGCCTACTACAGCGAAACCGCTGACGATCTGCTGGACAAGTTCGAAGAGGAATTTGCCTTGATGCAGGCGCTGTACGCGCGACAGTTGCAATTGGCCGTGCGCACCCCGCCGGGCGTTCAGGCGGAACTACTGAACCCTTACCGATCATGGGGCAATGGCCTTTGGCGACTGCCGGATCTGGCCTACGACAGCGAGGCTTGGGCCTTATTGCGCCTTCAGATCAGTCGCCCAGCGCTCGATGCGGCCGGGGACGAACCCGGGTCGGTGCTGGAAGTGGAGCTGGCCTGGACCGATCTGGACGGACAAACCCGGCGCAGTCCATGCGCTACATTGGCGCTGCCGATCCTGCCTGCCGCCGCGTTTGGCGCAATCGCCGAGGATGCGCGGGTCATCGCCCGGCTGACGGAACTGGAAAGCGCCGACTTGCAACTCCAGGCACGCACGGCGGCTCGCCAGGGCGACTGGGCGCGTGTTGAACAATTACTGGATCGTGCCAAACGGTTGGCGCACGATCACCCCTGGCTGGAGACCGTGGTGCGCGAAATGGAGCAACTCGTCGCCGCGCGCGACGAAGAACGGTTCAGTAAGGAAAGCTATTACTCGTCGCAGCGGATGTCGAACCGGCTGGCGGTGAAGGATGAGTCGCCTCAGGACGCCACGTCGGACCAAGGGCCGGCGTTTTTGCGGCGCCAGTCCCGGCAAGGCAAGAAGCGGCCCTCATGAACTCGACAACGCCTGTCGCGCTGGTCACCGGCGGAGCCCGGGGGATCGGCCAAGGCATCGTGCGCCGGCTCCTTGAACGGCAGTATGCGGTGGTCATCGCGGACCATGACGTTGAGGGCGGAGAAAGCGTCTGCGCCGCCGGTCGATCGCGGGGGCCGGTCCAGTTCGTAGCCACCGATGTGGCGGATGAGGCAGCGGTTCGGCACAGTGTGGCGGTCGTGGCCGAAACCTTTGGCCGTCTTGATGCCCTGGTGAATAATGCGGGCATCGCCGACCCGCCCCGGCAGCCCGTCGATGTCCTGGATCTGGCGCTGTGGCATCGGGTGATCAGCGTCAACCTAACGGGCAGTCTGCTCATGGTCAAGCACAGCGTCCCGCTGTTGCGAGCCTACCGGGGCGCCATCGTCAACATCGCCTCAACCCGCGCCCTGCAATCCGAGGCCCACACCGAGGCGTATGCGGCGTCCAAGGGAGGCCTAGTTGCCTTGACCCATGCCTTGGCGATCAGTCTGGGGCCGGACATCCGGGTCAACTGCATCAGCCCTGGCTGGATCGATGGGGGACACAGTCTGTTGCGCCCGGCGGATCATGCCCAGCATCCGGTGGGGCGCGTCGGTCAGCCTGACGATATTGCGGCGCTGGTGACGTTCCTGCTGTCCGCCGAGGCGGGCTTTATTACGGGCCAGAATTTCATCGTGGATGGGGGCATGACCCGGAAAATGATTTATTGGGATTGAGCGCGTCCAGGGCCGTCAACGCTTCCAGCGCGCCGACCGGCAACAGCACGCCGCGGGTCGGCGGTTCGGTGTCGTGGGGATTGATGCGGATTAATCGCCATGCCGTGTATTCACATTCCCGCCGCACGGTGGCGATGGTGGTTCCCGCGCCCAACTCAATCGCTACCAATCGCTGATCCTGGACGGTGCGCAACCAGGTCTTATAGCGGCGATGTTGGGTCTCATAGCGAGAACGCCGCCAGTCGCCGTCATAGAACATCAGAATATTGGGTCGGGCCAGCGCGCTGCACTGGGGACAACGGGGTAAGGCCGACCGCGCGCGGAAGGTGTGCGGATCGATGTCCAATTCCACCGCATCCGCCGGCCAGGTCTCCGGGCAGCCGGCATGGCATTGCAGGTGATGAAGCGAGCCATGGCATTCATAAACCGGTTCGGGCACGAACCCGGCGCGCTGGAAATGGCCATCCACATTGCTGGTCATGACGAAAGCGCCGAGCGGCATCGCTTCGGCCCAGCGGCGCAGGATCGCAAACCCAGCATGGGGCGGATGCTGGCGATAGAGATTCAAGCGATGGCCATAGAAGCCCCAGGCCAATTCCGGATCACTCGTGAAAGTCTCCGGAGTGGCGATGTCCATAAAGGAACGGCCCTGATAGGCGGGGTAGGCCGACCAGAAGCCTTGCGTCCCGCGAAAGGCCGGCAGGCCGGAATCGACGCCCATCCCAGCCCCGGCGCCAATGAGCAGCGCTTCGGCATCGGTCAGGTACTGGGCGGCGGTGGGGTAGTCAGGAGAACTGGAAGGGGTTCTGTTGCGTTAATTTTTTTCGAGCACGATTGGGTAACCCTTGCAGGTTATTAGGCAGCCAGTGAATAAAATTGTCCTGCGGCGGAGAGATTCGTCCCTTCGGCCATGATCATTTGGCCCTTCTTGATCATGTGCAGGAGTTCGATGCCCCGCAGGGTGGTCCGAGCAGAATGAAAGCCTTTGAACCCCAGCATGGGGCGGACGATCCGTTTAACGGCGCGATGATCTTGTTCCACTAAATTATTTAAGTACTTGTTTTGGCGAATCTCAATGGCGGCGCCCGTCTCCTCCTGGAGTGCATCCAGGGCAGCGGTGTTAGCGCCACTCTTATCGATCGTGACTTTGTCCGGAAGACCGTGCTGCCGTATCGCCTTTTTGAGAAAGCGCAGGGCGGCTTTCTTATCGCGATGCGCCGTGAACAGGAAGTCGATCGTCTGGCCGTCTCGATCAACCGCGCGGTAGAGGTACTTCCACTGGCCTTTGACCTTAATGTAGGTCTCATCCATCCGCCAACTTGTGCCCACCGGGCGCTTTTGTCCTTTGCGGAAAGCCGCTTCCAACTGCGGCGTAAACTTCTGGACCCAGCGGTAGACGCTGGAATGATCCACGTCGACACCCCGCTCCGCCAGCATCTCTTCCAGGTTCCGATAGCTCAACGGATAGGCGAGGTACCAACGGACACTCGTTAGGATGATGTCTCGTTCAAAGCGGTGGCCTCTAAAATCGATCATGCGGGTTCTCAAGTCAGGACAGGGGCCGTGTAGCTTACCGAAATCCGACCCTATCAGCTAACGCAACAGAACCGGATGTGTTGGACCTGTACGCCGAACCCGATGATCCTCAATACCCCCAAGTGTGCTTCGATGAAAGTCCGGTGCAATTGACCAGCGAAACCCGCTGTCCTCAACCCGCCCGCCCGGGTCAACCGGCGCGCTATGACTGTGAATACAAACGCGAAGGCACCGCCAATTTATTTCTATTCGTACAACCCTTGCGCGGGTGGCGTCATGTTAATGTCACGAAACAGCGCACCAAACGCGATTTTGCCCAGCAAATGCAGCAACTCGTTGATGTGTACTTTCCGAAGGCGGAGCGAATCCGGTTGGTCGTGGATAACCTCAATACCCACACTCCTGCGGCCTTGTATAGTGTCTTTTCTCCAGAGGAAGCCCGCCGGATCACCCGCAAGCTCGAATTTCATTACACCCCCAAGCATGGCAGTTGGCTCAATATGGCGGAATGTGAGTTCGCTGTTCTCGCCGGCCAGTGTTTGAATCGCCGCATTGCGAACCTCGAAACTTTGCGGAAGGAAATCGCCGCTTGGCAAGGCCCACGCAACCTACGTCAGACCAAAATCCACTGGCAGTTCGGCACCGACTTGGCCCGGGTCAAACTCAAGCGCCTCTATCCTCCCTTGAAATCTTCTGAAACCCCGGTGGACCTAGAAACCTCTGAACCTGTCAAAACTTCTGTGTCAGCCCACTAGAGACCCTGTTGGCGACGTGGCAGGGTTATGTGTGGCGTCAGGCCGTCGCCGTCCAGGTGGCCGGGCGGGCTGTCTTGTTGGGTGATCATACGCTGGTGGTCAAGGATGGGGGGCGTATGCCAGGCGTCGTGTCGTTACATGACGCTTCAGAAACCCAGCACAAGCCATCGTACTTCCGCGGGCACTGCTGGGGCGCGATCGGGGTGGTGGTTGGCGCACTCGATGCTTGTTTTTGTTTGCCTTTAGCCCTGCGCATGCATCAAGGCTTTTGCCATTTAGGTCAGGTGGAACCGACTTCACCCCAAAGGGGCGCGGACCCGAGCCTGCCCGAGCGGGTGGTGCAGATGGCCCTGACGTTGACCATCGATCAGGATGGCCCCGCATTTTTAGTCTTGGATGCCTTTTTCTCGATCGCGGGGGTCTTTCGCTTGGCCCAATCCGTTTATTCCATCGCCTTGAAGCAACCGTATTTGGTGATCGTGGCCCGGGCCAAGAAAAATTACGTCGCCTATTTTCCGGCGACCCCGAAGCCGGCCGGCCGGCCCGGACCACAACCCCGTTATGGCGAGAAAGTCCATCTGATAGAAGTTTTTGATTATCCACAAGGTTTTGACGAGGTCGAGTGTTGCGTCTATGGCCAGCGGGAACGGGTGCGGTTGATGAGCGTCCCCTTACTCTGGAAGCCCCTCGGCGACGCCCTCCTGTTCATCTTCGCGATCACCTCGCGCGGCCCTTTGGTCCTCATGTGCTCCGATCTGAGCCTCTCACCCATCACCGCGTTGGAACTCTATTGTGTCCGCACCCGCATCGAAATTCTGTTCGCGGTATTAAAGCAGCTCCTGGGCGCTTTTTGTTTTCACTTCTGGACTTCACACCTACCACGCCATGCCCGCCGTCCGACCCGGAATCGGTCGCTCAAGGCCCCGGTGATTGAGCGTCAGCCCACGGTCGCCGCCTGTTGGCAAGCCTATGAAGTCTTCGTCTTCTGCGCCGTGGTCGCCCAAGGCTTGTTGCAGCTGATCGCTCTGCGCTTTGGCCCTGAAGTCTGGCAACAACATCGGTTCTATCTGCGCACCCGTTCCCGCGACCTGCCCTCGGAGAAAACAGTCCGGCAAGTCCTCGCTCCTCAGGTGATCAAACCACTTCTCGATCTCCCACCAAACAGTCTCATCGCGCAGATCCGACACGCTTTCCAAGGTACCACGGAGGAGGAACCGGCCGACCCGCCTTCGATCGTCTGAATCCTTGCTCAAATCACTCGGTTAAATAATGTATTCTTGGCTGATTAACCTTCAGTCAGGGGCGGTCTTGTTCGACGATTAGACCGAGAACTTACGACTGAGGAGCAAGGTTATTCTGTCTTGAAAAAACAGAGAGAGGGGAAATATCGCCCTCATTTTATTTATGCACCAACGCCCATCCACGCCGTCCCGAACGGCGATGTTCCCGTTGGTCAGCGCATTGCCGCCCAGCGCAGCGAAGGTGTTGATCGGTAACACAGTGTGCGGCACTTCAGCACGTGCGGCCACCTGTGCGGCGCAGGCCAGTTCAATGCGGTGGCGCTGGCCGTAATCGAAGGTGACGGTCTCGACCGCGCCGGTGCCGAACCGCTTCAGCGCCCAGTACAGACACGTCGTGGAATCCTGCCCGCCGGATAGAACAACGAGAGCACTCTTCATCACCCACACCCTCCCCTCGGAATTTTTCTCAAACGGACTTAATGGAAATTCAACCACTTTCAGGATGTCTTCTTGCATCGGTTCCATGCCAGCAGTGACATTCAGCATGACCGGCGTTTCCTGGATCATGACCTATTCGGCGAGGCCGTGGAGCCTCTTTGTACCTTGCGCGCCATCCTGACCTGGCGAGCCAAAGGACGGTATGACTCGACTATCAAGTTTTCTTTCCTTGACAGAACTTGAAATATGGGGTTCATGCCGCGCAAGCGACCGCCCGATACTTCAATGAGGGGGTCGGTTCCAATCGACCTAAATCTCGGCCATTCATGTGCTTGGCGGAGTCGCGCAAGGGAAAGAGGTGTTTAGCGGCGGTGAGGATTTCCTCTAAGCGTTGATGGGGATTTTCCGCATGAGCGACCCCGCGCATCACCTCGATCAGCGCTTCCATCCGCGTGTGCTGTTGCAGGCTCCCCACGGTGCACGCGGGGCGCTGATGTTCCAAACGGGCTGGTTGCTCGGGGTGAAGGAGGAGGGCGTGGTCCAACAGCAGACTCAGGGTCAGGCCGCGGCTTGATCCTTCTTCGTCCCACTGTGGGGCCAACTGCCCCCATCCTTCATGTAACTTCCAGTCCTCAAGGAAAACCTCAATTAACCAACGCAAAGTATACGCTGATGCAATATCGACCGCTCGCCAACTCAGATCGCTGGCCACTAAATACCGATAATCTTCCTCGCCAGGATACTTGAGCGCGACCACAAAGCGTTTTTGCTGATGCGCGTTGACATACAGCCGCGCACTCCCCAGGATCACGGTCACCGCTTCCCCGCCTCGGAGGCGTATGGTCTGGGTCACCCCAGGATAGGTGGCAAAATAATGGGCCACCGTCATCTCCCGTTGGCGAAACCGGATTTTCTGCGTCTTCTGCAGTTGGCTGATGACTTGCGTCTGCGGCCACTGGGCCATGACCCGATTCATCCACTCCGCGCTGCCGTATAACGCATCCGCCAGCACCGCCTTCACCCGAACGGTCGGATGGTAAAACGCAAACGCCTGTAACAACTGGATGAGGAGATCCAGTTTGCTCGGATAGGCTGGGTTCGGCGCCGGCTTCGCCGGCCGCGCGGCTTTTTCACCCCCTGTTTTTTCAGGGCTTCGTCCGCGGTCTTCCACGCCGTAAGCGCGGGGTCCGGTTGATAGAACGCAAATCCGACCGCTAAACTGACCTTGGCCGTCACGAGGTAAAGCAATACCACCGTTTGACCATTAAACCAACCCCCGGTCTTTTTATCGAAAATCTTGTGCGCCGCGAAAATCCGCTTCGTCACTTTGGCGCGCGGATGATCGCTATCGTCGCCCACCAACACGCCCTCCGTGATCCCATACTTCTTCAAAATCAGTAAGATGCTGACATGAAACAGCAGCGGCCAGAGAATCTTGCTCTGCCGGAACATCCAGGATAATGCGGCTTGTTTATACCCGCCTAAGCCGACGCGTTCAAATCCTGCCCAACACACCTGATTAGAGAGCAGAATCCCGGTGAGACAAAAGCTTAGCCAGTAACGCTGAATGGTCGATAGCTTGTGGTTTGCCGCACATTCCCGAATTCCCTGATCCAATTGTTCAACAAATTCCGTGATGAACGCGAGGGGCTGGGTGAAAATCATTCGGGTCCTCCTGCACAAACCGTTGTGATAAGGTATAGCTCGATCTTATCCAACAAGGTTTGTCAACCTAAAAATCCTTGATAGTCGAGTATGATGATCTGACCGCCTTCAGCGACCCCCAGGCATTGCAGCCACTCAACGGGCAGGTTGCGCTGATCACCTGCCATCGTTCTCCATCACCCCCGGATTCCGTCGCATGATGCCGCCTTCCAGGGTTCTGTTGCGTTAGCTGATAGGGTCGGATTTCGGTAAGCTACACGGCCCCTGTCCTGACTTGAGAACCCGCATGATCGATTTTAGAGGCCACCGCTTTGAACGAGACATCATCCTAACGAGTGTCCGTTGGTACCTCGCCTATCCGTTGAGCTATCGGAACCTGGAAGAGATGCTGGCGGAGCGGGGTGTCGACGTGGATCATTCCAGCGTCTACCGCTGGGTCCAGAAGTTTACGCCGCAGTTGGAAGCGGCTTTCCGCAAAGGACAAAAGCGCCCGGTGGGCACAAGTTGGCGGATGGATGAGACCTACATTAAGGTCAAAGGCCAGTGGAAGTACCTCTACCGCGCGGTTGATCGAGACGGCCAGACGATCGACTTCCTGTTCACGGCGCATCGCGATAAGAAAGCCGCCCTGCGCTTTCTCAAAAAGGCGATACGGCAGCACGGTCTTCCGGACAAAGTCACGATCGATAAGAGTGGCGCTAACACCGCTGCCCTGGATGCACTCCAGGAGGAGACGGGCGCCGCCATTGAGATTCGCCAAAACAAGTACTTAAATAATTTAGTGGAACAAGATCATCGCGCCGTTAAACGGATCGTCCGCCCCATGCTGGGGTTCAAAGGCTTTCATTCTGCTCGGACCACCCTGCGGGGCATCGAACTCCTGCACATGATCAAGAAGGGCCAAATGATCATGGCCGAAGGGACGAATCTCTCCGCCGCAGGACAATTTTATTCACTGGCTGCCTAATAACCTGCAAGGGTTACCCAATCGTGCTCGAAAAAAATTAACGCAACAGAACCTCCCGCAGGCGTGTGCGGTGCCAGCGAGCGGAATTCCCTTGGCCACCGCCGGCAGACCGATTTTCCACAGCGAGAAACTGAAATCGCGCACCAGTCGCCGATGCTCCTCCCGCGCCGCCGGCAAGCGCGCCGGATCGTAATCCAGTTGAGGATAACGGGCATCATTAGTCTGAGCGACGACGCGATTGGCGGGATCGGAACCGTCCTCGGTTTGCAAGAAGAAACCGTAGGCGCGATGACCAAGCGCACGGGCGAACCCACGCGGCACGAACCCCGGAATCAAGGTGCTGAGCAACTCGCCATCGAAACCCAGGGGCTGAATGCTGCTGTGCGGCAACCGGTCGTTCAACAGCAACAGGGTCTTCCGCAGCAGATCAGTCTTGGGCGTGGCGGAAAAGGCTAGCACGGCGCTGAGCAAGTGGGATTTGTAGTTTCGCCCCACCGCGTCCGCGTACGGCAGCCGCTGGGCTAAACCGCTATCAGCCAAATAGCCTTGCAACAAGCGCGGCGAATGCAACGCGCCCGCCGCCAGTAACACCGTATCGGCTTGGAATTCGTCGCCTTCTTCGGCGCGAACCCCGATCAACCGCTCGGGCCGTTCGGGGTCGAAGATGAAATCGCACACTGCCTGCCCGGTCAGGATGGTGAGGTTGGGCAACTGCTGAACCCGCTCCAGTAAGGCGAGCTGGCTGTCGGCCTTCAAGTTCTTGACCGAAGCGAAAGCGTCGAAATGCGCGGCTTCTTCGCGATGTTCGACGATGCTGGAATCCAGGGCCAGCGCCAGGGGCCGGGCGTTCCAACCGGCTCCGTTGCGAGTCAGCTTGCCGACGATGGTTTGTAGATCCGGCTCCGGCTCGAATTGATGGACACCCAGCAAGCTTTCGGCCTGCTCGTAGTAGGGTTCCAGTTCCCGATACGCAATCGGCCAGGGCAAACATTGATGCGCCGGTTCGGCCTCGAACTCATGCGGCTCGAAACGCGCTAGAGCCGCGCCGTACCACTTGGTCTTGCCGCCCAGATTGAAATATTCCTCCGGCTCGAAGGTCTGGCCGTTCTTGTCGAACCAGCGCTCCTTGCTCTTGAAAATTCCTTGCCGGATCACCTTGTCCACGTCCAGGGTGCTGCCATCGCGCGGGAGCTCCCGTCCCTTCTCCAGCAGCAGAACCCGGCGACCCGCGTTCGCCAGACGGTAGGCCGCCGCCGACCCGCCCGCGCCGGAGCCGACGATGAGGACGTCATAGCATTCGTTCATATCAACCCCCCTGATCGAAGCCCGGATAAAGAGTCATACCGCCATCCACATACAGCGTGGCGCCGGTGACGTAATCGGAGGCGTCGGAGGCGAGCCATACTGTGGCGCGGGCGATGTCCTCCGGCTCCCCAACGCGACGGCAGGGAATCAGCTTCAGCAGTTCCGCCTCGGCTTCGGGCGTCATCCAGGCGGCGGTGTTGATCGGCGTCTTGATCGCGCCGGGCGAGATGGCGTTGACCCGGATGCGCTGCGGCGCGAGTTCCTGAGCCATGGTTTTCATCAACAGGCTGACGCCGCCCTTGGATGCGGCATAGTTGGCGTGTCCGGCCCACGGAATGACATCGTGGACCGAGGACATACAGATAATTTTGCCGGCGACGCGCGACAGTTCCGGCACGACGCCGCGATGGAGGAACTCGCGCACGGCGGCGCGGGAACAAAGGAACTGACCGGTCAAATTGATCGCGATGACCTGTTGCCAATCGGCCAGGCTCATTTCGACCAGCGGTGCATCTTTTTGCAGGCCGGCATTGTTGACCAGGATATCAATGCTGCCCCAGATCTTGATCATCTGGGCAAACATCGCCTCAACCTCCTCTTCCCGACTGACGTCGGCGCGCATCGCCAGCGCCTCGCCGCCAGCCGCCCGGATCTGTTCGACCACGGCCTGCGCCCGATCCGCGCCGCCGGCGTAGTTGACGACGACTTTAGCGCCAGCCTCTGCCAGCGCTTTGGCGATAGCGGCGCCAATACCGGAACTGGCGCCGGTCACCAGGGCGCGCTGGCCTTTTAGAACGGGATCGCAAGCAGGGGTTGTCGACATGGAGATTCTCCTTAAGGTAACGATTCAACGAATGATTTAAAAGGACAAGACGGTTTTAACCGCTGGGGGTCGCAACGGAAACTGCTTGGTTTTGTTGCGAACGGCCAGGCTCAGCAAGGCGGGCGATAGATCCAAGCTATACACGCCTCCCATTCTCCATTTTCCTGGATAAACTGGGGTCGCACCGGTGGCGGCAGAAACGGATAGCTGACTCATGACATCACCTCATAGCCGATAAAATACGATGAATCATCGAGTCGCCGCCCAGTCATCCAAGCTGGAAAACTCGGCAAGCGATCTCGGCTGATCGGAATTTAGCTGCGGTCATTAAACGCGTGCGCAATAACCGAAAGCCTGTTGGGGATGGAAGACTCAACAGCAGCGCTAGAATTACCCTTAGTCACTGTGTAGTCCGTCCGGTCGTTAAAACCACTGACCGTCGCCATCGTGTCGACGTGTCGAACATTTCGCGTACTTGGGGTAGTGGTGCTGGAATAAACATTGCTGATAGCATTCACATAGGAACTGCCGTGATTAAAAGGCTCCGCTAGCGTAGTCGTGCTCAGGGTCAAGCCGGAGGTCAGAATCAATAGGGTGGTGGCGATGGTTTTATTCATGGGGTAACTCCTTAAAATCAGGCTGGCTTAGGGATAACATCGTTGGTTGATTGTAATTTAGCAATGTCCATGCCAACGAAAATAATTATATTATTAATAATAATATTAATAACTTAAAAATAAATATTTCAATGACGGCCAGTTGAAGGCGCAACGGATTCCGCGATATATCGCAAGACCGCTGAATAGCGCGGTTGATGGCCATCGCTTGCGAAATGATCGTTGATACTTCAGTTTTTCGACGGAAAATAAAGGGGTTTTACAAGGAAATAGAAGCGGATAAACAGACGCGAAAACCATCGGTCGAAAACCGATGGTAGGAGAGATAAAAGCGGGGGCTGGATTGGGGAGATTTCAGGATTTAGGTTTGCGAATGTTCAGTTTTTGCATTCGAGAACGCAAGGTGCTGGGATTGAGGTCTAAAATGGCTGCTGCGCCTTGCTCGCCTTCGATCACCCAGCGCGTTCTCTCCAGCACTTTGAGGAGATAAGATCGCTCCATATTCTCGAATGAACCCAATGGTTCAGGTGTGTTTTTTGTTTCCTGATCTTCCAGACGAAGTTCCAGCGCATTATCAATTTCCAGCAAGGGACCACGGGCAAGGATGGCCGCGCGCTCGATCACGTTTTGCAGTTCCCGGATATTGCCTGGCCAGGAATAACGCAGCAGTCGCTCACAGGCCCGAGGCGATAAATCGCGGATCGATTTGTTCATTTTCCGGGCGAACTTATCCAGAAAAAAACGGGCTATTGTCTTGCTAATAGTTATCCCCACAAAAATCATGCTGGAGCTTTTTCAGGATTAGCGTATTGAGTATCAGGGAGCCTAAAAAATGATTTGACCCTTTCCTGAAATTCTTTTAGCTTTTCCAAAGCAGAATAAACGCGCGCTCTGAAATCAGCCCGGTTTTTAATTGGCTCCTTTTCCAGATGATCATTTTTGATCTCATTCCAAACCTGTTCATCCGGATTTAACTCTGGCGAGTGGGGGGGAAGAAAGAACAAGCGGATTTGTTTTCGATGCGTCTCAAGAAAGGCTTTGACTTCTTTCGAGGTATGATAAGACGCATTGTCCGTGATGACAATTAATGGGCGCTCTCGACCCTCTAATGCCTTCTCTAAAAAGGCAATGAAAACCCCACTCACTCATTTTTGAGTGGTCACTTCAAATATTAACTCGCCCGTCGCCGTAACCATCGATAAAATGTGAAACCCACCCCGGTCATCACTCACTTTAATTTCAGGCGGATGACCGACTAAGCCCCACGTCCGTCCAGAACGCGTATGGCCTTGAACCCATGACTCATCCTGAAACGCAATATCCGCTCCAAGTTCTTGAGCCCGCTTCTGAATCTCTTTAAATTCTTCATTAATAAACTTTTTAACTTCCTCCTGATCCTGGTTTAAGGCATGATAACAAGGTTTTTGACAACTCAGTCCTAATTGATGTAAATGCAGACGAACCGTGGCATCCGATACCCATAAACCAAAGTACTCTTTCAATAAATTAACCATGATCTCTAAAGTCCATAAAACCGTATCATAGCCATGATCCGCCGGCGTCGTATTGAGTATCGTTTCTTTTAACCATCGATCAATAGCCGGAGTCATCACACACGTGGCGCCGAGCGCTTTCCGGGTATCCAGGGCTTCTTCTCCTTCATAACGATAGTTGCGAAGCCAATCATAAATACTCGTTCGGTCGATACCCAAAAAATCAGCAACAAGCTCCGGACCATAATGCTTCTCTTCGACCGCGCGAACCGCAATACGCCGGATGTAATTCATCACTTCATCCGGTATTTTACGTGCATCAAACATCCATTCCGCGTTCATTGCCGCACCTCCTCTATAAATTTAGAGTCTCTAAAGAGGTCTTCTATAGTTATTAGACAATTTGATTAACGCTCAGTTCGTTGATAATGTAGGGATAATCGTTGGCAAGCCTATAACAAGGGAATATCGGTCGGACGTTCGCACAAAGACGGTAACCGAATGGGAAACACGTTCAGCCGGTAATACAAATCGGCGCGAAACCCACCTTCCTTGATCATTTTGGCCAAATCGCAATTGGTGGCGGCGACCAGCCGCACGTTGACTTTCAAAGTCTGCGCGCCGCCGACGCGCTCGAATTCCTGATCCTGCAATACTCGCAACAATTTGGCTTGCGCGCTGGCGGTCAGCTCGCCGACTTCGTCCAGGAACAACGTGCCGCCGTCAGCCAGCTCGAAACGGCCCTTGCGTTGAGTGGTCGCGCCGGTGAACGCGCCCTTCTCGTGACCGAACAATTCGCTTTCCACCAACTCACCTGGCAGCGCAGCGCAATTGACGTTGATGAATAATTTATCGCGCCGGTCACTCGAATCGTGAATCGCCCGCGCAATCACGCTCTTGCCTGTGCCGGTCTCGCCAGTCAGCAATACGGTCGAATCGGTGCCGGCGACCTGCTCAGCATAGGCGAAGACCTCGCGCATGGCCGGCGAATCGCCGACGATGTGGTCGGGGGCCTGTCGGGTTTTGATTTCTTCTTGTAGATAGAGGTTTTCCAGTTGTAACTGCTTGACGGTTTCCTCAGATCGCCAACGCTCGGTTACATCCCGCAAAATCACGGTAAAAAACCGTCGGCCTTCGATTTCCAAGGGTGAAATCGTGGCTTCTACGGGAAATTCCTCGCTGTCCTGGCGGCGAGCGGTCAAACCCTCTGGCGCCCACAGGTGTTGGGAAGTCACCGTAGCCGGTTGAACGGCCAGGCAATAGCCTTTGAGCAAATTGCTGAAGCGCTTGGAGAGGAACGACTCAAACGGCTGGCCGATGGCCTGTACCGTCTGGCAGCGAAACGCTTTTTCGGCAGCGAGATTGAAGAGCGTGATGCGTTGTTCGACGTCGATGGTGATGATGGCGTCCATAGCGCTGGCCAGCACGCTGGCCAACCGCTCCTCGCTTTTGCGCAGCGCCTGTTCAGCGCGCTTGCGCTCCAACTCGACTCGGGCACGGGTGGCGAAAATTCGGAGCAACGCCATACCCCGAAATTCCTTGACCAGCGGCTGATCGTGAAACACAGCCAAATGACCCATCATGACATTGCCTGACTCGGAGACCAGGGGCACGCCGAAGTAGCTTTCGATCCTCAAATTCACCAGTCCATTATCGCGGGGAAACATCTCGTAGATTTTAGAGGTGTAATAAACTGTTTCACCTCGGATCACCACCTCACACGGACTGCCATCCAAATCGAATTCGAAGTTGTCGACGAACGTGCCGTTGAACCAATACGCCAGCGTGCGCACCCGTACCTTATTTTCCAGCAATTCGCACACGAAAGCGTAGCGAACGTTCAGGGCCTGAGCCAATTCCCGCACGAGCGCGCGGAAAAACTCGGCGCCGGTAGCGGTCGCGGTGCCTTCAACGATGGCGCGCAAGGCCAAGTCCATGGGGTCTTGCGCGTCGGTTTGCACAGGGCCCCCTGCATCCAAAGCATCGGCTTGCTCGCCGGCGGTCGGTACTGCCGCTGCCGCTCCGTTCATGCCCATTTCCTCGTCCGGTTATCTTGGAAACTGATTAAATGTAGCGCATTTTTCATTGATTGTGCTGCAGGGCGGCGCTAACAAATGGGCTATAGTGTTTCAGTTACCATAGTCCTTTGCGGACATACAGCTTGCTCAGCAATGTCACTTGCAAGAGGATGGCTTTCAGGAGCGCGGACTGCATCCGCTCAATGTCCTGCGACGCCACGCCGCAACCGGCCAGTAAGGCGCACGCGGCGGCGACCAGCGGGAAAGACAGGGCGACGAGATAGCGGAAGCCCGGCCATTCCGCCGATATCGCCTGCGCCAGCCGTTCCGGTGGAAAACCGGAATACCGCGTATATAACCGCTCCAGCCAAGACGGCTCGCGCGGAGCAAGGCAGGTTTCGCTTAACCACTGCTGGAACAGGCGGCGAACGGTCGCGGAACCGTCCACCGATTCTCCCAAGCTCTCTCGACAAACCGTGGCCAACGCGCCCGCCAGCGCCGGATAAGCGGCCACCATGCCGAGCACCATATCTAGGTAATCGTCGGTCTGCCCCTTCAACAGCCGCCACAACTTTCTCAAGGCACGCTCGTCATCTGAGGAAAACAGGCCGATTCGCCACAGCAAGTCGACCTCCTCGCTAGCCGGAAAACCGGATGAAACGGTCATGGTCATTGCGTCCTCGCCGATGAGGGGAGCTAAGTCGTTCATGGGAAATTGGCGACTCCTGGATCTGCAACGTATAGTCAAACAGTTTTTTATTAGTTAATATATAATGAAGAAATTAGCTCAATAAGGAGTATTGCAATGTCCAAGCCGTATAGTGAAGATTTAAGAACAAGAGTGATACAGAGTTACTTGAATGGTCTGTCGAAAATGGATATCGTTACGCTTTTCAAAATAGGGATGGATACTTTGAATCGTTGGATTCGTCAGTATTTGCAAACGGGGGATATTAAACCAAAAAAAAGGACTCAGTTTCGTGCAAGAAAATTCAGTGACTCTGATTTAACGGATTACATTAGAAACAATCCTTCGGTGACCCTCAAACAAATTGCAGAACATTTTTCGGTTAAACCCTCATCGGTTCAAGCAAGATTGAAAGCACTCAATATTACATATAAAAAAACAATTTCTCTACGAAGAAAGGGATGAACAACAAAGAATGGAGTTTATTCAACAATTAGCGGCGAATGCATCCCGGGGAGATGATGCACAACAAATTGTTTATGTAGATGAATCTGGATTTCATAATAATGTAAGAAATGAATTTGGCTGGAGTCCAAGAGGCGAAATTATTTTTGGTGAAAGGAAAAGCAGACCCACTGAAAAACTAAATTTATTGGGTGGACTACTCAACAATGAAATCATTGCGCCACTTGCCTATCTATCTTATACAGATACGGAGATATTTAATACTTGGCTTGAGAAATGCTTAATCCCTGAACTTCCAAAAAATTGTATTATCGTGATGGATAATGCTCGTTTTCACAAATCGGAAGAAACACGAGAAATCATTGAAGACAATGGCCACCAATTGTTGTTTTTGCCTCCTTATTCACCGGATTTAAATCCTATCGAAAACTACTGGGCTATTCTTAAGGGAAAGTTGAGGAAAATTGTTACAAATTTTCAAAATCTTTTTGATGCGTTAGTTGCGGTTTTCCAAACTATCTAAAAACTGTTTTACTATAGCGACAGTTTAGCGGCGCACCAGACGGCTGATCAGATGATCCAGAGACAGCTTACCGGGACCGTGGCACAGCGTGATCAACAGCAACAATCCCCAAACCTGATGATCTTTCAAGCCCGCTTCCATCAGTTCCGGGTAGGAAACGACGGCCACAATGTTAAACACGAACAGAGCGAACGCGGCGTAGCGGGTGCCAAGTCCCAATAACAGAAAGACCGGCAACAGCAATTCCGCCGCTGTCCCCAGATACGCCGCTAGCGCCGGCGGCAGCAACGGCACCTGGTATTCGTATTCGAACAACGTAAACGTACTCTCCGCTGGGAACACGCTCAACGGATAGTGGAAAGTGTGCCCAAACAGTGTGAAACTGCCGGTGATGGTCTTGGTCAGCCCCGAACTGAAGAAAGCGGCGGCGACCCAGTAGCGGGCGAACAAATCGGCGACGGGCGTCAACCCATCCGCCGCCTTGTGGAACAGCGCGTCGGCTTTCTCGAGGGCGGGAGTGAGTTTCGCCCAGAACGAGCGCTGGAGCGGAGGGTTGAGCAGATCGGTAGCGGTCATCATGAGGTTCTCCTCGGGTGGTTGAAATCAGTTAGTTGATCAAGAATCAGGCAGGTAAAAGGCGGTCAGGACGCCTTGGGAAACATACCGGTGAAAGCAGGCCGGCAAATCGAGCGTTGGCTGCGCAGTCATCGCCCGCTCACAGGCCGTGGCGAAGTCGCAAGCTCCGGCCAGGGCCTGCAACAGATGAAACGCCCCCTCTTCCAGGGGTTGAAATTCGATCTCCAGATTCTCGCGGCGGATGACCAGCAACTTGACGCCGCCCTCGCGCAAATCCACCGTTGCATCGCTACCCTCATCGTCCTGGTTGACCTGCCAGATCCGTAGGATCGGAAAGGCTGATTCCAGCAGGCGCGCGGCGGGATGGAGCTCGAAACGCAATTCTCCTTGCCGTTCGACGGGCGCTTGCGCCAGCGCCGCCACATCCAATGATGAATGACCGGCGGCGTGAAAAACCTGGTGATAAGCCCATTCCAAGCGGACGACATCGGGCAGGTAAACCAGCTCGGCCGCCGGCGCGAACGCCTGGAGAAACAGCGGGAAATGCTCGCCGAATTCGTGTAAATCGCCCGAACGGGAGGGATGGCACGCGATGTACTGCGCTGCTGCGTAGCGAAAGAATCCCTCCCCCACCAGGCGGCGCACCACGGGATAAACCGCTTCGAGCGCGCCGGTCAGGCTGAGCAAGGTATTGTTGCGGTAGACGTGCAGACGACGAGCGCCGCTTAGCCCCGCTGCCTGGACATGGCGGGCGAAATCGCCCTCGACGCTGTCCAGCACTGCGGCGGCAAAACCGAGTTGTAGTTCATGCAGCCCAAGCATGGCGTTCCTCCAGAATAGCGTCGGCCCGGTGCGCCTCGTCCACCAACACCGCCAGTTCGGGCAGGTCGGTATCCCATTCGATCAGGGTCGGCATACGACCGAAGCGTTGCACGGCCTGGCGGTAAAGCGCCCAGACGGCTGGCCAAACCGGGCGGTTGTGGGTGTCGATCAACAGTTCGCCGTCGTCGAAGCGGTTCACCGTAAACCCGGCCAGATGAATTTCCTGGACGACGTGACGCGGAATTGCACGCAGATAGGCGCTGGCGTCGAAACCGTGATTGCGGGCGCTGACGTAAACATTGTTCACATCCAGCAACACACCGCAGCCGGTGCGGCGGGTCAATTCGACCAGAAACTCCTGTTCGGGAAGGGCTGATTCCACATATTGCAAATAGCTGGACGGGTTCTCGATCAGGATTGACCGACCGAGAACGTCTTGTACCTGGGCTACCCGCGCGACCATGTGATAAAGCGCTTCTTCGGTATAGGGCAGCGGCAGCAGGTCGTTGAAGTAGCGCCCACCGACTGAACTCCAGGACAAATGTTCGGAAACCAGCGCAGGCTCAAATCGCTTGATCAAGCCCTTGAGCTTCGCCAGATGCTGGCGATCCAGCGGATCGGTCGAGCCGATCGACAGGCCGACGCCGTGCAAGCTCAGCGGATAATGGGCGCGGATGCGTTCCAGATAATCCAGAGGTCTGCCGCCCGCGCCGAAGTAGTTTTCGCTGTGGACCTCCAGCCAGCCGACCGGCGGCCGCGTCTTCAGAACCGCGTCGTAGTGTTCGGCCCGCAGGCCGATTCCGGCGCGCGCTGGAATCGAACTGGGACCAAGCCTGGAGAGAACCGGCTTGGTGGTCATTGGAATCGCCTTAAGCCTTCGGTTGCAGGCTGCCGCCGACGATCTTTTCGCAGGCGCCCTTGGGAACGTAAATCCAGGAATCGCCCTGACCGTCTTTGCTGGCCTGACCGGCGCAGGCATGGGCATTGGTCTGGCAGTCATTCTTGCCGGCCTTGACGATGCCGTAACACTTCTCGGCGTTCTTTTCTTCGGCAGCGACGGCTTGGCCAACGGTGGCAACCAGACCGAGAGCGAAAACGCTGGCAAGGGCGGAATTGACGAGGGTTTTGCTATTCATGATACAAAGCTCCTTACAGGGTTATGAAGAATTAGCAAGAGCAGGGATGCGCCACTTACTGGATGCCCCTGACTTGTTTTGGGATGACCATCAGTGGTGGCGACCCGCCCGAAAGTTATTTCAAGCCCCGTGCCAGACTCGGAAATTAATTAAAATTTATTATAATTCAAAATATTATTTTATTGGCAACGATTAGATCGAAGTGGTTAAGCTTTCATGCAACCACGTTATTTCGCGGTTGCCACGACATGGCGCGGCGACAACGGGCATGGACGTGATGGTTCAATTTCGGCAAGCTACGTGGCCTCCGTTCCTCCCTTGAGAATCCGTATGATCGACTTCAAAGGCCATTGTTTCGAACAAGACATTATCCTGACCGGTGTCCGTTGGTATTTGGCGTACCCGTTGGGCAATCGGAACCTGGAAGAGATGCGGGCCGAGCGGGGCGTTGAAGTGAATCATTCCAGCGTTTATCGCTGGGTTCAGAAGTTCACACCGCAACTTGAGGCGGCTTTCCGCAAGGGGCATAAGCGCCCGGTGGGCAACCGCTGGCGGATGGACGAGATGTACATCAAGATTGGGGGCCAGTGGAAATACCTTTGCCGCACCGTCGACCAAGACGGACAGACCATCGACTTCCTGCTCACGGCCCACCGTGACCAGAAGGCTGCCCGGCGCTTCTTCAAGAAAGCCATTCGGCAACACGGTCGGTTCTGTTGCGTTAGCTGATAGGGTCGGATTTCGGTAAGCTACACGGCCCCTGTCCTGACTTGAGAACCCGCATGATCGATTTTAGAGGCCACCGCTTTGAACGAGACATCATCCTAACGAGTGTCCGTTGGTACCTCGCCTATCCGTTGAGCTATCGGAACCTGGAAGAGATGCTGGCGGAGCGGGGTGTCGACGTGGATCATTCCAGCGTCTACCGCTGGGTCCAGAAGTTTACGCCGCAGTTGGAAGCGGCTTTCCGCAAAGGACAAAAGCGCCCGGTGGGCACAAGTTGGCGGATGGATGAGACCTACATTAAGGTCAAAGGCCAGTGGAAGTACCTCTACCGCGCGGTTGATCGAGACGGCCAGACGATCGACTTCCTGTTCACGGCGCATCGCGATAAGAAAGCCGCCCTGCGCTTTCTCAAAAAGGCGATACGGCAGCACGGTCTTCCGGACAAAGTCACGATCGATAAGAGTGGCGCTAACACCGCTGCCCTGGATGCACTCCAGGAGGAGACGGGCGCCGCCATTGAGATTCGCCAAAACAAGTACTTAAATAATTTAGTGGAACAAGATCATCGCGCCGTTAAACGGATCGTCCGCCCCATGCTGGGGTTCAAAGGCTTTCATTCTGCTCGGACCACCCTGCGGGGCATCGAACTCCTGCACATGATCAAGAAGGGCCAAATGATCATGGCCGAAGGGACGAATCTCTCCGCCGCAGGACAATTTTATTCACTGGCTGCCTAATAACCTGCAAGGGTTACCCAATCGTGCTCGAAAAAAATTAACGCAACAGAACCAACGAGTGTCCGTTGGTACCTCGCCTATCCGTTGAGCTATCGGAACCTGGAAGAGATGCTGGCGGAGCGGGGTGTCGACGTGGATCATTCCAGCGTCTACCGCTGGGTCCAGAAGTTTACGCCGCAGTTGGAAGCGGCTTTCCGCAAAGGACAAAAGCGCCCGGTGGGCACAAGTTGGCGGATGGATGAGACCTACATTAAGGTCAAAGGCCAGTGGAAGTACCTCTACCGCGCGGTTGATCGAGACGGCCAGACGATCGACTTCCTGTTCACGGCGCATCGCGATAAGAAAGCCGCCCTGCGCTTTCTCAAAAAGGCGATACGGCAGCACGGTCTTCCGGACAAAGTCACGATCGATAAGAGTGGCGCTAACACCGCTGCCCTGGATGCACTCCAGGAGGAGACGGGCGCCGCCATTGAGATTCGCCAAAACAAGTACTTAAATAATTTAGTGGAACAAGATCATCGCGCCGTTAAACGGATCGTCCGCCCCATGCTGGGGTTCAAAGGCTTTCATTCTGCTCGGACCACCCTGCGGGGCATCGAACTCCTGCACATGATCAAGAAGGGCCAAATGATCATGGCCGAAGGGACGAATCTCTCCGCCGCAGGACAATTTTATTCACTGGCTGCCTAATAACCTGCAAGGGTTACCCAATCGTGCTCGAAAAAAATTAACGCAACAGAACCGTTTTGTTTGCGGGCTGCTACAGGTAGCGGTAGCCGGCATAGAGATTCTTGGTGTCGTCCATGGCCGGGAAGCCTACCGGTTCGGCTGGTAATACTCAAGTTGACAATACCCCGCCGATGGCGCGCCTTCAATTCAAACGCTTCAAATAGTCTTTCAGCTGCTGTAACTCGTCCGGTCCCAGGCCGCGCAGGCGTTCTTCCGGCCCCAAGCCGCGCAGGCGTTCTTCCGGCCCCAAGCCACGCAGACGCTCGTCGGGGTCCAGTTCCGCCAGAAACGCTTGCCGTTCGACCGGCGTCATGCCGTGCAGGATCTGCTGGTGCGTTTCGCGAATAAAGTCTTCCATCGTGTAAGCCATGCTCGGTTCCTCCAAAACGTAAACGAGATACAATTGCTGCAAGAGTTCCCGTGCGCCGGTATGCCGCCACGGATAATGCTGCGCGCCATGCCGAATCCGATCCTGCTGGACGCTGAACAGTTCCCAGGCGGCGTTGCGCGGGTGACGGTCAATGGCGCTGAGGACGATCAAGCGCACCGGGTGTGTGCCCCAGAGGACGTCGAACACTCCGGGCCATGCGGTGGGGATCAGCGGGACCTGCGCCGCCAATCCCTGCGGAAACCGGGTGGCGACCGCGTAGAGTTGGAAGTCGGCTTCTGGCGGCAACGGCGCGCCCCGGCTCAAGAGTTTCCGGTAGTTCACGTAATGCCCGATCAATTCGTCCAGCGCCCAGGCGTCCAATGCCTCGTGCTGAGATTTATAGGTCAGCAAGTTATGGACGCGCAAGCCCTCCAAACCATCGGGCAGTTCCCAGTCAGGGCGTGATAACGTTGGTTCCCCAGCGGCCTGTTCGATGATCACCACGTCCAGCAGTTGGCTTTGCAACGCCAGTTCCTTTTCCAGTTCCACCCGCCAAGGGGTCGCGCGGAACACGTCGGTCAGGGTAATGCCGAACAGGCGATGCCATTGGCGAATGCGGTCGGATGTCATGGCATGGCCTCGGTCTTGACGGTTTGCGCGGCCAGGGTCGCTCGTTCCGGGTCGGCCCTTTCGGCCGTAACCCGGTCAGCGGCCGGGGAGAAGCGGATGGGAACGTGCGCGTTGTGCATGAAAACAGGGTACCGCTTCAGGCCGTTTTGGCCAATCCCCTGGGGTCGAGACCGGTCTGTGAGAGGATCATTCGATCTTCTCACGAGTTTGTGTCCAGGCCCGCGCGTTAACAAGGGCGCTGTGCCCGCCCCGTCGATTGCCGAAAACGCCACATGATTTTCCCGGCGTCCTTCCTGGAGGCCAGGAACGTCCCGCGTCTCCGGTGGAGGCGGGCGCGTATTCCACAGTCATCCCGGCATCGGCCCAGGCATCCGTCAACCCGCGCGCGTTGCTCTGGAACGACCGGACGCTACACTCCTTATACCAATTACCGTTAGGTTTAACTCGAAAAATGGATGAATCGCCAAGCTCATCCAGGGAAAAAAAGATTCAGAATCTATCGAAATTTCCTTTCATAGTATGGATAGCGGTACTGCTCTTCGGGGGCCTGGGCGGGCTGCAGCGACAGGCCTTCTGTGCGTCCGGAGCCCCGATCGCCGAGGTGCTCGCGCTACCCAATGCGAGCCTGCTCGTGGAGGAGGACGGGCATGTGCGCATCTCCCGGCATGCGGACCGGCCGATGGTGCCCGCCTCGACGATGAAGATTCTCACCGCCCTGGCCTCTATCCAGCGCTGGGGAATGGGACACCGGTTCCATACCGACTTTCATGTGGCCGGTGACGGGGTTCTGTTGCGTTAATTTTTTTCGAGCACGATTGGGTAACCCTTGCAGGTTATTAGGCAGCCAGTGAATAAAATTGTCCTGCGGCGGAGAGATTCGTCCCTTCGGCCATGATCATTTGGCCCTTCTTGATCATGTGCAGGAGTTCGATGCCCCGCAGGGTGGTCCGAGCAGAATGAAAGCCTTTGAACCCCAGCATGGGGCGGACGATCCGTTTAACGGCGCGATGATCTTGTTCCACTAAATTATTTAAGTACTTGTTTTGGCGAATCTCAATGGCGGCGCCCGTCTCCTCCTGGAGTGCATCCAGGGCAGCGGTGTTAGCGCCACTCTTATCGATCGTGACTTTGTCCGGAAGACCGTGCTGCCGTATCGCCTTTTTGAGAAAGCGCAGGGCGGCTTTCTTATCGCGATGCGCCGTGAACAGGAAGTCGATCGTCTGGCCGTCTCGATCAACCGCGCGGTAGAGGTACTTCCACTGGCCTTTGACCTTAATGTAGGTCTCATCCATCCGCCAACTTGTGCCCACCGGGCGCTTTTGTCCTTTGCGGAAAGCCGCTTCCAACTGCGGCGTAAACTTCTGGACCCAGCGGTAGACGCTGGAATGATCCACGTCGACACCCCGCTCCGCCAGCATCTCTTCCAGGTTCCGATAGCTCAACGGATAGGCGAGGTACCAACGGACACTCGTTAGGATGATGTCTCGTTCAAAGCGGTGGCCTCTAAAATCGATCATGCGGGTTCTCAAGTCAGGACAGGGGCCGTGTAGCTTACCGAAATCCGACCCTATCAGCTAACGCAACAGAACCTTCCGCCAGGGTCTCAATCTGGGCGTCATAATGAGCAACCCGTTCATCCAAGTGACGGAGTTCGTCAGCCAACTCGCGTAGCTCAGCCCGGAAGCGCTCGCTGAGGCCGTTCTCTGGATCCTCAAGAATCTCCGGCAGGCGCTGGTTCACCGCCACACGCCCCTGCGGGATTTCAATGCCGTATTCCAACAAAAAACCGCGAATCTGATTGACCTGGGCGGTGCGGCGTTCCACCCCCAAACTGCGCATCCGGTGAATCGCCTGGATATCTTGCTGTTCCACGCTCTTGATCGCCACCAACCGCATCCTGGGCCGCTGGGCCGCTTCGCAAATCGCCTCGGCATCGACGGCGTCGTTTTTATTGGATTTCACAAAGGGCTTCACGAACTGGGGCGCGATCAACCGTACCTCATGGCCGTCCTCCCGGAACTGCCGCGCCCAATAGTGCGCACTGCCACAGGCTTCCATGGCCACCGTACAGGCGGGCAGATTCGCCATGAATTCACTCAGACGTACCCGGTTGAAGGTCCTGCGGATCACCCGTTGACCGTTCTCGTCCACGCCGTAAACGTGAAAACTCCGCTTGGCCAGATCAATGCCGACAACCTTAATGACGCGCTCATTGGTATACTCTTTCATGGGTCCGCTCCGTTATCTCGGTTAATATGATGTGAGTCAGCATTCACTATCTTGCCCGCTTTGGGCTCGTTGGAGGAGCGGGGCGGACCATTCCATTAGCCTCTGAGCGAGGGCCTTCCGGGTCAACTGAACGAGTCAGCACGGATCGCTCTGGAAAAACGATCGTTTTCCTGGACTTCTGGCGACGACTCTATTCGTACCGATGGCCTTGTACTTTGGGATGACTTTGCTCGTCGAGTACCCGAAATTGTCATGGGAATGAAAATTGGCGGGTCTCGGATCTGTCCCGGAATGCTGCAGCCTTGTTTGCAGATAATCTGGGTCAGCCCGGATGTTTGCAGGCTATTGTCAGATAATGTGGGCTGTTAGCAAAGTAATGTGGGTTTAAGGCCCCAGATATTGTCAATTAATCTGGGCTGAAAAACGGGATGTTTGCAGGCTGAGCCACCGATGTTTGCAGGTCGCTACAGCTACCTGGCCATTGGCACCGGGGACACCGAGTTGTACATCTTCGCCGGGATGCTGGCGGCGGTGGTGATCAGCGTTCGAGTGTTTCTGTTCAAAGGCGCGGGGAAGGCGAATTGACGGTCGATCCAGCCAGGCGTTCGTTGCTAAACAATCAAATTGCATCTACGATTTGACCATGATGACCTGGGATGAAGCGAAGCGCCAAGAAAACCTCCGCAAGCATGGGATCGACTTTGCGGGGTGCGATGCGGTGTTCGATCATCCGGTCGTGGCGTGGGAAGATGACCGGGAAGGCTATGGCGAGCAGCGGATCAACGTCTTGGGCTTTCTGAACGGTGACCTGGTACATCTGACCTATACCGAGCGTGGCGATGACCTCCACGCCATTTCGTTGCGAAGGGCGGAGAAACATGAAATCAGACGTTATCGAGCGGCGCTTTCCAAAGACCGATGAAGAATGGGAGGCGTTGATCGCGGACGCGCCGGGCGAAGAACGTCCGCTGGATCCTGACGCGGAACGGGCCTTTCTGGAAAAGGCGGTCGTAGTGCGCGAAGGCGGCCCCGGTGCCGTGCGTGCGGCGCTGACCGGTCGGCGGATGCGCGGGCCGCAGAAGACGCCAACCAAGGAGCAAGTGGCGATCCGGCTTTCGCCGGAAGTGCTGGCGTATTTCCGCGCGACCGGCCAAGGCTGGCAGACGCGAATGGACGCGGCGCTCAAGGAATGGATCGCGCAACATTCCGGGTAACATTCGGAGTCTCTGCAAGGAGTTGACACGATGACCGTCGATACCCTGACCACCCTGGAAATCCCGCAAGGCATTGGGGTCTGAGTAGCAACCGGACGGAAAGTCGGCATAAGACCCCGATAGCTGTCTCATGAAGGGTCATTTCGGCCATAAGTACATCAAAACGCCCTGTCGCAGAATCTGTCGCAAAAGTTTTGACTTTCGCGACTGACTTTTACGACACGAAAGTTAGTGAGATTTGACCCTGAGTTGGCCTGTCGCAAAAGTTAGAATTTTTGCAACTGATTGCTTTTTAGCAGGTTTAGTTACCTGCTTGGGATAATGCCGACTTTCCGTCCGGTTGCTACTCAAACCCCATAGCAGGTAGCGGTAGCGTTGCATTGTGGTTTGAATCCTCGTGATGTCATGGATGGTTTTCAATTCCACAACAAGGCGTTGTGATTCATGATGAATATCGAGGCGGGCTTTGAGCGGCAATAGTCCGCGTTCCCGTTCCTGAATGAGGGTCTGCTCCTTCTTTCCGCCAGTCAGTAATAACCGGGCTTCCGGGTCGGCTTTGAGTGCCGCGACAATCGCTTGAGCGCGTTCAAAATCATCAGAGGTGATGATGATCTTGCCGGTCGCCGCCAGTGCGGCATAGCGGGCTTTCTCGGTTTGGGTGCGGCGGTTGCCGGTGTCGATCACGAATTCATTGCCGAATTGCAGCGGAGTCAACGCCAGACAATGAGCCAGCGTCCCAAACTGCATGGCGGCGCTGGCCTTCGGTTCGGGCCGGTGCGGGTCCAGGTGCTTGCGATAGCAAGTCGCCGGGCTGTCCAGCAGGTCTTTGAGCCAATGCGAGCTGATATATGCCCGGCGCTTCTTCAAGAAAGCGATTCGACAGCAGGGTCTCCCGGAGAAGGTCACCATCGACAAAAGTGGGGCCAACACAGCGGCCCTTGACGCGCTCAAGGAAGAAACCGGTACCGAGATCGAGGTGCGTCAGATCAAGTACCTCAATAACCCAGTGGAGCAGGACCACCGGGCCGTGAAAAGAATCGTCCGCCCCATGCTGGGGTTCAAATGCTTCCCTTCTGCCCGGACCACCCTGCGGGGCATCGAACTCATGCACATGATCAAGAACTCATCAGTCATAAGTTCTCTCCCTGAAAAGCCTTGACGGCCGCTCCTCAAGAGCAGCATGAATTCCCCTCAGCGGTCCGCGCCTGAACAACCCGGTCGCCCGAGGAGAATCCATGCTGATTTATGTATACCATGCTTGAGAAAGTTTTCGCAGCGCCTTTGCGCGGCAGCGCAGTTGGCTGCTGTTCTGCGCGGTGGTGTTGAGCTTTCTCGCCGCCCCGGAAATGATCGGGGTGACGTCAATGTGCCGGTTCTGGCAGGGGAATGAAGCGGTCTATCACCGGTTTCTGCATTTCTGTCGCTCCAAAGCTTATGATCTAGAGACCCTGTTGGCGACGTGGCAGGGTTATGTGTGGCGTCAGGCCGTCGCCGTCCAGGTGGCCGGGCGGGCTGTCTTGTTGGGTGATCATACGCTGGTGGTCAAGGATGGGGGCGTATGCCAGGCGTCGTGTCGTTACATGACGCTTCAGAAACCCAGCACAAGCCATCGTACTTCCGCGGGCACTGCTGGGGCGCGATCGGGGTGGTGGTTGGCGCACTCGATGCTTGTTTTTGTTTGCCTTTAGCCCTGCGCATGCATCAAGGCTTTTGCCATTTAGGTCAGGTGGAACCGACTTCACCCCAAAGGGGCGCGGACCCGAGCCTGCCCGAGCGGGTGGTGCAGATGGCCCTGACGTTGACCATCGATCAGGATGGCCCCGCATTTTTAGTCTTGGATGCCTTTTTCTCGATCGCGGGGGTCTTTCGCTTGGGGCACTGGGCTCAAACCACTGTAAGCCACTTTTCCGGATAAAGGCGAAAAGGGAAGAGAGACATTGACCCGCTGTTGTTTGGGCATCAAGCGGCCTTTTGCATCATCAGGATTTCTTCAAGGCGCAAAGGGGCTGCCATGATGCCGAGCCGCACGGCCGGTACCTCCCCGGTGGTCCAGTGTGGACGGACGAAGTTGTGTTGCAACAGATGCACGTCCAGGGTGCGTTGCAAGGCAGTGGTGTTCTTGGCATAGGTGTTGGTTCTACGCCGAAAGGCGCTGTTGCGCCGGCGTAAGGCCGTGTTGTGCGCTTCCAGAGGGTTCGCGTGGATGGCTGCCTCGGGAACATCGCGTGGGGTGTCGGGATGCTCGGGTTGAGGTGCTTGATATTTCGGGCGCTTGGGACCCCGCCGATGCTGTTGGCTACCCTTGTTCTTGAGGCGCACGCGGCAACCGTTCGGCAACGTCTTGCGGGGACGGCCCCGCTTTCCGGTCCGTACCGTCTGGGCACAGAGTTCGAACAAGGTGTTCCCATAACGGCGCTCCCCATCCGACAGAAAGGTCAGATCCTGGGTGCGCCGCACGTAGGCGGTGACCGATTGCATGACCTTTTTAAACAGCATGGCGTCTTTGTGGCCGCACGACTGATCCACCAGAAACCGGCTGGCTCGTTCCAGAATGATGGCCGTCCAGCCGGTCGAGTCGGCTGGGAGAACCCGTTGGCCGACCACCGTGTAAAGCTCATCCCCTTCAAACGTCAATTGGATGAAGGTATGACACAACCCGTAGAGCATCAACGTGGGTTTCATCCCGGCAAAACGGCCTTCCCATTCGGCGATCGTATTCTTGTGGGTACCCAGAATCCGGGCCGTCGCTCGCAGCCCCAGCCCTTCGCCGCGCAATCGCAGCGCCGCCGCGACCTTGCTGATCGGCGTCTTGATGCCCTGCATCGGGGTGCCGGTCGTCTCGGAGAAAACTTCCCCACAGGTCGTGCAGGCGCGGAGGCTTCGGGTCCCGTTGTGAATGGTCTCGTAGTGACCGTGGCCCGTGGTGTCAGCGGAACCGCAGGTCGGGCAAACCAGTGTCATCGTCGTTTTCATCGACGCAGTAAAACTCGATAAATGATCAAATACAAGGGTAAATCAATGGTTCAAGCCCAGTGCCACCTTCAGTCAGGGGCGGTCTTATTCGACGATTAGACCGAGAACTTACGACTGAGGAGTCAAGAAGGGCCAGATGAAATGGGATTTCCCGGTCGCCGTCGAGCAAAGTAGCGTCGGCCTTGGAAAACACCAGCCAGCGACCGAGCGGCGGATCGACCGGTGCGATCAACAAACCGTGATAGCGGCGGGTCAGCGTTCCCGCGACCGTACCGGCGGCATAGGCGCCCAGGCCGTTGCCTAGCCACCATTCGCGCCGCTCGGCTTGGCCGAGATCGCCGCAAATCGCCCATCCAAAGCAGATGAAGTTGGGAAGTTCGGCGCTCATGCTGGCGGCCTCCGCTGTTGCAGTCGCTCCGCCACCCGCAACGCCCAGGCATAGATCGTCAACGACGGGTTGACCCGGCTGGAGCGCGGCAAGACGCTGCCGTCCACCACGTACAGATTGTCCAGACCATGCACCTTGCCATCGGCGTCCACGACAGACGTGTGGGGATCGTTGCCCGCAACCAGCGTCCCGCAGGGTTCTGTTGCGTTAGCTGATAGGGTCGGATTTCGGTAAGCTACACGGCCCCTGTCCTGACTTGAGAACCCGCATGATCGATTTTAGAGGCCACCGCTTTGAACGAGACATCATCCTAACGAGTGTCCGTTGGTACCTCGCCTATCCGTTGAGCTATCGGAACCTGGAAGAGATGCTGGCGGAGCGGGGTGTCGACGTGGATCATTCCAGCGTCTACCGCTGGGTCCAGAAGTTTACGCCGCAGTTGGAAGCGGCTTTCCGCAAAGGACAAAAGCGCCCGGTGGGCACAAGTTGGCGGATGGATGAGACCTACATTAAGGTCAAAGGCCAGTGGAAGTACCTCTACCGCGCGGTTGATCGAGACGGCCAGACGATCGACTTCCTGTTCACGGCGCATCGCGATAAGAAAGCCGCCCTGCGCTTTCTCAAAAAGGCGATACGGCAGCACGGTCTTCCGGACAAAGTCACGATCGATAAGAGTGGCGCTAACACCGCTGCCCTGGATGCACTCCAGGAGGAGACGGGCGCCGCCATTGAGATTCGCCAAAACAAGTACTTAAATAATTTAGTGGAACAAGATCATCGCGCCGTTAAACGGATCGTCCGCCCCATGCTGGGGTTCAAAGGCTTTCATTCTGCTCGGACCACCCTGCGGGGCATCGAACTCCTGCACATGATCAAGAAGGGCCAAATGATCATGGCCGAAGGGACGAATCTCTCCGCCGCAGGACAATTTTATTCACTGGCTGCCTAATAACCTGCAAGGGTTACCCAATCGTGCTCGAAAAAAATTAACGCAACAGAACCGCGATCTTGGGTCGGCGTATAAAATCTGCTGATCCTTGTCGATGACCGTGACTTGTTTCACTTCGGTGCCGAGAACCTCTGCAGCCGGCGTCACCATGGCTTGGATTATTGCTGGAATTTGCTCAGTGGCGCCGGTCAGCAACGGATATTCCAGGTTTGCAGCAAGCTGGGCAGCCAGTAAGGCGCCTTGTCGGTGCAGCGCTTGATGGCTTTGGGCGATGTTCTCCCGGTAGGCCAACACGACCAGAATCAATGTCATGATCAAGGTGGGAGCGATCACCACGATCAGAATTTGGCCGCGAATTGAAAGATGATGATAAATCTTACTCAGCATAGGCGTTCCAGGTGGAGGGAATGCTGATGGATAACGCACCGGCCACGGTTGAATTGATAACCACCCGGGTTGCCTTTGGATAAGCGGGCGCCGGATTATCGCCGTCCGCCAAGCGCTGGGCGACAGACATAATCTGTGCGGGTAGGCGATCCAGATCCGCGACAACGGCGGCCAGCACTCCTGCGCGCACATACTCAGCTGTAGGGCCGCCAAAGGTAGGTACCCCTTGACGGATGGTCATTAACAGGATCGGTTTCAGCGACCAGGCATTGATCAGTTGCAGGTCCGGGAGTAATAACAGGGCATCGAGAGTGCTGATCCGTTTGCGTAGCGCCCGGACCGCTTCTTCATCGTTGGTAGCGATGATTTCCTCTAAATGAAACCGCAGCCGATCAGCTTCCGCGCGCAGGTGGGGTAATCGGGCACGCTGCTGGGGGGACACGAGTACGCCGATTGTGTTTGCTTTCGGAAGTAACTCCCGAATCATCAGTAAGTTCGCCACCGGGTCTGCTTCCTGATAGATAGCGGTTCGCGCTGATTCTCGGCTGGGATTGAAGTGCGGGTTAAGCAGCGAGGTTGGCGTTAACACAGTCAGCACGGGAATAGGGCAATGTTTATCGGCCTCCCGCGCTGCATCGCCGGCTATCGCTACCACAACGTCGACGTGCTGACATAAATTGGCCAAGCTCCCGGATCCGATCCGAGCATGAGGGCGCGTGCGTGATGGGGAGGATTTTCGTCCTGGTGTAACCGATTCAAGCCAGATTATGAATCCGGTCAATCGGTTTTCCTGGGTTTCCACGGTATCGAAGTCTAACCGATCGTCAGCGGGCCATTGGCGCAGCTGCGCCAGGAACTCACGGTGGGTGGGTGAGTCGCTATTGGCGATGAATAATAGCGCGGCGGAGTCAGCCGGGAGGGAGAGCGTCATCAGAATCAAGGCCAGTAGTCCACAGCCTAGTGGGCTGACACAGAAGTTTTGACAGGTAGCGGTGGGTGCCCTATGGTTGAGATCAACAGGAGGAATCACCATGGCCCACAAGTATCTGGTTGATCTAACTGAAGAGGAGCGGGAAGACCTGCTGAAGGTCATTCATAAAGGCAAGGCAGCGGCGCGCAAGGTTGCCCGTGCCCATGTGTTGCTGCAGGCTGCGGAAGGGGCGACGGATGAGGCCATTGCCCAAAGCCTTCACTTGGGGATTTCGACCGTTCATCGTACCCGTCAACGGTTTGTCGACGAAGGGTTGCTGGCGGCGTTAAGCGAGCGGCCACGAGTCGGTTTGCCCCCGGCCTTGACCGGCAAACAGGCCGCCTTTCTGGTCGCCTTGGCCTGTAGTACCCCGCCCGCTGGCCGTTGTCAGTGGACTCTCCAATTGTTAGCGGACCGCTTCATGGAACTCCGGCCCATCGAAGCCATTTCCCGTGAGAGTGTGCGGCGCATCCTTAAAAAAACGACCTCAAACCCTGGCAACGTCAAGAATGGTGTATTCCCAGTGTCAGTCCCGATTATGTTTGGCATATGGAGGATGTGTTGGACCTGTACGCCGAACCCGATGATCCTCAATACCCCCAAGTGTGCTTCGATGAAAGTCCGGTGCAATTGACCAGCGAAACCCGCTGTCCTCAACCCGCCCGCCCGGGTCAACCGGCGCGCTATGACTGTGAATACAAACGCGAAGGCACCGCCAATTTATTTCTATTCGTACAACCCTTGCGCGGGTGGCGTCATGTTAATGTCACGAAACAGCGCACCAAACGCGATTTTGCCCAGCAAATGCAGCAACTCGTTGATGTGTACTTTCCGAAGGCGGAGCGAATCCGGTTGGTCGTGGATAACCTCAATACCCACACTCCTGCGGCCTTGTATAGTGTCTTTTCTCCAGAGGAAGCCCGCCGGATCACCCGCAAGCTCGAATTTCATTACACCCCCAAGCATGGCAGTTGGCTCAATATGGCGGAATGTGAGTTCGCTGTTCTCGCCGGCCAGTGTTTGAATCGCCGCATTGCGAACCTCGAAACTTTGCGGAAGGAAATCGCCGCTTGGCAAGGCCCACGCAACCTACGTCAGACCAAAATCCACTGGCAGTTCGGCACCGACTTGGCCCGGGTCAAACTCAAGCGCCTCTATCCTCCCTTGAAATCTTCTGAAACCCCGGTGGACCTAGAAACCTCTGAACCTGTCAAAACTGGTTCTGTTGCGTTAATTTTTTTCGAGCACGATTGGGTAACCCTTGCAGGTTATTAGGCAGCCAGTGAATAAAATTGTCCTGCGGCGGAGAGATTCGTCCCTTCGGCCATGATCATTTGGCCCTTCTTGATCATGTGCAGGAGTTCGATGCCCCGCAGGGTGGTCCGAGCAGAATGAAAGCCTTTGAACCCCAGCATGGGGCGGACGATCCGTTTAACGGCGCGATGATCTTGTTCCACTAAATTATTTAAGTACTTGTTTTGGCGAATCTCAATGGCGGCGCCCGTCTCCTCCTGGAGTGCATCCAGGGCAGCGGTGTTAGCGCCACTCTTATCGATCGTGACTTTGTCCGGAAGACCGTGCTGCCGTATCGCCTTTTTGAGAAAGCGCAGGGCGGCTTTCTTATCGCGATGCGCCGTGAACAGGAAGTCGATCGTCTGGCCGTCTCGATCAACCGCGCGGTAGAGGTACTTCCACTGGCCTTTGACCTTAATGTAGGTCTCATCCATCCGCCAACTTGTGCCCACCGGGCGCTTTTGTCCTTTGCGGAAAGCCGCTTCCAACTGCGGCGTAAACTTCTGGACCCAGCGGTAGACGCTGGAATGATCCACGTCGACACCCCGCTCCGCCAGCATCTCTTCCAGGTTCCGATAGCTCAACGGATAGGCGAGGTACCAACGGACACTCGTTAGGATGATGTCTCGTTCAAAGCGGTGGCCTCTAAAATCGATCATGCGGGTTCTCAAGTCAGGACAGGGGCCGTGTAGCTTACCGAAATCCGACCCTATCAGCTAACGCAACAGAACCCATGCATCCGCTTGCGGGTGCGACCGAACGACTGCTGACGTTAAACGACCTGTCCGAGCGACTACCGATTTTCACCAAAGGGATTTTCACCAAAGGGCGGAAACTGGACATTCAGGCTACCGACGTGTATTTGCTCACACCTGCGGCCCTGTCGGCCTCTGCGCTGGTGCTAACACAGGCCACCGACGAGTTTAATTTCACGGATGGCCCCCCAGTGGGAACTATAGTCAAACAGTTTTTAGATAGTTTGGAAAACCGCAACCAGCGCATCAAAGAGACTTTGAAAATTTCCAATAATTTTCCTCAATTTTCCCTTAAGAAGTGCCCAGTGGTTTTCGATAGGATTTAAATCCGGTGAATAAGGAGATAAAAATAGCAATTGATGGCCATTGTCTTCAATAATTTCTCTCGTCTCTTCCGATTTATGAAAACGGGCATTATCCATCACGATAATACAATTCTTTGGAAGTGCAGGGATTAAGCATTTCTCAAGCCAAGTATTAAATATCTCGGTATCCGTATAAGATTGATAGGCGAGTGGCGCAATGATTTCATTGTTGAGTAGTCCACCCAATAAGTTCAGTTTTTTTCTATCATTCTTAATAGCTTATAATCATATTTCCTGAGCGTTTTCTAAGATTATATTTTTCCGTCAATAGGTTAGGTATTGAATTTTTGGAAAGAGTCCCCATATCTAAAGTAAGGAAACTCAGGATGAAGGAGAGCCGTCATGCGAAACTTTCAATCAATTTGCGTGCGCAATGAACGACAATTTAGAGCGCTGACTGGGGTTTCTCAACAAGAATTTGATCAACTCGTTCCCGTGTTTTCGCATTGTTTGAACGAAGAGAATCGGCGGCGTTATCGCCGACAGCAAGCGCAACGTCGACGCCATCCGGGCGGGGGGCGCAAGGGGATTTTGTCGGCGCCTGAATTAAAACTTTTCTTTCTGCTTTTTTATCTGAAAAACTATCCTACCTTTGATGTATTGGGTTGTTTATTTAATATGAGTCCGTCAAAAGCCCAAGAGAACGTGATGAAGCTAATCCCGATTTTGAAGCAAGCTGAAAAAGAGCTTCATATCTTACCTCATCGCCACCTTAAAATCGTACTAATGGACAGTCAACAAGAACAAGTTGATGAAAAAAATAGAAAAATTATGATTGATGCGACGGAAAGACCCTGTCGCCGACCGAAAAACAAGCGTCGGCAAAAAAGTCATTATAGCGGAAAAAGAAAGGCCCATACCCTCAAAAACACAGTCATCGCGACCGTCAACGGTGGTATCGATGTAATCGGCCCGGCGACTCCGGGTCATCAGCATGACTATGCAATGTTAAAAGGAGAACTAGACCCTGAAAAACCGGAGCTTTCATCCGTAGAAGTTTCGGTTGATTTAGGCTATCAAGGGATCGAAAAAGACTATCCCAAGATCGGGACTATTCATATTCCCCATAAAAAACCACGCAAGTCAAAAACCCATCCAAATCCGAAGCTCACACCAAAACAGAAAAGAGAAAATCGCTTGATCAGTCAGGTTCGTGTGGGCATTGAACATTTCATCGGTCAATTAAAGAACTTTGGTGCGCTAACAATAAGGTTTAGAAACCGCCTTAATAAGATAGGCGATCAAATTATATTGGTCGTCGCTGGACTCTGCAACCTAAGAAATGGCTATGAGGTTCAATGAATTATGTTACCATATTTCGGAACAGGTCTATTATATATTAACTAATAAAAAACTGTTTGACTATATGAAGTCGTTCGTCGTTAAAGACATCCCGATAAGTCACTGGCAATTGAAAATTCAAGACGTGAAAACTGGAATTGATAAATTCTGGTTACTCGTATTGTCTTGCTAATAGTTATCCCCACAAAAATCATGCTGGAGCTTTTTCAGGATTAGCGTATTGAGTATCAGGGAGCCTAAAAAATGATTTGACCCTTTCCTTAAATTCTTTTAGCTTTTCCAAAGCAGAATAAACGCGCGCTCTGAAATCAGCCCGGTTTTTAATTGGCTCCTTTTCCAGATGATCATTTTTGATCTCATTCCAAACCTGTTCATCCGGATTTAACTCTGGCGAGTGGGGGGGAAGAAAGAACAAGCGGATTTGTTTTCGATGCGTCTCAAGAAAGGCTTTGACTTCTTTCGAGGTATGATAAGACGCATTGTCCGTGATGACAATTAATGGGCGCTCTCGACCCTCTAATGCCTTCTCTAAAAAGGCAATGAAAACCCCACTCACTCATTTTTGAGTGGTCACTTCAAATATTAACTCGCCCGTCGCCGTAACCATCGATAAAATGTGAAACCCACCCCGGTCATCACTCACTTTAATTTCAGGCGGATGACCGACTAAGCCCCACGTCCGTCCAGAACGCGTATGGCCTTGAACCCATGACTCATCCTGAAACGCAATATCCGCTCCAAGTTCTTGAGCCCGCTTCTGAATCTCTTTAAATTCTTCATTAATAAACTTTTTAACTTCCTCCTGATCCTGGTTTAAGGCATGATAACAAGGTTTTTGACAACTCAGTCCTAATTGATGTAAATGCAGACGAACCGTGGCATCCGATACCCATAAACCAAAGTACTCTTTCAATAAATTAACCATGATCTCTAAAGTCCATAAAACCGTATCATAGCCATGATCCGCCGGCGTCGTATTGAGTATCGTTTCTTTTAACCATCGATCAATATCCGGAGTCATCACACACGTGGCGCCGAGCGCTTTCCGGGTATCCAGGGCTTCTTCTCCTTCATAACGATAGTTGCGAAGCCAATCATAAATACTCGTTCGGTCGATACCCAAAAAATCAGCAACAAGCTCCGGACCATAATGCTTCTCTTCGACCGCGCGAACCGCAATACGCCGGATGTAATTCATCACTTCATCCGGTATTTTACGTGCATCAAACATCCATTCCGCGTTCATTGCCGCACCTCCTCTATAAATTTAGAGTCTCTAAAGAGGTCTTCTATAGTTATTAGACAATTTGATTAACGCTCAGTTCGTTGATAATGTAGGGATAATCGTTGGCAAGCCTATAAGATAAGCGGAGCGCGAGCCGAGCTTCGCTCGACGCGAGTTGCAGGCGTTGCGCTGCGCGCTCCGCCTATCAACTCGCTGGAGCGGTAATCGGCCTAATCACCTGCAAGCGCCTATGCGCTCTCCGGTATTAGACCGATTCCGCTCAGCTCGCGCCCCAGTATGTATCGCAGTAAAGAGGATGGTTCTGTTGCGTTAGCTGATAGGGTCGGATTTCGGTAAGCTACACGGCCCCTGTCCTGACTTGAGAACCCGCATGATCGATTTTAGAGGCCACCGCTTTGAACGAGACATCATCCTAACGAGTGTCCGTTGGTACCTCGCCTATCCGTTGAGCTATCGGAACCTGGAAGAGATGCTGGCGGAGCGGGGTGTCGACGTGGATCATTCCAGCGTCTACCGCTGGGTCCAGAAGTTTACGCCGCAGTTGGAAGCGGCTTTCCGCAAAGGACAAAAGCGCCCGGTGGGCACAAGTTGGCGGATGGATGAGACCTACATTAAGGTCAAAGGCCAGTGGAAGTACCTCTACCGCGCGGTTGATCGAGACGGCCAGACGATCGACTTCCTGTTCACGGCGCATCGCGATAAGAAAGCCGCCCTGCGCTTTCTCAAAAAGGCGATACGGCAGCACGGTCTTCCGGACAAAGTCACGATCGATAAGAGTGGCGCTAACACCGCTGCCCTGGATGCACTCCAGGAGGAGACGGGCGCCGCCATTGAGATTCGCCAAAACAAGTACTTAAATAATTTAGTGGAACAAGATCATCGCGCCGTTAAACGGATCGTCCGCCCCATGCTGGGGTTCAAAGGCTTTCATTCTGCTCGGACCACCCTGCGGGGCATCGAACTCCTGCACATGATCAAGAAGGGCCAAATGATCATGGCCGAAGGGACGAATCTCTCCGCCGCAGGACAATTTTATTCACTGGCTGCCTAATAACCTGCAAGGGTTACCCAATCGTGCTCGAAAAAAATTAACGCAACAGAACCCGATCGACTTCCTGTTCACGGCGCATCGCGATAAGAAAGCCGCCCTGCGCTTTCTCAAAAAGGCGATACGGCAGCACGGTCTTCCGGACAAAGTCACGATCGATAAGAGTGGCGCTAACACCGCTGCCCTGGATGCACTCCAGGAGGAGACGGGCGCCGCCATTGAGATTCGCCAAAACAAGTACTTAAATAATTTAGTGGAACAAGATCATCGCGCCGTTAAACGGATCGTCCGCCCCATGCTGGGGTTCAAAGGCTTTCATTCTGCTCGGACCACCCTGCGGGGCATCGAACTCCTGCACATGATCAAGAAGGGCCAAATGATCATGGCCGAAGGGACGAATCTCTCCGCCGCAGGACAATTTTATTCACTGGCTGCCTAATAACCTGCAAGGGTTACCCAATCGTGCTCGAAAAAAATTAACGCAACAGAACCCGATCGACTTCCTGTTCACGGCGCATCGCGATAAGAAAGCCGCCCTGCGCTTTCTCAAAAAGGCGATACGGCAGCACGGTCTTCCGGACAAAGTCACGATCGATAAGAGTGGCGCTAACACCGCTGCCCTGGATGCACTCCAGGAGGAGACGGGCGCCGCCATTGAGATTCGCCAAAACAAGTACTTAAATAATTTAGTGGAACAAGATCATCGCGCCGTTAAACGGATCGTCCGCCCCATGCTGGGGTTCAAAGGCTTTCATTCTGCTCGGACCACCCTGCGGGGCATCGAACTCCTGCACATGATCAAGAAGGGCCAAATGATCATGGCCGAAGGGACGAATCTCTCCGCCGCAGGACAATTTTATTCACTGGCTGCCTAATAACCTGCAAGGGTTACCCAATCGTGCTCGAAAAAAATTAACGCAACAGAACCTCAAGCTGACACCCTGTTAAAAAACACCTTGCATCTCCCTGCGGAGTCTTCAACCGGGGCCGTTGGCGCGCAATGCCAGCAACGAAGCAAGCACCGACCGTCGAACGACGGTTGTTTGCAATAGGATCGATCAGTCAGGAAGTTCCGTGAAAAGCGCCAAAATGCGAGGGCGACCCATCGAAATTCCGTTGGCATGGATGTCAGCTGGTAACTGTAAGGCAGCAACCCAGTGGGAAACGAAACTCGCAATCAGAGGAGAAAGGACTCGGGCAATGAGTCGATACACGGGTGATCGACCTGATTTTCATGTTCAACATGAGTCGATGGCGCGAACACGAATTTAACTCGTTATAATGGAGCAAATAGCACCATGAGGTTTGACGCTACACGAGACACAACAATTACCACCCCAGAAACACCAAACCCCTGCGTTGGTAGCGCAGGGGTCTAGTGCGGGATAATTGATAGTTGCAGTCCATCGATCCGCTTAGGACGACAATCAGGCGTTTACTGTTTCTGATTATAGCGGACTGGCAGTGACTTTCAAGACCCCACACGGGTGGTTGTGCGCCTTTAAAAAGGGGATTTCATGAAAGTCCATACTGATAGACCGCCCAATCAGGGTACGGTCAGCGCCCGGGTGGCGTCTGCGCCATACTCGTCGCGACCCTCAAAAACCGCTGCTTCGGTCGACCGCGATAACCACGGTTCAAGTCAGCGGTTCCAGCGGATTCGCCCACTCCCCACGACCAGGTTTCGCAGCATCGGGGGGGGTCATGAGTTTGCTCAATGACGCCCTGAGCGCCTTGGAACGGGTGACTGGCTACCGCCCGGTGAAATCCGGCGACGAATATAAAGCCCGCTGCCCTTGTCACGAGGACAAAAATCCGTCCCTGTCGGTCAAAATGAACGGCCGGCTATTGCTGCACTGCTTCGCCGGCTGCCCCTACGAACACATCGTCGCCGCTCTCAACCTGACCCCGGAACCGGCCACTGGCCAGCGGCAGATCGTGGCGACGTATGCCTATCGGGATGCCGCCGGCGTCGAAGTCCGCCAGAAAATCCGATATACGCCCAAAGACTTTCGCATTCGCCATCGCGGGGAAGACGGCAAATGGATCTACAAAGCCGGCCCCGGTCCCGCTGTACTCTATCGTTTGCCGGAACTCCGCTCCGCTATCGCTCAGGGCGCTACCGTCTTCGTCGTCGAGGGCGAGAAGGACTGCGACCGCCTCGCAGCGGGTGGCCTGACCGTCACCACCAACATTGAGGGAGCGGCGAAGCCCGACCAGAAAGCCAAGTGGCGCCAGGAATACACCACCCAACTGGCTGGCGCCGCCCGCGTGATCCTGATTCCCGACCACGACGATCCAGGCCGGATGCACATGCAAACCATCGCACACGCCCTCCGCAGCCAGGTGCATGAGGTGCGGATTCTGGAACTGCCGGGGTTGCCGGCCAAAGGCGACGTGTCCGACTGGCTAAATCAGGGCCATACTCTGGATGAACTCCAGGCGTTGGCGGCCACCGCGCCGCTGTTGTCCACACAACCGGATCCCCTCTCTCCAATCGATCCTGCCTCGGCGCTGAACCTGCCCCGTGAACTGACCCGCCTTGCGGAAGAGGTCTACAGTCCCCCCACCGTCAGCCCCTGTACGCATCTGGCGAATGCTCACCGAATTCGCCACTACTACCAAGGAAAAATCGGTTATGCGCTGGGACTCGGCTGGATTCTGTGGACGGGTCGCTTCTGGCGTCCGGATCCGACCGGCGAAGGCTCCATCGCTACCGGCTTTATCGGCGGACTCTCACGCCTCATCGCCCGGGAATCCGCCACCCTCGCCCGGCGGGCCGCCGACGAAGCGGATGAAGACCGGCGTAAGTCGCTGATGACCCAAGCGGAAGCCTTGCTGAAATGGGCGGTGCAATCCGAGAACGAACGGACCATTGCCGCCGGATTAAAACTGACCAAACACGCCCTTTTGATCGAATATGGCGATCTCAATCGCGACCCGTGGTTGTTCAACGTCCAGAACGGCACGGTGGATCTGCGCACCGGCGCGCTGCGCCCACATGACCCCACCGATCTCATCACCTTCCTGGCTCCCGTCACCTACGATCCCATCGCTATTTGCCCGACCTGGGAACGGTTCCTGTCCGAGGTCTTTGCTGGAGATGCTGACCTGGTCGCCTTCATCCAGCGCGCAGTCGGCTGGTCCCTCACCGGCGTCGTTAAGGAACGCGCCCTGTTCTTCCTGTACGGCGACACCGGAAAAAACGGCAAAACCACCCTGGTCGAGGCCATCATGAAACTGGTCGGCGCCTGTGGCGAATCCAGCTATGGCTATGGCCGCAAAGTCGGCGCGGACACCTTCATGAAATCGAAGAACCCGGAAGACAACCAACGCAAGGCGGCGACGCTGGCCGGCCCTCGCTTTGTTTGCACCAGTGAGGTGGATGAAGAACACCGGCTCAATGAGCAATTAATCAAGGACATCACCGGCGGCGACACCATTGAAGGACGCCGTCTCTATCAGGAAGCCTTCACCTTCAAACCGCAGTTCAAGCCGTGGATGTACGGCAACCACAAGCCGGAAATCCGTGGCACCGATGACGCCATCTGGTCGCGCGTGCGCCTGGTGCCCTTCGAGGTGAGTTTTAAAGGCCGCGAAGACCTCAACCTCCCCGATCAACTGGAAGTGGAACTTTCCGGCATCCTGAATTGGGCGATCCAGGGCTGCCTGGACTGGCAACGCCACGGACTGCAACCCCCGAGCAAGGTTCAGGCGGCGACGCAGGCTTATCGTGACGAAATGGATGTGTTTGGCCCCTTTATCTGCGAGTGCTGCGTTGTGCATAAGAACGCTGAAGTGTGGGCGAATGATTTATGGAATGCCTACAGGGCATGGTGCGCAAACGCTGGCGTTAGGGAGCAAAGCCAAACAAAGCTAGGTAATTATTTGACATCAAAAGGTTTTAATAAGGAAGGAAGCCACAGAGTGAGACGTATTGGCATCGGTCTACTGCCTAAATCCTCTATCAATAATGGCGACAGTTGCGATAGTAGTTCCGAAAAGTCCCCATAGGGGGTTTTCTATAGGGATTTCTCCGGATAAGTGTCGCAACTATCGCAACTGTCGCAATCCAAAAATCAGGATGCATTCTTAGTGATAGATACGAATGATCACAACTAATTAATAATTAAATGATTATTTAATTATTACCCACCTTGGATGAATCCATGAAAGTTGCTCAGAATATCCCGCCGTTTGCTGCGGGTTTTTTTTTGGTCTTCCCACCAACAATGGCGACAGTTGCGACAGTTGCGATAGTAGTTCCGGAAAGTCCCCATAGGGGGTTCTCTATAGGGATTTCTCCGGATAAGTGTCGCAACTATCGCAACTGTCGCAATCCAAAAATCAGGATGCATTCTTAGTGATGGATATGATTTATCATAACCTAATGATTATTAAATTATTATTGAGTCATTATCCATATAAGACACGCTATCCCTAATGCCAGTCAAGGAGGCGTTTTGGGTTGATCACTCTGGAGTTGGCTCCAGGCGACCCGATATCCTGATCGCCAACCATGATCGTAAGCCAGCCACGATAGTCCCAGAAGGCCCAGTAAAAATAAGGTCGCAACGACGCCAATACTGAGAAAGCGTTTTTTCCGGCGCCCCAAGTCTGGTTTCGTGGTTGGCGACGGAATGTTTCGCGCGATCTCTCTAAGGATTGGCGGGAAGTCACGCTGAAACTCGCGTTTGGCGTTTTCCAAGACGGCGTGCGCTGTGGCGTCGGCGACTTGCTTGAGATGACCAAGGGTCCCTGTGACCGATGCTTCGAGATCCTGGCGGAAGTACTGTAAAGGGTTCTGTTGCGTTAGCTGATAGGGTCGGATTTCGGTAAGCTACACGGCCCCTGTCCTGACTTGAGAACCCGCATGATCGATTTTAGAGGCCACCGCTTTGAACGAGACATCATCCTAACGAGTGTCCGTTGGTACCTCGCCTATCCGTTGAGCTATCGGAACCTGGAAGAGATGCTGGCGGAGCGGGGTGTCGACGTGGATCATTCCAGCGTCTACCGCTGGGTCCAGAAGTTTACGCCGCAGTTGGAAGCGGCTTTCCGCAAAGGACAAAAGCGCCCGGTGGGCACAAGTTGGCGGATGGATGAGACCTACATTAAGGTCAAAGGCCAGTGGAAGTACCTCTACCGCGCGGTTGATCGAGACGGCCAGACGATCGACTTCCTGTTCACGGCGCATCGCGATAAGAAAGCCGCCCTGCGCTTTCTCAAAAAGGCGATACGGCAGCACGGTCTTCCGGACAAAGTCACGATCGATAAGAGTGGCGCTAACACCGCTGCCCTGGATGCACTCCAGGAGGAGACGGGCGCCGCCATTGAGATTCGCCAAAACAAGTACTTAAATAATTTAGTGGAACAAGATCATCGCGCCGTTAAACGGATCGTCCGCCCCATGCTGGGGTTCAAAGGCTTTCATTCTGCTCGGACCACCCTGCGGGGCATCGAACTCCTGCACATGATCAAGAAGGGCCAAATGATCATGGCCGAAGGGACGAATCTCTCCGCCGCAGGACAATTTTATTCACTGGCTGCCTAATAACCTGCAAGGGTTACCCAATCGTGCTCGAAAAAAATTAACGCAACAGAACCAAAAAATTAACGCAACAGAACCCACGTAACTCGTCCTGGGTGATTTCACCGTGCGGATAGATCAGCTTGACCAGTCCCGCCACCGATTTGCGCACCGCTTTCACATCACGGGCATTGAGATGGGAGCCGAGGGAGAAATAGCAGTCGATGATCTCGGTGAAGTTGTGTTTGCGCAGTTCCCGCAAGGCTTCGGCCAGGTAATCCACCACGAAGCCGTAGTGATCCGTGAAGAACTCCACCCGCATCTTCGGGATTTCCCAGCCGGGAATGTAGAAGTGGATGCGGTCGAGGAAGGCCATGTCTTCCCGAATCACGTCGGGCATCGGCATGAACAGGTGGGACGAGCGCACCATGACCTCGACCGGCTGGTGGGTGTTGCCGAACAGGGCAATGGACGCCATGCCCGACAGCGAATCCTTGCCACGGGCGAACGTGCCGGACTCGCAGTAGGTCTTAAGCGTGGTCACGACTTCTTTCGGCATCTTTTGCAGGTCGGCCACTTCATCGAAGGCCACCGCATCCCAGATCCCCACCAACCCCATCTTGCCGCTGGCCATGTTGTAGAACAGGTTCGCCACAGTGGTCGGGCCGGTCAGCAGGATGGTGTACGGCGAAAGTTCCTGATAGCCGTAGCTCTTACCGGTGCCACGGGGGCCGAGTTCGACCAGGTTGTAGTTCTGCTCACACAGCGCCAGTAGGCGAACGAGAAAGAGCAACTTGACCCGCCGCTCGAAATGCGCGGGTTCCATGCCGATGGTGCGGAGCAGCAAGTCGATCCATTCATCGGTAGTGAATGCGCTGCGACACGCCCGGTACTCTTCAAGATCGAAGGTGGCCAACTGAATGGGCTTGATGCGGTCGATCCAGAACGGACTGCGTTTGCCCTTTTGCTCTTCGTCAAATTGGTGTCTCAGATCCATTTGCGCCCAGATGCCGCCCATTAACAAGCGGTCATAGTCCCGCATGAAGTGTTCAGGGATGTGGACATGCTTGTGGCCGAAGTTCTTGAGTTCCGCCCAGTATTTGTCGTCATCGGAGACATAGCGGACTTGCACTTTGTCGATGAGGGTGTGCTGGCCCTTGTCTTTGAGCAGCGACTGGGTTTTGTTGGCCTCGTCGGGTCGCACGAAGTTTGACGACAAGGTGTTATTGACCACCTTCAATCCCGCGTCAATCGCTACGGGGTCGTCAGTGGCGCAGTATTTGCCCAACAGATACTCCAGGACGAAGACCGGGACGTTGGCTCCCACCTTCACCTTGCGCACCAAGTCTTTACGGACGACCTTGCCCGCAAATACGGCGGCCGCTTTTCGGTCCAATTCAGGCATGACGGATCCTCACAGCGAAATGGCGACCTCCACAGTCAGGGGAGCCGCCAGTTCTACCCCGGTGGTGGCGTCGAGCAGGTAGACGCCGATGGTCTTCTGCGCAATCTCCTCGGACAGCATGAGGGTAACGGTATTCGGTTCGATGCGTTGGTGATCGCTGTCGGCCATTTTCAGCTTCACTTCACCGATGGCATCCTCAAAACCGTAGGAGGCGCTGACCGGCAGCGAAACACATTTCTTGTTGGCGCGCAGTTCAATTCGCACCTTGGGCGGCTCGAATCCGAACAGGCTGGCTTCCCGCTGGCTTCCGGCAATCTGCACGGAGAAAAACCGGGTGGTCAGCTTTGAGGCGCCGGGGGTCAGCGTCCATTGCATGCCCGTCGTTTGAACGGCGGGTTTCGCCGTCGCATGCAACACGACCACCGGCACGATCAGTTCTTGCGGGGATAAACCGCCGTGGAAATAGGCGCGTCCGCCGCCTTTGGCTTTGAAGACGGCAAACGTCCACGGGGTCGCAATGTCAAATTCGCTCTCCATGCCCAGTGCGGTCAGCGAGGTGCGCAGATACGAGGACGCTGATGTTCCGCCGACGCCGACCCACACCCGTCGATGCAGGTCTTCCACCTGGCCACCGGGATTTTCGATCTTCATCTCCTCCCCCATTTCGTCGCCAAACAGGTGCCCATGATCGGCCGCGAGCACAAGGGTCGTGATGCGATGGTCCGCCAGTATCCTCACGCCCCGCCGTAACTGGCTCAGTACGCCATCGATTTGCAACCGCGCTTGTGACACGTTGTCGGCTTCGCCCAGTTCGTCGATTTCTTGCGAGGTGATCAGGATCAATTGGGCGTTTTGCAGGCCGTCCTTGATCTTCTTGCCGGGCTTGGGGAGCAGGTCGTCCAGCTTGGCCTCGAAGACCGGCACGCCTGCCTGCTCCTTCAGGAACGTCACGCGATCTTTGCGATCCTTGATGACCTTGCCGCCGATTTCCAGCGCCAACTTGCCGCCCCCCACGCTCACTACCTTCGCCGACTCGTGCGCCCTGGGGAGTAACGCGGCCATGCCGATTTCGGTAATGGTGGGCAGGGCGGCGAGGGCCGGTTGAATCGCCACCGTGAAGTCATCGGTGAGCAACTGAGCCAACTCCCGCGCCATCTCGAAGCGCAGCGCATCGACCCAGAGGTAAGCGACTTTTCCGGCGCTCAGATGCGGTTTCACCTGCTGCTCAAAAATCGCCTGCTGCCTCAGCAAACCCGTGATGGGATGCTGGGCCTGGTGAAAGTGGGTAATGAAGTGTTTGGCCAACTCGGAACCAACGGCGGTGTAGCGCTGTTCGGCCTTGGTGATGAGCTTTTCCAAGCTGTGATGATCGTGGTTGGCGGCGAACTCGAAGTGATATTTGCGGCTTTCCAGGCGCCGATGATGGGTGTCGAGCAGACACCACGGTTCGTCATCATCCGCATAGGCTTTGACGAGGGCCGGGACTGAGGTTGGCGCCTGTTTCAACGCCTTGGCGACCCGGTCGGCGGTGAGCAAGACCTCGGCGGCGGATGAGATCAGCGCCCAGCGCGCCTGAATCGCCGGGATCATATCGGCCCAGAAGCGCGAGCGGCGATACTCGGCCCGTTGCAACAACAACGGGGTTGCCGCTTTGGTCAGTTCGTTTTCCACTTGGGCCAGCAACGCCCGTTCGACACACAGGAAGGTTTCATTTTCCGTGAGCCACTCCACCGGGAGTTCCAGTTGATCGAGGCCCAGTTCCTGTTCGACCTGGTGGGCGACGGTCATGTAGCAGTCCCGCAGGTCCCGGTCGTTGCGCCAGGTGCGGGCCAAGCGTGTACAAGCGTCGATGCCGCCGGTGCTGTGGGCCACGGAAACCGATGCCAGGGATGAAGGCGCTTGCTCCTTGAGCGCAGCCAGCAGGTCGGTGAGCAGCACATGCCGCGCTAACTTCACGCGCCAGTTCGCCAGGGCTTCGGCGGTGGGGAGTTCGATGTCGAAGTTCGCTTGCAGCAGGTGACGCAGTTCCTTTTGGGCGTCCTTCTTGCTAACCGCTGTATCATGCTGGTCGCTGTGTAGAAAGGCCAGGGCGACTTCTTGCGGGTGGGCGGTGCCGAAGATCAGCTTGATCACGCCGGTCGAGAGGTCGATGCCTTGTTCGGTCAGCGCATTGAGATCGGTCAGCGACAATTTGCCGGCTTCCACCTGTCGTTCGATTTCAGCCACCTGATCCTCGCCCAGAATCGGTTTGAGGGCGTTGCGGACCACGACGGACAGGCGGGTATTGCAGGCAGGGGGTTGTTGCCGGGGTTGCATGATGACCCCGGCGCAATCGAGTTCGATCAGGGCGCTGTGGGTCTTCTCGCGCTCAAGGGGGACGTAGACGACCAGCCGGGGCGGTTGGCTGTCGTTGAGTAAGGGATCGATTGCTTTGCGCAACTGGAGAAAGCTGCCGTCGTAACCGGCGACGGTGGTGTTGGGCAGGGTGAGTTCGGCAACTGCCGCGCCGTAGGCGTGTTCCGGGTCGTACCAGACCACCAGTCCTTGATCATCGACCTGCTTGAGGATCAGTTGCGATAAATACCCGGTGACGGTTCCTGTTGGCATCGGCTCATTTCCACAAGCGGGTCACGCCATACTCATCAAAAATGGCGTCGGCGCTGATCAGTGGTAGTTTTTTTATCACGGATTGGGCAATCAACAGTCGGTCAAAGGGATCTTTGTGATGCGCTGGCAACGTTTCTACAAAAGTCGCATGAGCCAACTCGATCCCCAACAGATGGAAATGGTTCGTCGCCAGTTCGCGAGGCAGGAAGGTCATCGCCGGTTCGCCCAGTTCCAGCTTTTTCAGTCCAACTTTGATGGCAATCTCCCAACAGGAGGCCACGCTCACCCATTTAGGGTTCGCTGGGTCTTCGATCAGGTTTTTGGCCACCGGACTCAGTAGGGGGTCATCCCATACGAACCACAAGAAGGCATGGGTGTCGAGCAGAATATCGCTCACTCCATGTATTCCTTGAACTCGTCCAGTGGGGCGTCAAAGTCCGACGCCATCCAGTGGCGGGTGTTCTTCGCACTACCGGCCTTGCACGGCCACTGATTTTTCAGCCCAGTTCGCTGGGTGGGTGGTAAGGGATTCAGCACTAAACGGGCTACGGCTCGATCATTCTCAACAATGATAACTTCCTCGCCTGGCGTCAGGCGGTGGATGAGTTCTGCCAACGTGGTTTGGGTTTGTTCGAGGGCGATGGTGGTCATGTTTGTGGTTCCTATCGGTGATCACTTCCAAAGGCGGTTAACCCCGTACTGATCGAAGATCGCATCGGTACTCACGAGCGGGATGTTTTCGGCCACTGCTTGCGCCGCCAGCAATCGGTCGAACGGATCCCTGTGGTGGAATGGCAACCTGATCAGAGCAGCGGTGTGTATGGTTCTGTTGCGTTAATTTTTTTCGAGCACGATTGGGTAACCCTTGCAGGTTATTAGGCAGCCAGTGAATAAAATTGTCCTGCGGCGGAGAGATTCGTCCCTTCGGCCATGATCATTTGGCCCTTCTTGATCATGTGCAGGAGTTCGATGCCCCGCAGGGTGGTCCGAGCAGAATGAAAGCCTTTGAACCCCAGCATGGGGCGGACGATCCGTTTAACGGCGCGATGATCTTGTTCCACTAAATTATTTAAGTACTTGTTTTGGCGAATCTCAATGGCGGCGCCCGTCTCCTCCTGGAGTGCATCCAGGGCAGCGGTGTTAGCGCCACTCTTATCGATCGTGACTTTGTCCGGAAGACCGTGCTGCCGTATCGCCTTTTTGAGAAAGCGCAGGGCGGCTTTCTTATCGCGATGCGCCGTGAACAGGAAGTCGATCGTCTGGCCGTCTCGATCAACCGCGCGGTAGAGGTACTTCCACTGGCCTTTGACCTTAATGTAGGTCTCATCCATCCGCCAACTTGTGCCCACCGGGCGCTTTTGTCCTTTGCGGAAAGCCGCTTCCAACTGCGGCGTAAACTTCTGGACCCAGCGGTAGACGCTGGAATGATCCACGTCGACACCCCGCTCCGCCAGCATCTCTTCCAGGTTCCGATAGCTCAACGGATAGGCGAGGTACCAACGGACACTCGTTAGGATGATGTCTCGTTCAAAGCGGTGGCCTCTAAAATCGATCATGCGGGTTCTCAAGTCAGGACAGGGGCCGTGTAGCTTACCGAAATCCGACCCTATCAGCTAACGCAACAGAACCAAGCGGAAGGCCCTGCACCGCATTTCTAGGCGGGTTCAAAGCGTGGAACGTGAATGCTCTTTTGCTGAACCTGCGCCAAATCATAGGCCGTCTGCATCCGTAACCAGACTTCCGCCGTACCCCCAAAAGCCTGCGAAAGCCGAAGAGCCATTTCCGCCGAAATCCCCGCCTTGCCGTTAATCACATTGCTAAGAGCCTGACGGGTCACACCTAACGCCTTGGCCGCCTCCGTGACCGACAAACCAAGCGGCTCCAGACAATCCAGCTTGATCGACTGGCCCGGATGCGGTGGGTTTTTCATCGCCATGATCGTTGCTCCTTCCCGCTAGTGGGCTGACACAGAAGTTTTGACAGGTTCAGAGGTTTCTAGGTCCACCGGGGTTTCAGAAGATTTCAAGGGAGGATAGAGGCGCTTGAGTTTGACCCGGGCCAAGTCGGTGCCGAACTGCCAGTGGATTTTGGTCTGACGTAGGTTGCGTGGGCCTTGCCAAGCGGCGATTTCCTTCCGCAAAGTTTCGAGGTTCGCAATGCGGCGATTCAAACACTGGCCGGCGAGAACAGCGAACTCACATTCCGCCATATTGAGCCAACTGCCATGCTTGGGGGTGTAATGAAATTCGAGCTTGCGGGTGATCCGGCGGGCTTCCTCTGGAGAAAAGACACTATACAAGGCCGCAGGAGTGTGGGTATTGAGGTTATCCACGACCAACCGGATTCGCTCCGCCTTCGGAAAGTACACATCAACGAGTTGCTGCATTTGCTGGGCAAAATCGCGTTTGGTGCGCTGTTTCGTGACATTAACATGACGCCACCCGCGCAAGGGTTGTACGAATAGAAATAAATTGGCGGTGCCTTCGCGTTTGTATTCACAGTCATAGCGCGCCGGTTGACCCGGGCGGGCGGGTTGAGGACAGCGGGTTTCGCTGGTCAATTGCACCGGACTTTCATCGAAGCACACTTGGGGGTATTGAGGATCATCGGGTTCGGCGTACAGGTCCAACACATCCTCCATATGCCAAACATAATCGGGACTGACACTGGGAATACACCATTCTTGACGTTGCCAGGGTTTGAGGTCGTTTTTTTAAGGATGCGCCGCACACTCTCACGGGAAATGGCTTCGATGGGCCGGAGTTCCATGAAGCGGTCCGCTAACAATTGGAGAGTCCACTGACAACGGCCAGCGGGCGGGGTACTACAGGCCAAGGCGACCAGAAAGGCGGCCTGTTTGCCGGTCAAGGCCGGGGGCAAACCGACTCGTGGCCGCTCGCTTAACGCCGCCAGCAACCCTTCGTCGACAAACCGTTGACGGGTACGATGAACGGTCGAAATCCCCAAGTGAAGGCTTTGGGCAATGGCCTCATCCGTCGCCCCTTCCGCAGCCTGCAGCAACACATGGGCACGGGCAACCTTGCGCGCCGCTGCCTTGCCTTTATGAATGACCTTCAGCAGGTCTTCCCGCTCCTCTTCAGTTAGATCAACCAGATACTTGTGGGCCATGGTGATTCCTCCTGTTGATCTCAACCATAGGGCACCCACCGCTACCTGTCAAAACTTCTGTGTCAGCCCACTAGTGATAGTCGATCATTTCGACATCACTGGCCTTTCCGTTCTTGAATTTAAAAATAATCCGCCAGTTGCCCGACAGGCTGACGCTCCAATAGCCTTTCAAATCGCCCTTGAGTTCGTGAAGCCGATACCCCGGAAGATCCATGTCCTCAATCACAAGGGCTTGATCCAATCGCGCAAGGATACGCTCCGCCTTATCGACTAAATCCGCCCGTATCTTGCTGCGGTCGCCACGCTCGTACAGGCGTTTCAGTCGCCGATCCTTGAAATTTTCGATCATCCTTTATTTGTAAAGCGTCAATTGTCACTTGTCAACAAATCAAGATCGAGCGGTAGGTTTTCAACCTCTCTACCTATAGCTCTCTCTGTCTATAGCTTCGGCTTGGACTTTCTCAAATGTCGTCGTTCCATCGCTTGGGTACTCTGCCAAGCAATCACCCGCTTGAGAGCTACGGCCTCCACTTCGGACTTGATGCCCTCTTCCTCCAGAAAATCATCGAAGAACGATCCAAGGTGTGTTTTTCTACCTGCCGTCATGACGATCCCTTCAACTGTTTTTGCCTTTTCAGGAGCAAAGTATCGATCCTCGCACTCGTATTTCGCCATGTGCAAACTTTTCGTAGGTGCTTCTAATACCGTCCTCTATTGCGATTTCGCCTCGGGCGGCTCGCTGCATTTCCCCAATAATATCAAGCGGCACTTCAAGCCCTTCAAGTCGCTGTTGAGCAACAGCGTTTTCAACCGCAATCAGATTAAGGCGGATTTCCTGTTCGTTTAGCATTGGGCCGCTCCTGCTGATTACCCTATTTACCCATAACACAAACCATCAGAACGGCGTTCGTTCCCGCGCCCCATGCTTGACGTGCAGGATTTGAACGGTTTTTTCCTGCACCCGGAACAAGACCCGATAGCTACCGAAAATCAGATTTCTAACCTCGTAGTCATAAAAACGGTTCTCGTAAGCTAACGGGCAACGGTTCGGCGAGTCTTTCAACGTCTGAATTTTGTCATGGATGGCAAAATACCAATGGGCGGCGTTGTCTGGGGAATCCTCGGCAATGTAGAGATAAATGGCCTCAATCTCTTCTCCGGCCTCGGAGGTAATATCAACCCTATAAGACATCGCGCTTCAAACCGTGCTTTTTCTCGAACTCCTCAAAGAACCGATCAACGGGAACTCCCTTGCCTTCGTCATGTGATTTGGCGGCGCGGGCAATCTTCTCCAGTGTTCCGAGAAGACCCATCATCTCTTCATAAGCCTTAGCCGACTGGATGACCAGTTCTGCTTTGCCGTTCACCGTCAGGATTTCCGGTTGCCCGGTCTCTTTCAGCCGCTTGATATGCTCGGCAGGCTTTCGGCTAAAGTCAGAAACAGGGTGTATGGAGTCCATTGTAAACATGACAACACCTCAACAGATAATTATCAGATAATTTTCAGTCTATAGGATCGCCTTCTTGAGTTCAATAAAAACCAGTCGCTTACCTACCGCTCGCGTCCCCGGCTCCGGCCTTGGGGTGGGCCTTGGCTCTGCTGTTTCTGCTGGCTCGGCTCGGGCCTTTGCTGTTGTGGCTCCTGCGTCCTGCCTTGCCGGCGTTTCGCCTCGGGCCATGTGCCGGCCTCACGGGCTTGCTCGATCTTGCGTTCCAACTCGGCCCAGAACTAGCGAAGCTGTCACGCGCCGCCATATGCGTTTTCTCTAATATTCTAGCGGCTCAGTCGTCCCAGAAATCTTTGAACCGCTCGCTCGACAGTTCCGTGTAGCGAACGGTGTGCTGGATGTTCTTGTGGCCGAGGTAGTGCTGGATGGCTCGAGTATCCTGGCCATCGTTGGCAAGTTTATAACCACAGGCATGGCGCAGCATGTGCGGATGGATCGGGAATGCCAGATCCGACTGCTCGCCGCATCGTGACAGCCTCTTGCGGACGCCGGCCTGGGTGATGGGGCCACCGCGTTCGGTCGCGAAGAGGTAAGCGCAGGGTCCTGTCTCCCGTCTGAGTTGGCGCAGGGCGCGGATCTCCGGTCCGCGCAACGGATGGACGCTGGGGATGCCGTGCTTCAGCCGGCGCACATGGAGGAATCCCTGGTCGAGCTCGATCTGATCCCAGCGTAGTGCGCAGAGCTCGCCCACGCGCAAACCGTGCCGATAGGCGAGCAGAATCAGGGTCGCATCGCGATGGCCATGGCGGCCGCGTCGCTGGGCCGTCTGCATCAGGAGGGGAAGACACGAAACGGAAATTTATGCACTCTAAGAAGCTGTATTGAAACTCTATTATCTAAGTGGCCTGTAAAAGATTATCTTCTAATAATAATCTTTCCTTATGAATTCTTCGAAGCATCAGTCGAATTGAAGCTAAATAAACATGGCCCTCACTGGAGGTCGGTTTTCGTTCATAATCTCTATTCAGTCGCCGATAACGACCAAGCCAAGCAAAAGTCCGTTCGACTACCCAGCGTCGCGGTAACACATGAAATCCTTGTGTCATCTCATTCTTTTTAACCACTTCAATAATACAGCCAAATCGTTGTTTAGCCCATTCAATTAAAGAGGTGCTGTTATAAGCACCATCGGCCCATATTATTTGGATCGTATTCATCATTAAAAACAGGGCGGATAAGACAAAATAAGCAGTATGACCCTCGTAGATGTTGGCGGCATGGACGCGGGCAACCATTAAGTAACCAATGGTATCAACGACAATATGACGCTTCCTACCTTTGATGAGCTTCCCTCCATCAAATCCCGATTCCAGAGCAGATTCTGGGGTTCCTTTAACCGTCTGACTATCGATAATACCTGCACTGGGTTGCTCATTTCGGCCGAGTTCAACACGGAGTTTTTGGTGAATTTCTGCATTGATCTTTTCAATAATTTGATGATCAACCCATTTATGATGATAATAACTCACGGTGCAATAATGCGGGAAATCCTTCGGTAGATAGCGCCAGGGACAACCCGTTTTATTCAGATAAAGAAGGGCATTGACGACTTCACGAAGATCAACCCTTCGGGGCCGACCGGTTTGATAAGGTTCAAGCTTTTCTAAAATCGGCTTGACGATCTCCCATTCATCATCCAGTAGATCACTGGGATATCGCTTAAAAGGAATTTCTTTTGGCCAAACCATCGTTTACCTCAAATGGGATCTGTAAAATTAAAATAATAGCCTCGTTTTAGCCCAATTTCATCCCCTTTGGCTATATGAAAATCAATGAGTTAGTTTCAATACAGCTTCTAAGGTATCAGCGTGCCGCGCCCGGGACGGAAAGGTTGCTTAGCCAGTGATTGGGGAGCGGCGCTCCGAGACGCAGGAACGCGCCCGGATTCTCAATGGACTGAAGCCGAAGGGTATTGTTACGAAGTGGTGGCGCTCACCGTACGATGACGCTTGACGATATCGAGCACGGTGTTCTTGCTGATACCGAGCCGGTGGCTGATTTCCCGGTAAGATTGTCCGTCACCGACCAGTTTCAGAACACGCGACGTATACTGATCTGCCTTGATGCGCTGGCCAGGCCGACGCCCGAAGACGACACCCCGCGCCTTGGCGGCGGCGATACCGGAGCGCACGCGTTCGCGCAGCAAATCACGCTCGAACTCAGCCAAGGCGGCCATCAGTGAGGCGATCAGTTTGCCTTGGGGCGTACTGAGGTCGAACTGCAGGGTTCTGTTGCGTTAGCTGATAGGGTCGGATTTCGGTAAGCTACACGGCCCCTGTCCTGACTTGAGAACCCGCATGATCGATTTTAGAGGCCACCGCTTTGAACGAGACATCATCCTAACGAGTGTCCGTTGGTACCTCGCCTATCCGTTGAGCTATCGGAACCTGGAAGAGATGCTGGCGGAGCGGGGTGTCGACGTGGATCATTCCAGCGTCTACCGCTGGGTCCAGAAGTTTACGCCGCAGTTGGAAGCGGCTTTCCGCAAAGGACAAAAGCGCCCGGTGGGCACAAGTTGGCGGATGGATGAGACCTACATTAAGGTCAAAGGCCAGTGGAAGTACCTCTACCGCGCGGTTGATCGAGACGGCCAGACGATCGACTTCCTGTTCACGGCGCATCGCGATAAGAAAGCCGCCCTGCGCTTTCTCAAAAAGGCGATACGGCAGCACGGTCTTCCGGACAAAGTCACGATCGATAAGAGTGGCGCTAACACCGCTGCCCTGGATGCACTCCAGGAGGAGACGGGCGCCGCCATTGAGATTCGCCAAAACAAGTACTTAAATAATTTAGTGGAACAAGATCATCGCGCCGTTAAACGGATCGTCCGCCCCATGCTGGGGTTCAAAGGCTTTCATTCTGCTCGGACCACCCTGCGGGGCATCGAACTCCTGCACATGATCAAGAAGGGCCAAATGATCATGGCCGAAGGGACGAATCTCTCCGCCGCAGGACAATTTTATTCACTGGCTGCCTAATAACCTGCAAGGGTTACCCAATCGTGCTCGAAAAAAATTAACGCAACAGAACCTTCCGCTTTCCTATCGCCAAAGCTTTTCAAAGCGGGCGGGATTGGCGGCGGTATAGCGGACGGTGTGCTGAATGTTGCGGTGTCCCAGATAGTCCTGAATCAATCGGGTATCCGCGCCTTGATCGGCGAGGGCGAAACCGCAGGCATGGCGGAGCATGTGCGGATGCGCGGCGAGCGGCAGCCCGGCCAACTCCCCATAGCGGCGCAGGGCGGCCCAGACGGTGCGGCGATTGAGTGGCCCCCGGCGTTCGCTGATAAAGAACCGTTCGGAGACCGGCTTCATCCCCGCCCGTTCCTTGAGCCATGCCCTGATGCAGCGGAGTTCTTCGGTGCGGAGCGGGTGTGTGGTGGAGAGGCCCTGCTTGAGCCGGGCGACATGCAGGACGCGGCTTTCCGTATCCACTTGGGCGAGGGTCAGGCCACAGGCTTCCGAGACGCGCAAGCCGTGGCGGAACAGCAGCAGGATCAAGCAGCGGTCACGGGCTTCATGCCGTGCGCCCTTGGTGGCGGCGAGGAGCTTGTCCACTTCCAAGGTGGTCAAGTGCTTGCGTTCGCTCATTGTTTTGTCCCAAGTTCGGGGTTTTTGACCGATGATAGATCAACAGCTTAGGCGGGTTCGGGCGGAAAACACAGGACAAAATGAAGCATTTTGTCCTGTGTGGGTGTGATAGCAAAGCTCAAATGTCCCGTTTTCCTTTCCGGGCCGCCATTATTTTCTTGAATGTAGTTACAAAACGTGGTTACATAAGGAATGGAGTTCGAGTGGAACGAAATTAAACGTCTGAGCAATATCAGCGATCACGGTGTTGATTTCGTGGGCGTGACGCAGCTTTTTGACGGCAGACCTGTTTTTACCTACGCATCGCCAAGAAACAATGAAGAGCGATGGGGTACCGTGGGACTGATTGGTGAAAAGTTTTATCTGGTGGTTTGGACAAAACGCAACGAGAGGGTGCGGATCATCTCCGCATATAGAGCCGATGACTGGGAAATCAGAGAATACCGTCAGCTATTCGGCGGCGCAGCTTGAGGCCATGCGGGCGCGTGGCGAGGATCAAACCGATGTGGGCATGAGCCATAAAGAGGCCATGCGTCGCCGCCATGCCGACTCCGAAGCGCCCACGCCCTACGCCGGTTGGGAGGACACCATCACCGTAGGACTTCCAGAACCCAAGGAGCAGATCACCTTGCGCCTGGACCGGGATATGGTTCGCTGGTTCCGGGCCAGAGGCAAAGGGTATCAGACCCTCATCAATGCCGTCCTCAGAGGCTATTACGAACATGAACACAGAACCCCTTGAGTGACGGGATGCAACACACGGATTTTGAAATCGGACTGGAATTTGAGTGCGGGGGGAAGCGGTGGTGCTGCACCGATGTTGGCACGCGCACGGTGATTGCCATTGCGCTTGAGCACCCCGAAGACCCGAGTTGGTACAATGGCCCGCCTTATGCTGTTGCCGAAGCTGTGTTTGACGAATACGACATAAGAGCTTGCAAGCCGGTCGAGGATAGCCCGGAAATTTGCAGAACCGAGAAAGACATCCAAAACACCCGCGAGAAGTTCACGCAGGGCAAGTCGGAAGCCTTTGCCGCCATCCATGAAACGATGGATGCGTTGCGCCAGATTGAAGCCATTGATAAGAAAACCATGCGGGATTTTGACGCCGTTTGTCTGGCGGACCCTGACAGGTAATTGCCAATCTCCGATTCAGAAAACGGTATGCGCGATAATCGGCGTTATGTTTCTACGTGATGTGCAAATAGTGCGAACGGAAAAATCTCATCGGCTTTCCTGATACATACAGGGGTTCTTCCTGTTCATGCAGGGCGCAACAGACGGCGGTTCTCTCGTTCTCGGGCGGCGGGATGCACCGGACGAATCGGTAGCCGGAAAGGGCGCATTCAAGGTTCTGTTGCGTTAATTTTTTTCGAGCACGATTGGGTAACCCTTGCAGGTTATTAGGCAGCCAGTGAATAAAATTGTCCTGCGGCGGAGAGATTCGTCCCTTCGGCCATGATCATTTGGCCCTTCTTGATCATGTGCAGGAGTTCGATGCCCCGCAGGGTGGTCCGAGCAGAATGAAAGCCTTTGAACCCCAGCATGGGGCGGACGATCCGTTTAACGGCGCGATGATCTTGTTCCACTAAATTATTTAAGTACTTGTTTTGGCGAATCTCAATGGCGGCGCCCGTCTCCTCCTGGAGTGCATCCAGGGCAGCGGTGTTAGCGCCACTCTTATCGATCGTGACTTTGTCCGGAAGACCGTGCTGCCGTATCGCCTTTTTGAGAAAGCGCAGGGCGGCTTTCTTATCGCGATGCGCCGTGAACAGGAAGTCGATCGTCTGGCCGTCTCGATCAACCGCGCGGTAGAGGTACTTCCACTGGCCTTTGACCTTAATGTAGGTCTCATCCATCCGCCAACTTGTGCCCACCGGGCGCTTTTGTCCTTTGCGGAAAGCCGCTTCCAACTGCGGCGTAAACTTCTGGACCCAGCGGTAGACGCTGGAATGATCCACGTCGACACCCCGCTCCGCCAGCATCTCTTCCAGGTTCCGATAGCTCAACGGATAGGCGAGGTACCAACGGACACTCGTTAGGATGATGTCTCGTTCAAAGCGGTGGCCTCTAAAATCGATCATGCGGGTTCTCAAGTCAGGACAGGGGCCGTGTAGCTTACCGAAATCCGACCCTATCAGCTAACGCAACAGAACCGAGTAAGATCCAGTCGGCAAAGCAGCTGCTTGACAGTGGAATGTCATCACGGGAGGTGGCCAGGAATCTCGGCGTGTCGATACCGACTTTATACCGCTGGGTACCTGCATCGAGCCGATGAATGTATTTAAAATATCTACTAAAAATGACGCATCGCGCACCTGGTCGGTCATGGGCCCACCGGTGGTCGGTATCAGCCTACCGATAGCACAAATCAGCTAAATGTCCTCAAATTGCAGCTTCGCTCCCAATGGGCCTACCAGCGATGGCCACTGAGAAGTTGAGTCATCGATGCCGCCGGATCCGTTTAAACCTTTACGGACCACAGACTTCGCCATGACGGTTTAAGGTGCGTTAAATGCCGTTTCGTGTCTTCCCCGCTCAAGGCCGGTTGGTGATCATCCCGTTGCGGTCCGGAGTCGGCGGGTACTTCCAAGTACAGCGGTTCTTCTTCTGCGCTTCAAAAAATCGCTGGGATCGGCGTTCTTTATCAGGAACCGGTCGGTGGGCGCGGTGCGCAGTCTCTGTTTGGGAAACGACCGCAGACTTACCCAGACCTTTCCAAGGCCATTCACTGTTCACAGATGACTCCGTATGACGCCTCCTGTCTTCTCATTTCTTTCCGGGACCCCCTCCATCGTTTGTGGGATCGGCGATGTGCATGGGGAATCTTTCGCGTTCACCGCCGTCATCGAGCAGGCCCAGCGGCAGGTCACCGGGATCGTTCAACTGCAAGAACCCATTTTAGAGGCTGCGTATGATATTAAATTTTCATACAGTCTCTCAAATGCTTGACAATAATGAATTGGAGAATGTCAATGTTTGGCAATGATGAAGTTGATGTATGGGGTCATACAAGGACTGATCGCATAAAAATAGATATGGCTGCCTATGGGGGCACTAGCGAGCCAATTTTAACAATGGCTGATTATGAAGCCATGGAGGAAGGTCGGAAGCGATCTTTTGAAGTCGAACCTTCAACAAGCTCAAGCTCAAGCTCAACAGCGGGTAACGGTTCATTAGGATTTGTATTAATCTTGGCGATGATTTTTGGCGCATATGATAATATTTATAATGGAAATGGACCCATCAATTCAGCGACTAAAGCAGGAGGTTTAACTTTTGAAGTTATGTCAACTATCGGGGATAAAATTAGAGATATTGACCCTAATTCAACCATAACCAGTATAGGCAATCAATTGTTTAAGGTGATTGGTGTTGGTTGTGGAATAACGGCTGGTTTTGGAGCAGGCATTGGAAATGGTATGGTTTGGGTTTTTAGAGGAGGTGAATCAACCAAAATGTTAAAAGCTGATGCCATTGGCATAAAAAATACTACAGATAAATCACAAGGCAATTTAGAATCAACTTCTTCTGAAGTATTCACTGGAAATGCAATAATTGTTGATACGCAGAAACTCAACATTAGAAGCTGTCTTGAAAAAGAATTTCATCGATCATAGGCACTTAGCAACGGTCAATTTGAGCATAGCGATCCGAATCATATTTTCTGCGGTAGTCACCAGAATCTCGAAATCTTTTGCCAATCGCCGAAAGTGGCCTAACCATGCAAAGGTTCTTTCTACAATCCACCGTTTCGGAAGCACTTTAAACTGCCCTGGTTCAGCAACCGGTTTTTCTGAAATTTGGAGGGTTAATTTAAGTTCTTCCCGAACAAAATTTTCAGCGGTTCCCCGATAGCCTAAATCCGCTGAAAAAGCTTGAATAGTAGAATACTTATTGATGGTATCCTTTAAAATAGGACCGGCTGAGACGGTATCCGAAAAGTGAGCCGCATGCACTTGAACATGGAGAAGATTTCCCAGAATATCGACCACGATGTGGCGTTTATGTCCCTTGACTCGTTTATGGCCATCGATACCCCGTTGTTCGCTATTATATTGAGTTTTAACGCTTTGTGAGTCAATGATCCCATAACTTGGCAAAGATTCGCGCCCCTCTTTTTGACGATGCAGTGAAGTGAGTTCATCCAATACCTGGGTCCAAATGCCTTTTTTATTCCAACGTCGAAAGTGATCATAAACGGTTTTCCATGGAGGAAAATCATGAGGGAGCAATCGCCAAGTGATCCCGCCTTTCACGACATAGAGGATCGCATCGACAATTGATTTTTTAGAATGCTGGTGAGCGTTTCCTCGTGGGTCTTTCTGATTAAAGTGATGCTGAATTATTAGCCATTCTTCATTCGATAAATCACTATCATACATTCATTTTCTCCCTACTAATTCCGATTTTAAGGTAAGATCATTTATTCAAGTATACCGCGAATGCCTTTTTCAAGACAGTTTCTTAGATCAGGTCCGGGATTGCGCTATGATAAAATTAGCGATCCGTTGGATAATGGATCAAGAATTCTAGTTATTAAAGATATTGAGAATGGATGGAAAGAAATAAAAGCTATTCATTCTAATGGTAAAACCATTCATGATTTTGTAAATGGGAAATATTTAAAAGTGAACTATAGCAGTCCTATACAGGTTGTGGAATATTCATATACCAACCGCGCTTTCCAAGATTGAAAAATTTATTATTAAGAAAATTGACAAAACTCATTTTAACTTTATGGAAAGTATTGTTTTCATGAAAGTGCCTTCTTAAAAAGTTTTTACCTCTTAACCAGACATCTTCAACCGGGTTTTGTTCGGGTGCATTAGGAGCCAAAATGATACAAGTGACTTTCCAATCTTTTTCTTCAAGACCTTGGTTAACTTGGCCCAGATAAACCTGCATTTCTTTACTATGATGGTAGGTAGCTCCATCCCAAATAATCATCAATTTCTTGTCAGGGTAAAGCTTCCTCAAGTACTTGATAAATTCAATCGTATTCTTTCCATTCCCAGCATCATAAGGATTAAGAATAAATTTCTGATCATAGAGATTTAATACCCCATAATAGGTCTGCCTTTGTTTCACATTTTGTATCGGAACCTCCGTTCTTTCATTACGCCGACCCCACACATAACCCAGGGTATCTCCCCAAAGTAAATGACATTCATCTTCAATTAAAACAATGACTTCACCGGATATAATGTCAGCCTGACGCGCCTCGATTTGGGTCTTAATTTCTTCTCGCTTTAAAAGCACTTCCGCTTCATCCTTCTTTGGATTCATGGCTTGAGTGCGATGCCAACTTAATCGGGCCTCTTTTAGAAGATTATAGTAAGATTGCCGAGATTGATAAACTACACCATAGTGAAATTCAATGTAGTCTTTGAGTTCTTCAACTGTACAATGAGGAAGGTTTCTTAAATGATAGATAATTTCATAACGTTCATCCTCTGTTAAAAATCCTTTTCCCCCTTTATACTGAAGTCGTAGCGCTTCTGGACCTTCATTTTCGTAAATGATCTTCCATTTGCTCACAAAAGCATCCGAGACGCCTAATATTCTACAAATATCCTTTGTTTTAAACCCAATGAGCACCATCTTGACGGCCAATGCCCTTTTCATTTCCAGATTTCCTTTGGAATCGATAATATTATCTAGCGTTAACATAATAAAATCCCCTCAAAATTTTTGCTAAAATTATAACATATTTTTAATATTCCACAACCTGAATAGGACTGCTATAGTTGGTGTGCCTCCCGCATCCCGGCATTTTTATACGGTAAGAAGCCCCTTTTTGGGCTGATTTGGCCCTGACCGGGTGGGAATTGGATGCCCTGCAGCAGTTATGGCGTGCAATCATGGCGTACAGCATGGAATGTACGCCATGTTTCGAATCAATAGGCCGTATTGTACGCCACAAACAGGCTCCTTATCCGGGGGGTCAACATGGCGTACCAGGACTTTCGCTTTGTTTTTTTAACTCTATTATCTGATATAATAACCGAATGAAAATAACCAAACAACGATATGTTGAGTACATTATTAGTACTCCAGTTAACTATACTTGCACTAATCTTGCTGATCATTTAGATAACATAAGTCATGATGCGATTAATGATTATTTACGACGTCAAAGGTATACGGCCCACGGCGTATGGGAATTAGCTGAATCACTGATCAATAATAGTAACGAAGCCTACCTGATTTTTGATGATAGCGTTCAAGATAAAGGCTTTTCCAAAAAAATTGAGATGGTGAAACATCAGTATAGTGGGAATGCACATGGTTTAGTAAAGGGAATCGGGGTTGTGAATTTAGTTCACACCTATAAAGGTGATTATTATCCCCTCGATTTTCGCATCTATTCACCCGATGCGGATGGCAAAACTAAAAATGATCACTTTCGAGATATGTTGCAACAAGCCCTTGAAGAAAAAGGCATTAAAGCACAAACAATTCTATTCGATTGCTGGTATGCCGCTTCAGAAAATCTCAAATATATTCATCGCCTTGACAAATTCTTTGTGACGACTTTGAAAGAAAATCGTCTCGTCAGCCTCAGTAAAGAACAAGGTTATATTCATCGTAACTACCAACGTACCCCACCCAAGTACCATGAATCTACCCTCGGTTTGGACGGGTAAAGCGGATATCGGTCGGGAAGAAATCCGATGAGCGGGGGTGCGGGAGCGGCCGCCGCGGATCGGGCAGCGGTTAAGGAAACGACGGCGCGCTGGGGATGAACGGACACCCGGCAAAGGCATCGCGAATCGCCGCAAAGACATTCACCGCTTGCTTACGCGCCGTTGACAGATACCCACGAATTTGCGCAAAGCCCTGCGCGCCCTCAGGGGTGCGAAAGCCCCCGGAGACCTTTTGTTTGACTTTGATCATCCGGATATCCCGCTCAGCCAAATTATTGTCAAACGGCACCCGGAAGTCCTGCATGAAAGCCAAGGTTTCCGCTTTGAAATCCCGGAGCCGATCCAGCAGATTCAACGGGGGCGTTTGGGCGGCGCGGCCCCGTTTTTTGCGTCCCGTCTCCGGGGGTGGGCGTGGGGGCGGCGGATTGTGTTGATAGCCGGCCTCTAGGGCTTCGTCATAGCGCTGTTCAAACGCCACCACCGTGTCGGCCGGCAAAGCCGGCTGCCCTGCATCCCGCGCGGTGTCAACGGCAGTCTTCATTTCTACCAGGAGCTTCGCCAAGGTCTCGGCCCAGCCTTGACCGTACTGTTCGTGGATAAACTTCAGTTCCCGCACGTGATGCGCATTGCACAGGGCATGGGTGCTATCCACGTAGGTGAAATAGGATTTCCAATGATCATGCACCGCCCGCCCGGCAAATGCGGGCAAAATCCCGGCCGCGTCCATCGCCGCCGGGCCGCGCTGCGCATGGACGGTATAGTCGGTCAGCGCGTCCGTCGATGCCCCATGCAGCCACCGCAATTTCCCCGCCACGCGCAGGCCGGACTCATCAAAATGCGCCACCGGCGCCGCCCGCAGTTGCGCCTGGATCGCGGCCGTGGCCGGCGCGATCGCGGCCGCGCACTCCCGCTGAGCTTTCATCAGCGTGGCTTCGGCGACCCGCTGACCGGTGAAGTCCTCAATGATCTGGGCGGTCCGCTCGACCGGGACAAAGTGCTGGGTCTGGAAATAGGTGGCCCAGGTCTTGACCGCCGGGCCATACTGCACCGGCCCCGTCACGTCCCGCGGAAACTCGCCCCGGTTCTCGGCGCCACAGCCCGGACACGTCTTCACCTCGGCCCGATGCGCGGTCACCTCGATGCGGATCGCGAGAATATCGAATACCTGGCGTTCTTCGTGAGTCGTAACGGCGATGTTCGCCAAGTCGGCCCCGCACTGGGCGCAGGCCTCAACCGGATGGATTGCGGTCCGATCCGGGGTCGCCACCCGTTCCAGGGTGTCACCTCGATGGCCGGGTTGCCCGCCCCGCGGCTTGTGTCCCGGCTTCCGCAGACTCGCCGTCCGCTTCGGTTTGGTATAGCCGGCGCTCGACGGCGGTTGACTGCTGTTCGCACTCGTCTTCCCCAAGCGGGCCTGCACCTCTTTGAGCGCCGCCGCCTGGGTCTCTAATTGCTGCGCCAATCCCTCGACCTGTTGACCCACTTGGGCAAACCATTCCACAATCGCCTCTTCCCCTTCCAGGGGTATGTGCGGGATAGATACTGCTGGCGAATTCGATGAGAGGCATTTTATGCTACTGTTGCTCTAGTGGGCTGACACAGAAGTTTTGACAGGTAGCGGTGGGTGCCCTATGGTTGAGATCAACAGGAGGAATCACCATGGCCCACAAGTATCTGGTTGATCTAACTGAAGAGGAGCGGGAAGACCTGCTGAAGGTCATTCATAAAGGCAAGGCAGCGGCGCGCAAGGTTGCCCGTGCCCATGTGTTGCTGCAGGCTGCGGAAGGGGCGACGGATGAGGCCATTGCCCAAAGCCTTCACTTGGGGATTTCGACCGTTCATCGTACCCGTCAACGGTTTGTCGACGAAGGGTTGCTGGCGGCGTTAAGCGAGCGGCCACGAGTCGGTTTGCCCCCGGCCTTGACCGGCAAACAGGCCGCCTTTCTGGTCGCCTTGGCCTGTAGTACCCCGCCCGCTGGCCGTTGTCAGTGGACTCTCCAATTGTTAGCGGACCGCTTCATGGAACTCCGGCCCATCGAAGCCATTTCCCGTGAGAGTGTGCGGCGCATCCTTAAAAAAACGACCTCAAACCCTGGCAACGTCAAGAATGGTGTATTCCCAGTGTCAGTCCCGATTATGTTTGGCATATGGAGGATGTGTTGGACCTGTACGCCGAACCCGATGATCCTCAATACCCCCAAGTGTGCTTCGATGAAAGTCCGGTGCAATTGACCAGCGAAACCCGCTGTCCTCAACCCGCCCGCCCGGGTCAACCGGCGCGCTATGACTGTGAATACAAACGCGAAGGCACCGCCAATTTATTTCTATTCGTACAACCCTTGCGCGGGTGGCGTCATGTTAATGTCACGAAACAGCGCACCAAACGCGATTTTGCCCAGCAAATGCAGCAACTCGTTGATGTGTACTTTCCGAAGGCGGAGCGAATCCGGTTGGTCGTGGATAACCTCAATACCCACACTCCTGCGGCCTTGTATAGTGTCTTTTCTCCAGAGGAAGCCCGCCGGATCACCCGCAAGCTCGAATTTCATTACACCCCCAAGCATGGCAGTTGGCTCAATATGGCGGAATGTGAGTTCGCTGTTCTCGCCGGCCAGTGTTTGAATCGCCGCATTGCGAACCTCGAAACTTTGCGGAAGGAAATCGCCGCTTGGCAAGGCCCACGCAACCTACGTCAGACCAAAATCCACTGGCAGTTCGGCACCGACTTGGCCCGGGTCAAACTCAAGCGCCTCTATCCTCCCTTGAAATCTTCTGAAACCCCGGTGGACCTAGAAACCTCTGAACCTGTCAAAACTTCTGTGTCAGCCCACTAGGAGCCAGGGAGGCGAAGGCGGATCGTCGGGTTTTGGCCCGGGGACGGTCGGTCAACCAAGCGTCCACGCGCACGATATTAATGGCAATGGCGGTAAACACATGCTGAAGCTGGGTCTTGGCCAATCCGATATAACGACATCGGCGCAGGCCAAAGGCGCGGACGGCCTGGGACAAAGTGCCCTCGACCCCAGCCCGTGGGCCGTACCGGGCGCGCCAGGCTTCGGTTTCTTGTTGACGGCGAGCATTCTGCAACGCTTCATGCAATGAGCGCGGACGCAACGTGATTTCGCGAGGGTCGGTCTTAGCGCGGGTGCAGAAGGGACGGCTACTACAAGCGGCACAGGTGGGGCGGTGAAACCCGACGTGGATCGTGTCGTTACCCCAAGGATCGCGGGCCGGCGTCCAGTCGACGCTCGTTTGGCCGGCCGGGCAGATGACCTGTTGGGACTCCCAATTGATAACGAAGGCGGCCAAATCGAAGCCCTGGCCCGCCTTGGCCTGCCAGCTGACATCTGAGCGCACCGGGCCGAGTAACTCGATGCCCTGTTGGGTCTGGCTGGTGACCAGCAGGTCGGCATCGACATAACCTGCATCGGCAAGGTGTGTGGCAGGCGCCAAGCCTTTGTCCACCAGTGCTTGCTGGATCGAGGCGGTCAGGTCACTGTCGGTGACCGGCGCGGGGGTGGTTTCGACATGAACGATCCGATGGGGAGTGTCGGCATCGCAGGTTTCGGTGACGTGGACTTTGTAGCCGGTCCAAGTGATGCTGCGCTTGCTGCTGTAGCGGGCCTCGGTATCGTAGGGGGAGTCGAAACGGGTGCTGGCGGGCGGTAGGTCGGCGGCTTGGCGCCAGCGGACGACGTCATCCTCGATCAAGAATTGATGCACCCAGGCCTGCCGCAGGGTCTGGACCGCCGGCAGTTCGCGTAACCAGGCGGGTGCCGCCGGCGCATAAATCGCCGCCAGGAGAGTGTGACCATCCGTCCCGATTTGTTCGCCCAGGGCGGTGCGCGCCACTTCACCTTTAGGGAGGCGGTATTCCTCGACCCGGATCGCGTAGCGCTCGAACCACGCCGGCGCGGCGACACCGGTCAGCCAGTCCGGTGCCACCGTAGCGACGCTGTTCAGGGCCGCGCGCAAGGTCTCACCCACGCTCTCAAGCCGATTGAGGGTACGGATCGCAGCCAGAACATGAGTGGAATCGGTGCGTTGCTGGCCACGGGCTTTCAACAGGCCGCGCTCTTTTAACCGCGACAGCATCGCTTCCAACAGGACCGGCCCGGCCGCACCGTCAACGAGGCGGGCGCGGAACTCGCACAACACCGACGCATCACCGCCCGGATCCGTGAGTTCCAGACTCAGGGCGTATTTCCAATCGATCCGCGCGCGAACCGCCTCAGCCGCTTGGCGGTCGGAGAGTCCTTCGACAAATTGCATCACCGTGATCAAGGCCAGACGCCATGGGCTTTCCGCCGGTTGGCCGCGCGTGGGAAACCCGGGTGCAAACAGAGGGTCGTCGAAGAGCGTACCGATTTCATCACGCAGGCGAACGTACACGTTCCCTTTGGGAAAGGCCGCGCGCGCGACCCGTTGGGTGTCTTCGGGAACCGGGGGAATCTCTCGGGGCTGGAGCGACATGGCGATCCTCCGCAGGTCAAGGATGGGTATTTCTGACTAAAACCGCGACGAGTCAATTTGTGGCTAAAAAGTAGCCATTCCCCCGCTCCCTTATCCAGCTGCTTCGAGCCAGCCTCGCGACACAAAACGCCGGTTCGCAAGGCGGTGTCCGACCGATGGGCGTCATCCAGAAAACGATCGTTTTGCGGAAGGCCATTTTGCTTTGATCCGAAGGTCATACTTTCCCTTGAAAATGCATATGAACTCATCTCATTATCAATTTCAGAAAAACGTATGAGAATACAACATCAAAATTGGCAAAATTGACCGGTCGCGGTTTTAGTCAGAAATACCCACGTTGTGTGTGGCGGGCGAACTGGAGGAAGACACGGCCTTGCCGCTGGCCGTCGACGTGGAGGAACTGGCGGTTTACGTGGCGTCCGGCGCGGTCGATCTGGCCGGGCAACCGCTAACGGCCGGGCGCCTGGCGGTACTCGACCCGCAGGAAGCCCGCCGCCTACCGACGCACACCACGGCCACCACGCGCGTGATGCTCATTGGCGGCCCGCGGCTGGAAGGCCGTCGGTTCATTTGGTGGAATTTCGTATCCACCCGCCGCGACCGGATCGACGCCGCTAAGCGCGCCTGGGCTCGGGACGAATTTCCCCGAGTACCCGGCGAAACCGAGCGGATACCGCTACCTGATTAGGCCCGTAGGCGATGCCCCTATGCTTTTGAAGCGGTTTCACCCGCCAGTGCCAAAATGCGTTCACGGATTTCTGCTGATAGCCACATTCCTGTTTCACTCAACCGATCCACGAGGGGCTCAATGCGCTCGGTTAAGCCTTGTGATTTGGCTTCCAGCAGCACTTTCAAGGTTCCCCATAACTTGAGACCGGCGGCTTGTGCCGTCCGACGCGCCAGCCGGTCATCCAGAAGAAGGACCCGGGTGCGGTTTTCCAAGGCCAAGGCCATCGCGGCCAATTCCCCCGGTCCCAAATCCAGGGACAACCACTCGGAGGGGGTGGCGCGCGGGTCAACGACCTCAAGCCAGCGGTACTCGCGGGGAGAGGGGACATCGAAGCCCCGTCGTTGACCTTCTTTCAGTTCTTCCACCACGGCGGTGGGCGTCCAGACTGAACGGAAGATCTGGGGCAGCCAATCGATCGCCTGGATGCGATAAAGATAGATCAGAGGCGAAGTATTGCTGATGGCCTCAGGCACAGCGCTTTTCCTGTTCCAGGTCGCTCAGTTCCGCCGCCAACGGAAACACCTGGTAGCGACCCAGGGCCAGTAAAAATTCGACCCGGGGTAGGCCCGCCAACTCCGCCGCCCGCCCGGAGGAGAGTCGTCCCAGTTCATACAATTTTACCGCTGCCAAGAGGCGCAATTCGCGTGCAAACGAAGCTTCGTCCACCTTTTCGGCGAGCAGCACCCGTTCGGGGATATCGAGCGTGATTTGCCGGTTCATCATGTAGTCTTTCTCCTGTTTCACGCCATTCTACTCGGTTTTGGCAGGGAGGGAGAGGCGGCGATGGGTCACCGGGTCGCCGGGATCGTTGCCGATCACCCGAGCGGGTGTCAGCTTCGGCTTAATTTCTTCACCGAATTTTTCTATATTTCCAATGAATACAATATGTAATATTCCGGTCCAGTGTCTTCCGATTCCGGTTTAACCTCGTCCTTATCGAAAAAATACGGTTTCACTGCTTCCGCACCGGCAAGGTGAAACCGTCAAGAGAAGGCCCCGACCTGCGCAGGCATGGCCATCGCCACCCAAACGCGTCCAATTGACGGAAAAAGAGTTGATCTTTAGAAGCTTATGCTTATTGTTGATGTCTTCAGATCGGAGAAGCGGTCAAACCGGAATTAAGGAAAGCGTTCAATCGGAATCATGCGGGTGGACGGCAGCCGTTTAACCGTATTTTCTTCTCCCGGAAGCCGTTAAGTCGTAGCTGACAGCTCCTAAGTTCAGTTTTTATATCATCATTTTTATAATCAAGAAAACGTAACATGTAATCATATTATTAATTAGGCAATGCGCGACCTCAATCTACTCCTGATAACGGGCCAAATCAGGAATTTTTGCGGGTTTTACCGGTACATTAACATCACGACTTCCCACAGGGTGATCGCCTGCCACCATCCATCGGTAGCCACATCAAACACCACGGGTAGCCCCTGATCGTTGGCCACGGGGAACGGCGCTACGCCCCCTATAACTTTACCGATCACTGGGCCCGCCCGCCTCCGATGCACCTAGAAAGTAACGAAATATCGGATCGTGGCCTGCAGGTGCGGACATTCCTTCATCGCGCATGACAGCCGCATCAAGACCTGTGAAGCCTGTAAGGAACAAGCGCAACAGGCACGGCGCACCGGCCGTACTGCCGAAGCGAAACAGCTCCCGACGACCTGTACCCCGTGCGGTCAGTCTCTCACGGCGCAACGCCGCACCAAAATCTACTGTTCCTGCGCCGGCCAACAAGGGGTCTGCTCGGGATACGTGTAAATTTTTATCACACGGCAGTTTTATCAATATTAACTTGTTATAAATCAACTACTTGTGAAAAATGATAACATACTACTTTTGATAACGTGAGTGTCCTGAAAGGTATACCTTATTGGACACGCTTATTTGTATAATAAATTATTTAAAAATAAACACTTAAAAAGTATAGTCGCAAACCCTTTTTCGGACATCATCTCGTCAACCAGGAAGAAGTGATAAAAATTTACACGTATCCCGAGCAGACCCCAACAACAGGCCTATCAGCAACGGCAGGGGTCGTGCCCACACCGGTTAATTCAAGCGATGGCTTCCAAGCCTTTTTTTTGGATAAGAGACAGTAGTTTTAGGGAGGGACCCGAGGGGTGTTTCTCGCCGCGCTCCCACTGGCTGACGGAATCCTTCGGCACGTTCAAATAGCGGGCAAAGACAGTCTGGCTGACGTCCTCACGTTCCCGCAGGGCGCGGATTTCCTGGGCGGTAAAGCCATGAATGGGGGTTAGGCAAGACGCATCAAACCGGCGCATCGTTTTCTTATCCATTAGGCCGATTTCGTACAGGTCGCTGGCCGTTTGATGAATGGCCGCTTTGAGGTCACTCTTGTAACTCTTCGCTTGGGTCATCACTTGTTACCTCCACATACTTACCGCTATCGACCAGGGTTTTCAGCTCGGCATCAGAGAGGGCCAAAACGATTTTCGCCAGTTCCTTGAAATCCCGTTCATCGCTCTCGTCGATGTTGTCCTGTTCGTTTTTAGCAAACCCATAGACAAAAAAGGACAGTGCCCCCCGCTGGAAAAGGACAATAGACCGATACCCACCGGACTTCCCCTCATTCGGTCGGGCGATCCGCTGCTTGATGACGCCACCGCCATAATCCGCATCGACGATGCCCTGCTCTGCATTCCTGATGGCCTCGCATAACTTGGCGTCGGCGATCCGCTCCTTGCGGGCGAATTTTGCAAACCACTTGCTCTTGAAAATCCGCATCGACCTGCCCGCTGGGTTTGATACACCTAATATATAAAACTTAGTTCTATAGTTAAAGGGGGATCGCCTTACCATCTATCAGGGGTAACGACACGATCCATGTTGGGTTCCATCGCCCCACCTGTGCCGCTTGTAGTAGCCGTCCCTTCTGCACCCGCGCTAAGACCGACCCTCGCGAAATCACGTTGCGTCCGCGCCCATTGCATGAAGCGTTGCAAAATGCTCGCCGTCAACAAGAAACCGAAGCCGGGCGCGCCCGGTACGGCCCACGGGCTGGGGTCGAGGGCACCTTGTCCCAGGCCGTCCGCGCCTTTAGCCTGCGCCGATGTCGTTATAAGGGTACCGTGTACATTCGTGCGGAAAAAGGCGCTAAGGAATCAGAAGCTAAGAAAGACATTGAAATAAAGGCTCAATATGGATTCCAGTCAGTTAGCGTTGTTAGGCGACCAGCAGTTCCAAGAGAGGTCTGAGCAAGCCTTTGCCCCGAATGCGGACGTTATGCACGAACTGAAAGAAGCCCAGGTAGAGCGGCAGCTTTTCTTGCGAAATTCCTCGATGGGGTCGCAACCAGGAACGCAACAGGGACCAGAAACCCTCAGCGGTATTAACATGAATCTCATGGAAGCCATCGCCATCGTCGTCGCGGGCGTATTCACCCCGGCTGTGACACACCGTATGATGATCAAAGCCCCAATCCTTCAATGGGTTATAGATTGCATATTCATCGGTATACACCCGGGTTCCCGGGGCGATGAAAGTCTGAAGGAGCGGTTGGATGGTCGCTTGCTGGACATTATCCAGCATCCGGACGACCACCGCGCCGCCGCGCTCAATCATGCCGAGAATCGGCGGCTTTTCCTGCTCCAGGGTGCCTCGACCCCGTGCCCCCTTCAGCCGGCGACGCCGCCCGCGGCGGCCTTTTTTTTCACCGCGTCCGGATGCCCTTTATGCCCGGCCACCATATAGACCTCGTCGCATTCCACTTCCCCCGCCAAGGTGGGTTCGGGTTGGCGGGCGACGATACCTTGGCGCAGTTGCTCGGTCATCCGCTGCACGTCTCCGGATTCAACGCCAACTCTTGGGCAATCTGGGCATTAGACAAGTTCAAACCCATAAAATATAAACATAATATCCAAATTCGTAACGGCGGGTGGTGGCCGGCCAACACCGTCCCGGTTAGATCGTCAAAAGAGCGATGGCACCCGGCACACCGATATTTCTGTCGCGCCGGTTGGGTCGTGTCGTGACCCTGCTTCGTCACGTTCGCCGCCCCACAATGGGGGCAGTGAACCCCATCGGGCCAGCGCAGTTGGCGGACCGTTTCGTAACACCGGACATCGTCCAGTAGATTCTGAAGGTTGATCATCGACGGGAAACCTGGAGCGCGGCGGTTCAAAACCTCTTCAGTGTAGCTCCTGTCCCTTGGCAGGGCGAGCCATCTTCAACAGCCTGGAATCCATATTGAGCCGAAATAAAAAGCAAAGCCTCTTTAACGGTCGTTTTATAGACCGATTCAAATGAAGTGTTTTTACCTTGAAAACACAGCAAAAGCTGTCTCTAAAGTCCGTCTCTAAATGAAAATCGTCTATTTATCGCCCCAACCCTTTTATGGACGCCATTAACACCTATTTCCGCACGAATGTGCGCAATACCCTTCTGTATGTCCACGGCGACGCCAAGCCCTACCCGACGCTCGCCGGACTGATCGGCGGCAGCATCAACGTGAAGCACATCCGCGCCCATTGGGACGACATCCTGCGGCTAACGGCGTCGATCCAGCAGGGTACCGTCACCGCCTCGCTGATGCTGCGCAAGCTTGGCAGCTATCCGCGCCAGAACGGCCTGGCGGTCGCGCTCCGCGAACTCGGCCGCATCGAGCGCACGCTGTTCGCGCTGGACTGGATGCAGAACGTCGAACTGCGCCGCCGCGTGCAGATCGGTCTGAACAAGGGCGAGGCCAGGAACGCGCTGGCCCGCGCCGTGTTTCTGAACCGGCTCGGGGAACTCCGCGACCGCCGCTTCGAGAACCAGCGCTACCGCGCGAGCGGCCTCAACCTGGTGGTGACCGCCATCATCCTGTGGAACACGGTCTACCTGGAACGAGCGATTCAGGCGCTGCGCGAGTCGGGTCAAGACATCGACGAGACACTGCTGCCACACCTCGCGCCGTTAAGTTGGGAGCACATCAACCTGACCGGCGATTACATCTGGCAGCAGAACAAACTGGTCGAGCAGGGCCAGTTCCGGCCACTACGGGTGCTCGGCGAGGCTTAGCGTACGATTTTGTCCGTTTCGTGAGCGGACCCCATTCAGCACAAGTCGACAGACCCTCCTTCGCATCAGGGACCACGTCTGATCCCTATGTCGCCTCACGTACTTTTATTGGAATGGACCCCCCTTTTTGCAATCGCTCCGCTACCCGCAACGCCCAGGCGTAGATGGTCAACGACGGGTTAACCCGGCTGGAGCGCGGCAGGACGCTGCCGTCCACCACGTACAGATTGTCCAGACCATGCACTTTGCCATCGACATCCACCACAGAGGTGCGGGGATCGTTGCCCGCAACCAACGTGCCGCAGGCGTGTGCGGTGCCAGCTAATGGAATCCTCTGGGCCGTCGCCGGCAGGCCGATTTTCCACAGCGAGCGATTGAAGTCGCGCACCAGCCGCCGATGCTCCTCCCGCGCCACCGGCAACCGTGCCGGGTCATAGTCAAGCTGGGGGTAGCGGGCGCCATTAGTCTGGGCGACGACGCGGTTGGCGGGATCAGAACCGTCCTCGGTCTGTAAAAAGAAACCGTAGGCGCGATGACCGAGCGCACGGGCGAACCCGCGCGGCACGAAGCCCGGAATCAAGGTGCTGAGCAGTTGACCGTCGAAACCCAAGGGCTGGATGCTGCTGTGCGGCAACCGTTCGTTCAGCAGCAGCAGGGTTTTCCTCAGCAGATCGGTCTTGGGGGTCGCGGAAAACGCTAGCACGGCGCTGAGCAGGTGGGATTTGTAATTTCGCCCCACCACGTCCGCGCACAGCAGCCGCTCGGCTAAACCACTGTCGGCTAGATAGCCCTGCAACAGCCGTGGCGAATGCAATGCGCCCGCCGCCAGCAACACCGTATCAGCCAGAAATTCACTACCATCTTCGGTGCGAACCCCGATCAACCGCTCGGGCCGCTCGGGGTCGAAGAGGAAATCGCGCACCGCCTGCCCGGTCAGGATGACGAGGTTAGGCAAGTGCTGAACCCGCTCCAACAAAGCGTGTTGGCCGTCGGCTTTCAAGTTCTTGACCGAAGCGAAGGCGTCGAAATGCGCAGCTTCCTCGGGATGTTCGACGATGTGGGGGTCCAAGGCCAGCGCCAAGGGCCGGGCGTTCCAACCCGCGCCGTTGCGGGTCAACTTACCGACGATGGCTTGCAGATCCGGTTCCGGCTCAAAGCGATGGACGCCCAATAAGGTTTCCATCTGCTCATAGTAGGACTCCAGTTCCTGATACGAAATCGGCCAGGGCAAACATTGGTGTGCAGGTTCGGCCTCGAACTCGCGCGGCTCGAACCGCGCCAGAGCCGCGCCGTACCACTTAGTTCTACTTTGTCAGATTCATCTATTTGATTATTATTAATAAATGAGGATAATGAAATCCTGATCAAAAAACAAGCTGGGTGAGATAGTCCATGACACACGCACACGCGGAAGCCGTAAAAAAACTTGACTGGCGCTGCCGAAGTCGGATTGCTAGCCGGAATCGGTCAGCGATTCATGGACTTTTGTGGGCGCTTTGCAGGCCACTTCCGCCAAGGGACGCGAACGGTCGAGACGACGGCGCAACAGTATGTCCGTGGCTTGATCCAGGCGGACACCAAGAACATGGAACGCATGGAAGAGGTGGTTCCAGAGGCGGATCATCAAGCCTTGCAGCACATGGTGAGTGAATCCGCCTGGTCCGAACGCGCGGTACTCGATCAGGTGGCCCAAGAGGCTCATCGGTTGTTGGGCGGGCATGAGGACAGTGCCCTGCTCATTGATGACAGTGGTGTGCCGAAGAAAGGCCGGCAATCCGTGGGGGTCAGCCGCCAATGGTGCGGTCAGTTGGGCAAAGTCGAAAATTGCCAAGTGGGTGTGTTTGCGGCGCTGAGCCGGGGTTCTGAGGCGACGTTAATTGACGAACGGTTGTTTTTGCCCGAGGCGTGGACCGCCGACGAAGCCCGTTGCCAGGCCGCGGGCATTCCGAAGGCCCAGCGGGGGTTTCAACGCAAAACCGACTTGGCGTTGGCGATGGTCACCCACGCCCGACAGCAGGGCATCGGCTTTGCCTGGGTCGGCTTTGATGGGTTCTATGGCAGCGATCCCGCGTTCTTACGCGCGCTGGAGGCACAAGGGGAAATCTTCGTCGCGGATATTCACAAGGACCAGCGCATTTATCTGGCTGATCCGCAACCCATCGTCCCTCCGGCGAAGACCTCTCATGGTCATCCCCCGACGGTGCTTCACGCCCAAACCCCCGCCCTGCGGGTCGACCACTGGATCCAACAAAAACCGGCAACCGCCTGGCAACCGGTCACCTTACGGGACAGTACCAAAGGTCCGTTGCGGGTGGAGATTTTACACCAACGCGTGTGGGTGTGGGATGGCCAGGAAACCCGCGCGCGGCACTGGCACTTGATCGTGCGCCGGGAGGTCGAGACGCCGACCGAGATCAAATACAGCTTGAGCAATGCCCCAGCCGACACGCGGATGTCCCGACTGGCGTTCATGCAGGGCCAGCGCTATTGGGTTGAACGCGCTTTGCAACAAGGTAAACAAGATGTCGGACTGGGTGATTATCAAGTTCGGGGATGGCGGGGCTGGCATCACCACATGACGTTGGTCATGATGGCCATGCTCTTTCTGCTCGAAGAACGTCTGCTTCATCAGCAGACGCGACCGTTACTGAGTGGCCGAGATATTCGTGCATTGTTGAATCAATTCTTGCCTCGGCGCGACACGACCTTGGAGGAAGTGCTTCGCCAGATGCAAGTCCGCCACCGAAAACGTCAAGCTACTATCGATTCTGCCTATCGTAAACAACAACTTAATGAATAGTAACATGTGTTCTGACAAAGTAGAATTAGTCTTGCCGCCCAGATTGAAATACTCCTCCGGCTCGAAGGTCCGACCGTTCCGGTCGAGCCAGTGCTCCTTGCTCTTGAAAATCCCTTGCCGGATCACCTTATCCACGTCCAGGGTGCTGCCATCGCGCGGCAGTTCCCGGCCTTTTTCCAGCAGCAGCACTCGGCGACCGGCACTCGCCAGACAGTAAGCCGCCGCCGATCCGCCCGCGCCGGAACCGACGATGAGGGCGTCGTAATGAGCGGTGTTCATGTCACGCTCCGGTTAATTTCAGCTTTGCCGGCGCATCCACGGGCCGCTTCAGGAAAAACAGCGCGCCAGCGGTCACCACCGTACCGATCACAATGGCTAGCAGGTACGGACCCAGGTTCGTTACCGCATTGGGGATGGGTAGCACGAAGACTCCTCCAACAATAGAGCGAACTTCCCACTGGAATTTTCATCGAGCATCCAGCGCGAAGGCCTAAAAGTCAGGTACGGTGAGGGTTTTGGCGGCGCGCCGCTGCAGGATTTCTCGCCCTTGCGCTGCCCGCCTGCCAGTGTGGGAGAACGCGCTGATGGGCCACGCAAACCGAACCGCTCGAAAACCGTTGGAGGTGACGATCATGTTTGAATCCAGTCGCTTAGCCGCTGAACATTTAGCCGATGCCTATCGTCAGTTGGTGCCGTTGCGCACGCGCACCGTACACCGTTCTGAGCCGGAGGTCTCGTCCGAGACGCAACCGGCTGCCGTGAAGACGAGGAGGCGCTCATGACAACCCAGGCCGTGGCGTTATACGCCCGGGTCTCCTCCGAACAGCAAACCCAGGCCAAGACCATCGACAGCCAGGTGGCGGCGCTGCGTGAGCGCATCGCGCACGACGGCGTGGTACTGAACCCGAATCATGCGTTTGTCGATGCCGGTTACAGCGGCTCGACGCTCATCCGCCCGGCGCTGGAACGATTGCGCGATGCGGTTGCTAACGGCGAGGTCGAACGGGTTTATGTGTACGCGCCGGATCGGCTGGCGCGTAAGTATGCCTATCAGGTGATGCTCGTCGATGAGTTTCAGCGCGCCGGTGTCGACCTGGTGTTTTTCAACCGCGAACTCGGTCAGTCTCCCGAAGACGAACTGCTGCTCCAAATGCAAGGCATGATCGCTGAATACGAACGCGCCCAGATGCTCGAACGCAGCCGGCGAGGCAAACGCCATAAAGCCCGGCAAGGCTCGGTCAACGTCCTGTGCGGGGCGCCGTATGGCTATCGCTATATCACCCGCGCGGAAGGCGGTGGGGAAGCCCGTTACGAAATCAACGAGGCGGCAGCGGGGTGGTCCGTCAGATCTTTGCCTGGATGGGCCGTGACCGTCTGAGCATTGGCGAAATCCAGCGTCGGCTCACGGCGGCATCGACGCCGAGTCCCGCCGGCAAACGCGACTGGGATCGCAGTACGATCTGGGGCATCCTGAAAAACCCCGCGTATCAAGGCCAGGCGGCGTTCGGTAAAACCCGCGCCGGCGAACTGCGGCCCCGGTTGCGCGCTCAACGTGGACGCGCCTTACAGCCGCGTCGCGCCCGCTCGACCTACGACGTACCCGCCGACGAGTGGCAGTCGATCGCGGTCCCGGCGTTGGTTAGCGAAGCCCTGTTTGACGCAGTCCACGCCCAGCTCGACGACAACCGCCGCCGCGCCCGTACCGGCCAACGCGGGGCGAAGTATCTCTTGCAGGGCCTGCTAGTGGGCTGACACAGAAGTTTTGACAGGTAGCGGTGGGTGCCCTATGGTTGAGATCAACAGGAGGAATCACCATGGCCCACAAGTATCTGGTTGATCTAACTGAAGAGGAGCGGGAAGACCTGCTGAAGGTCATTCATAAAGGCAAGGCAGCGGCGCGCAAGGTTGCCCGTGCCCATGTGTTGCTGCAGGCTGCGGAAGGGGCGACGGATGAGGCCATTGCCCAAAGCCTTCACTTGGGGATTTCGACCGTTCATCGTACCCGTCAACGGTTTGTCGACGAAGGGTTGCTGGCGGCGTTAAGCGAGCGGCCACGAGTCGGTTTGCCCCCGGCCTTGACCGGCAAACAGGCCGCCTTTCTGGTCGCCTTGGCCTGTAGTACCCCGCCCGCTGGCCGTTGTCAGTGGACTCTCCAATTGTTAGCGGACCGCTTCATGGAACTCCGGCCCATCGAAGCCATTTCCCGTGAGAGTGTGCGGCGCATCCTTAAAAAAACGACCTCAAACCCTGGCAACGTCAAGAATGGTGTATTCCCAGTGTCAGTCCCGATTATGTTTGGCATATGGAGGATGTGTTGGACCTGTACGCCGAACCCGATGATCCTCAATACCCCCAAGTGTGCTTCGATGAAAGTCCGGTGCAATTGACCAGCGAAACCCGCTGTCCTCAACCCGCCCGCCCGGGTCAACCGGCGCGCTATGACTGTGAATACAAACGCGAAGGCACCGCCAATTTATTTCTATTCGTACAACCCTTGCGCGGGTGGCGTCATGTTAATGTCACGAAACAGCGCACCAAACGCGATTTTGCCCAGCAAATGCAGCAACTCGTTGATGTGTACTTTCCGAAGGCGGAGCGAATCCGGTTGGTCGTGGATAACCTCAATACCCACACTCCTGCGGCCTTGTATAGTGTCTTTTCTCCAGAGGAAGCCCGCCGGATCACCCGCAAGCTCGAATTTCATTACACCCCCAAGCATGGCAGTTGGCTCAATATGGCGGAATGTGAGTTCGCTGTTCTCGCCGGCCAGTGTTTGAATCGCCGCATTGCGAACCTCGAAACTTTGCGGAAGGAAATCGCCGCTTGGCAAGGCCCACGCAACCTACGTCAGACCAAAATCCACTGGCAGTTCGGCACCGACTTGGCCCGGGTCAAACTCAAGCGCCTCTATCCTCCCTTGAAATCTTCTGAAACCCCGGTGGACCTAGAAACCTCTGAACCTGTCAAAACTTCTGTGTCAGCCCACTAGACCTTCCGCCGCCATGAAGGTATGGGCAATGCCGGTCGGGCAGGAGGTAATGGCGACGATCTTCAAACCCGCCGCGGGCGGTGTAGCGGGCTTGTCCGTTGCCGATATACTGGCCAACGCGGTCTTGATGACTTCCACGCCGTCGCGAATAGCCGGTTCGGTGGTGGTCTCGGGGTTCGGGGAGCAATGGAACAGTCAACCGGCTTAAGCGGTTCGATAAAACCATCGTTTTGATGAACCTGCTGGTAGGACGCTTCCATAGGATGCAAAAGTAGAATAACTAGTACAGAAAACTGGTTTGCGAAATCAAAATTCAGTAAGAACTCGTTTCGGTTAGTTTACTGAACTTTCATTATCTGATGACTGTAATAATTTAATATAATTAATAATTTATCCTTATATCGGTTCGCTGTTCCATTGCTCCCCGGACTCCAACTTTTAGGAGTCTGCGCCATGTCCACCCTACAAGCGACTCAGGAACTACTCTCTACTTTGTCCCGCGCCGAAAAAGCTCAAATTCTGCAATGGATTGTTTGTGATCTGGGCGATCCCTTTCCTGGCATTGAAACCTTGCCCGGCGTTGCCGGTGGCGAACCCTGCATTGTGCGCACCCGTATCCCGGTTTGGGTCTTGGAACAAACCCGGCGGCTCGGCGTTCACGAAGCGGATTTACTCCGCGCTTATCCTATCTCCTCAGTCGTAAGTTCTCGGTCTAATCGTCGAACAAGACCGCCCCTGACTGAAGGTTAATCAGCCAAGAATACATTATTTAACCGAGTGATTTGAGCAAGGATTCAGACGATCGAAGGCGGGTCGGCCGGTTCCTCCTCCGTGGTACCTTGGAAAGCGTGTCGGATCTGCGCGATGAGACTGTTTGGTGGGAGATCGAGAAGTGGTTTGATCACCTGAGGAGCGAGGACTTGCCGGACTGTTTTCTCCGAGGGCAGGTCGCGGGAACGGGTGCGCAGATAGAACCGATGTTGTTGCCAGACTTCAGGGCCAAAGCGCAGAGCGATCAGCTGCAACAAGCCTTGGGCGACCACGGCGCAGAAGACGAAGACTTCATAGGCTTGCCAACAGGCGGCGACCGTGGGCTGACGCTCAATCACCGGGGCCTTGAGCGACCGATTCCGGGTCGGACGGCGGGCATGGCGTGGTAGGTGTGAAGTCCAGAAGTGAAAACAAAAAGCGCCCAGGAGCTGCTTTAATACCGCGAACAGAATTTCGATGCGGGTGCGGACACAATAGAGTTCCAACGCGGTGATGGGTGAGAGGCTCAGATCGGAGCACATGAGGACCAAAGGGCCGCGCGAGGTGATCGCGAAGATGAACAGGAGGGCGTCGCCGAGGGGCTTCCAGAGTAAGGGGACGCTCATCAACCGCACCCGTTCCCGCTGGCCATAGACGCAACACTCGACCTCGTCAAAACCTTGTGGATAATCAAAAACTTCTATCAGATGGACTTTCTCGCCATAACGGGGTTGTGGTCCGGGCCGGCCGGCCGGCTTCGGGGTCGCCGGAAAATAGGCGACGTAATTTTTCTTGGCCCGGGCCACGATCACCAAATACGGTTGCTTCAAGGCGATGGAATAAACGGATTGGGCCAAGCGAAAGACCCCCGCGATCGAGAAAAAGGCATCCAAGACTAAAAATGCGGGGCCATCCTGATCGATGGTCAACGTCAGGGCCATCTGCACCACCCGCTCGGGCAGGCTCGGGTCCGCGCCCCTTTGGGGTGAAGTCGGTTCCACCTGACCTAAATGGCAAAAGCCTTGATGCATGCGCAGGGCTAAAGGCAAACAAAAACAAGCATCGAGTGCGCCAACCACCACCCCGATCGCGCCCCAGCAGTGCCCGCGGAAGTACGATGGCTTGTGCTGGGTTTCTGAAGCGTCATGTAACGACACGACGCCTGGCATACGCCCCCCATCCTTGACCACCAGCGTATGATCACCCAACAAGACAGCCCGCCCGGCCACCTGGACGGCGACGGCCTGACGCCACACATAACCCTGCCACGTCGCCAACAGGGTCTCTAGATCATAAGCTTTGGAGCGACAGAAATGCAGAAACCGGTGATAGACCGCTTCATTCCCCTGCCAGAACCGGCACATTGACGTCACCCCGATCATTTCCGGGGCGGCGAGAAAGCTCAACACCACCGCGCAGAACAGCAGCCAACTGCGCTGCCGCGCAAAGGCGCTGCGAAAACTTTCTCAAGCATGGTATACATAAATCAGCATGGATTCTCCTCGGGCGACCGGGTTGTTCAGGCGCGGACCGCTGAGGGGAATTCATGCTGCTCTTGAGGAGCGGCCGTCAAGGCTTTTCAGGGAGAGAACTTATGACTGATGAGATCCTATAGTCAAACCGTTTTTGATTAGTTTACAAATTTTTCATTAATTTCAGTTACTTGTTTCATGAAAATCAATTAACATAAAACTGTTTGACTATAGCTTGCGCGCTGAAGATTTAACGAGCGCCTGGGCCTATGTCCGCTCACATCGCAATGAAATTGACCAGCAAATCCGCGAAAACGAGGATGCCTGAAGTTGGAAATGCTATTCAATCAACTGATTCGGGTCAATCGCCTATGACTCCATCATCGCAACTCCCCTGGAAACCCTGGCATCACGTCGTCACGCTGCGCGATGACCTGCGCACCGGCGAACTAGCGCGTGATTTGTGCGATATTCAGGCTACCGCCCGTTCCAAGCTATGTTGCAATCGGGTTGCAGCTTCCCGTGATAGCGTGACCGGAACAAACCAGGTGGAGGGATAGAGATAATCTTTACCGCTTTCGTCAATAATTCGCAGCCAGTCGTCTTCATGCCCCAACACTGCGTAGCATTTACCCACTATGAGATCAGCCGCACTGAAGTCACCAAAATCAGCATCGTTGACACAAATAACAAATTTATCTGTTTCCATCATGATAGCCACCGCTTGATTTTCAATTTGACTTTACCGATTCCATGCGCCTTATACTAATGAATTTCGGCTCGTCGGGTGGAGCCGTCATCGTGCTGAACCATCGCTATACCCTTCTTTTTTTTCCATCGGCCAGCACCGTAGCTGGCGCGGAGCAGTGCCAGTTCCCGAATGCTCGGACCTTCAGCAATCGTCTCTATCGAACTGATATCGCCAATCACCCGTACTGTCATTCAATACGCTCACTGAAGCCAGCTTTTCTCATTTCTGCGCCATTTCCTCGAATTGAACAACTACTATGGTAGCACTTGGAACCGCCAAAATGCCCCCCACGCTCCCCTGGAAACCCTGGCATCACGTCGTCACGCTGCGCGAGGACCTGCGCACCGGCGAACTGGCGCTCAACCAATTCGCCGCCGACCTCTACGAAGTGATGATGCAAAGCGGCAAGCGCCCGATCTTGTATCTTGGCGGGGGTGGTGATGAACTGCCCCCCCAGAGGTTGAGTGAGCTTGAGCCCGACCTAAGGGCGCGACCCTGATGCGTAGATGAAGCCCTCGACCGCTGTGGTTCTGCCTGCTGAAACACTGAACGGTAACCGAGGACCCGCCCGGTGCGGTGATCCTGAATGCACAAGGCCAGTGTAGCGCAGAGCGTTAACACTTTCGGAGAACCCTGATGTATCACCTCGGTATTGATGTTGCTAAAAACAAGCTGGATGGCTGTCTGCTCAATCCGGAGAACGATCAACGCCGCGCCAAGACCGTGCCCAACACCCCAGCGGGTTTTACGGAATTGCGCGATTGGCGGATCCGGCAAAAAGTCCCTGATCTGAGTCAGGTTCATCTGATTCTGGAAGCGACTGGGGTCTATCATGAAGCGGCCACCCTTTGGTTTATTGAGGCCGGCGCCGGGGTGTCCGTCGTCAATCCTGCCCAAGTCAAAGCCTTTGGTCAGGGTGTGGCGGTGCGCACAAAAACCGACGCCCGCGACAGCCCGGTGCTGGCCCGGTACGGGGCCTTGGTCAACCCGCCCCGTTGGCAACCCCCGGCCCCGGAGATTCGGGAATTGAATGCCCTGATCGCCCGCCTGGATGCGGTCGAAGCGGATCTGCGCCGGGAACAGAACCGTCTGGAGAAAACCGCGGCGGTTCCCGCACCCGCCACCGTCCTGGACTCGCTCCAACAACACATCGCCTTTTTGAGGCAGGAGCAAACCCGCGTACAGACGGCGATTCACGATCACATCGAACGCCATCCCCGCCTGAAACAGGACCACGACTTGCTGGGCTCGATTCCTGCCGTGGGCGAGAAAACCGCCCAGCGGTTGCTGGCGGTGCTGCACGGCCACGACTTTACCTCCGCCGATCAAGTGACCGCCTTCCTCGGCTTGGTCCCCATCGAAGGTCAATCGGGCAGCAGCCTGCATCGCCGCCCCCGCCTGTCCAAAGCCGGAGCACCCCGGATTCGGGCAGCGCTGTACATGGCCGCCGTCGTGGCGACCCGCCATAACCCGCACATCCAGGCCTTATACCAGCGCCTGCTGGCCCGGGGCAAAGCCAAAATCGCCGCCTTGGGCGCAGCCATGCGCAAATTGGTGCAATTGGCGTTCGGTGTCCTTAAACATCAGCAACCCTATCAAGCAAATTGGACCCTCGCCCCTTGACCGCCAAGACGGTATCTACGAAGACCCGCGCCCATTCTTTGCCCTGACCTACCCGACCCACAACCTGCGCGAATTGATCAAGGATGTGGCCCTGCGGCTGGCCGGTCTGAACGATAAAGCCGTGCTGCAACTCGAATTGATCTACGGCGGCGGCAAAACCCATACTTTGATCGTCCATCGCCATCTGTTCCACGATCCTGAACATCTACCGGATTTGCCTGCCGTACAGGAATTTGTCCAGCACATCGGCCAAACCCCACCGCGCGCGATCATCGCCGCTTTGTGCTTCGACAAACTGGATCTGGAAAAAGGTCTCGAAGTCCGCGCCCCCAATGGCCAGAGTTGCCGCCTCAAACAACCGTGGAGTCTGTTGGCCTACCAACTGGCCGGCGATGCCGGGCTGGCGGCGTTGCGGGATGACGGCCAAGCCGAAGAACGCGCCTCGCCCCGGCGGAATCGGTGATCGGCCCCTTGCTGGAATCCATCACCCAACAAGGCCTGAGCGTACTGGTGCTGATTGACGAAGTCATGATCTATGCCCGCAGCCAATACGGTCAGGACTCCGCGCGCTTCGACGCCCTGGTCGATTTTTTCCAGGGGTTGACCCAGGCCATCGTCCCCACCCCTCCTACAATGTTGCGAAAAACGGTCGTTTCCACCACTGGGAAACGTTCCTTCCTCGACGCGGAATACCACGTTAACGCATTCTTGGTCAATTTCAACGCGCCTGACCAGCGTGCGGATCAGTTCCCGCCGGCCCAGCCAATCCAGGTCGTCTAAGCCGGTTTTGACTTTCTCGCTAAACGCCTCCAGACGACCGATCACCAGCTGTAGCTCGCTCTGCTGTTGCGCGTGGGTCTGCAGCTGGTGAGCATGCTCCTCCAGTACTTGTAGCCGTTCTTTAAAGCGTCGGATGCGCGGTTCCGCTTCGGCTTTGTCGAGATAGCCCTCGGCATAGCCGTCGATGAGCCGGACGATGCCTTGGCGCAGCTTGGCAATCTGTTGATTGACCTGGTGGACCTCGGCCTCTCCTGGGGGAGCTTGCACGGTGGCTAGCCGGCGCTGGTATTCCTCGGCCAAACGGTTGGGGTTGTCGAGCAATCGGCAGACTTCGGCCCACACGGCCTGTTCGAGTCGGTCGGTGCGCAGTTGCTTGTTGTCGCAGAGTCGTTGGCCACCGAAGCGATACCCATCGTTACCGATGCAGCGATAGTAGGCATAGGCCCGTGGACGGTTTTTCCGGGCACTGGGACTCAGCGGCTTACCGTAGAACGCATACCCACAACAGCGGCACACTAGCAGGCCCTGCAAGAGATACTTCGCCCCGCGTTGGCCGGTACGGGCGCGGCGGCGGTTGTCGTCGAGCTGGGCGTGGACTGCGTCAAACAGGGCTTCGCTAACCAACGCCGGGACCGCGATCGACTGCCACTCGTCGGCGGGTACGTCGTAGGTCGAGCGGGCGCGACGCGGCTGTAAGGCGCGTCCACGTTGAGCGCGCAACCGGGGCCGCAGTTCGCCGGCGCGGGTTTTACCGAACGCCGCCTGGCCTTGATACGCGGGGTTTTTCAGGATGCCCCAGATCGTACTGCGATCCCAGTCGCGTTTGCCGGCGGGACTCGGCGTCGATGCCGCCGTGAGCCGACGCTGGATTTCGCCAATGCTCAGACGGTCACGGCCCATCCAGGCAAAGATCTGACGGACCACCCCGCTGCCGCCTCGTTGATTTCGTAACGGGCTTCCCCACCGCCTTCCGCGCGGGTGATATAGCGATAGCCATACGGCGCCCCGCACAGGACGTTGACCGAGCCTTGCCGGGCTTTATGGCGTTTGCCTCGCCGGCTGCGTTCGAGCATCTGGGCGCGTTCGTATTCAGCGATCATGCCTTGCATTTGGAGCAGCAGTTCGTCTTCGGGAGACTGACCGAGTTCGCGGTTGAAAAACACCAGGTCGACACCGGCGCGCTGAAACTCATCGACGAGCATCACCTGATAGGCATACTTACGCGCCAGCCGATCCGGCGCGTACACATAAACCCGTTCGACCTCGCCGTTAGCAACCGCATCGCGCAATCGTTCCAGCGCCGGGCGGATGAGCGTCGAGCCGCTGTAACCGGCATCGACAAACGCATGATTCGGGTTCAGTACCACGCCGTCGTGCGCGATGCGCTCACGCAGCGCCGCCACCTGGCTGTCGATGGTCTTGGCCTGGGTTTGCTGTTCGGAGGAGACCCGGGCGTATAACGCCACGGCCTGGGTTGTCATGAGCGCCTCCTCGTCTTCACGGCAGCCGGTTGCGTCTCGGACGAGACCTCCGGCTCAGAACGGTGTACGGTGCGCGTGCGCAACGGCACCAACTGACGATAGGCATCGGCTAAATGTTCAGCGGCTAAGCGACTGGATTCAAACATGATCGTCACCTCCAACGGTTTTCGAGCGGTTCGGTTTGCGTGGCCCATCAGCGCGTTCTCCCACACTGGCAGGCGGGCAGCGCAAGGGCGAGAAATCCTGCAGCGGCGCGCCGCCAAAACCCTCACCGTACCTGACTTTTAGGCCTTCGCGCTGGATGCTCGATGAAAATTCCAGTGGGAAGTTCGCTCTATTGTTGGAGGAGTCAAGACCCCGCGTTGTGCAGTGGTCGCCTCACTGCTGGCCAGCGAGCCGGATAAAAACGACACGATCGGGCGTCGGTTACAAGGCCAGTTATATGACATCTACCGCCGGCAGAGCGAAAGCGCGGTTGAACCCGTCGTCAAGGAAGACGCTGCCGAAGTGCTGCGCCGCCGTTTCTTCACCCCGGAATCTATTCAGGATCGCACGGTGTTCAAAGCGCACGTCATTGCCGCACTCAAGGGCATTCAGACCCTGGATGACAGCGCCAAAGGTAAAAAAGTCGAAAACGACTTTCTGCAAAGCTATAGTCAAACAGTTTTATGTTAATTGATTTTCATGAAACAAGTAACTTAAATTAATGAAAAATTTGTAAAATAATCAAAAACGGTTTGACTATACCCCTTTCATCCTGGCCTGACCGAGGTGTTTTATACCAAATGGGTGGGTCTCGACCGCTTCCAGAAAACCCGGGGCGTCCTGCGCACCTTTGCGCTGGCGTTGCGAGCGGCCGAACATTGGGATCAGAGTCCGCTGATTGGGCCGGGCGTTTTTCTCAACGCCCCGCACCAGACCGACCTGGCGGCGGCGACCCGTGAACTGTGCATCTACGCCGAAAATGAGAACGACAGCGGCGGTAAACACGACTGGAAAGGTCTGCTTATCGGTGAGCTGGATTGCGCCCGCCGCTGGCAGGACCAGACCATCGGCCTGAAATGCCGCGAATTGGAACAGGCGGTGATCGCCACGTTCCTGCACTCCCAACCCATTGGCCGAACTGCGAAAACACCGGAGCTGATCGGCTTGATCAGTCCCACCCGGCCCGACAAGATCAATCTGGAAAAGGGCCTGCGCGGCTGGGCGGATGACAGCCACTGGCTGGATGACCGCTTTACCGAGGCCGCCGGCCAGACTTTGCCCAAAGAATGGCGGCTGGGCAACCGCCCCAACCTCAAGCACATGCACGACTAGGCCGAAAAGGATATCGGCGGCGATGTGGTGAAAGACCGGCTGGAAAAGGAAATTGGCAAGCTCAAGTCGTGGTTCCAGGTCCCGCCCGGTCTCGGCGTTCGCCTGCATCTACAACCCAGACAACCCAGCGACATCGAAGACGACGGCCTGTTCCATTTTGCCGTCCTGGGACCAAGCGCCGCCTCGGAAGTCCGCGTCCCCAGTCAGGAAGCGGTGCGCTTCCTGACTGAAAAGACTGGCCCCAACACCCCTCGCGCCTATTCGAATGCGATAGTCCTTGCCGCGCCGTCGCAGGACGGTCTACGCGCTGTGGAAGCCCGGATTAAGGACTCTCTGGCCTGGGAAAAGGTCGAAGCTGATCTGAATCGGATGGAGGGAACCGTTGACCCGGCGCGCAAAAACCAGTTGCAGGCCAAGTTGCAAGCAGCTAAGCAATACGTTCCCGGTCTCCTCCGGCAAGCCTACTGCATGGGCGTCACCCTTGCCGAATCCGGCGCGCCACACACATTCCGCCTCACCCTGAGCGACGGGTCTTTATTCGATGCAGTCAAGGCCCATGCCGACGCTCGCATTCAGGACGCTGTGCTGGACGCCGACGCCTTATTACCGGGCGGCCCCTACGATCTCTGGCATGATGGCGATACCCGCCAGCGGGTTAAGGATCTGGTGAACGCCTTTGCCGCCCAGCCGACCCTGCCCAAGATGCTGCGTACTCAGGACCTCTATGACACCCTGGCGCAAGGGTGCACCACCGGGTCCTTTGTACTGCAACTAATCCGCCCGGATCGCAGTGTGCGTACCTGGTGGCGCGCCCGCCCGGACGAGGCGATGATGAAGGACAAGGATTTGACGCTGGTCCTGCCCGAAGCGGCGAGCTTGGCCGAACTGAATAGCGCGCTCCTGATTCGAGAGCATTTACCGGAACTGTGGAGCGGTGAAGAACTGCCGGTCAGTCAGCTTTACGCCTATTTCCAGGGCGATCACGCGATCAATGTCGATAAGGGCGGTGGTTATCAGGAATCGGTGTTCATTCCCAAGGCCGAGCAACCGGTTATGGACGCAGCCATTCAGGAAGCCGTTGCCGCGGGCAAGCTCTGGCTGATTCATGGCCCGACTAGCCTGTTGGGCGAACCGATTCCGGCAGGCGTCCTGACCGCCGACGCTGTACTGCGCTCACCGCCACCCGCAATTAACGTGCTGGAAATCCTGCCCGCCGCCCTACCGGATGCCTGGGCAAATAGCCAAACGACGGTGGAGGCCATAGCGCAAGCCTTATCGCAAAAGCTCGGCCAACCGCTCCCCTGGAAAACCGTCTGCGCGGCGATCAACGGCGCATTGCAGGCCAATTACCTGGAAGTCGACGGCGCCTGGCCCTGTGAACGGGCCGTGGCGGCGCAGGTCATGCTGCGAGAGAAGAAGACCGCGCCCCTGAAGATCACCCCAACCGTGGATTACGTCCAAAAACCGGCTTATCACATCCAAACAGTTGCTGCGGAAATTGAATTAACCACCCATGAGATCCAGAATCTGGCTGACGTCATACCGGAACTGATGGCGTTGCAAGCCACTCATGCATTCCCGATGCGGCTGTTTGTCGGCGATAGAGCCAAGAAATTATCGGATGATTTACTGGCGCAGATTAACGCTGTGCTGGAAAAGGCGAATGAGACTTGGCAGTTGAAGAAGTAATTAGCGGATTTATTTCAGTAGCGAACTCTTGAATTTTGTCCCGACAATCCCCATAACGTACTGTTGAAATTTCCAATTGCCTTGTCAGCCTGTGAGGTGCGCCATGCCCATCTATGAATACCGTTGTCAGTCCTGCAACCACGATATGGAAGTGATGCAGAAAATGAGTGATCCCGAGCTGAGCGATTGCCCCGCGTGTGGCCAGCCACAATTGAAAAAACTGATCTCAGCCGTGGGCTTCCGCTTGAAGGGCAGTGGCTGGTATGAGACCGATTTCAAGAAAGACAATCAGAAGAACGTCGCTAAGGATGATGCGCCGCCCAAGGAAAGCAAACCAGCCGCCGCTTGTGATGGCGCAGGGGGATGTGGGGCTTGTCCGACGCCCGCAGCGGCTTAGTGGCCAGTCGCTATAACATTCAGTTTTTAGCATCCAGGAATCCTACGCCATGCGCAGCCACTATTGCGGCCAAGTCACTGAAACTCTGTTAGATCAAGATGTCACCCTCTGTGGCTGGGCGCATCGCCGCCGCGATCATGGCGGAGTGATTTTTATCGACCTGCGCGACCGCGAAGGGTTGGTGCAAGTCGTGATTGACCCCGATACGCCGGACGCCTTCGCCAACGCCGAGCGGGTTCGCAATGAATTCGTATTACGTATCACCGGTCGAGTGCGTCGTCGTCCCGAGGGTACGGAAAATCCCAACCTGGCCACGGGCGTGGTGGAGGTGCTGACCCGCGAGCTGGAAATCCTCAATCGTTCCGAACCCTTGCCGTTCCAGTTGGATGATGACGACACTTCCGAGGAAGTGCGCCTGCGTTATCGCTACCTCGATCTGCGCCGCCCGGTCATGCAAGACCGCTTGCGCTTGCGCACCCGGATCATCAGCGCGCTGCGCCGGTTCCTGGATGAACAAGGCTTTATGGACATCGAAACCCCGATGCTGACCAAGGCGACCCCGGAGGGCGCTCGCGACTATCTGGTGCCCAGCCGCACTCATCCCGGCAGTTTCTTCGCCCTGCCGCAATCGCCGCAATTATTCAAGCAATTGTTGATGATGGCCGGCATGGATCGCTACTATCAGGTAGTGCGCTGTTTCCGCGACGAGGATCTGCGCGCTGACCGCCAGCCGGAATTCACCCAGCTCGATATTGAAACCTCGTTCATGGACGAAGCGGCTATTACCGGGCTGATGGAAGAGATGATCCGCCAGCTATTCAAAGCGGTCATGGCGGTCGACTTGCCTAACCCATTTCCACGAATGCCTTATGAGACGGCGATGCAGCGCTATGGCTCCGACAAGCCGGATTTGCGCATTCCCCTGGAGCTGACTGAACTGTCGGATTTGATGGCGAGCGTGGAATTCAAGGTCTTCGCTGGACCCGCTAATGATCCCAAAGGCCGGGTCGCGGCGTTGCGCGTTCCAGAGGGCGGTAAACTGACCCGGCGCGAAATTGACCTGTACACCGAGTTCGTCGGACGCTATGGCGCGAAAGGACTGGCCTACATCAAGGTGAATGATGTGACCGGCGGGCGCGAAGGTTTGCAAGCGCCCATTGTCAAGTTTCTGCCCGATGAGACCCTGGCCAAGATTCTCACGCGCACCGGAGCCGAGAATGGCGACCTGATTTTCTTCGGTGCAGATTCCGTCAAGGTAGTCAACGATGCGCTGGGCGCGCTGCGGCTGAAGTTGGGTCACGATCTGGGACTGGTCAAGGGTGAATGGGCGCCGCTGTGGGTCGTGAACTTCCCGATGTTTGAATGGGACGAAAATGACCAGCGCTGGAACGCCCTGCATCATCCGTTCACTGCGCCGCGCACGGACGATCCCGCCGAGGTGCAAGCCAATCCGGGACGTTGCCTGTCGAAGGCTTACGACATGGTGCTGAATGGCAGCGAAATCGGCGGCGGTTCGGTGCGTATTCACCGACAGGAGATGCAGAATAAGGTATTTGAACTGTTGGGCATCGACGCCGAGGAAGCGCGCGCCAAATTCGGCTTTCTGCTGGATGCGCTGAAATTCGGCTGTCCCCCGCACGGCGGCATCGCCTTTGGCCTGGATCGCCTGACGATGCTGATGGCCGGCGCCAGCTCTATCCGCGATGTCATGGCGTTCCCCAAGACGCAGAGCGCCGCCTGTCTGCTGACCCAGGCGCCGGCGCCGGTCACCGAGACGCAGCTGCGCGATCTCAACATTCGGTTGCGGCGCACGCCTTGAATACGCAAAATCCCCCCCAACCTCCCTTTGTCAAAGAGGGGAGCTGCGCATCAAATTCTCCCTACCCCTCCTGTGTCAAAGGGGGGAACTGTGCATCAAATTCTCCCCAACCCCCCTTTGTCAAAGAGGGGAGCCGTGTTAAACGCCCGGAGTCGGTGCTGGTGGTGATTTACACCCTGGCGGACGAGGTGCTAGCCCTGCGCCGTTGCCAGCCACCGGATTTCTGGCAATCGGTCACCGGCAGTTTGCGCTGGGAGGAGACGGATCCACTGGAAACTGCACGGCGGGAATTGCGCGAAGAAACCGGTTTAGGTGACGGACTGGAGATCGTTGCCTGCAACCAGATCAACCGTTTCCCCATTCTACCGCCCTGGCGGCATCGCTATGCGCCAGATGTGATTGAGAATATCGAGTCTGTGTTCCGGGTTTGCCTGCCGGAGCGCTGTCCTGTTGACCTGAACCCCGCTGAACACAGTGAGTATCTTTGGTTGCCACGCTCAGTCGCGGCGGACCGGATGACTTCCTGGACCAACCGGGACGCGATTCTCACCCTGCCTTCTATGTAAAGGGTAACTTATGGCGGTTTACGCAATTGGCGACATTCAGGGTTGTTACGAGCCGTTGCAACGGCTGTTGGAGTTGCTGAAATTCGATCCCGCCACTGACCGGTTGTGGCTGGTCGGCGATCTGGTGAACCGGGGTCCCCATTCAGTAGAAGTGTTGCGATTGGTCCGCGAGCTGGACCAACAGGTGACGACGGTATTAGGCAATCATGACCTTACCCTGCTGGCTGCGGCTGCCGGTCAAGTCAAGCCCAAGCGCAAGGATACCTTCCACGCGATTCTGGAAGCGCCCGACCGAGATGAATTGCTAGACTGGCTGCGTCGATGTCCACTGCTGCATCATGACATGGAACTGGGATTTGCCATGGTTCACGCCGGTCTGCCGCCACAATGGGACTTGACGCTGGCGCAACGCTGCGCTCATGAAGTCGAAGCAGCCCTGCGCGGGCCGGAATCGGAACTCTTCATGGCGCGAATGTTTGGCGGCGAGCCACGACGCTGGCAAGATGATCTGGTCGGTTACGACCGGTTACGGTTTATCGTCAACGCCCTGACCCGGATGCGTTTTTGCGCAGCGGACGGGACCTTGTCCTTCGCGGAGAAAGGTCCGCCAGGCAGCGCGGGCATTAAGCTGATGCCCTGGTTTGCTGCGCCGGGCCGACGCAATGCCGATCTCAATATTGTCTTCGGTCACTGGGCTTCGCTGGGGTATTATCGCGCACCGGGGATTTACGCTCTCGACAGCGGCTGTGTCTGGGGCAACCGATTGACTGCGATCCGTTTGGACGAACCGGAGGCGCCAGCCTTTAGTGTACCCGCGTGACCGTTGTTGATAGGCCGACAAAATTGGAAATCCATTCAAAACGGGTTTTTCGACGCTTTCTGTGGAGTTGATGTTGTATGGCCGGTTGGCTACTAGGACTGCCTCCGCCAGAACCCTCAAAGAACCTGATTTACCTCGAATTCTATGAAGAGACGATGATCCCTGCCGCAATAGCCGCTTCTTTAATATTTCTGAACTCACCCCGGGCGTAACGCTCAGCGATGGCAGGATGATCACGGTTCAGGCAAGAAACCAGATCGATGTCGCGGTCCGCTTCTTCACGGGAGGTTGTCGCCATACCCATCGGTGCTTTTTTAAACGGTTTCCGTTCTTGAGCCGCCACACTCACTCCCTTCTTCAGGGCTTTTGGCTTGGATTTGGGTTTGTATCTGGATCTGGATCTGGATCTGGATCTGGGTTCGGCGTTCGCTACCGCCTGTTCGAGTTGTTGCAGGGCGGCTGACAGCGCCGGAGCATTGCCTTGGCGGTAAGCATCGATCAAGGTCTTAATTGCAGCGACAAACGGACCGGGAACATAGAGCGCTTTCGATTCCGGTTTGTCGCTGTGAGGCGAATGTTGAGTCTGCATGGCCTAGTCATCAATTGAAAAAAGAGTCGTGATTATCCGGCAAAAGGTGCGGAATTGCTCCTCCATCTGCCATCATTAATAGTCATTATAGCCGCTCAAGCCATCATTTAGCGACCGATTCACGCATCGTGGTTTCTGTTTCCGACACCGCTATCATATCAGCATGGTTAACCCTTCACGCACACGACTTGCTTGAGGGTATGTAAAATCTCCGTCAGATCGCTTTGATTCGTCATGACTTCATCGATGTCCTTATATGCGCCGGGAATTTCATCCACCACGCCTCGGTCTTTCCGGCAGATGACGCCGGTGGTTTGCCGGGCCAGATCGGCCTCGGTGAACTGTTTTTCGGCAGCGGTGCGGCTCATGCGGCGGCCTGCGCCATGCGCGCTGGAGCAGAAGCTCTCGGGATTTCCCTTGCCGCGCACGATATAGCTGCGCGTACCCATGCTGCCGGGGACGATGCCCAAATCGCCTTCGCGGGCGCGGATGGCACCCTTGCGCGTGACCCAGACATTGGCGTCGTAGTGATGTTCCTTGACCACATAGTTATGGTGGCAATTCACTACTTCCGAGGTAACCGTGAACGGCGGTAGATGGCGGGTCATTGCGGCAATCACCAGATCCAGCATGCATTGCCGGTTCTGCATCGCATAGTCCTGCGCCCACTGCACCGCTTCAACGTAATCAGCGAAGTGTTCAGTACCCTCCGGGAGATAGGCCAGATCCCGGTCCGGTAGCTGAATCATCCAGCGCTCCATGTCCTGGCGAGCCAGTTGGATAAAGTAATCGGCAATAGCGTTGCCAATGCCCCGGCTACCGGAATGCAACATCACCCACATCTGGTCGGTCTCATCGAGGCAGACTTCGATGAAGTGGTTGCCTCCACCCAGCGTACCCATCTGGTTCGTCCATTTCGAGAATTTGCCGAAGGCTTTAAGCAGGGTGGGGTGCCGGTCAGTTAATGCCTTCAATCCCGCTTCAAACGGACGCGCGGCGTCTACTAAAACCCGGTCATCAGGATGCTGGCCCCGACCGACCGGGACATCGCGGGTAATTTGATCAAAGACTTTCTTCAACGCCTTCTCATCGAGATCATTCGCCGCGATCGACAACCGGGCGGCAACCATTCCACAACCCAGATCAACGCCCACAGCGGCGGGAATAATCGCTTTATGAGTGGCGATCACCGAACCGATGGTAGCGCCCTTGCCTAGATGCACATCCGGCATCGCGGCAACGTGGTGATGGATGAACGGCAGACTGGCGATATTCGCCAGCTGCTGCTTTGAGGACTCGTCCACATCATCAGTCCAGATTTTGACCGGGACGCGCTGGGCGGAGAGAATCTGTTGAATCGGCATGCACGGCTCCTTTTTCCTCTGTGAGTCGAAAGGTCTGAATAATGGTAAGCTCGGGTAACCGAACCTGTATCGGCTTGTCTGACCATCCAATTCGTCAGCATAGACTTTTCTTGGCCTGCGCGCGCTCAGTGCGGTCAGTCTGCAAGTGCGTCAAGGGGAAATTCTGGGCCTGATGTTGAAACCCCTATTGCAGTAGGACTGGCGAATTTTCCACCACTCCCGTTCAAAGTAAGCCGGACAAACGGTTGCACGCCTGGAACGGGGCGTTTTGATCGACTTATCCACAGATTCTGTGGAAAACCCCTTGCCTTCAGAGACGATCTGGCCACATTGCGCTGCGTATCACTCTATGGCAACACGTCTTCACTGCGCAGATGAGACTCTGGCGCTTGGGATCTCGGTTCGCTCGGCGCTTCCGGGATAAAAATCGGGCAGGGCCGGGCGCTGGCTTGCCAGCGTGCGGCGAAATCGTCCCAGTGCGGATGTTCTTCACGGCCCGCCTCAAGATAATCCAGCAGATTCTGCACACTGAGGTTATGGCCCTGGCGACCGAGGCGGGTGCTGAAATACGCCCAGCGCAGATAAAGCACATAGGTATTGAGAACATCGCCTTCGCAATACTGATTAATCGCGGCATAGTCCCCGGCGGCGGCCTGTTCTGCAACATGCTCCCCGTGACCATTCCATTTCCCTGGCAGACCCAAAGCTTGCGCCGCTTCGTCCAGTCCCAGTCGCGGCGAAGCGCCAAAATCGCTCAGCACATCCATCAGGTCGCAGTGCCAGTTAAATTCGTAGCGATAGTCGTAACCGAAGCGGGGATCGGTGCGGTGCCAGTTGAACGCGGTCAGGCCATGGATCAGCGACCGTTGCTTAAGGACGGCAGCGTCAAAACCGCGCCCATTCCAGGTCACCACTCGTGGTTTCTGCCGGTCGATCATCTGCCAGAACCCGGCCAGAATATCCCGTTCACTCCGGTCCGCAATGCTGGCGGAACCGAGTTTACGGATCAAATAGCGCTCCCGTTCGCCATCGCGTTCAATTCGCGCTAACAGGAAACCCAGGGTCACGATCTCATGCTGGATCGGCTTGGGGAAGGTTTCAGGATCACGATCTACCGGCAGAATCGCCGCATCGGGCCGGGTTTCCAGATCGATAACCAGCAGGTGTTGGGGAGTGGCCATATAGAGGTTTCAGGCATCAGGTTTCAGGCGTCAAGAACAGAAATCAAACCCGTCCGACCCGAGATTTCGCTTCAGAGTCTCAATAATTTTGCGCTGTTGCTGAAGATTCTCGTAGGAGCCGCTGATATAGCACGGCTTACCGTCCTTGCCGAAGGTGTAACGAACTGAGCAGGCCGAGGCGTCAATGTCGCCGAATAACCGAGCCGCCTTAGCATAATCGGTATGGGGTGAAAAACCGATATCACGGGCATAGCCAACCGCTTCCTCGACCAGCCTGCGCAGGCAACTGGGATGGACTGACCCCAGAGGCGTTCGATCGTGGACCTGCTGCCGATAATATTCGAACTCTTCGGGAGAAACCACCCGATACATGGCGTCCTTGACGCCAAGGCAATAGGTATCGACCAGAAAACTCGCCAATGCCAACTGGCCGTTAGGCAGCGAACGGGTCAAAATCAGGTGACCAAGGCCTTCTTTAAACAAATCAATGGGAACCAAACAGTCGCTGACCGGGAAGCGCGCGGTTAATGCTGAGGAACCGCCGGTAATTAGCGAGCGCCGTTCGACCTGCTTGGCCTTGCGTTCAGCCGTCTTTTTAGCGAGTTTTTTCTGTCGCCGTCTTTCGTCAAGAGCCATTTTGCTCTCCAGAACACGATGATATTGTCTTTCCACATGGAAATCGGACAAATTCAGGAGCAATTTCCTGTTTGCGTTCCTGATGCCTGAAACCTTCATTCTCTCAATGCTTGATGGTAACCGGCGCGACGCCAATCAGCCAGAGATGCAACCACAGTACAAAAGCGACGTAAAGCGCCAAGCCGCCGATCACGGCAATCCAATCGTTCCATCTGGAAGGCGGCGCGCCGAGAACGGGATGTGCGACGCGGCGCTTTATGGAGATGCGATACACCACCGCCCAGGCGAGAAAGCTGCCGAATAACAACACATCCGCCAGCATCCCATTCGCTAGCAGGTGCGCGAACGCCCACAGTTTGGTCGCTGCGAGCATAGGGTGTTTGACCTTGGCCTGGATGCATCCTGGCAGGTAGACCGCCAGCAACAGTGGAAATACCGGGACCATCAGTAATAAAGCGATATGGCGCAACCATGCTGGCGGCAGGTAGAGCGGCATGGGTTCCTGGCGGGCAAGACCGTATCCCCAGACGATGAAGCTAAATCCGATAAGGGACGCCAGCGAGTACAGACCCTGCCACAATCGCTCGCCGATGCTCGCCGCCAGACGATCACGCCAGGGTTCATTGACGATCGAGATGGAATGCACCGCTAGGAAGAGAACCAGCCCAAGGATCAGAACGCTCATTTGTAAACCCTCGCTGCGCAAGTCGTGTAGTTGAAAAAAAGCAGGAACCGATTTTTAATGATATTGTGTACAGCATCGGCAATAAAGGCTGGTGCTACAACGAGAGTGTGGACAGCCCAATGCCGCGGAAGTGGCTGAACAGCAATTCGGCGCAGCATCAAGGATGGGCTGCGCCACGACAAATGGCTATGCATGATGTAGCCGAGGTTGCGATTACTGCGTGAATTGTTATCGGAAAAGGGTAGTTTGCGGATGCTGCTTGACGATAACGAAATTCATCGGGCAAAGATGATGATGGAAGAGATTTTTGGAGAGCAGAATTTTTAGCATTATAGTTAGCATAAAGTCTATTTACCCAAGAATACTACCTTCTTGGTTCTTTGAGGATTCTTGTGGAAGCCGGCTCGTTTGACCAAGCTAAGTTCCCCAAGTTCGTTGGAGGTCGATCGTGCTGTTTTTTTAAATCACAATATGAGTTGGCGAGATCGCCTCTTCCCAGCCCGATTGGCTCCACAAGAACCCTCGAAAAGCCATAAGAAATTAGAGCATGCTTTCTTACTGGCTCCAGAATTAAAGGTGATTGGCTCATGTCGGCGAGCGGATGAAACCTCAAGAAGAGGGTGGAGAAGATTCATTGAGTTTTGGCGCCATCTTGGGGCGCAAAACGTTAGGAGGGGACCATGATCCGTTTTCCTATCACCGACTTACTCAATGAACAAGAATGCTACTGTTTTTTTGCTCCATGATTCTTCATCCTCATGGTTTGTGCTGTCCGCGCGGGCATGTCCTACCGGCTTCGCAACGCCCGCACAGGGGCGACCGTGCCCCGGTGGTCGATGACTGCTGCCGGGAATGCGGTGCGGTGTTCAACCTGTTCACGGGTACTTTCTGGACGGGCATGCACTACTCCTGCACCAAGATCGTCTTGATGCTGCGTGGATTCGCGCAGGGGATCCCCCCTGCAACTGGCCGACGCATTGGAATGTGACTATGGCACGTTACTCCGGTACCGCTACCAGATGCAGGAGGCAGTCGATGTAGGGTACGCACCGCGTACCTTGGAATGCAGGCTAAACAGGTTGCCAGACTACAAGATGCTGCCTCCTGATGCGGCCATCCGGGCAGAGGCGCTTGCCAAGATCCGCCAGGTCGTCTCCGCAGCGGGCGATCCCAGCGGCGAACAGGCTGAGCGGCTGGCGCGGATTGAAAAGTTGTTTGGGGTTGTTGAGCCGGCCCAGCCGGAGTCGGGGCAAAACTGATACAGAAGTTTTTTTACCGCTTTCCCTGTCCAATTAGTTCGTACTGTTTTTGAGTCAAATAACAGCTCGACCGAGATTCACAACCGTTGAATCGCTGCGGGCGCTCGGATCGGGCTGAGGCCAACCGCGATCCGAGCGGCTTTTCCCTACGACCGCTTTAGGTCGAAGCGGTCAGCCGTCATCACTTTGGTCCATGCTGCAACGAAGTTGCGGACGAATTCCTCAGCGCCGTCTTCAGATGCATAAGCCTCAACGACAGCGCGCAGCTCAGAATTGGATCCGAAAATCAGATCCACCGGCGTTGCTGTCCACTTCAGTTCATCCGTGGCGCGGTCGCGTCCCTCGTAGAGGCCATTGGTATCCTTCGCTTTCGACCACTTTGTGGCCATATCGAGCAGGTTGACGAAGAAATCGTTGTTCAGCGTCCCGGGACGGTCCGTGAACACACCGTGTTTGACACCGCCCGCGTTAGCGTCCAAGGTACGCATACCGCCGACCAGCGCGGTCATTTCCGGTACGGTCAGACCCAACAAGTTCGCGCGGTCGACCAGCATCTCGGCTGGCGACAAGGAGTTGCCGCTACCGAAGTAGTTGCGGAAGCCATCGGCCGCCGGTTCGAGGACCGCGAAGGATGCGACGTCGGTCTGTTCCTGAGTCGCATCGGTTCGTCCGGGCGTGAAAGGAACCTTTACGTCGTGACCGGCTTCTTTTGCCGCCTGCTCGATGGCCGCCGCGCCGCCGAGGACGATCAGATCGGCGAGAGAGACCTTTTTGCCGCCGGACGTCGAGTCATTGAAGTCTTTTTGAACGCCTTCCAGGGTCTTTAACACCTTCGCCAGCGCTGCCGGGTCGTTGACGGGCCAGTCCTTCTGCGGGGCCAAGCGAATGCGCGCGCCATTAGCGCCCCCGCGCATGTCTGTATCGCGGTAAGTGGCGGCCGAGGCCCACGCGGTTCGCACCAGATCCGGGATAGAGAGGCCGGAGTCGAGGATCTTTTTCTTGAGCTGGGCAATATCCTGCGCCTCAACCAGTTTATAGTCGGCCTTTGGCACCGGGTCCTGCCAGATCAACACTTCCTCGGGTACCTCGCCACCCAGGTACCGGGCGCGCGGACCCATGTCACGGTGCGTCAGCTTGAACCAAGCCTTGGCGAAGGCCAGCTCGAACTCTTTCGGGTTCTTGAGGAAGCGCTGGGAGATCTCGCGGTAGGCCGGATCGAATTTCAGCGCCAGATCCGTCGTGAACATCATCGGCGCGTGCCGCTTGCCTTCAACGTGGGCGTCGGGGACCGTGTCGGCGCCCGCTCCGCCCTTGGGCTTCCATTGAATGGCACCGGCGGGGCTGCGGGTCTGCTCCCAATCGAAGCTGAACAGGTTCGTCAGGTACAGCATCGTGAACTCTGTCGGCGCTTGGGTCCATGCGCCTTCCAGACCGCTGCCGACTGTGTCCTCAGCATCGCCTTTGCCGCACTTGTTGGCCCAGCCGAGATCCTGCTGCTCGATGGGGGCGGCGGCCGGCTCGGGACCCACGCACTCGCTCGGCTTGTGCGCGCCGTGGGTCTTGCCGAAGGTGTGGCCACCGGCGATCAGGGCGACGGTCTCTTCATCGTTCATGGCCATGCGACCGAAGGCTACGCGGATCTGCTCGGCGGCCGCGAGCGGGTCCGGGTTGCCGCCGGGGCCTTCCGGGTTCACGTAGATGAGGCCCATCTGCGTGGCGGCGAGAGGATTTTCCAGTTTCCCTGCCTTGTCGAACCGCTTTCGGCCCAACATGTCGGCTTCCGGACCCCAATAGACGAGATCTGGCTCCCAGTCATCCGGCCGGCCGCCTGCGAAGCCGAAGGTCTTAAAGCCCATGTCCTCCATGGCGACGGTGCCAGCGAGAACCATCAGGTCGGCCCAGGAGATGTTGCGGCCATACTTCTGCTTGATCGGCCAGAGCAGGCGCCGCGCCTTGTCGAGGTTGACATTGTCGGGCCAGCTGTTGAGCGGGTCGAAGCGCTGCTGCCCGCCACCGGCGCCGCCGCGCCCGTCCGCCACCCGGTAGGTGCCGGCGCTATGCCAAGCCATGCGGATGAACAAGGGACCGTAGTGGCCGAAGTCGGCTGGCCACCAGTCCTGGGAAGTGTGTATCAGCTTCTTGAGGTCCTTCTTGACGGCCTCCAGATCCAGGCTGGCGAAGGCTTTGGCATAGTCGAAGTCCGCCCCGTAGGGATTGGACGCCGGGTCGTGATCGCGCAGGGGCTGAAGGTTGAGCTGGTTAGGCCACCAGAATTGGTTCGGCCTGGGTTGACCCTGCGCTAAAGCAGGACTAATGGGCGCAAGCGGCGTCAGTGTAATCGCCAAGGCGGCAACTAAAGACATTTTTGGTCTAAGCATGGAATTTCCACCTCCGGGGGTTCGGATCGATCGGAAGGGACTGGTGCGAAGGAAGTCCTTCGTCCTCGATCATTATCGTTGTCAGTCATTATTCGTCCGCGCCGTAAGAAACGGTCCGCGGACCCTTCGGTAGTTCACAGTATGGGAGGTCACCGTCAGCAACGGAAATAAATTTTGTCTATTGCCTTAATAGGAAGGCCAAATGATGGGTTTTTAATATTTAACATGACTCCATCGCCACTTTATAAACTCTTCAGCGGGCGACGGGGGACTGAACAGATAACCTTGGGCGCAATCGCGTCCCCGCTCCAGGAGAATGATCTGCAGACCCTCAGTCTCTACCTGAAGATACCCAGCGTAACCGCTCTACAGCGAACGCGGAGTAAAAAACCGTTTTTCGAGGAAATTTCTCGATAAGGCGTGGTTCAGGTGGCAAACCGACGTAGTTCAGCGAGCTGATCACCGGACAAAGATTCAAAATTTACCAGTAAATGGTATGAAATATGCGAATCAAATTTCATACTCAGCCACCCAGTCCAGAGGATATCGCCCCCAACACGCACGGCTTCCACAATAGCCAATAATCATGTCACCGGAAACTTGCCAAGGGATTTCCCCGTGATTATCTCCTCGCAGATAGTCGCCGCCGAGACCGGTTCTAGCAATTGCTGGGTAAGCAGAAAAAAGGGAATGGGTAGAAGGAATCAAAAAAAAACCCGGTAGTACCGGGTTTTTCTCGCACTAAAATCTTGGACGTCTAGTCAATAGAACGAATATTCGCTGCTTGCTTGCCTTTAGGTCCAGTAGTGACATCAAACGAAACCTTCTGATTTTCCCTAAGCGTTTTGAAACCTTGCCCCTGAATGGCCGAGAAGTGTGCGAACAAGTCTTCGCCACCGCCATCCGGAGAGATAAAACCAAAACCCTTAGCTTCATTAAACCATTTAACCGTACCAACTGACATTAATTTAGATCTCGAGAAGATTAAAAAGGTAGAGCAATCGCTCCGTTACAAGAACCGAAATGGAGGAACTGATGGACCGAAAACCATTGAAAGGGCTTACAGTAAATGAACAGATAACCTCACTTGAAGCTCTTGCGTTACTCACTATAAGGTATAGGGACAGACAACACAAGTGGCTGCTTAACGCCTCTCGGTCTTTGAGTTAGACTCTCTGTTCAGCTTAGAGGATATCCGGCGCAAAAGATGCTTAATGCCACAAAATTGTGTAGTCTGTAGGCAAGGCAATCGCTGCATACTGGCCCGCCGGCTTGCATCTACTGGAAACCCGTCTGTCGGAAGGCCAGGTTGTACAGGATCGGGATGGCGATGACTACCATTTTTGGCTGACCGCGACGGTGAACGACACCTCGCAATTGCGCTGGTGGCTGTTGTCGTTTGGCTCGATAGCGATTACTCCAACAAATGGCGATAGTTCCGGATAAAATCATCCGCTGGCATCGGATGACCATATAGATAACCCTGGACCTCATCGCAACCCTGCTTTTGCAGAAAGTCGACCTGTTCCCGCGTTTCAACGCCCTCGGCGATGACGCCCAACCCGAGGCTATGCGCCAGAGCGATGATGGCGCGCACAATCGCTTCGCCATTCGGATCGCGGGTAATATCGCGCACGAAAGACTGGTCGATCTTCAATCGATGCAACGGGAGTTGTTTGAGATAACTCAGCGAGGAATAACCAGTGCCGAAATCATCCACCGCCAACCAAACCCCGAGTGAACGCAGCCCGTGCATGGCGCGGATCGCCTGCGCAGTTTGACGTATGATCAACGATTCCGTGATTTCCAATTCCAGAAAGCTCGGTTCGAGTTCGGTTTCGTCCAGCAATTCCGCGACCAGGGTCGTAAGATCGGTCTGTTCGATTTGTCTGATCGATAAATTGATCGACAGGCGTGGTAACCTCAAACCTTGTCCTCGCCAGGCTTGCATCTGTCGGCAGGCTGTGCGCATGACCCAGGTATCCAGGGTGCTGATAAAGCCAGTTTCTTCTGCAACCGGAATGAAGCGGGACGGCGGGATCATGCCGTATTGCTGATGCTGCCAGCGCACCAGCGCCTCAACGCCGGTCAATCGTTCCGAGATAATGTCTACCTGCGGCTGGTAATACACCATCAGTTCTCCATGCTCGACCGCTCGCCGCAATGAGGTTTCCAGTTGCAGGCGTTCGAGCGCCCAAGCTGTCATCTCCGGCTTGTAGAACTGATAATTGCTACGGCCCTGGGCCTTGGCTTGATACATCGCAGCATCGGCATTCTTGATCAGGGTATCAGCATCATTGCCATCTGCGGAATACAAGCTGATGCCAATACTTGTGGAGATAAAGAATTCGTGCCGGCTGATGTGGACCGGTTGCTTGAACAGCTCCAGCACCTTGCGGGCGACCGTTCCTGCGTTGCTAGGTTCATCGACTTCTTCAATGAGCATGATGAATTCGTCGCCGCCCATCCGAGCCACGGTATCCTCGGCGCGGACCATCTCGGCCAGTTGCCTGGCGACCCAGCGCAACAGATCATCGCCGGCGGCATGGCCGAGTGTATCATTGACATTCTTGAAGTGGTCCAGATCAAAGAACAGCACCGCTAGCGACTTCTGATTGCGCCGGGCGCGTTCGATACTGTGTTCTAGACGAGCGTTGAACAGTAATCGGTTAGGCAACCGAGTTAGCAAGTCATGATGGGCGAGAAAATTCAGTTTCTCCTCGGAACGCTTCAGCGAACTGATATCGCTGAAAACCCCGACATAATGGGTGATCTGGTTATTTTCATCCGCCACGGTGCTAATAGTTGACCATTGTGGATAGATCTCGCCATCCTTGCGTCGGTTCCAAACCTCGCCCTGCCAGTGGCCAGTGGTTTGGATTGAAGACCACATCGCCTCATAAAATTGAGCGTCCTGACGGCCGGACTTGAAGATGCGCGGCGATTTCCCTATCACCTCCGCCTCTTCATAACCAGTGATTTTGGTAAAAGCGCGGTTGACTGCAGTAATTTTTTCGGATGCATCGGTGATCATTACGCCCTCCATGGTGTTGTCGAAAACGCGCGCTGCTTGCCGCAGTTGTTCTTCCGCCTGTTTGCGGGGGGTGATATCCCAGTAAATGCCCTGGATGCCCACGATGGCACCGGTTTCATCACGGACAGGCATCTTGGTCACTTCGACGTAACGCTTTTCGCCGGTCGCTGGAACAATGTTTTCCTCAGTCAGAACAAGGGTTTTTCCACTCAGCACCTGTTGGTCGTCGGTATGGTATTTTTCGGCGAGTTCGGGGGGATGGAGATCGTTGGCGGTTTTACCCAGACAGGCAGATAGCGGCAGGCCCAGATCCTGGAGCAAGGGGCGATTCAGGAACGTCAGACGGCCTTCGCGATCCACGCGGTATAAGCGCTGCGGCAGCAGATCCAGCATGGCGCGGCACTCTCGCAAGTAGTTCTTGCGAAGCGCCGCCAGGCGCCGATGGTGAAAACGAACGCCTAGCAGCGCCATGCCCCCGGCGCCCAGCACGACGCCGATCAAAACCGCCCATAGAATAGGATCCTGCATCGCTTCCCGTTCCGTTTCAGTGTGAAAATGGCCAGTCAACCGTTCCGCTCTTTGCGTGGCAAACGGTGGTAACGCCAGAGTATCAGAATTAGCGTGCCAACGCCCACCAGCGTGAGCATGGCCACCCAGGGATTGATGTGGTGGAACGCGATCAGAACGATACGCAAATTTTCGTCCAGGGTGTAAATCCCCAATCCCCAGCAACCGACCCATAACGCCGCACCGACCGCATTGTACAAGGTAAACCGCCACCACGGCATTTCAAGCAGGCCGGCGGCGATGCCGTTCAGTTGCCGTAGTCCGTCAAAGAATCGAGCTATGATGATCAATCCACCGCCGTAACGGGTAAAACCCTGCTCGATGCGCTGCAGATGGTGGGCGCTGATCCGGAAGCGATGCAGTAGCGCCCGTCCGCCCCGGCGCCCGATCAGATACCCCAAACTATTGCCCAGCAAGGCCGCCAGAAAGGCCGTCAGCAGCAACCACTCGATACGCAATTGTTGTTGGTTGGCCGCGGTCACCGCGCCGGCGATCAGCAGGGTTTGCCCCGGTGCGGGAATGCCAAAGCCCTCGACGCTAATGGCCGTAAATACTGCGCCATAGCCATAACGATCCAGTACCGGCTCGACTTTAGCGATTTCATGCTCGATATCCTGTAACAGGCGATGGGAGAGCGCTGGCGCTGGCGCGTCGGGAGTCGATGGCGCGGCTTGAGCCATGGCCGCACTGCTTATCAATGCTCCGTACAGCAGCAAATGAATCAGTACTCGCATTGGGTCAGACATGATCTAATATCCTCAATAGTTTAACCAAAGAGGTCTAACTCTTATCATGGAGACGCGCCCATGAGCAGCATTTTTGTGGCAGTTGCTTACGATGACATGTACCAGGCCCAGAAAGTGCGGTTGCGCCTGTTGCGGATGCAAAAAGAATATTCGATCGATCTGGAGAATGCGGTGGTCGCGGCCCGCGACGACCAGGGTAAGGTCAAGCTGCGCCAGATTCACGATATGACCGCCGCCGGGGCGCTTTCCGGCAGTTTCTGGGAACGCCCTCTTCCTCAACCCCTTTCCCATACACAGGAGAGGGGAGCGCATGATTATCCCTGAGTCAGTAACCCGGTATCTTCGTACAGATTGTCCAGCGACAGGGTCAACCGGATGTCGCCACAGGCTATTTCAATCCGGTCCTCGCGGTCGAGAATTTGCTCAATCCAGCGGTCGCCTTCCACTTTGCCGAGTAAGCGGACGATGGGCTGATGAGTTTCCGCTAGCAGGTAATAGCGCAATTTCGCCATCAATATATTCATGCTTCTCTTTAGCGCGGCTTTCCCATTCCAGATATTCAGCCTCGCTCATCCGGATTTTTTCCGCCACAGCGCTCATCATGACTCCTCGCTAGCCGCTCATCACTCAACCCCTCGGCAACGGCGGCGGCAGGTGAGTAAACAAGGCCGCCAGTTCCGCTATTTCACCCGCTGGGGTCCATTTCACCATGCCTTGCGTCCACACCAGCGTCTCGCGGGTTAATTGGCCGGTTTGCGCCTTCTGTTGCAATTCGTCCATTGGGAACGGCCCGGCTTGCTGGTTGTTCACTGCCACGTAGTAGGGATTCGCGATGGGTAAGGGCGGCGGCGCCAGAGGAGGCGGAGCCGCTTGCGGCGCAGGTTGAGGCGCGGGCGCTGGAGCCGTCGGTTGCTGCGCCGAGCGTCCCAACGCATTGCTCATCCTTTGCGCCATCGCCAGTCCCAGGCCCATATTTAGCGCCTCGGAACCGCCGCCGGGATTCGCCGCGGCATCGCGCAGGGCTTCCGCCGCCTGGAACTGGGTATACTGGTCGAGGTTGCCGACAATGCCCATACTGGTGCGCTTGTCGAGCACCGCCTCAACCTCTTTCGGCAACGAGATATTTTCCACCAGCAGATTGGTCAGCTCCAGCCCGACCGTTTCAAATTCAGGGGAGATGCGTTGCAACAGAAACTGACCGAGTTGATCGTAGTTTCCCGCCAAATCTAGCGCTGGAATTTTGGCCTGGCCGAGGATATTGGCGAAGCGCGATACGACCATATTGCGCAACTGGTTGGTAATTTCATCAGTGGTAAAACGGCCATCCGTGCCCACAATTTCACGCAGGAACGTTGGGGTGTCCTTAATCCGGATGGTGTAGTTGCCGAAGGCCCGCAACCGGATCGGTCCGAATTCCGGGTCGCGCAGCATCACAGGATTCTGCGTACCCCATTTCAGATCGGTGAAACGGCGAGTGCTAAAGAAATAGACCTCGGCTTTAAAGGGGCTTTCAAAACCGTACTTCCAACCTTGCAAGGTGGAGAGAATCGGCAGGTTATTCGTCTTCAGTTCGTACATGCCCGGTTCGAAAGTATCAGCGAGCTGGCCTTCGTTAACCAGGATAGCGACCTGTCCCTCGCGGACCGTCAACTTCGCGCCAAACTTGATCTCATTGCCATGCCGTTCAAAGCGATAAACCAGCGTATCGTTGGAATCATCGATCCATTGAATGACATCAATGAATTCCCCCATGAGTTTGTCCCAAAGTCCCATGATCAGCGACCTCGCGTGGACGGATTGGGTTGTTGGGCGCGCGCTTGGGCAGACGCGAGCGCCTGGCGCAATTCGGTCTCACAGGCTTCCAGTTGCGTCGCCGCTTCCTGCCGGCGGCGACGACCCTCATCGGCAATGCGCAGACTGTCCTCAATCGTGGCGATGAGCGTCTGATTGGCCTTTTTGACCGTTTCGATGTCGAAGACGCCTCGTTCGATCTGTTCGCGCGCCTGGACGTTGGCATGGCGCAGATTTTCGGCGTTGGACGCCAACAATTCATTGGTGAGATCGCTGGCCGCCTTCAGCGTTTTGGCCGCTTGGCCGGAGCGGTAGATGGTAATGGCCTGGGCCAGTTGCTGCCGCCATAAAGGTACGGTGTTGACCAGCGTCGAGTTGATTTTGTTGATCAGGCTCTTGTCGTTTTCCTGCACCAACCGGATGCTGGGCAGACCCTGCATGGTGACCTGGCGGGTCAGTTTGAGGTCATGAACCCGGCGCTCCAGATCGTCGCGGGCACTGCGCAGATCGCGCAACTGTTGGGCTTTCACCATATCCTCGCCAGCAGCGACCTCCCGCTCCAACGCCGGCAGCTCCTCAGCATCCGCTTGACGCAGCTTTTCTTCGCCAGCGGTGATGTACAGTTCCAGAGTGTGAAAGTAATCGAGATTGGCGTCGTACAAACGGTCGAGCGCGGTGATGTCGGTCAGTAACTGGGTCTTGTGTCGCTCCAGAGAGTTACTAATCTGGTCGATTTCGTTCCGCACTGTTTCATATTCCTGCACCACCTTGGCCAGTGGCGTGATCTTGCCAAACAGCCGGGCGAAGAACCCTTGTTTTTTGTTAGGATCCAGGTCCTCCAGATTGAAAGCGCGCAACACCTTGACCATCTCGCCCAAAGCCGTACCCGCTGGACCTATATCCTTGCTCCGCACCCCTTCCAGCATGTTGTCGGAAATGGTGGTCAACTGTTCCTGGGCTTTGCTGCCAAAGAACAGAATCGAATGCGTGTCCTGTAAATCAAGTTGGGTGACCAGTTCAGTAATCTGTTGCTGATCTTGTTCAGGCGCCGGCGCGCGAGCGGCTAAATCCTGCTGGATATGCGGCAAGGCTTCGGCGAACACCCCGGCCATAACCGGAAGTGTTGGAATTTCTTCGGAAGTTAGTATGGAGGAGGACGTAGAGGTGGACATGCGGTGAGGCTCCTTATGGTTACCAATGGCTATAACTTTATAGTATGGCCTTTTACTAAGGGGGTCTGGATACCCAGACTCCCTTTTCTGGGCAAGGCCAACCTCATATCAAATACGGATGCGCAGGAGCCCGTTTGCAGGCGATAATCCATTGAATCGCGAGCAGACAGGCTCCTAGAAAAGCTAAATTTATCAAGAAACAGCATCAATTAGCCGGTTGATCGCTCGCCAGCCAGCGGTGGAAAAAGCCAGCCAGCGCTGCGCCAACAATGGGCGCGACCCAGAATAGCCAGAGTTGTTGCAAGGCCCAGCCGCCGACGAAGATCGCCTGACTGGTGCTGCGCGCGGGATTGACCGACGTGTTGGTCACCGGAATGCTGATCAAATGGATCAGAGTCAGACACAGGCCAATGGCGATCGGGGCGAAGCCTGATGGAACGTTCTTGTGGGTGGAGCCGAGGATGACGATCAGAAACATGAAGGTCATCACGATTTCGCAAATGAGCGCCGCATTTAATCCGTATTGACCCGGCGAGTGTTCGCCGAAGCCGTTAGCCGCAAAGCCGCCCAGTTCAAAGCCCGGTTTGCCGGTGGCGATCAGATAAATGATCGCCGCGCCGGCAGTAGCGCCCAATACCTGAGCGATGATGTAGGGAATCAGGTCGGATGCCGGGAAGCGTCCGCCGGCCCATAGTCCTACCGAAACTGCGGGATTGATATGACAGCCGGAAATATGGCCAATGGCGTAGGCCATGGTCAGTAAGGTCAAACCAAAGGCCAATGAAACGCCGACAAAGGCAATGCCCAGGGGATTAGTAGGATCGGAACTGGGGAAAGCCGCGGCCAGCACAGCGCTGCCACAGCCTCCCAGCACCAGCCAGAGGGTGCCGATAAATTCGGCAGCCATACGATTGATAATCGGCATAATTTAAGAATCTCCTGCGTTTTGCTAATGGAAACCCGCCTGCGGGCGGGCGATAACCCAAATCCAGGGTTGGCGCTGAATAGCGACGTATTCAGCTAACGGGGATGCGAATCTTCTGGCCGGAATAAATCAAATCCGGATCCTTGATGACTTCGCGGTGGGCCTCGAAAATCTTTGGATGGGCCGCTGCCTGGCCGAGGAATTGCCTGACGATGGCCGACAATGTATCACCCGTCTGAATCTCGTAATACTCGACCTTGCCGGTTTGGGGCGGCGCGGTCATCCCCGCTGCGGAAACAGCCTTCATGCCTCGCACATTATCTGCCATCAACACTGCCTTTTCCACTGTCCACAGCTGTTTGGAGAACGCCAGGGGCAAGCGCGCATAGACATTTGGGTGACGGCGACTTTGAGTCCCTAACGGCGCGTCATGACCATGACTCCGCTAATCACTAGCACTGCGCCTGTTAATTGTGCGAGGCCCAGAGTTTCATCGAGCAGCAGCCACGCTAACAGCAAGGTCACAATCGGTCCCAGACTGCCGGTCAGAGCCACCGGCCCTGCCCCCAGGCGGCGAATCGCCTCTGACACCGCCCACACCGGCAACACCGTGGAGAATAGAGCCATGGCCAGCGCCAGCGCATAGACCGGTTCAGGCTGAATCCATGCAGTTGTTGGGCGTAACAGTAGAAATTGGCCGATCGCCAGCACGCAGGCCACTATTGAGGCGAACGCGGTTACCCGCACGGTTCCCAACCGGCCCACGATCATGCCATTGCCCAATAGATAGAGGGCGTAGGACAAGGCGCTGCCAAACACCAGAGCGCTGCCAAGCGCAAGTTCCTGAGCAGCGCCTGTGAGCCGCAGATCATGCGCGATGGCGAAGGCGATGCCAACATAACACAGCGCCAGTGCGCTCAGTGTCCGACGGGTGAGCGATTGACCAAGGAACAAGGCCCCAAGCAGGACCACCAGCGTCGGATAAACGAACAAGATCAATCGTTCCAGCGCGGCGCTGATGAAGCGCAGACCCAGGAAATCCAGGTAGCTGGCCAGGTAGTAGCCGAACAGCCCGAGTCCGAACAGCCAGAACCCATCGCGCAAGGTTAACCGGTTGGCCGCCTGGCGGGCGCTCATCCAAGCCAGGCCGATGAAGAAGGGCAGGCTGAGCGTCATGCGCAAAGCCAGCAGGGTTTCCGCATCGACCCCGTACTGATAGGCCAGCTTGACCAGAATCGCCTTGAAAGAAAAGCCGATCGCCGCCAGCACGGCGCATAACAAACCAATTCGGTCCAGGCCGGGACGGGCATTTGACGGACTGCTGGCCACCGTCGGCGGGATTGAATTTTTTCCGGTCATCAGGTCGTTCCCTTCTATTTGAGAGTCGCTATCATCATAATATTTCCAGCAAGGAAACGGCTGCTCGCAAAGCACCGCGCTGGCGTTACGAGGCTGCTTGTCGACTGGCAGTCCGTTCCATCGATAACGCCCTGCAAACGGTGGCTGCCGATCAATTCATCGTTGTGCGCTTTACGCGATGTTCGACTTTTTTCAGGCGATCAAACCCTCGAACTGGAGGTCTGACCGACCGAGTTGTCGGTTCATGAAAATACCCAGGGTGTGCGCCAAGACTTTTCGGGCGACCTGGCTCGTCAGATGCCAAACATCGCGTGCCCGGATTTTTTCAAAATGAAACTGGCCCGCAACGGCGTTTGCAGATCGATGCCGGTGGTAGCCAATTCTGCCTGGAGAAAAGCGCTGATATAGCCCTTGTCGCCAATGGCCAGGCCCTGAACGCCCTCGGTCAAATCCCACAGCGCCTCACGTTCATCGCCAGTGGCTGGAGTGATCGTATAGGCGATGATAAATTATATCCGTGCCAATGGATTGCTCCTCATTATTGATTGAAGGGCATTTCTTCATACTTCTTTAAGGAGTTCATCATGCCGTACCGTATTATCGCACCTGCCCTGGGCGCGCTGACCGCCCTGTTCATCGCCACACCTGCTTACGCCCAGGATCCTGCGCCCGATTTGCAAGACCTGGTGGGCGCGCGCGGCAGCAGCGGGGAAATGGCTCTTCAGGAACGGGGTTATACGTTCGTCAAGGGCGAAAAATCCGGCAGCGACAGCTACACACGCTATCGGCAGGAACGCAGCGGGCAATGCATTATCGTGCGCACCGCTGAAGGTCGTTATCAGTCTCTGGTCACCGCGCCGGATTTCGATTGCCAGAACGACGCATCCGCTACTGAAGAACCCAAAAATGAACCGGGCGCGCATGAAAAACAACACTTTGCCACCGTGTGTGGCGCAATCGTCGACGGCAAGCCTTACCGCTACAAATGCAAGGTTAATGGCGCTGCGCCGGGCGGTCCGGGCAAGACGGTACTCCATTACCCCGATCAGAAGATCACCCTGCACTGGCGGCATGGCAACCGCATCGGCCTGGAATTCGAGGGCATGAAGGTCATGCCAGCGACTTTCAACACCGTCGAGGGCGAAACTCAGTTCATGTTCGAGGGCAAGACCTATTTTTATGTGTCTGACCCCGGCATGGCGGCGATGGAAGTCAAGCATTTCCGCGAGTAGACATCACGCTAATGCCACTTTTGATTTTTGCCCTGGTTTTGCTCGGTCTCTTCACCATCGAGTTGATGGGGCCGGTGCAAACCCATGTGATCCAGCCGTTGACCACGGCCATCGCCCACGTCAGCGCGATGGTGCTTCAAATTTTCGATCCCTCTGTTGAGGCGCAGGGCATGGTCTTGCGCGATACAGCAACCGGGGCAGCGGTCAACATTCAGCCGGGCTGCAATGGCGTCGAGGCGCTGATCTGCGTCATCGCCGCCATGGTGGCCACACCGGCATCCTGGAAATATCGACTCATTAGCGCCGGGCTGGGTTTTGCAGCCATTCCAGCGTTTCGGCTAAAATTGAGTTTATGGTTTTCGCTGGAAGAGTCCCCTATGTGCAATGAAGCGCAAGTACCCATCAACAGAGCTGTCTACGAACCAGCGTGATCTTGTTGCACGTCTTGTCGGCCCGCTGGAGAGGCGCGGGATCTCGCGCTTGGTTTTTCGTGATGTTCTCGTTGACGCAGGGATCATCGTGCCCAAGTTGTCTTTGGACCGCTGGGTGCATACCCATGCGGTGAGGGGCCGGGTTTTCACGGCGGAGAAGGCGAGCGGAGCGCCGCCGCTTCTGGATGACGAACAGTGCGAGATTGCCGCCGGTTGGGTGCTGTCTCAGAACGACGCGAACCAGGTCGTCTCGCTCGCTTCGTTCGCGAAGTGTTGTGCGTTAGCCTTTGGGGTTGAGCTGGCGCAGACGACGGCGCATGATTACCTGCATAGCCTCGGTTTCAGTTCAACGGTTTCGCAGACCAAGACCCGGGGCTTCACAGTAGATGTCGAGGCACTGGCGAAGAGGATGTTGGAGTGGAAGCGGGAGCGACAGCGTGCGCGAGACTTGAAAGGGCTCCTGGCCAGCGTTGACTTCACGTTCACGGGCCACCGCCCGGATCGGCGCGTGACCTATGCGCCTGCAGGTGGCGCTCAGCCGAAATCCAGCACGGCGATCGCTGGATTCACGAACTGCATCGTCACCGTGGTCTGGTCCGACGGTGTCAATCGGACACCGCCGGCCCTCTTCACGTTCAATGGGAAATTTCGGCTCGATCGGGACGGACGCCAGACGTGGATCCAAGCGCGGGAGAAACTGGTCAATGCGCTCGTCCGCTTCGGTATCGATGCGAAACGCATCCTTTATATTGGATGCCGAGAAGAACGAAACCCGCCTCTATGCCAGCGAGAGCGCCGAACTTCTACGCCGTTTCTTTGCCCTCTACCCCCTCCCGCCCAATGTTGTCGTCTTCACCGATAACGGGAAGTCCTTCTTTCCAGGGGGTGTGACGGCGCTCGAATCGCTCGGATTCGCCAAGCATGTGTCGTATCCGGCCCCGGTGCATCAGCACCTCTCGCCCAACGATAACCGCCTGCATGGCACGGCCAAGGCGAAATGGCGTAACAGTGGCGTGGACTTCGAGGATGACGTGGAGTCGTCCCTGTTGCTCCTGAGTCATCTCGATGTTGAACTCGCGGCTCACGGAGCGATGTGGTTCAAACGAAACATCTTGGATCTCACGGCCACATCAGCGCGAGAACTCCTTCGAGGCCGATCCGGCAACCGGGCACAGGTCGATGATGATCGGCTTGATGCCTACTATCGTTTCGCGGGCTTGGAGACCGCTCAGAGACCGGAGGAAACCATCGCATCGGTTTCAAACAACCTGCATGAGCGGGTGTACAGCGAATAGTTAAAAAATACGCGATGTTCGACTTTCAGGCGATCAGGCCCTCAAACTGGAGGTCTGACCGACCGACTTGTCGGTTCATGAAAATACCCAAGGTGTGCGCTAAGACTTTTCGGGCGATCCGACTCGTCAAGTGCCACACATCCCGCGCCCGGATTTTCTCAAAATGGAATGGCTCGGTGAGCTGACCGATGACCGTTTCCACGAGGCGGCGGGTTCTCGTAAGCTGCTGGACAGCCCACGGGGGACGCGGATCGATCATGTTGGCCCGCAAGGGGGTTTGCAAGTCAATCCCGGTCGTGGCCAGTTCCGTCTGAAGAAAGGCGCTCAGGTAACCTTTGTCGCCGATCACCCAACCCTGAACACCTTCGGTCAAATCCCACAACGCCTCGCGTTCATCACCCGTAGCGGGCGTCACCGTCCACGCCGTGATGACGCCATGGATCGTGACCATCAGATGACCGTGAAGCCCGTAATAGTACTGCTTCTTTGCCGCACAATAGCCAAAATCCGCCACCGCAGGAAATAACCGACAGTGCGGGGCACGGGTCAACACACAGAGGGGCAGAGGGCAACCATCCACCAAGCGAATCGGGTCCGTCGCCGCCCCCAACTCGATCAGCAGCTGCTGATGAAGCCGCTGCTTGATCACCCACAGATTCGCCGCCTGCTGGGCAAACGTCGTCCGCGATCCGAGTTCCGGGAACCACGACGGCCAATGACGACCGAAGTACTTCCAGATGCCCACATCCGTATCCAGCCCTAAGAACTCGCCGACGACTTCCATCGTGATCACTTCACTATCATTCAGCTTGGGGGCGAAGCCTCGCGAGCGTAAGCAGTGATCCCCGAGCAGGGCATTCAGGTGTTCGTCTACCCAACAAAACACCGTGATGATAAAGTCTTCGAGCGGCATGGCGGTCTCTCCGTGCGGTTGAGGCGGTTGGTTCCTCTCAGCTTAGCTCACATCGCCATGCCGCATCCGCCTGCTCTCATCTCCCCTCGGAAAAGTCGAACATCGCGTTAAAAATAGAATTTGACTCAATTTCTGCGTATTTCACTGATGCCGGCCATCCATTTCACGGGATGACGGCCGGCGAGTTCAGTCGAAGGCGGCAGCGTATTTCACTCGGTCGGAGCGCAGCGACGCAGTGGATGAGTGTTTACTGTTCCGTGATGGAGTTCGTCAAGGGGGTTTTACGTTTTCGTAAGGATTCTCCGGTCAGGTTGAGGGTGTAGGCGTTATGGACGAGCCGATCGAGGAGGGCATCAGCCAGAGTGGGTTCGTCCAGATAGGCGTGCCAGCTTGCCACGGGCAACTGGCTGGTCACGAGGGTGGATTGACGGTGATGCCGGTCATCGAGGATTTCCAGAAGATCACGGCGGCCCTCGCTGGTGAGCGGTGTTAAGCCCCAGTCATCGATGACCAACACGTGTGCTTTAGCGTACTCGCGTAGCAGCTTGGGATAGCGGCCATCGGCGCGGGCCAACGCCAGTTCAGGGAGCAAGCGGGGCAAACGGACATAGCGCGCGGTATAGCCCAGACGACACGCATGCTGAGCCAAGGCACAAGCAATCCATGTTTTCCCCACGCCGGTGGGGCCGGTAATCAGGCAGTTGAGATGCTCCACAAGCCAGCGTTCACCGAGCAGATGCTGGATGAGGGTTTTATCCAGGCCCCGGGGATGTTGGTAATCCAGGTCTTCCCGGCAGGCTTGCTGGGGCAAACGGGCTTGCTGTAAGCGGTACTGGAGGCGACGATTCGCGCGTTCGGTCAGTTCGCGATCAACCAGGAGACTCAAGCGATCCGTAAAGCTGAGCTGATCGCTATCGGGCATCTGGAGTTGCTCGTGCAAGGCCTGACGCATGCCGCTGAGTTTCAAGGTGTGCAGTTGATCGAGAAGGGGTTGTTTCAGCATGGCGGAGGCTCCTGGGTTATTGGTAATAGCGTGCGCCGCGCACGTTCGCGTGGGTCGCGGTCGAAGGGATGGGCGGTGGCGAAGTCCCCGCATCCGGGAGGCGTTGCTGGTCCAGGCCATGCTTGAGAATCGACTCGATGCTCTTGTAACTCAGTCCCCCAATGGCTAACGCGCGCTGACAGGCGGCCTCCAAGCGGTCGGCGCCATAGGCTTTGCCCAGACGCAAGATGCCCAAGCACGAGCGGTAGCCCTGCTGAGGATGGGGCCGCGTGGCCAGGATACGTTCCACTAGAGTCGCCGTGTGGGGGCCGGTCTGGTGAGCCCAGCGCACTAACCGTTCGGGCGTCCATTCGGCGTACTCCCGATGGGCTTTGGGCATGTGGGCGGTTACGGTGGTATGGCGACCAGGCTGCGGATGGCGGCGATGACAAGCCACCCGCTGACGTTGATGGAAGACCTCGACCGTGGTGGCGGTCAGGCGCACCTCCACTTCCTGGCGCACCAGGAGGTAGGGGACCGAATAGTAATGGCGCTCGATGTCAATGTGATAGTCAATGTTGACGCGCGCTTTTTTCCATTGCGCGAACACGTAGGGTTCGGCCGGTAAGGGACGCAACGCCGGTTGTTCCAGCGTTGCAAACCAATGCTGACGGGAACCGGGGAGTTTTTTGAAGGCGCGCTGATTGAGGGCGTCGCGCAGTTCGCGGATGACCGTGTTGAGTTCGTCGAGACTGAACAGAGTCCGATGGCGCAAGCGGGCCAGAATCCAGCGTTCCACCACGAGCACGCCACTTTCCGCTTTGGCTTTATCACGCGGTTTTCGGACACGCGCGGGGATCACCGCGACGCCATAATGGGCGGCTAACTCCAGATAACTGGGGTTGAGGTCGGGCTCATAGCGGTGCGGCGTCTGGACGCCGGTTTTCAAATTATCTGGAACCACAATTTCCGGGACACCGCCGAAAAATGCAAAGGCCCGGACATGCGCCATGAGCCAGTCATCCAGTCCTTGGGTCCAGGTCGCCTCCACATAGGTGTAATTGCTGGCGCCCAGCACCGCAACAAACACTTGGGCCTGGCGGAGTTCACCCGTGATGCGGTCCACGATGGGCACGGTGGGACCGGCGTAGTCCACAAACACCTTCTCACCGGCCCGATGGGTCTGGCGCATCACCACATCGGTATGCGCCACCCAAGCCCGATACTGCTGGCAGAACCAGGTGTATTGATAGCCCTGGGGATGCGTGGCTTTGTACTCTTCCCACAAGAGCCACAAGGTGACGCCGGGGCGGCGTAATTCCTGGTGGACGGTGGCCCAATCCGGTTTTCCGCGATCCGCAGACCCAGCGGCGGGGCGCGGCGGAAACAACCGTCGTTCCAATTCATCGGCCATCATGCCCTTGGGCAGGGGCCAACCCAGGCCCGCTCGTCGGGCGCGTTGCAGATACTCTCCGACCGTGCTACGGCCGATCCCGCAACTCCGGGCAATTTGTGGTTGGCTATGGCCCGCCGCCTGCAAACGAAGCACTTCTTGAATCTTGCGCATGGATAACCTCTCAGTCGGCATGAGTTCCTCCTCGGAAAAAAAGGAACCAGCCTACAAGTTGTTAACCTGCGTCGCTGCTCATTGGCGAAACAACCCGCCGCCTTCCGTGTAATGGCCTGCCGCCTTCCGTGAAACGACCTGCCGTCATCCCGTGAAACGACCTGCCGTCATCCCGTGAAACGACCTGCCGTCATCCCGTGAAATACGCATCAATTTCACCCGAAACGCTGGATTCAAACCCTGAATCTGCTCCGCATCATCAGCCTGTTTTATCTGTTGCAGTGAAACCCGGTCTGGTTCGAATAGGCGCATCTCTACTTGTGGCAGGCGTTGATCATGCTCGATGGCCTGATCGTTTATCTGTTCTGGGTGCGGCTGTTGCCCCTCGGGCCGCCTACCTCCGACTCGCCCGCTTCCAGTCCAGCGACGCCATGATCCTGCGTCAACCCATCGACTGCTTTCTGATGCGCACACTGTTGTGGTTACCGCCGGCGTTTGCGCTCTGGTGCCTGCTGGCCCCGGTGTTGCTGATGCCGATTGTCGGCTGGACCCACTTCGTGCTGACGAAGGGATTTGGGTACCTTACAAGGGTAGGTTTTTTCATGTCTCCTGTTCTGGCGGTGGTCACGAGAAATCATCGGTGGTTATCAGGAGCGCTGGCCAAGGTTCAGGGCAACCGTGACCGATGGGGAGCGGCTGATGATTGAACATCGCGGCGATAATTAACGCCCAGCCATGCCGAAAAACCCCGACCCACCGCCAGCTGTGACCTTGACGGCGCGGTGAAGCCGGCACGGGAGGAAACGTGGTGGCGGGGATCGCCGCTTCGGCTTCGCCACCGACCGCCAGGAGCCACCACGTCGCGATCGCGATCGCTACCCACAACCGTTCGGCCCGATCAGGATCGGTCATGCGGGTGTATTGCCATTGCCAACCGCCCCGCTTGATTTTTTTGAACCCCTGCTCGATCCAAGCGCGTAACCCGTACCAACAGGCATCGGCCGCTTGCGGGGGGACATCGGTCAAAATCAACCACGGGTCGGCATGCCCGGCCTCCCAGCGGGCCAAGCGGGTGCAGGCCAAGCGGGTTTTCCGGGTGTGAAAGGCGGTCCCACGACGGGCCCAGTGCCGGCCCACGGCCGGGACGAAGGCGCGAAAGGCGCGTCGGTGATACCCCCCTTCCGGGCGAACGGCGCCGTTCGCATTGACTCGCAGCATCGGATGCCCGCCGAGCGAGGTTATCGCCTCGAACAACCACTTCGCGTATAAACCGCGATCCGCGAGGACGATCACGGTCCAGGTCGCCGGGAGGCGTCCGCGCAACGCCTTCAACAACCCCTCCCACTCCGGTTTCCAGGGAGGTTTCACGCCCGCTGTGAGGATCTTCCACAGGATCGGCATCACACATCCACGATACACCACACTGATCGTCAAGATAACGAACTGAGCACCCAGCGTCGTCGCATCCAGGGCCACAGCCAACTGCGTCCTGACCCAGCCTTCTAGTGGGTCATTTGCCTTGCTTATCGCCATTGATGATTAAGAGGGAGTAAGGTATGAGTCGATAGCAAAGAAGGAGGTGGCCATGTCCCGTATTCCTAAGAACCCGCTACGCCCGCTCCTGGAAGAAGAGCGTGAGCAACTGATGCATTGGAGTCGAGGGCAAGCCCTTGCGGCCAGCCCAGTAGCCCGTGCCAAAGCCGTACTGGCGGTCGCAGATGGCAGCAACTACACGGATGCGGCACGGGCAGCGGGTCGCCAATCGGGCGATGCCGTGGCGGCCTTGGTAGCACGCTTCAATGTCGAAGGTTTGGGGGCGGTGGTCCCTCGACATGGAGGGGGCCACCCGTGCGATTATACGCCAGTGGAACGCGAACGAATTCTGGCGAAAGCGCGTCGGCCCCCGGATCGGGAACAGGATGGGACGGGGGTGTGGTCCCTGGCGACCTTGCAACGGGCATTACGCCGGCAGGGGTTGGCTCAGGTCAGTACGTATACGATCTGGCGCGTCTTGGTCGATGCGGGCTTGAGTTGGCAAAAGCATCGGTCGTGGTGTGACACAGGTACGGCCCAGCGACCACGAAAGAAAGACGGTCAGACCGTCGTGGTCACGGTGACCGATCCCGATACCGAGGCTAAAAAAAACTGATCGAGCAAGCTTACCGGGAGGGAAGCCACTGGGGATTGGTGGTCTGGTGTGCCGATGAAGCCGGGCCGTATCAAGCGATTCCGCAACCCGGCGCCCGTTGGCAACTCATCGGTGAACCCGCTCGCTACCCGCATGAGTATGTTCGGGGTGGGACCGTTAAGTTGTTAACCTTGTTTCATCCCGCAACGGGGGCGGTGCGGGTCAAAGGCGTCACGCACACCCCCAACACGGTGCTACATCCTTGGTTACAGAAGGAATTAACGACGATCCTCGCTACTTTGCCGCCCCTGGATAAGATTCCCGATGCCGCAACGAATCGTGCGGCCTGGGTACGCTGGCAAGCGGGGCTATCGGTTCGTTTCACGTTGCTGAAGGAGTTGCCCCCCTTACGGATGTTGCTGATTTTCGATAATTTGGCGGGCCACAAGACCGCTACTTTCGTGTGTTGGCTGATGGCGAACGGCATCATGCCGCTGTACACACCGATTAGCGGGAGCGGGTTGAATAGGGCCGAGTCCATCCAGCGGATTCTGGTGGGTCGCGCCTTGGCGGGGCAACATCCGGAAAACCCCGCGCAATTGATGGCCTGGTTGGAAGCGGTCGCGCGCGGCTGGAATGCCCATCCAACCCCTTTCATTTGGGGCGGTAAGCGGGCGATCCGTCGCCAACGGGCACGAGAACGGCGCTATGGTCTCGGTGGCTCAGGAGCCGTCTCTTGCCGGCCTATTTCGCATCCAGGGGCAGCTATCAATGACCATGAGCAAGGCAAATGACCCACTAGCACCCAATGGAGCCACGGCCTCCAACAGGTCGCCACGTCCAGTGGCTGCCGGTGCGTACCGGCTTTCGCCGAGGCTTCTCGGTAGGCGTCACGCAACCTTCGCGGACCGTATTGAACGATTGGCCCCCTTGCGATGACCACCCATCCGCAATCGCGGTCAAACTACACGAACGTACGATCAACATTCCCAAACTCCAGAGCGCCAACCCCATGACCACCGGTTGACTCAGGTTTGGAAAGTGCGCGGCGATTTGTTGATGCCACTGATATCATTCAGGTGAGCAAGACATGATGGTTTCTCCGGTAACCCGGCGAGTTCCTTATCAACTACTTTACTACAACACTATGTCTCGCTTAACCTTTTATAAAAACCTACCCTTGTAAACCCGATGGAGGGAGGGGGCGGCGTCAGGCGCGCACCACGGTGATGCGGCGGGCCTGGGGACTACGCTGTTCTGTACTGGACGTGCGTTCGCGAATGGGCGGTTGGCCGGGGCGGCGATCGAAAATCACCAGCCAGCCGCTGTCCAGTCCCAACCCGGCCAGATAGCCGTCCAGTTGCGCCAAGCCCTCGTTCAGCGGATCGGGTTCGCTCTCCCGCCATACCTTCAACTCGATGCCCAGGGTCACCGTCCCATAGCGCAGGCACAAATCCATCCGACCCGACCCGATAGCGTATTCCCGTTCCAGCGTCCCTTCGCCATTGACTACGCGATGCAGGAAGGCCATTAACACCAGATGCGGCGCAATCTCGTGATAGGGGGCGCTGCCCAGCAACGGCTGGCCGTGTTGTCGCCAGAACGCGAGGAAGGCATCCAGCAACTGTACCAGGTTTAAACTTCCGTCCAGATTCAGCCAGGTCGGGGTAATGTGCGGTAACGAATCCTGCGGCCCGCCGGCCAGGGCGCGCGGCAGGACTTCCCGGTAAATTGGGTTGGCGACCACCAGCCCGCCGCTGCCTTCCCGGCGCAGCAGGCCCAGATCCACCAAGTATTGCCGGTCATCTTCCGGGACTTCCGACAACGCTCGCCCGGCCAGCATCGGCTCGATCACCCGGCGCACCCGCTCCTCGCGCAGCTTGTCGGCCAATTGATCCAGATGCGTCACCCGGCGCAAAATCAGATTCTCTTTGGCCTCCTCTATCTGCACTCCAGTAACCGGCCGCGTCCGGTCGCGACCGGTGCGCATTTCAAAGCAGGCTTCATAGGCCAGGGCATTGACTAGCCAGGGTTGCCCCTGGGTCAGCATCCACACCGCCGCCTGCGCCTCGGGCGTAAACACTTGCCCGGTCTCATCGGTATGCTGCTGGAGCAAGGCGCACACTTCCCCGGCATTGAAATCCCCCAGTCGCAGCGATTTAGCCTTGATGTTGAACGCGCTGCCGCCCGTGATCACGGCCTTTTCGGAACTCGCGTGAATCCGGTAGTCGCGCAAATCGCGCACCCCGCACAGAATGACTGTCTGCGGAAAGTGTGTGGGCCGTTTCGGATACCCGGCGCGCAACTGTCGAAACAAGGCAATCAGCGTATCTCCAATTAGCGCGTCCACTTCGTCCAGCAGCAACACCGTGGGTAACGCTCCCTGCGCGCACCAGTGCGCCAGAAACTGACCCAGGGCCACCGTCGGCGCCTGATCGGCCAGGATCGCCCGCGCCAGCGCCTCAGCAGCGGTATCCTGGATTTGCCAGGCGGCTTCCGCGGCAATCGTTTGCACGATACCAGTCATGGCCAGCGCCACATCTTCCCGCGCCGCCTGAGCCGGTTCGACGTTCGCATACACCGCCCGGTACCGACCTTCGCGATTGAGCAACTCGGCCAGCGCCAGCAGGCAGGTGGTCTTGCCGGTCTGCCGAGGAGCGTGCAGCAGAAAGTATTTCTTCTGCTCGATGAGGGTCAGAACTTCCGCCAAGTCCCAACGCTCCAGCGGCGGCAGGCAGTAATGATCTTGAGCAACATTGGGACCTTCGGTATTGAAAAAGCGCATGGCGGTTCTCCGGGACAAGGGCGGTAACTTCGTCATCGCCACGATATTATGCGATGTTCGACTTTTTTCAGGCGATCAAACCCTCGAACTGGAGGTCTGACCGACCGAGTTGTCGGTTCATGAAAATCCAGCGTTTCGGGTGAAATTGAGTCAAATTCTATTTTTAACGCGATGTTCGACTTTTCCGAGGGGAGATGAGAGCAGGCGGATGCGGCATGGCGATGTGAGCTAAGCTGAGAGGAACCAACCGCCTCAACCGCACGGAGAGACCGCCATGCCGCTCGAAGACTTTATCATCACGGTGTTTTGTTGGGTAGACGAACACCTGAATGCCCTGCTCGGGGATCACTGCTTACGCTCGCGAGGCTTCGCCCCCAAGCTGAATGATAGTGAAGTGATCACGATGGAAGTCGTCGGCGAGTTCTTAGGGCTGGATACGGATGTGGGCATCTGGAAGTACTTCGGTCGTCATTGGCCGTCGTGGTTCCCGGAACTCGGATCGCGGACGACGTTTGCCCAGCAGGCGGCGAATCTGTGGGTGATCAAGCAGCGGCTTCATCAGCAGCTGCTGATCGAGTTGGGGGCGGCGACGGACCCGATTCGCTTGGTGGATGGTTGCCCTCTGCCCCTCTGTGTGTTGACCCGTGCCCCGCACTGTCGGTTATTTCCTGCGGTGGCGGATTTTAGCTATTGTGCGGCAAAGAAGCAGTACTATTACGGGCTTCACGGTCATCTGATGGTCACGATCCATGGCGTCATCACGGCGTGGACGGTGACGCCCGCTACACGGGTGATGAACGCGAGGCGTTGTGGGATTTGACCGAAGGTGTTCAGGGTTGGGTGATCGGCGACAAAGGTTACCTGAGCGCCTTTCTTCAGACGGAACTGGCCACGACCGGGATTGACTTGCAAACCCCCTTGCGGGCCAACATGATCGATCCGCGTCCCCCGTGGGCTGTCCAGCAGCTTACGAGAACCCGCCGCCTCGTGGAAACGGTCATCGGTCAGCTCACCGAGCCATTCCATTTTGAGAAAATCCGGGCGCGGGATGTGTGGCACTTGACGAGTCGGATCGCCCGAAAAGTCTTAGCGCACACCTTGGGTATTTTCATGAACCGACAAGTCGGTCGGTCAGACCTCCAGTTTGAGGGCCTGATCGCCTGAATGCTCGGTGACAATTACACATTAACATGGATGAAATTAGACCTTAACATGGCAGGCCACCTGTAAGTTGATGGCAAGCTGTGCGCTTTGGCAAGCCGGAGAGCACAGGCGTGATAACGACCGACCGACAGGTGAGAATGATCATGAAAGAGCTGAGTAAGCAGGGGAATCAGGGGAGAGCGGCGGCCAAAGCAGGTGTCTGCCGACAGACGGCAGCCAAGGATCAGCGGTTGGGAAAGTTGCCCTCAGAACTCAAAACTGGGCGGGAGTGGCGGACCCGGTCGGATCCGTTTGCGACGGTCTGGCCCGAAATTGAGGCCCGTTTGAGGGAAGCGCCGGGACTGTGGGCACGGACCCTGTTCGAGGAGTTGCAGGAGAAATACCCGGGTCAGTTCGTGCCGGGCCAGCTCCGGACGTTGCAACGGCGGGTGCAGCAGTGGCGAGTGGTGCATGGAGATGACCGGGCGGTCGAACTGTTCTTTCCGCAGCAACACCGGCCGGGGAAGCGGCGCAGACCGATTTTACCCACACCGGCGAGTTGGGACTGACCTTGCAAGGCGCACCGTACGCGCCGTTGCTGTGTCACCTGGTGTTGCCCTACGCCAACTGGCAGTGGGCCTGCCGCTGTCGCTCGGAGTCGGTGCTGGCGCTGAAACGGGGGATTCAAGAAGCCCTATTTCGGTTAGGGAAAAGTACCGGAATGGCATCAGACCGACAACTCGACCGGCGCTACCCATCAAGTGCGCACCGGCCAGCGGGACTTTAACCGCGAGTATCTGGAGCTGATGACCCACTTGGGGATGAAACCGCGCACCATCGCAGTTGGCCAGAAACAACAAAATGGCACGGTGGAGGCCCAGAACGGCGCGTTCAAACGGTTTCTGAACCAGGGCCTGCTACGGCGGGGCAGCCGTGAGTTTGATGCCGAGACGGCTTTTGACCGGTGGCTGGAGCAGGGACTCACGCAGGAAAACCACCGCCGCCAAGCCCGGTTACAGGATGAGCTTGCCGTGATGAAACCGCTCCCGGTCGATCGTTTCCCCGAGTTTAAGGAAGTCACGGTCGGGGTCAGCCAAAACAGCACCATCAACGTGCTCGGCAATCGGTATTCCGTACCGCCCCGACTGCTGCATCAATCCCTGCGGGTGCAGATCTATGAAAACCACTGGGTGGTCTTTGCCGGCCAGACCTGGATTCAGGAGATGCCGCGGCTGATCGGTCGGTCCCCATCATGCCATCGACTACCGCCACGTAATCTGGTCGCTGGTGCAAAAACCCGGCGCCTTGGTTCGCTATCGCTATCGAGAAGCGTTATTCCCGACGCTGGTGTTTCGCCGAGCCTACGCGGCCCTGCAAGCGGCCCATCCCGGTACCGCGGGGATGCCGCCTACCTGCGGCTGTTGCACTTGGCCGCCTCGACCCAGGAAGCGGACGTCCAGGCCGCCCTGGAACGGGTGTTGGAAGCCGGGCAAGTGCCCGAGCCGGACCGGGTGCGCGAACTGGTCCGTCCGGCCACCCCGGTCGTGCCGGCCTTGGCGATCCCGGCGGTCGAATTGGCCAGTTACGACGCCCTGCTCGGTGGGCTGACACAATGACGGACACACTCGACCATCTGTTGCGCGAACTCCACTTGCCGACCATGCTGGCCCAAGCGCAAACCGTTGCCATTGAGGCCGAACGGTCGGGTTGGAGCTTTACCCGTTATCTCTACACCCTGGCGGCATTGGAACTGGAGGAACGCCACCAGCGCCGGGTTCAGCGGCGGCGCAAGGAATCCGGCTTGCCGGCCAACAAAACCCTGACCACCTTGCAGATGGCTCATCTCCCCATTCCGGTACGGCGCCAACTCCCCACGCTGTGTGAAGGGTCGTTTGTCGAGCAGGCGCAGAACGTGCTGGCTTTCGGCTTACCCGGTCGCGGCAAAACCCAACCAACTGACTACCCCGATCGGTAGCAGCATTTCTTCCGAACCCACCGTCACGGTCATCGATCCTCGCCATCCGTTGTGCGGACGGACGCTGCCGCTGATTGGGATCACCCACAAACCGTACCTTGGTCGCTGTTGCGGGGTATGGCTGCGCCCGGCGGTCGAGCGCTGGGTACCGATCTCGGCCACCACGCTGGCCTTCAACCCGCACGAGTTGAGCCCGACGCCGTTGTCCATCGAAGCAATTCAACAATTGCTTCAGGTGTTCGAGGGGGTCGGCCATGCCACGAGAACCCGTTCCCACCCAGGAGCTTCTGCCGGAGGATTGCCATCTGGCGCCATGGGGTCCCCTGGCGCCCTGCCAGGTTTGGACCCGGCTGACGCCACCGCAACAACAGCAAGTTCGCCAACTGCTGGTGAATGTGTGCCAGCAGTGGCTGATGAGGCGCCCGGGCGGCGCGGTCGGAGGGCAGTCCGATGCTGACCTCATCTAACGGGCTACACCGACCGACCAAAATCACTCCCCACCATCTGGAGCGCCGGGCCATGGTGTACATTCGCCAGTCCAGCGCCAAACAGGTGCGGGATCATGTCGGCAGCCAAATCAACCAGCGCGCCCTGGTGGAGCGCGCACAGGCGCTGGGTTGGCATCCCGAACGCATCCAGGTACTGGACGGCGACTTGGGCCAATCGGCGGCCACTGCGGCGGGGCGGGATGACTTCAAAGCGTTGGCCGCTGAGGTCGCCCTGGATCAGGTCGGGATCATCTTCGGCTGGGACGCATCCCGCCTGGCGCGCAACAACGCCGACTGGTATCAACTATTGGACTTAGCGGCTTTGTTCGGTACGCTGATTGCCGATGCCGAAAGTATCTACGATCCCCGTCTGTACAACGATCGCTTGTTGCTCGGCCTGCAAGGCACCCTGTCGGAAGCGGAACTGCACATGTTGCACCAACGCTTGAATGCCGGGCGCTTGAGCAAAGTCCAGCGGGGGACTACGTCCAGCATTTGCCGACCGGGTTGGTGCGATTACCGGATGGACGGGTTCAGAAAGACCCCGATATCCAGTCCGTCAAGCGATCGAGCGGGTGTTGACCCGGTTCACGGAATTAGGGACCTGTCAGCGGGTACTGCGCGACTTCAAACAGCACGGCTTGTTGTTGCCCCGGCACCAGACAGACCGGGGCTACACGGCGGTGAACTGCTCTGGAAACCACCATCGGCGTCGGCGATCTACGAAATAGTCGGCAACCCCGCCTATGCCGGGGCGTTCGTGTACGGCCGCCGACCGACCGACCCCACCCGCCGTCAACCCGGCCGTCCCGCCACCGGTCATGTCCGCAAACCCCTGGCCGAGTGGCCCACCGTGATCCGCGACGCCTATCCGGCCTATATCTCTTGGGAGCAATTCTTGGCCAATCAGGCGCGCCTGCACGATAACAGCCAGCGGTATGCCGCCGGCTGCGGGCGCGGGACGCGCGCGCGCGGGGCCGCGTTGTTGCAAGGACTGGCCACCTGCGGTCAGTGCGGCCACCGCATGCGGGTGGCGTACAGGCCCGGCGTTCGCTACCTCTGTGCCGGGTTGCGCGAGGAGTTTGCCGCCGAGCCGGCTGCGCCTGCCTGGAGGGCGCGTCCATCGAAGCCTTCGTGGTGGCCGCGTTCTTTGAGGCCCTGCAACCGGCGCAGTTGGATGTATTGGCCGCGGTGCTGGCCGAGCGCCAACAGGAACGGGATCGGCTGGCCCAATGGCATCAGCACCAAGTCGAACGCGCCACCTATGAAGCGCAGTTGGCGCGGCGGCGCTATGGCGCGGTGGGACCCGGACAACCGGTTGGTGGCCGCCGAACTGGAACGGCAATGGGAAGAAGCCCTCCTGACGTTGCGCCAGGCGCAAGAGGCCGCCGAACGCTGCGCCCGCCCGCCGGCCGAACCCCCGTCACGCCCGAACTACGCGACCAGTGGCAGCATCTCAACCAGACGCTACCCGCCCTCTGGGCCAGCGAGCAGCTCACTTCCGAGCAGCGCAAACAACTCCTGCGCAGCCTGATCCAGCGGGTGATCCTGACGCGAACCGCACCGGATCGTGTGCAGGTGAAAATCGTCTGGGTCAGTGGGCATTTTTCCCAAGGCACAGTGATCCCCCCGATCCATCGGCAGGCTGCCGTCACCGGTTACGCGCAGATGGTCAGCCGCGCCCACGAACTCTGGCAACAGGGTCACACCGATCGCGACATCGCCCGCGTGCTCAGCACCGAGGGGTTTCGCTCCGCCCGCAGCACGGCCGTATCGCCCGCTACCGTCCTGAAAATTCGCGGGCAGCACCACTGGGTCAGCCGTTACCACGAACATCGCCTGGCGTGCCGGATCGAGGGGTGGTGGACCGTCCATGGCTTGGCCGCGGAGTTGGGCGTCGACCGCAATTGGCTCTATCGGCGCATCCAGCGCGGCATCCTCAACCCCCCGGTCGTGATCCGCCGGCAACCCTATGGTAATTTCCTCATCCAGGACGACCCCACGCTGCTCGAGTCCTTGCGCCAACAGGCCCATCCCACTCGCGGGCGGGATGGGTACACTCAAACCTGGGGTCCGGGGAGCAATGGAACAGCGAACCGATATAAGGATAAATTATTAATTATATTAAATTATTACAGTCATCAGATAATGAAAGTTCAGTAAACTAACCGAAACGAGTTCTTACTGAATTTTGATTTCGCAAACCAGTTTTCTGTACTAGTTATTCTACTTTTGCATCCTATGGAAGCGTCCTACCAGCAGGTTCATCAAAACGATGGTTTTATCGAACCGCTTAAGCCGGTTGACTGTTCCATTGCTCCCCGAACCCCGATAACAATTCTGCGGTGGTCCAGACATGATCGGTCATGCCAGCCGCCATCGCGGGCGTACCGGGGGACCATCGACGCAGGGTTCCGTGTCCGCGCGTCGGTTCGGGCGATACGAGCGGTTGTCGCAAGCTGCGGTGGGGTAACACCAAATGATAGTAGGCTAATGAAACCCATAATTGTTTCTCAAACCATTTGAGATTTTTAGAAAATCTGATCGTACGCCGAGTCAGACGCTGGTTGCTTTGTCGTTGGGTCAGGTTATCGCGCTCCACAAAACTGGTATTGATCCCCCCGCTAACGGGGGAAGTTTGCACGTAGGCCGCCACGGTCTGGGTATCGCCAAACACCACATGGGTCTTCACTTTCACGACCCGACCCTGCTGGCGGATTTTGATGACTTGGGCATACTGCATCTCGGGCAGCGGTCGGCGCCGGGGTTTGGGCTGAGGACCTCGCGAACCGCGACGCACCGGTTGATACCATTCCCCATAGGTCATCAACAGCGCTTTTTCATACTCGGGCCATTGATCACTGGTAAAAAAAGGGATATGTAGATCAGTCACTTGTCGAACGCGTGCCAGCAATTGATCCGCATAAGTTTGGGTCCGTTTGCCGATCACAAACGCCAATACCAACCGCCATTCCGGCGCAAAAGCGAGCCAGACCCACGCATCGCCATACGTTTCATGATAACTTTTGGTGCCCGGCAGATTCGCTTGTTTGGTATGCACAAAACTCCACAATTCATCGAGTTGACACTCTTGTACATGTACTCCTCAGTCGTAAGTTCTCGGTCTAATCGTCGAACAAGACCGCCCCTGACTGAAGGTTAATCAGCCAAGAATACATTATTTAACCGAGTGATTTGAGCAAGGATTCAGACGATCGAAGGCGGGTCGGCCGGTTCCTCCTCCGTGGTACCTTGGAAAGCGTGTCGGATCTGCGCGATGAGACTGTTTGGTGGGAGATCGAGAAGTGGTTTGATCACCTGAGGAGCGAGGACTTGCCGGACTGTTTTCTCCGAGGGCAGGTCGCGGGAACGGGTGCGCAGATAGAACCGATGTTGTTGCCAGACTTCAGGGCCAAAGCGCAGAGCGATCAGCTGCAACAAGCCTTGGGCGACCACGGCGCAGAAGACGAAGACTTCATAGGCTTGCCAACAGGCGGCGACCGTGGGCTGACGCTCAATCACCGGGGCCTTGAGCGACCGATTCCGGGTCGGACGGCGGGCATGGCGTGGTAGGTGTGAAGTCCAGAAGTGAAAACAAAAAGCGCCCAGGAGCTGCTTTAATACCGCGAACAGAATTTCGATGCGGGTGCGGACACAATAGAGTTCCAACGCGGTGATGGGTGAGAGGCTCAGATCGGAGCACATGAGGACCAAAGGGCCGCGCGAGGTGATCGCGAAGATGAACAGGAGGGCGTCGCCGAGGGGCTTCCAGAGTAAGGGGACGCTCATCAACCGCACCCGTTCCCGCTGGCCATAGACGCAACACTCGACCTCGTCAAAACCTTGTGGATAATCAAAAACTTCTATCAGATGGACTTTCTCGCCATAACGGGGTTGTGGTCCGGGCCGGCCGGCCGGCTTCGGGGTCGCCGGAAAATAGGCGACGTAATTTTTCTTGGCCCGGGCCACGATCACCAAATACGGTTGCTTCAAGGCGATGGAATAAACGGATTGGGCCAAGCGAAAGACCCCGCGATCGAGAAAAAGGCATCCAAGACTAAAAATGCGGGGCCATCCTGATCGATGGTCAACGTCAGGGCCATCTGCACCACCCGCTCGGGCAGGCTCGGGTCCGCGCCCCTTTGGGGTGAAGTCGGTTCCACCTGACCTAAATGGCAAAAGCCTTGATGCATGCGCAGGGCTAAAGGCAAACAAAAACAAGCATCGAGTGCGCCAACCACCACCCCGATCGCGCCCCAGCAGTGCCCGCGGAAGTACGATGGCTTGTGCTGGGTTTCTGAAGCGTCATGTAACGACACGACGCCTGGCATACGCCCCCATCCTTGACCACCAGCGTATGATCACCCAACAAGACAGCCCGCCCGGCCACCTGGACGGCGACGGCCTGACGCCACACATAACCCTGCCACGTCGCCAACAGGGTCTCTAGATCATAAGCTTTGGAGCGACAGAAATGCAGAAACCGGTGATAGACCGCTTCATTCCCCTGCCAGAACCGGCACATTGACGTCACCCCGATCATTTCCGGGGCGGCGAGAAAGCTCAACACCACCGCGCAGAACAGCAGCCAACTGCGCTGCCGCGCAAAGGCGCTGCGAAAACTTTCTCAAGCATGGTATACATAAATCAGCATGGATTCTCCTCGGGCGACCGGGTTGTTCAGGCGCGGACCGCTGAGGGGAATTCATGCTGCTCTTGAGGAGCGGCCGTCAAGGCTTTTCAGGGAGAGAACTTATGACTGATGAGTAAAGTCGTTGAAGGTTACTTTTCCAATCTTCCATTGCTTCAACTTTTATCGATTCACCTTTTTTTGCGCGGGATGCCCCGTCGTTTACGGCGGGGAGGGATAGCGCATCGCCCGTAGGGCGATCATCGCTTTGAAGTTGAACGGTTGATATTAAATTTCTTTGTGAATATAATCGTCAATATGAAAATCGTACTGCAAATTAAATTGCTCCCGGATGAACCCCAACGCGCGGCGTTGAAGGACACGATGCGCGTCTTTAACGAGGCGTGTAACTTCATTGCGGAAGTGGCGTTTCAAGAACAGTGCGCGTCCAAGTTTGTTTTGCAAAAACTTGTTTATGATGAGGTACGGAAACAATTTGGCTTGTCGGCGCAGTTGACCATTCGGGCGATTGCCAAAGTCGTTGAAGCCTACAAGCGCGACAAGTCGAAACAATGCTTTTTCAAACCGACAGGCGCGGTCGTTTACGATCAGCGCATTCTGAGCTTCAAGGGTTTGGAAGCTGCCAGTATCTTGACCCTGGAAGGACGATTGACCATTGCCATGCAGATGGGCGATTACCAATGCCTTCAATTTGGGCGCGGCCACGGTCAAGCCGATTTGGTTCTGGTGGATGGGGTGTTTTATCTGCTGGTGGTGATTGAAACACCCACCGCCCCGCCCATCGATCCCAAAGGGTTCATTGGCGTTGACCTGGGCATCGTGCAAATTGCCAGCGACTCGGACGGTGAATCGTTTTCGGGCGATACGGTTGAGAATACCCGACGCCGCTACCATACCCTGCGGAAAGACCTGCAATCCTGCGGGTCGCGGTCGGCCCGTCGCCATCTGCAACGCATTCGGCGGAAAGAAAGCCGGTTCAGGCGCAATCAAAACCATGTGATCTCCAAAAAGCTCGTCGAGAAAGCAAAAGGCACCGAACGCGGAATTGCGCTGGAGAATCTCCGGCATATCCGCAAACGGACAACGGTTCGGAAATCCGACAGAGCGAAACATAGCGGTTGGTCGTTCTTTCAGCTTCAATCATTTATCGAATACAAGGCAAAGCTGAATGGCGTTCAGGTGCAGCATGTTGATCCCCGCAATACCTCGCGCCAATGCGCGGCCTGCGGGCATACAGAAAAAGCCAATCGCAAAACCCAATCCCGTTTTCAATGTGTCTCCTGCGGACATATTGCGAATGCGGATCAAAACGCGGCGATTAATATCGCCGCAAGGGCTACTGTCAATTAGCCTATTGTGGCGCACGATGACGACCAGGGACAGTCCGAGTGCAGCCACAAGCCACGGCCTTTAGGCCGGGGTAGTTGACATTATCATAGGTCTATCCGCAAGCTTTTCTGAGGAAACAATTATGAAATCTTTACTGAATGTAGCCTTAATCGCCTTATTGGGCCTGGGGAGCAGCGCTTGCACGGTCCTCATCGATCCCAGTTCCGGCTCCAGTGCGACGACCGCCGGTAACAAAAGCGCTGCATTCATGGACCGGCAACAACAAACCGCCGAATTTGCCCAGGTTAATTTACTGCGATTGAAACAGGACATGGCAGCGGGACAGGGAGAATATCTAAGTTCCCTGGCTACGCTACTGAAGATTGAACCCGGTCGCCAATCTGAATTCTTTGCGTTCACCCAGGAAAAATTCGCAACGCTGTTCCCGAGCGACCAGACAACCGCAGAGGAGATGCTGGTTGCGTTAAATCGCGAGATGCGCGCTGATCCGCGCTTTGGCGTTCATGTCGCGTTGAATTGAGTCGAATTCCACCGCTCATTTCATCGGTCATCCGCCGATGCTGTTTCATCTTTCTGCTTGGGTTTCTACTTCCAGGGAGAGAAGCCCAAGCCGACTACTTAAACGAACTGCTGGATCGCGCCGACCGGTTGAATCTGGCCGAACGGCGCGAGTGGCGTACTCTGTTGCACTACCGATCCGCCTCGGATGACGAGCGCGTTATCAGCGATGCTGATGATGCCCGCTTCTTTCTCGCGCCCACGGGTAAAAACGATCCGCAAGCGGAACTGGCCGCAACCTTGCGCGCCTTTTTCATTACCAAGCCGGTTGGCGCCGATCCGCAACCGGCCCAGTGCGCGTTCATTGCCCGCTACCGCTGGTTGAGGACGGAATTGGATGTTGATGATCAGCGCTTGCCGCCGCAAACCTGTGTGCGCTTTCAGCATTGGCTCCGGGAGCTGAACGCTGAATCCGTGACCTTAGTATTCGCTTCGGCCTATCTCAACAATCCCGCCTCGCTATTTGGCCACACTTTGCTGCGACTCAATCAACGCGGCCAGACCGACCGCACCCGCCTCCTGGCCTATACCATCAGTTACGCTGCCGATGATTCGGGCAGCCACAGCTTGATGTATGCCATCAATGGAATCACCGGCGGTTTTCGGGGCCAGTTCGACATTCAGCCCTATTACCAAATGGTGCGAATCTATAGCGATCTGGAAAGCCGGGACATTTGGGAATACCGACTGAATCTGTCTCCACTGCAATTGCAACGGATGCTGGAACATGTCTGGGAACTGCGTGGCATTGAGTTCGATTATTATTTTCTTCGGGAGAACTGCGCCTGGCAATTGCTGACCTTGCTGGAAGCCGCTGATCCGAACCTGCAATTCAGCGACCAGTTCACTTTGTGGACCTTGCCGGCGGACACCCTGCGTTTGCTGGACCAGCAACCGGGACTTGTTGGGGAAGTGATCTCACGCCCGGCGCGAGGAACAGCGATCCGTCGTCGCCAACAAGCGCTGAGTCGCGAAGAACTGCGGTTGGTTCGACAAGTGCGTAGTGATCCGAAAGTGGCCATGACGCCTGCTTTCACCGCGCTGGCCCTGGAACGCCAGGCGCTGTTACTGGAATTGGCGCTGGATCAGCGACAACACCAGCAAACCGACCGGCTTGAAAAGGGGAGGGCAACTCCACCCGACCGGATAGCGCACCAATTGCTGACGGCTCGCCAACGATTAGCGGTTCCTGCAGCGCCTGTTGTGATTGAACCCTATGCAACTCGTCCGGAAACCGGTCATGCTTCGCGTAGGGCCGGTATGGGCCTTGGTCAGCGAAATAGAAAAGAATTCTTAGAGTTAACCGCGCGCGCGAGCGGCCACGATCTATTGGAATCGGATGCCGGTTATACCCGCGATGCCCAGATCGAGGTGCTGAGCATGGCTATTCGCTACTACCTGGATCATGGCGGCTGGCAACTTGACCGGTTAACCTTGCTTGATATTACTTCACTGACGCCCTTTGATCCACTGGCTCCACATCCGGCCTGGCGGATTCATATCGGCTGGCAACCCGCGCCCCAGGACGATTGCCCGGATTGTCGCACGTTCAATATCAACGGGAGTCTGGGAGTGGCGATGGAAACCAGTTGGCCAGGGCGCGCTTTATGGTTCGCCTTGCCGGAACTGGAGTTGGACTACAGCCCGGACTTGTCCAACGATTATCGCGCCGGGTGGGGAATAACCCTGGGAGCCTTGCTGCAACCAGCGACTAACTGGAAAATTCTGGCCCGCATCAATGGACTGAATTACCAATGGGGTGAAACCGGCACAATCTGGCAGACGACCGTGGGGCAGAATCTGGCGTTGGGACGCGATTGGGCTTTGCAGATGGAATGGCGCACTTTTAGAAAGACGCATGAGTTTGCGCTCGGTTTGCGCGCCTACTTTTGATGCTCGACTTTAAACAACTATTTGATTTTTCATGATCGTTAACCTTTGCAACCAGACAATGATCCAACGCCTCCTGTTTTTTTGCCTGTTTGGCTATAACGCAACAGTCGGGGCCGCCGGCATGGGGCTGGCCGATGCCTGGCATTTGCTGGCGCGCACCGGCTTTGGACCGACCTGGCCGGAGATTCGGGAATTCGCCGCGCTGTCCCGGACCGAAGGCATTGATCGGTTGCTGACTGCCAGTCGCGTGCAAGCCGTAACGCCACCGCCTGCCTGGGTTGCGGTTTACCCACCACCGGTGGCGCTACGCGACCTGAGTCCGCAAGAACAGCAACGACGCCAGCAGGTCAAGCGCGAGCAAGGGCGGGAATTGCGCGTCTGGTGGCTGACCGAAATGCGGAATGCGCCAACGCCGCTTACCGAACACATGACGCTGTTCTGGCACAACCATTTCACTTCCGCTCTGCCCAAGGTCAGTTCGCCGGTGCTGATGTACCGGCAGAACGTCCTGCTGCGGCATCACGCGCTAAGACGGTTTGATGTGCTGCTGCACGAGATCGCCAAGGATCCCGCCATGCTGATCTATCTGGATGGCGCAGTGAACCGCAAGCGCCAACCGAACGAAAATTTTGCGCGGGAAGTGATGGAGTTGTTCACCCTGGGCGAGGGCCATTACCGCGAAGCGGATGTCAAGGACGCCGCACGCGCTTTCACCGGTTGGAGCCTTGACCGGGAAACGGGCGAGTTCTGCTTTCGCCCCGCGTGGCATGATGGCGGAACCAAAACCATTCTGGGCCAGACCGGTCGTTTCGATGGCGATGCGGTGCTGGATATACTGCTGGCGCAACCGGAGACCGCTGCGCACGTCGTTCGCAAGTTATGGCGTGAGTTCATTTCGCTGCAACCGGATGAGGCGGAAGTGAAGCGTATCGCCGAGGAGTTCCGGAAACAACGCTACGAAATCAGAGCGGCGCTGCGTTGTCTGCTGAATTCGCCAGCGTTCTGGGCGTCGGCCCACCGGGGCGTTCTGGTCAAATCGCCGCTGGATTTCGTGATTGGTCTCCAGCGTCAACTGGACCTCAAAACGCTGGAGCAAAACCAGGTCGTACAACGCGCCGCCCAGTTGGGGCAAAATGTGTTTGCGCCGCCGAATGTCAAAGGCTGGCCAGGCGGCGAGGCATGGCTCGACAGTCGCGCCTTGTTGCTGCGCCGGCAGATTGTGCAGCAATGGTCAATGGCGCGTCGACCGCGCAAACCGCTCGCCCAGAACCTGGATTTCGCTATCAAGCCCTGGATCAGACAATTTGAGTCGGCAGATTGGCGAGAAGCCGCCCAACGCTTGTTGTTGCCACTGCCGCCATTGCGACAACCGGCAGCGATTTTATCACCGATCGAGATCGTGCAAGCCCTGCTGCTGGACCCGGTCTATCAGCTCAAGTAGGCGAAAGGCGAAAGTTCAGGATAACCAGATATGATGATGAAACGCCGTACTTTTTTATTAACCCTGGCAGGCGCTGGCCTGGGGCTGTCGCCGATCCGGAGCCAGACCGCCGCGCCCAGTCCCAACCGGTTATTGATCCTGATTGCGCTCAAGGGCGGCAATGATGGTCTGAATACGCTGATTCCCTACGCTGATCCTCGATATCGAATTCTGCGCCCTGACCTAGCGATTCCTGTCGATCAGGTGGTGAAACTCAGCGAGCAGGAGGGCCTGCATCCACAACTGGCGCCATTGCGGGAGGTTTGGCAAGCTGGGGAACTGGCGCTGGTGCGTGGCGTGGGTTATCCCGAGCCGAATTTGTCCCATTTTCGTTCAATGGACATCTGGGAGACCGCCTCGGCGAGTGACGAAACTTTGACGACCGGTTGGTTAGCGCGTTGCTTTGCCGCGCATTCACCGCCCGCTAATCTGATCGCCGCTGGCGTCGCGGTGGGCAATGATGCAGCCGGTCCCTTACAGGGGAGCGCCAACGCGCTCACCCTGACGGATATTGCTCTGTTTCAGCAACAGGCGCGATGGCTGGGACTCGCTCCGTCGACCGTTCCCCCCAATCCGGCTTTGCGCCACATCGTCGATGTGGAAAACCGGATTCGCCAGGCGGCCAGCCAGCTCAAGCGCGGGCATCGGTTTGAGACGACCTTTCCTGAAGGACCTTTTGGCCGGGCGCTGCGCACCGCCTGCGAAGTCATCGCCAGCCGGAAACGTGCTAGCGTCGCCGTGGTTCATCTGAGTCTGCCTGACTTCGATACGCATGTCCGGCAGGCGCCGAGACAGGGCCGATTGCTCCGGCAACTGGCTGAGGGGCTGGTCAGCCTCCGCGCGGCGTTGCGGGAACTGGGCGTGTGGAATGAGGCGCTGGTGATGACCTATTCCGAATTTGGGCGACGGCCCCAGCAGAACGCCAATCGCGGGACCGATCATGGAACCGCCAGCATACAATTCGTTCTCGGTGGCTCAGTCAGGGGCGGCTTTCATGGAGCAGCGCTGGATTTGACGAACCTGGACGGCAATGGTAATCCACATTTTGTTTTAGATTTCCGCAGCCTGTATGCAACAGTGCTGGAAAAGTGGTGGGGCGTGGAGAGCCGGTCAGTACTGGGCGCGCAATTTGAGACCGTGAAGCTGATCTGATGGGGTTCTTCGAGGGTTCCTGTGGAACTCAATGTACTAATACCATTTACCGATAGATTTTGAATCTTTTTTTCCCTTAGCGACGCTAGGTCTTGGCGGTTCATCCGTTTTTCTGGCTAAACCTAATGGGAATTGGCATAAACAGCATGCGTCGGCGATACTCTCTTCATCGCACCATCTCCTGTCCAGAATGAACGACTCGGCAGTAAGCTGCGGGGTATGAAACAACTCTAATAAACAATCTTGAAGACCGAGGCTCCATGAGCGCCGCTATCGAAGATCAGTTACGTCGCGCTATTCTGACCATCCGCTCGCTGAAGCGTGAAGTTGAGGAACTGCGCGCCGAGCGCCAGCCCGCAATCGCCGTGATCGGTATGGGTTGCCGCTTCCCCGGTGGAGCGGATTCCCCGGCGGCCTTTTGGCGGATGTTGTTGGAAGGCCGCGATGCGATTGTTGAAGTCCCGGCAGATCGTTGGGAGGTGGACGCTTGGTACGATCCGGACCCGGACGCGCCCGGCAAGATGAACACGCGCTGGGGCGGTTTCCTGCGCGATATTGATTGCTTCGATGCGGAGTTTTTCGAGTTGTCGGCCCGCGAAGCGGCAGGGATGGACCCCCAGCAACGCTTATTGCTTGAAGTCGCCTGGGAAGCATTGGAAGACGCGCATATCGCGGCTGACCGGCTGCGCGATAGCCAGACAGGCGTTTATATCGGCATTAATGCCGCCGAATATTACCAGATGGCTCTGGCAAATCCGGCTACGCTCGACGCGCACACGCTTTCCGGGGGGGTCGCCAGCGTCGCCGCCGGACGGCTCTCCTACCTGCTCGGTCTTAACGGTCCTTCAGTGGCGGTGGACACCGCCTGTTCCTCTTCGTTGACCGCTGTGCATTTGGCGGTTCAATCGCTGCGCGCTGGGGAAAGCCGGTTGGCGCTGGCTGGCGGAGTCTATACGGTGCTGCAACCGGAATTGACGGTAGGATTGTCCCGGTTGCACATGATGGCGGCGGACGGTCGCTGCAAGACCTTCGACGCAGCCGCAGATGGCTTTGTCCAGGGCGAGGGCTGCGCGTTGGTCGTCCTTAAGCGTTTGGCCGATGCGCTGACCGATGGTGATTCAATCCAGGCGGTCATTCGCGGTTCGGCCATGAATCAGGATGGGCGCAGCGGCAGCCTGACCGCGCCATCCCGCTCGGCGCAGGTTCAGGTCATCCAGGCGGCGTTAAAGGACGCGGGATTGTCCCCGGAACGGATCGGCTATGTCGAGACGCATGGCACCGGCACCGCGCTTGGCGACCCGATTGAACTTCATGCGCTGGTCGATGCGCTCGGTCCTAACCGTCAGCGCCCGGTCATTTTAGGCGCGGTCAAGACGCAGGTGGGTCACTTAGGTCCGGCGGCGGGCATCGCCGGTCTGGTCAAAGCGGTATTGACGGTCCGCGAGGGCGTGGTCCCACCAAATCTGCATTTCCAGAGGCTTAATCCCAATATCCAAATGGATGGATTCCCAGTGGTTTTCCCGAAAACGCCTACGAGTTGGCCGGCTGGAAAAGGGCCACGCGCCGCAGGCGTGAGTTCGTTCGGATTTTCCGGAACGAATGTGCATGTAATTGTGGAAGAAGCACCGAAAAATAAGGAGATAGCTGTCGACCGCCACGCGCCACTTGCTACTCGCTACTCGCTGCTTTGCCTGTCAGCCCGCGACGAGGCGGCGCTGATTGAGTTGCGCCAGCGTTACCTGGACATTTTGACCGATGAAGCGGACTTCCCGGCGATCTGCCGGACGGCGGCGTTGGGCCGGCGGCATTTTGAATACCGGTTGGCGGTCGTGGCTGAATCAGCGGCGGAAACACGAGCGTTGCTGGTCGAGGCAACCCCGACGCGGATTGCAACGCGACCGCGCGATTCTTCCCCGGTCATCCCGTCGCTGACAACCATGGATGAGCCACGCACCACGCTGCAAGCGGTGGCGGCGCGCTATGTCCACGGTTTGCCGATCGATTGGGCGACGCTGTTTGGCCCTGGCGCTCGCGCCCCCGCGCCGACCTATCCTTTTCAGCGCCGGCGCTATTGGCGCGATGTGGCCAAAATCCCCCCTAACCCCCCTTTTGCAAAGGGGGGGACTGAAGGGTTACGGTTGGGCGAGAAGGGAGAGCGCTGGTTGCCGGGAACTTGCCTGATATCGCCCGCACCGGAAACCCAGTTCCAATTGCCGATCGGACTCGACCGGTTTCCCTGGTTGAGCGATCACCGGGTGCAAGATTTGGCGCTGGTTCCCGGCGCTTTTCAAATCGCCTGCCTGCTGGGCGCTTGGCAGTCCTTGCACAGTTCCGCGCCCTGCCAAATGACTTCCCTGGTTTTCGCCCGGCCACTGATTGCGCCAGAAACGGGAAGCATTGATGCCTGGACGTTGTTGGCTCCCGATGGCGCTGCCCGGCTGGTCAGCCGCGACGGCGATGCCTGGTTGGAACATGCTGAAGTCTTTATCGCGCCGTCTGCCAAACGGGCGCCCGAAAAGCGCAACCTTGACGCCCTGCGCCGCCATTGCATTGAAGCCGTCGCGCCGGAAGCGTGGCGTCGTGAACTCGAAGCCTTGGGCATCACCATTGGTCCGGCGTTTCAAGGCATCCGGCAGCTCTGGCGTTCCCCCGGCGAGGCGCTGGCTGAAGTGACTTTACCGCCGGGCTTGCGCTGCCCAGACGGAGCGCTGCATCCCGCTCTGCTCGATGCCTGTTTGCAAGTCGCGGGCGGAGCGGTTGCAGATCAGGCTCAGGGACAGGCTCTGCTGCCTGTGGGAATTGATCGGATCGAGATCGCAGAAATTCCCACAAGTTCGGTTTGGGTTCATGCGCGCCGCACTCGCGCCGATGCTGTGATCAGCGCTGATCTTGAGTTGCTGGACGCCGCTGGACGCTGGTTGATGCAGATTCAGGGTCTGCATGTCAAACGCGCGCCGCAACGCCTGGGACGGATGGAGCGAAGCGCGGACTGGTTTTACCGCGTGGAATGGATCGACCAAGCGCCGCCGCCCGTCGCAGAGGGAACAGCATCCCGGCTGATTCTGGCTTCCGACGTTCCTGCCGGTTTGGAACTGGCGCACCGACTGAACGGCTACAACCGGATCGTCACGCCTGCTTCCGCTCTCACACAGATAACCCCGAATCACTGGCAAGCGCCGCCGGAAGCGATGGGTGAACTGGTGGGTCGACTGGGCGATGTGACCGACGTGGTTGATTTGCAGAGCGCCACTGGCGAAGAAACGGGCCAACCGGCATTGACCATGATTCGCGCCTTGTTGGCGACGACGGCTCGCCCGGCATTGTGGTTCATCACCCAAGGCGCGGTTCTGGAAACGCCACACCCGGAGCAAGCGGCGCTATGGGGACTGGGCGCGACGTTGGCGTTGGAGCATCCGGAATGGTCCTGCCGCTGTCTGGACGCCGACACTCTGGACGCAATCGCCCATGAATTGTCCGCCGCGCCATCGACCCCGGAAACAGCGATGGTCTGGCGACATGGCCAGCGCCGCGTTCCACGTCTGGTTCACGCTCGACCGAACCGGATGGCATCGCTACCGGCTTTACGCGGTACAGTGTTGATCACCGGCGCATTCGGCGGGTTGGGACGGCGAGTTGCCAATTGGGCGGTGGAACGCGGGGCGGAACAACTGGCGCTGGTCGGTCGCCAGGCGGACCGACCGGATGCTTGCGCCTTCGCCGAATCGTTCGCTGTTCCCGTGCGCCGGTTCGCGGTCGATGTCAGCCGCCGCGAGGACGTAGAACGCCTGATCGCTAGTTTGGCTGATCTGCCGCCCTTGCGCAGTATTTTGCACCTGGCCGGAACCCAAGCGCCGGGACTGCTGGCGGGCTTGGACGGGGTCGATTTTCGCGCCGCACTGGACGCCAAGGCTAACGGCGCGCAGTGGCTGCATCAGGCGACTTTGGGCCAATCTCTGGATCATTTCGTGCTCTTTTCTTCCATCGCTTCGGTGCTGGGCGCCGCCGGTCAAGGCGGTTACGCTGCCGCCAACGCTTTGCTCGACGCGCTGGCCCGACAGCGCCGTTCGCAGGGGCTACCCGCGATATCCATTGCCTGGGGACGCTGGGCGGGCGCAGGCATGGCGAATGAACTCGATACAGCCACGCTGCAACGGATCGAGGCGCTGGGTTTGTTACCCATGCCGGTTGATCAGGCGCTGGCGGCGCTCGATCAGGCGCTGATTGCTGATGAGGTCAACCCGGTGATTGTCGACATCGACTGGAATCGCTATCGCCAGCGGCACCCGTCAGGCCGACCCCCAGCCTTGCTGGATCAGTTGGAGAGCACAACCGCTCCACCACCGACCCAGGCCCGCCTGACGGATCGGTTGACCGGGCTGACCGAAACCGAACGCGTCACAGTTCTGCTGGAAGGACTGATTGAGGAAACGCGGCTCGTTTTGGGTCTGGATGCGGATCGCGCCCTGGACATCCACCGTCCGCTGATTCAACTGGGCCTGGATTCGTTACTGGCGGTGGAATTGCGGAATCGACTCCGGACTGCATTGGGGAATGCGCCCAGCATTGCCGTATTGTTGGGTGGAGCCAGTTTAGTGGAACTGGCGGCGGTGATTGCGCCCTTACCCCCAACGCCTCCCCCAGCGAATGAGGAGCGTTCATCGCCATCAACCGATACCGACTGGGAGGAATTGACGCTATGAGGGCCAGCGAAATCATTGAGGCGCTGCGTCGCCGGGGCGTTACCGTGGCGCTCGACGGGGAACGCCTGAACATCCGCGCCCCCAAAGGCGTGCTGACCGAGGACGATAAACAGGCGCTGGCTCTGAACAAGAATCCGATTCTGGCCCGGTTACGCGCGGAACGGGAAGAACCGGAAGAATTCCCGCTGACCGAGATTCAGCAGGCTTATTGGGTCGGGCGTCGCTCCATGATGCTGGGCAACGTCGGTTGTCACGCCTACCGAGAATTTGTTAGCCCGGAATTGGATCCAGCTCGTCTGGAAGCGGCCTGGCAGACGCTGATTGCGCGCCATGACATGCTACGTGCGGTGATTTCCGAAAATGGCCGTCAACGCGTGCTGGCCGAGACGCCGCCTTATCGAATCGAAATTCTCGACCTGCGCGACTGCGCCGATGCGCCGGAACAACTCGCCGCTCTGCGAGAGTCGCTTTCTCACCAGACCTTCGATCCGGCCCGCTGGCCGCTGTTCGATATCCGTCTGGTCCGCCTTGACGGGCAAACCCGCGTCCATATTGGCATGGACCTGCTGATCGCCGACGCCGCTAGCATGTTGCAGCTTTACCGGGAATGGGGAGCGCTTTATCAGAATCCGCAGGCCGTTTTGCCGCCCCTGCATCATCGCTTTGCCGACTATGCGCGTTCCGGCAGCGCTTCGCTGGAAGAGCAGGCCAAGGCTGAAGCTTATTGGCGCTCCCGGCTGGACACCCTGCCTGGCCCACCGGAGTTGCCGCTGGTCAAAGCGCCCGCGCAAATTGAGCGACCCCGCTTTACGCGCCACAGCCATATCCTGTCCGCGCCGATCTGGGCGGCGCTGCGGGAGCGGGCGCGCGCCGCTGGTCTGACGCCCTCCAATCTGCTGGTGGCCGCTTATGCCGATATTCTAGCGACCTGGAGCAAGACCCAACGCTTTTTGATCACACTGACCACGTTTCGCGCCCCAGAGGAATACGCGGGGGTTGTCGGCGATTTTACTTCAACCCTGCTGCTGGAAGTGGACGCTCGCGCCGAAACCTTCACCGAACGAGCTAAAACGCTGCAAACCCGGTTGCTTCGCGATCTGGATCACGACGCCTGGAGCGGGGTGCGAGTGATCCGCGAACTGGCCCGCGCTCGTCACGGCTTGACTGACTCGATCCCAGTGGTGTTCACCAGTGCCCTCGGTCACCGTCGGGCGACGGAAACGGCGCTGCCCACCGCCTGGTTAGGCCACGCCGACTACGCGATTACCCAAACCCCGCAGGTGTGGATTGACCACCATGTCATCGAAGACGGCGACCGCCTGATTCTGTCCTGGGACGCGGTTGAAGAACTGTTCCCTGCTGGCCTGATCGGGACGCTGTTTGCCGCGTACCGCCATTTTGTCGAAGCTTTGGCGGTGGAAGAATCGGCCTGGAACTGGCCGCTGGGCGCGCACTTGCCGGTCGAGCAACGTGAGCGCCGCCTGCGCGCCAACGCCACCACCGCGCCCTTGCCAGACGGTTTACTGCACCAAGGTTTCTTCGCCTGGGCCGAACGCCAGCCCGAACGCCTGGCGGTAGTGACCTCGCAACGTAGCCTGAATTACGGAGAATTGGCCGCGGTGGCCCGCCGGGTTGCGGAGATTGTGCGAGCGGCAGGTTGCGGTCCCAACCAACTGGTCGGCATTGCCATGAACAAGGGCTGGGAACAGGCTGCCGCCGCGTTGGGCATTCTCGCTGCGGGGGCGGCTTATTTGCCCATCGATCCCGCTTTGCCCGAGCTGCGCCGCCGTTATCTGGCCGAGAATGGCGCACTGACCCTGGTGTTTACCCAATGTTCTCCCCAGCGGGAAATGACCTGGCCAGAAAATGTGCAAGTTGTGGCGGTGGATGAGTTAGCGCCCGATGACGAACCTTTAGCGTCGTTACCCAGCACCCAGTCATCAGACTTGGCCTACGTGATCTATACCTCCGGTTCAACCGGTCAACCCAAAGGGGTGATGATCGAACACCAGGCCGCGCTCAATACCCTGATGGATATCCATCGCCGCTTTGGCATTGGCGCGGATGACGCTGTTCTCGGGCTGTCCTCGCTGAGTTTCGATTTGTCGGTTTACGACCTGTTCGGTCTGCTGGGTTGCGGCGGACGGCTGGCGCTGCCTGATCCCGAACGCCTGCGCGATCCGGGTCACTGGCTGGAGTTAATGACCCGCCACCGCGTCACCGTCTGGAACACCGTACCTGCGTTGCTGGCGATGTTGCTGGAATATGGCCAACCCTTGCCGGACGGCCTGCGCGTGGTGATGCTGTCCGGCGACTGGACGCCGCTGACCTTACCGGGACGACTCAAGGCATTAGCGCCGAACGCAACGCTCTACGTCCTGGGCGGCGCGACGGAAGCGGCGATCTGGTCAAATTATTTTCGCGTTGATCAGCTTGATCCCGCCTGGCGCAGCATTCCCTACGGCTGGCCGCTGGCGAATCAGACCTATCATATTCTCAACGAGGCGCTGGAGCCGACGCCCGATGGCGTACCGGGTCGCCTGTTTATCGGCGGGGCTGGCCTGGCGCGCGGTTACTGGGGTGATGTGGCGCGCACCGAGACCAAGTTTATTCATCACCCCGGTCATGGCGAGCGCCTCTACGAAACCGGCGATCTCGGCAGCTATCTCAGCGACGGCGCCATCGAATTTCTGGGCCGCGAAGACTTCCAGGTCAAAGTGCGCGGCCACCGCATTGAACTGGGTGAGATAGAAATCGCGTTGCGCACACATCCCGGCGTCGGTGATGCGCTGGTCATCGCCCAGGGCGATCCGGGTAGCGAACGCCGATTGATCGCTTACGTCGTGCCTGCGCCCACGGCTTCTGCGGAACCGGAAAGCGCGCTGGAGGTCGGCGATGTGCTGATGGATCCGGTGGAACGGTTGGCCTTTCGCCTGCGTCGTCCGGCCCTGCGTCCCGCGACCGATCATAACCAAATCGCCTTGCCGGGCGCTGCGCCCGATCCGGTGATCTGGCGGCGGCGCCGCACCGTGCGCCGTTATACGCCCGATCCTGTGCCGCTGGATCGACTGGCGGAACTGCTGGGCGTTTTACGCGCTTTGTCCAGCGCAGACACCGGATTGCCCAAGTACCGCTATGCTTCGGCGGGAACAGCGTACCCCGTGCAACTCTGGTTGCATGTCCAGACGGGGCGTGTGGATGAACTGGCCGGCGGTCTTTACTACTATCACCCGGATCGCCATAGCCTGGAACCGATCGCTGCCGGACTGGATCTGCCGGATGAACTGCATTTGTCCGGTAATCGACCGATTTTCGCCAGTGCCGCTTTTTCCCTGTTCTTCATTGCCGAATACCCGGCCATCCGCCCGCTCTACGGCGCGCTGGCCCGCGACTTTTGCCTGCTGGAAGCCGGTTACATGGGACAGTTATTAATGGAGGAAGCCGCCCGGTTGGAACTGGGATTGTGCGCGATCGGCGCGGTAAACCCGGATCGGTTGCCGGACAGGCTGGAATTGGGCGAGGACCGCGAGTTGTTGCACAGTTTTCTGGGCGGCCTACCGGCGGAAGATGAGCAGAACGCGCCAGGCGCACAACCTTTAAGTACGCTGATCGAGACGCTCAAAGGCTGGCTGGCTGAACGATTGCCGGACTCTATGACGCCCGAGGCGATCATTCCCCTCGATGCGTTGCCGCTGACGGCCAACGGCAAGATTGACCGTGGTCGCTTGCCCGGCATTGCTCCGTCAATCCCGCGGGACCCGGCGCCGCTGCAAAGCGCGCTGGAAGCGACCATTGCGGGTATTTTCGCCGAAGTGCTGGAATTACCTGCGGTGGATCGTGAGCGGCAGGTGTTTGAACTTGGTGGCACATCGGTTCATATCGTGCGCATCCACCGCCGGCTGAGCGAGATGTTGGGGAAGACGCTCGATATCGTGGAATTGTTCCGCTTTCCCAGTGTGGCCCAGTTGGCTGTGCACCTGGAACGGCGAGGCGAGGGCGCCGATTCTGCGGTGACTGGCAGCGCTCGGGGGGCAGCACGGCGGGCGGTTCGCAGCGAGACGACCGGACAGGAGAAAGTTTTACGATGATCGTCGATCTCCCTATTATCGCTGCTGGAATACGTCAATGTCCTTTCTTCTTTCCTCGATCGCTGCGCTGTTGTTAATCGTGGGTCTCTCCAGGCCAACAATCGCTGGGCGCGATCATGACGAAATTCGCCGTCTGCGCAACGCCGGCGAAATCCTGTCTCTGGAAATCATCATCGCTAATCATCGCCGCCAGCACCCACATGGACAATTGCTGGAAGCCGAACTGGAGCTGGAAGAAGGTCGATATGTGTACGACCTGAAGTTTCTGAGCCAGAACGGTGTAGTGCAGGAATTCGAATACGATGCCCGCACGGGTGAGCTTTGGCATATCGAGCATGGTGAAGAGGACCATTAATCATGCGTCTGCTACTGGTCGAGGATGACGCGCGGTTGAGTGGACGTTTGCGCAGCGAGCTGGAACAGGCCGGATTTGCCGTGGACATCGTGGCGAACGGTGTGGACGCCGAATTCATGGGCGGCAGCGAACCCTACGATATAGCGGTGCTGGATCTGGGTCTGCCCGGACGCTCCGGTCTGGATGTGCTGCGCCACTGGCGGAAAGCGGGGAACCTCCTGCCGGTGCTGATCCTGACCGCCCGCGACGCCTGGCATGAAAAGGTCGATGGATTCAAGGCTGGCGCCGACGACTATCTGGGCAAGCCCTTTCATACCGAGGAATTGCTCGCTCGCCTGCAAGCGCTGCTGCGGCGCGGCGTCGCCCGACCGCATGGACCGCTGCGCGCCTCGGGCCTGGAACTGGATGAGGCGACGCAAACCGTGCGGATTCTCGCCACAGGCGAACGATTTGACTTGACCGGCGTCGAGTTTCGACTGTTGCGCTATTTTATGCGCCATCCCGGTCAAATTTTGTCCAAGATCCAATTGGTTGAGCATGTCTACGATTTCGATACGGAGCGCGACAGCAACGTACTGGAGGTCTACATTAACCGGCTACGGCGCAAGTTTGGCCGGGCACTGATCGAAACCCGACGCGGCCAGGGCTACATCTTCGGCGTTGATGCGACATGACCTCTTTGCAGGCGCGTCTGTCCGCCGGCCTGATTGTAGCGTTGGTCCTGTTGACCGTATTGGTGGTCGCGGTTGGCGGCTATTCCCTGCGGCGGTTGGCGGAAGATTTCGTAGCAACGCGTCTGGAACACGATCTGGAAACGCTGCTGGCGGCGCTGGAATTTGATTCGGCGGGCCGGCCACAACTGCCGGAGCAGCGCATCAGTCCCACTTTTCATCAACCTTTTTCAGGGCATTATTACCAGATTGAAACTTCCAGCGGCGAACTCTGCTCCCGTTCTCTTTGGGATGTCGATCTGACCTTACCGCCGCTGACCGCCGACCGAGTCACCCGCCGTTTTATCAGCGGCCCGCAAAACCAGGAACTGTTATTGATCGGGCGCGCTTTCCAGGTTCGGGATCAACCGGTGGCCATTGTCGTCGCCGAGGATTTTACCCCGGTGCGCCAGGGGATTCGCCGCCTGTTGTTGCAAGGCGCCGGCATCGCCTTGCTGGTCTTCAGCGCATTGTTGCTGTTCCAGCGGGTGATGGTGCGGCGCAGTCTGGCGCCGCTGGAACAATTAAGCCGGGAACTGCCCCGGCTGGCGCGGGGTGAAATTCCCCAATTGCCGGTCAATGCCCCTGACGAGGTACGGCCGTTAGTCATGGAACTGAATCGGTTGCTTACCCTGCTCGATCAGCGTCAGCGACGGTCCCGGAACGCCCTGGGCAATCTGGCGCACGCCCTGAAAACGCCTTTGACCGCCTTGACGCAACGAGCTGAGCACCCGCCATCGTCGAACGAAACCTCGTGGTGGGTGGAACTGTGCCAGAACATTCAACAGATTCGCCATCTCACGGAACGTGAACTCAAACGGGCGCGGATCGCCGGCGGCGGGACGCCAGGACAGCGGGTGTTATTGGAACGGGAAATTGACGACCTGGTCGACACCTTGCGCCGGATTCATTGCGACCGGAGTCTGCGGTTCGAAATCCGTATTCACCCAGGTAGCCAGTTTCCTGGTGATCGCGACGATCTGCTGGAGCTGCTGGGCAATCTGCTGGACAACGCCTGCCACTGGACGGCCCAAACGATCCGGCTGACGGTTGAGGTCAACACCGAACGTCTAACGCTATGTGTAGAAGATGATGGGCCAGGTTGCCCACCGGAGCAGTTGGCGTGGCTCCGCCAGCGCGGAGTCCGGATTGACGAATCCCGCGTCGGGCACGGGTTGGGGTTGGCCATCGTTGGGGATATCGTCGAGCAGTATGACGGAACGCTAACCTTGGGGCGTTCGGAGGCCTTGGGCGGTTTTCTCGCCGAGGCCGCGTTACCGCTGGCGGCTGCCTCCTCGACATTTTTCAGTTTGAATTAAGGTTTCGATTATATATTCGGGGCGCTGCTGACGATTTGCACCCAAACCAAAGGAGGTAGCGCCATGCTTCCACGCCTGAACCGGAGGTTAACCGGTCTTTCCTGCCTGATTTTACTGGCGCCGCTGGCTGGTCAGGCGGCGCCGCCCGCTGGCCGGCTGCTGGCTTCCCAATGCGCTCAGTGCCACGGTACGGATGGCCGGGCCGTCGGTGATATCGACAGTTTGCGCGGGGAAAGCGCCTGGGAACTTTATGAAGAAATGCTGGAAATGAAATACGGGAATGAATCCAACGACATCATGCATTACCAAGCCAGAGGCTACACCGAGGGGCAAATTCGTCTGATCGCTGACTACTATGCTAGCCTGAATGCGGGCGGTGGTGGAACCGGCGGCGAGGGCGAGCATGAGGAACATGGGGAGGAACACGATGATTGATCCGTATCTTTTTCTCTCATCCCTCTCGATTCCACGTCACTGAACCAGGAAGCGAAACGCCATGAATACCTTCTCTCGTCGCCACTTTCTGAAACTGGTCGGAACCTCCGCCGCGCTCGCCGCCACGCCAATGCTGTTGAAAGCGCAGACCGCCGCCAGTGGGCGGGTGGTTATCGTCGGCGGCGGTTTTGCCGGCGCCACCGCCGCCAAATACCTGCGCCACTGGAGCAGCGGCAACGTCGACGTCACGCTGGTGGACGCTAATCCAGAGCATGTTTCCTGCATTCTCAGCAATCTAGCGCTGAACGGCTCGCTGGGCTTGTCGCAGATTACTTTCAACTACGAAGCGCTACAGCAAAAATATGGTGTCACGGTGCTGAAAGGCCGGGCCGTGGGCGCCGGGAACGGTCAACTGCTTCTGGAAGATGGACGCAAGCTCGATTATGACCGCCTGATTCTGGCGCCTGGCATTGATTTCGCGCCGATTCCCGGTTTGGATATGGACCGGATTCCCCACGCTTGGCAGGCCGGTCCGCAAACCACGCTGCTCAAGAATCAGCTGAAGGATATGCCTCCAGGCGGGGTTTTTGTCCTCACCATCCCGCCGGCGCCCTATCGTTGCCCGCCGGGACCCTATGAGCGGGCCTGTCTGGTCGCGGATTATCTGAAGAGGAACAAACCAGGATCGAAGGTGATCGTGCTGGATGCGAATTCGAAAATCATCGCTGAAGAACACACCTTCAGGAAAGCGTTCGAGCAGACCCATGCGGGAATTATTGAATACCACCCCAATGTTCTTCTCAAAGAAGTTGATTCCACAAACCGCGTCGCTAAAACCAGCCAGGGAAACTTCAAGGCCAGCGTCCTGAATGTCTTACCACCCCAGAAAGCGGGCAAGATTGTGTTTAATCTGGGACTGACCGAAGGGAACTGGGCTCCGGTGAATCCGCTGACCTACGAATCTACGGCATCCGGGGCTGAAGGCATTCACATCATTGGCGATTCCCAGGGCACCAGTCAGCCTAAATCCGGCCATATCGCCAATTCCGAAGCCAAGGTTTGCGCGGATGCGATCCTGCGGGCGTTCGCTGGTGAAGCCCCCGATCCGGCGCCGACCACCAACTCGGCTTGCTACAGTCCCATCACTGCTAAAACCGCTTCCTGGCTAACGGCCGTCTTTGCCTATGATCCGGAAACCCGAGCTATGAAACCGGTTCCGGAAGCCTTCGGCGAAGCGCCGGACGCTACCAAGGAGAATTACGAAAAGATGTTCGACTGGGCCAGCAACCTGTTCGCCGATACGTTCGCCTGATCCGAAAATGCGTTGTTCTGGGGCGACGAAGGGTTGCAGGAGTCACAAGGACTCTTCCAGAAGATTTTCTAATCCATCATTCTTTCCATCGCAGCGCGCAGTTCGCCCTCCAGGACAACCGCCTTTTCGGAACGGGTGTCGACGATGACGAAGGTGACGTCAGCATCGGCGACCACCGTGTCAGTTCCCTTGAGGGTAATAAGTTGATACATGACGCAACTACGGTTACCGATGCTCTTCATGGACGTGTCGATTTGCAGAATTTCGCTCATGCCGGCGGCGCGGCGGTAGTTGATGTTGATGTTGACCGCCACGAAGGAATAATGCCCCCGTTCCAGAAGCTCCAGAGCGCCCCGGCTTTCCAGGAAACTCCAGCGGCCTTCCTCCAGGAATTCCAGATAGCGGGCGTTGTTAACATGACGAAACAGATCGAGATGATAGCCCCGCACTTTGATGTCGATGACGTTGCTCATGGCGGATGTTCCCTTGATGACGATGAAAGGCGTTTAGTGTAGGCAATTCGCCGTCTGTACGCAGGATCATTTCGGTCGCGGTATCATTTTCCAGCGGAGCAGGGGTTCCCGCGAACCGATTTTCAGCGAAGGAGAGGTCATGGAATTGCCGGTGATTCCTTTAACCCGCCGGACCTTTGCACCACCCTATGGCGATGTGATCGAAACCGAGGGCGTGGAGGTTATCCGATTAATAGGGGAGTGCGCCTTTCTAGCCAGCGGTCGCCAGGGATGCAGCCGAGGACTAGCACCGGCATAATGAGTGCCAGGATGCTGACTCGCAGCGCCGCCCACAGGTGTTTGAAGGTCGGGCGCTCGCTGCCCTTGGGCAGGTTCCAGCGCTTGCCAAAAATCGCGATCACCGCCATGCAGATCAGCGCGATCAACAAACCCGGCAGGATGCCGGCAGCGAACAGGCAGGCGATAGACACGCCCATGATCGAGCCGTAAATCACCATCAGCGTCGAGACGGAATGGTCGGGTCAATGATCGAGCCGGCGGCAGTAACCGCGCAGGCGAAAGAGGGCGTTTTTTGCGGACTGCCTTGAGGATGGATACGCCTCGATTGATTCATGCCTGTTTGAGCCGCTTCATCATCGGTGTGATCCATCCATGGGGCAGGTTACTGCGCCGTGGAAGTGGCGAATCCACTGTCGATGTTACTGAAGTCGCTACAACCTGCGTCATTGCAGGCTTTCGCTGAATACCAGTAAGTCGTTTCCTGGACAATATTAAAGTCATTCAGGCTGGTATTCTGCATCTGTCCAATCTGCGCGCCACCGCCACTCGATGAGGTGGAGCGATAGACTTGATAGTTGGTTGCTTCGGAAACGATATTCCAGGTCACACTGATCCGATCTGAAAAAAGACCATCGCTCGCGTTCAAACCGGTGGGCGCCGATGGAACCGTAACAGGTGGTGCGGGAGGAATCGCATCCCCAGCTTGCGCTTCACGGGTTCGCAATATTTCTGTGGCGGGAGTCAGGCAACCCAGGCTGCTATCAGCCGGATTGCAAGGCGCTTCAGCAATATCCGCATCGAACTGCAAGGACTGTTGCGCCACCGGATCGGTTTGGTCAGTCAAGTCGTTATTTGTAGTCTGGCGCAGGCTGGCAAGCAATAGAAAGGCTTTGATCAGAGGGGAGTCGCACGCGGTCGATGCCACGACGTTAGCAACGCCAGCGGCAGTGGCCGCTTTCTGGACGGCGCACAGGGTCTCAGCAGTGGCCAGGCTACCGTACCAGTACGCATTCACAAACAGACTGTTAAGCGAAAATAGCGGAGACGTTTCGGTTGTAGCGGGAGTCGATCCGGAAAGTGACGCGGAAGGGGTCAAGCGCGTTTTCTGCGCAAGAGATGCGGCGGATTCTGTTTTGAACAGATTGATAATCTCCTGAAGCGCCTGCAATACGCTGGACTGAATCGACACAGTGACAGGTTCCGCCTGTGGATTGTCATTCGAGTCCACAAATTCCACGGTAACCGTCATCTCGGTGAAAGCGCTGAAACGCGCTCGGGTCCCGGAGGAGTCCTGGTACCTAGCGGGAAGGCCATCGTCGCCCAGAATCAGATCGGTGGATACCCTGGCATCGGTGTCGGCCCAGTTGACTCCGCCGATCTGCAAGATCTGTCCGACCGTATCCTTGATCGTCAGCAACCCGGTTGCTTCCTTTGAAGTGGAGCTGGCGCCGGTGACAGCAATGGGATTGCTACGGTCGGTGATGGCCGCAATGGTGGCGATTTTCGCAGGCGTCGCGGTGGTTTTGGACACCACAAAGTTTTGATGCGGTTCCGACCAGCGCACATTGGTGGTCTGATTCACTTCGGGGAAATTGGCTAACTTGAACTGAGCGTCGAGGCCGGTAAGAAAACCTTCGCTGATGGTGGTGACTGCGAAATTAACATTAGCAAACTCCACGCCATCAGCGAAAGCGCGCAGGTTATGAGCGCCGTCGCCAATCTGGTACCAGGGGAATGTGAGTCCAAAGCCGTTATCGCTATCGCCGCACACGTCTTCGGTGTCGCCGCGCTTGGTGCCATACGCCGTCGGACGCAACGCCTCGCCGTCGATGCTGACTTCGACTTGCGACGCTTCGCACACCCAGCCTCGGATTAAACCGATGCCGCTTTCATAGGAGCCTTGGGTGGGTGACTCCAGATGCGCCCGGGGGTGGGAAGGGGGATTGGGATTATCGGGAATCGAAATGGAACGGACAAAGACAAAATTCTGGTGCGGTTCGGACCAACGGATTCTCGAAGAAACTCCGGCGCTGGGAAAATTCGCCAGCGGGTATTCGCCACTGAGACCGGTAAGAAAATCCTCGCTTAGCGCGACGACGGTGAAGTTGACGTCGGCGAATACCACCCCATCGGCGAAAGCGCGCAGATTATGGACGCCATCACCGATCTGGTACCATGGAAAAGTCAAGCCAAAACCATTGTTGGTGTCGCCGCACACAGCCTCGGTGTCGCCGCGCTTGGTGCCATACGCCGTCGGACGCAGCGCTTCGCCGTCGATACTGACTTCGACTTGCGTGGCGTTGCAGACCCACCCCCGGATCAGGCCAATGCCACTCTCAACAAAGGCTTCCGGCGAGGGTGATTCCAAATTGGCCTGCGCCTGAGCGCGCAGCGGAACACCGCAAAGAACCAGGGATAGTCCCGGCAGCAAGGACGAGAGGGCGACGAAAGATCGGGAAACCGCTTTATCGGACATAGCGAGGCGCTCCGCTTTAAGTCTGAAGATGCCGCAAGATGCGAGTGGAAACATGGAAAACCAAAACAGGAAGTAGAATTACCTAACGTCTTGCAAAACATAGTACATGCATAAAATAGGTCAAGTGCAATCGGCAATTGATGTGGACTAAACAGTCCATGTTGACACTTCTCAAAATTATTTCATCCTGGAGTCGCCATGCCTGCCCTGATCACGGTTCGCGCTCATGCTTTCAGTAATCCCGCTGCACTCGAAGCCATTATCAGCGAGCACGGTCTTGAAGACGCGCGCGTCGTGAAATCACCGCTTGGCCTGGTTACGCGCCAACGTCACTGCGCTGGCTCGACGGGCTGGCTTGCGCTGCTGGACTGAACACACTGTGGTACAAGGATGAAAACGAGCGCTTTGGACTGGGCAGGGACTAGTTTTGGAACGCGGGAATTTCGACATCGGCGCAGTGGAAGGGGTACGGGGCATCATCGCGCCTTCCGGGGAAATTGTCGCCGCCTATTCCATCAAGGGTGATGAATTGGCGATTGCCCGCTGCGATCTGAACTTGTGCGCGTCGTATAAAAACACCACGTTCAACTTCGCCCGTCATCGTCAGCCCCATGCTTATCGGCTGATCACCGAACGAGCCAGCGCGGTGATTAAGGTGTAAGAGGCTGTAAAAATAAGGTTCTTTGATAGTAGGTCGGGCATAAACGTAGCATTGCCCGACCTACGGATTGCTCCCCTCGCCCCTGCGGTGGTCAGAGACGCATATCCTCTTCTAATGCGCGTAATGGCGCCGCAGATAATGCTCCGTTGTTCCAGCAACAAACTCCGCGCCACAGGTCAGGCACGAGTAAGCATAGACCGCATAGGATTGCTCAGGACCCTGCCAGGAATAAGGAATAGGTCCGCATTCGACGCGGGTGCTTTGCTCAACATGTGGGCCGCAACAATTTGGACACTTTATCCCCACCTGAGTACGCGGCGCCGCTCGCCGATCCGCCCATTCATATTCATGCTGATGCTGCAAGATAGTATTCATGGCGCACCTCACTTGCTCTTCCTGCTTCCATAAGCACAAATCATTATAGCACAAATGGCCAAATTTACCTTATAAAAATACAGGGAAAACTAATGCGTCGGCGCATAACGCCGCTGCTCCAACCAGGACACGCCCCGAATTAGCAGTCCATAAACCAGAACCCAGGCCGTTACCAAAATAGTCTGGCCCGCCAGCGACCAATGCACCGCCAGCAGCGTCGAACCCGCGCAAGCCAGCATCAGCGCATATTCCGCCAGCACGGTGCGGCGATGTCCCCAACCCAACAACACCAGACGTTGGTAATAATGACTTCGGTGCGCCTGCCAAACCTTCTCGCCCCTTAGTAAACGTCTCACTAAGGTGACTGTAGCGTCCACAATGAAAGGGGAGAATACAAGTAGTAACGCCCAGAAGGGGAATAGTCCTTCTCGCTGGCCCCAAAGACCGCAGGCCGCGGCCAGGAAGCCCAGTATTGTGGAACCGATGTCGCCCAGGAAAATCCGGGCCGGGGGAAAATTAAAAACTAGGAAACCGGCGTTGGTTGCCGCTACGATCAAACAAACCGAGGAAAATCCGGCATCCGCCCGTCCCAGCCAGGCCAGCGCGGAAAATCCGATGACCGCCATGCCGCCAGCGAAACCATCCATGCCATCCATGAAGTTGTAGAGGTTGATCATCCACACCACGAATAAAGCCGTCAGAATCACGGCGATCCACTCGGGGAGTGGCCATGATCCGCCAAGCAGGCGCAACCACCGTGGAGCCAGATCAAGTAAAACCAGACTGAGGGCGGCCCAGACATGAACCGTGAGACGCCAGCCCACGGCGATTCCCTGTTGGTCATCGAACCAGGCGACGGCAATTAATGGCAACAGTCCAGGCAACAGCGCGATCAGTAGAGGATGGGTAGCTGGAACGAAGAACGCCAGCAGGAAGCCGCCAGTCAACCCACCTACCAGAACCGCTATGCCGCCAGTCCTGGGGGTTGGACGCTGGTGCAGGGAACGGTCATTGGGATGATCAAGCCATTGCCAGCGGGCAGTAGGCCGGGAGAGCAGAAACGTCAGCGCCAACGCGGTCACAAAAGCCGCCAACGTAGTCAGGATGTTCATTTCAATAAGAAAAATAAGATATTATTGATAGGAGCTAGGGGTCAGGAACTGAAAATTGTAACATTGTGTTCAGCCATCCAGGCTCCTGTTAATCAGGCTGCGCCTTTCATTACTTCCGCCATGAGAATTCCCATGCTCGAACTGCTCCGCTACGACTACGGCATTTACGCGCTCGATGCCGCTTACATTCGCCCCCAACTGGCCGCTATTCACTTCATCGTCGAAAATGACCAGGTAGCGATTGTCGACACTGCAAGCTATACCTCCCTGCCCCGAGTTCTGGACGCACTTCAGTTCCTGGGACTGACGCCAGCGAATGTAGCCTATGTGTTTCTGACTCACATTCATCTCGACCACGCTGGTGGCGCTGGGGTCATGATGCAAGCCTTTCCGGAAGCGCGCCTCGTGGTCCATCCTCGCGGGGCTGCGCACATGGCCGATCCAACCAAATTGTTCGCCGCGGTGGGCGCAGTGTATGGTCCAGAGGCAGCCCGCCGTCTATACGGCGATCCAACCCCGGTCGCCGCCGAACGGATCATCGCCGCCAGCGATGGCGATACCCTCGACTTGGCGGGGCGCGCCCTGACATGCCTCGATACGCCGGGTCACGCGCGTCATCATCTGTGTCTCCGCGATACCCGAAGCGGTGGTATTTTCACTGGCGACATCTTCGGCATGTCCTTCCGTGAACTGGATGTAGAGGGTCGGCCATCGGTCGTGCCGACTACGTCCCCGACCCAGTTCGATCCCCCTGTCATGCATGCGTCCGTCGACCGAATTTTAAGCTATCAGCCGGAGGCTGTCTTTATGACGCATTTCGCTCGGGTTGGCGATGTGCAGCGCCTGGGCGCCGATCTGCACCGGCTGATTGACGCGCATGTCGCCGTGGCCGAACGGGAGCGCGATAGCGGTCCGGGGCGGGAAGCGCGCATCGTGGAAGGATTATGGACATTAATGGACGCTGAAGCGGCGCGGCAAGGGTGGCGGCTGGCGCCTGAGCAATGGCGCGAGGTGTTGCGCTCGGATATCGAGATCAACGCCCAAGGGTTACATTATTGGTTGGATCATGCTGCACCCGTAAGTTGACGCCTCCAGACCGCGATCTCGCGGATATGCTCGGGCGTGGTTCGACAACAACCGCCGATCAGTCGCGCGCCATTGGCATACCAGCTGCGCGCTTCAGCGCTGAAAGTCGCGCAGGTTGCAGAACCGCTCCAGCCACGCTGCTCGATGTTATAAATCTCCCCGGAATTGGGATAGACCACGATGGGTTTAGCTGTTGCTCCCTGGATCGCCGTAATGAGCGTCGGGATGTAGCGGGGCGCGGTGCAATTCACGCCGATGGCGACCGCTTGCGGGATTCGATCGAGCCAGGCGGCGCAATCCGCCAGGGGTTCGCCATGACAGATATGCAACTCATCGCATGCGCTGAAGCTGAACCAGGCGCAAGCGTCGGGAAATTCTGCAAGAAGTCGTGCCAACGCCTGGGCTTCCGTGAAACAAGGCAGGGTTTCGCAGGCCAGCAGATCGGGACCGGCTTCCAGCAGGGCCGCCAACCGTGGACGATGGAAGTCCATTAGCTCAATCTCGGTCAGCCCATAGTCGCCCCGATATTCGGAACCATCGGCCAGGAAAGCGCCATAAGGCCCGACCGAGGCCGCGATCAGTGGCTGGGGCCGATCCCTCCGATTCGCCGGGTCACACCAGAAAGCATCACGCGCCTCGATGGCCAGTCGCACTGATCGTTGTATCAGTTCCAGTGCCGTCTCGCGCGGCAACCCGCGTTGCATGAAGCCTTCTACGGTAGCTTGGTAGCTGGCGGTGATAACGCAATCAGCGCCCGCCTGAAAATAATCCAGATGGACCTGATAGATCAATTCCGGGTTTTCCAACAACACCTTTGCGGACCACAAAGGATCGCACAAGTCGCAACCGCGTCGCTCCAGTTCCGTAGCCAATGCGCCGTCCAGGATGAGAACAGGATATTGCGCAAGGAGAGGGGACAGAGGATTGATATGTAGCGGGATTTTCATGGGATTTAATTTGCTTTTCTGCGCAGCGCATCAGCGTCTGAACTCTTGTTCGATTCTCTCGATTTTTGACAAGAGGCTAATCCCGCCTCAGGCGAGCCGCTTGACCTCGTAAATCCCGCCAATCACCACATACTCGTCTTCGCTCTTGAGCATTCCCGGCAACATCCTGTTGTAGAAAAATATTTTGGATAAAGGCACTCGCGTCTGTAACAAATGGTCACCGAACTCCTCAGCCCGCTCCCGGCGGACGCTGAAGGAACTCAGGTTATTCAGCAGCACGACCATGCGGCGGCGATCAAGCTGCGCTAGCACTTGGTCATCGCTGAAACGGTTGAAGCCGCGATACAGGTTCAGATGCGTCAATTCCGGTTGGGAACAGTGAAGCTCATATTGGCAGTAGGTGTATAAGAGATCCAATTGGGCTTCGAGGGCGTTGGTGCTGTATAAGCCGTGACTGCGTGCTTCCTGAAAATGTAGATAAGCCTCCTGGGTGCGATCATCCAGCAATCCTCCATGATAGCGGGTCAACAGGCCGAACCGGGATTCCACCCAGCCTTTCAGAACCGCGCCTTCCCGGCAATCGGGATCGAAGGCCCACCCCCGCACCATACGCAGATAATCGGCTCGTCCGCGCAACTTGGGACGCCCGGGACTTAAGCCGACCTCCTCCAACGCCTCCAGTCGGAAATACACCGTCATGTAATCCATGAACTGGCGCGCCCGCTCCGTTGGGTCCGCCAAGGGCTCTAGCAACTGGAACAACAGGCGATGCAATTCCGCCACGCCATCGAGCAACAAGGGCGCTGGATGCTGTTGAAAAGTCAGCCCTCCTAACACCGCTGCGGGCAAGTTACAGCGGTTGATGGGAAGACAAGCGCTCCGTGGCAGGCGAATTCCAGCTTCCAGCGCCACGCTGGAATTGTCGTTAATCCTACAAGTCGCTGTGTTTGTCATCTATGCCACCCGTCGTTCAGACCGTAGCTAATAAATAAAATTTAATAAACAGTGAGTTAATTTTTAGTCATCCTTGGCACGGCGCTTGAACCAGGGATAGTTAAAGCAAGGTTCATTAATTTAGCGACCGGAGAGAAATACCATGGCGATGATACGTCAATGCGCAATTTACGGAAAAGGCGGTATCGGCAAGTCCACGACGACACAGAATTTGGTAGCGGGACTGGCCGCCGTTGGCAAGAAAGTCATGATCGTAGGTTGCGATCCTAAAGCCGACTCCACCCGATTGATGCTGCACGCAAAAGCCCAGAGCACGATTATGCAGATGGCAGCGGACGCAGGCACAGTTGAAGATTTGGAATTAGATGATGTTTTGAAAGTCGGTTATGGCGGCGTTCGTTGTGTCGAATCCGGTGGTCCGGAACCGGGCGTAGGTTGCGCCGGACGCGGCGTCATCACCGCGATCAACTTCCTGGAAGAGGAAGGCGCCTACGACGAAGAACTCGACTTTGTGTTCTATGACGTGTTGGGCGACGTGGTGTGCGGTGGGTTCGCCATGCCGATTCGTGAGAACAAGGCCCAGGAAATCTACATCGTGGTGTCCGGCGAGATGATGGCGATGTATGCAGCTAATAACATCGCCAAAGGTATTTGCAAATACGCCACTTCCGGTAGCGTACGGCTGGCTGGCCTGATCTGTAACTCGCGCAAGACCGACCGCGAAGCGGAACTCATTGAGGCGTTGGCCGAACGGCTGGGCACCCAGATGATTCATTTCGTGCCGCGCGACAATGTGGTGCAGCGCGCCGAAATTCGCCGCATGACCGTCATCGAGTATGACCCCAACTGCAAGCAGGCGGACGAATATCGTGAACTGGCCCAAAAAATCGTTGATAACAAAAAATTGGTGATTCCCACTCCGTTGACCATGGACGAACTGGAAGATCTGTTATTGGAGTTCGGCATTCTCGATGAAGAAGACGAATCGATTGTCGGCAAAACTGCGGCTGACGAAGCGCTGTGCGCCGCCTGAACCAACACATTAACCCTCTCTCCTCTCCACAGAGGGAGGGCGTTAGAACCGATGCGAGGAATTGATCATGACTATGAACCGCCAGGAAACTGAACAATTAATTCAGGAAGTATTGGAAGTTTACCCGGAAGCCACCGGTAAGCAACGCGCCAAACATCTGATGGCGAATGATCCATCTCTGGAAAAATCCAACAAGTGTATCGTCGCTAATAAGAAAGCCTTGCCGGGCGTTATGACTGCGCGCGGTTGCGCCTACGCCGGCGCTAAGGGCGTCGTGTGGGGACCGGTTAAAGATGTGCTGAATATCTCTCATGGACCGGTCGGTTGCGGTCAGTTTTCCCGGGCCGGTCGCCGCAATTATGTAACCGGTTATAGCGGGATCAACGTCTTCAACGATATGAACTTCACCTCCGATTTTCAGGAAAAGGATGTGGTGTTCGGCGGCGATAAAAAGCTGGCCAAGATCATCAGCGAACTCGACACCCTGTTCCCGCTCGCGAAAGGCGTGACCATTCAATCGGAATGCCCCATTGGTTTGATTGGCGATGATATCGAAGCGGTCGCTAAGAAGTCGGCTAAAGAGATTGGTAAGGCCGTCGTGCCAGTGCGCTGCGAAGGGTTCCGGGGCGTTTCTCAATCCCTGGGTCACCATGTCGCTAACGACTCGCTGCGCGACTGGGTGTTGCATAACCGGGACAAACAGGAAGGTTTTGAGTCCACTCCCTACGATGTCGCAATCACTGGCGATTACAATATCGGCGGCGATGCTTGGAGTTCGCGCGTTCTGCTGGAGGAAATCGGGCTGCGCGTCATCGCTCAATGGTCGGGGGATGGCTCGATCCCAGAGATGGAAAACACGCGTCACGCCAAGCTGAATCTGCTGCACTGCTACCGCTCGATGAACTACATCAGCCGGCACATGGAAGAGAAGTACGGGATGCCCTGGATGGAATATAACTTCTTCGGCCCCACCAAGATTGCGGAAAGCCTACGTAAGATCGCCGCCTTCTTTGACGATACGATCAAGGAGAACGCTGAACGGGTGATTGCTAAATACCAGCCGGCCATGGACGCTATCATCGCTAAGTATCGGCCCCGGCTGGAGGGCAAGCGGGTCTTGCTGTTCGTCGGTGGGCTGCGTCCACGCCATGTCATCGGCGCTTATGAGGATTTGGGAATGGAAGTCATCGGCGCCGGCTACGAGTTTGCTCACAACGACGATTATGACCGCACCTTCAAGGAAGTGCAGGATGGCGCGCTGATTTATGACGACGCGACCAGCTTTGAGCTGGAATCCTTTGTAGAGCGATTGAAGCCGGATCTGATCGGCTCTGGCATCAAGGAAAAGTATGTCTTTCACAAGATGGGCATCCCGTTCCGGCAGATGCACTCCTGGGATTACTCCGGCCCCTATCACGGCTATGACGGTTTCGCCATTTTTGCCCGTGATATGGACATGACGATCAATAACCCTTGCTGGAAGAAGTTGCAAGCGCCTTGGCAACGTGCCAGCACACCCGTGCTGCAAGCCATCGCCTGATCAGCCTGGTCTAAACGAGGAAGGTATCATGCAAGACGTTGAAGCGATCAATCCTGGTTATCCGCTGTTTAACAGTGATGAATACCAACAGGCATTCGCCCGCAAGCATGTGTTCGAAGAAGCCCCTCCCACGCAAAAACTGGAAGAGGTTTTTCAGTGGACGACCACTGAGGCTTATAAGGAACTAAATTTCCAGCGTGAGGCGCTGACCATCAACCCGGCCAAGGCGTGTCAACCGCTCGGGGCTGTGTTGTGTGCGCTGGGCTTTTACAAGACCCTGCCTTACGTTCACGGCTCCCAAGGTTGCGTGGCCTACTTCCGGACTTACTTTAACCGGCATTTCCGTGAACCGGTCGCCGCGGTCTCCGACTCGATGACCGAGGATGCGGCGGTGTTCGGCGGACAGAAAAATATGTTCGAGGGGCTGGAAAATTCCATGACCCTCTATAAACCGGAAATGATTGCAGTTTCCACAACCTGTATGGCGGAAGTGATCGGCGATGATTTGAACGCCTTCATTAACAACGCCAAGAAGGACGGGCGGGTGCCCATGGAGTTCCCCACGCCGTTCGCCCATACCCCCAGCTTCGTCGGCAGCCACACCACCGGCTGGGACAACATGCTGGAAGGTATCCTGCGTTACTTCACTCTCAACGAGATGGAGGGCAAGACGGTTGGATCCAACGGCAAGCTCAACATCGTAACTGGCTTCGAGACCTACTTGGGCAACTACCGCGTCATCAAGCGGATGCTGAAGGAAATGGACGTCGAGTACACCATGCTGTGCGATCCCGAGGAGATTCTCGACACCCCGACCGACGGTGAATTCCGCATGTACGCGGGCGGCACAACGATTGCCGAAATCAAGGATGCGCCCAATGCGATCGACACCTTGTTGTTGCAACCGTGGCATTTAACCAAGACCAAGAAGTTTGTGCAGGAGACCTGGAAGCAACCGGCGAACGCCATTGACATCCCGATGGGTTTAACGGGAACCGATGAATTTCTGATGAAAGTCTCCGAGTTAACTGGCAAGCCCATCCCCGAGTCGTTGGCCTTGGAGCGGGGCCGGTTGGTGGACATGATGACCGACTCGCATTCCTGGTTGCACGGCAAGCGCTTCTCGGTCTTCGGCGATCCTGATTTTGTGTTGGGGTTGTGCGAGTTTCTCATGGAATTAGGCGCCGAACCCTTGCATGTGCTGTGTCACAACGGCAGCAAGCGTTGGACCAAGGAAATGACCAAGCGGCTCAAGGACTCGCCTTATGGTCAAAGCGCCGAAGTCCATTTTGGCAAGGATCTCTGGCATTTGCGTTCACTGGTGTTCGCGGACAAGCCTGATTTCCTGATCGGCAATTCCTATGGCAAGTTCATTCAGCGCGACACCTTGCACAAAGGCAAGGAATTTGAAGTGCCGCTGATTCGCCTGGGATTCCCGTTGTTTGATCGTCATCACCTGCACCGGGACACCACGCTGGGCTACGAAGGCGCGATGTATATCCTCAAGGCGTTGGTGAATGCAGTGATGGAGAAACTCGATCAGGACACCATGACGATGGGCGAAACCGACTATGCCTTCGACTTGATTCGTTGACCCGCAGGTGGACGGACATTCAGCCGGTTTAACGGGCAGGAAGTCCGTCCCACCGTTCACAGGAGATGCAGTCATGCCCAATGTGATGTTGCGAAATAATGCAGCCGGTCAGTTGGTGTTTTATATCACCAAAAAGGATCATGAAGAGACCGTCGTGGCGCTGGAACATTCCGGCCCCGATGCTTGGGGCGGAGAAATGCAACTGGCCGATGGCTCGCGCTTTTATCTTGAACCGTTCGCGCAGCCGCCCAAGTTACCCTTAACCGTCAGAGTGAAGCGGCTATGACCGTCGCCGACTCACTGCCGCGTTGCATCGCGCTGCGCATTGCCTTGGCAGCGCGACGATTGCCCGACACCAGTTCTGGCCGGTTGCTCAGCATCCTGCTGACCGCGCTGGACGAACCCTTGACCGAGGACAAGCTTAACGGTCTGACAGTCAAGGATCTCAAAATGGCCGCCGATGGCGCGTTACGGGAAGTCGATGGCGCGCTGTTGCGCCAGGCGTTGAGTGATCTGAAAGGTGAGAACGAGGTCGATGAGGCGGCGGAAATCCCACAGCCTCAGCCTTATCGTGAGGGCGATATACCGCATTCGATCCGGGTTGCTTGCGCCTCGAATGGCGGCGAGCGCCTGGACGGTCATTTCGGTTCCTGCGCGCGGTTTCTGATCTATCAGGTTTCAGCGACCGAGACACGCTTGATTGCGGTGCGGTCTGCTTCCAACGTCGCCCGACTCAGTATCGATCACAGCGCGGATCGCGTAGCGTTGATCGCGGATTGCGATCTGTTATGTGTGTTGTCGATCGGTGGTCCTGCCGCCGCCCGAGTGGTCAACAGCGGCGTTCATCCGATCAAGCGCGCATGGCCCGGTCAGGCGCAGCCGGTGCTGGATGAATTGCAAGCCGTACTGGCTGGCGATCCGCCGCCCTGGCTGGCTCGGATTATTGGCCGCGCCTCGACCGTTCAATCCCCGGTTGAGATTGAGGAGGCGTCATGATCACCTCGCGCCAACTGAACGACATCGCCCAGTGGGCGTCAACGCACGGTGTTGATTACGCGGCACTCAGTCACTTGCGCCAAGTGTACCCCAACCTGTATTTCACGGATTGTCTGGACGACGACATTAATGATGCAGAACCGGTGCTGCAAGGCGAAGGCGTCAATGTGTATCTGGTCGATAGCCGTCAGCACTGTTTGCACCTGACCGATGATCCTCAGATTGCGACCGGGGTCGTGCTCGCGGTGACGACGGAATGTGTAGATTCCTGATTGAAAAAATTTTTAACTCAGTGAGGTAATAATCATGGCCAAGATTGGTTTGTTCTACGCCACCGATACCGGCAACACCCGCAAGATCGCCAAAAAGATCAGGAAGCAGTTTGCCGAAGATGAAATTGAGCTGTTCGATGTAGCAAAGACTACTCCCGAAGCAATGTTGGATTGCGAAGCTCTGATTGTTGGCATGCCCACTTTGGGCGATGGCGAATTGCCTGAACCCTTGGCGGAGTTCCTGGGGAAGGTGGAGGCCAGCCATCTGGAAGGAAAACCGATTGCTTTGTTCGGATTGGGGGACCAGGTCGGCTATCCCACTGAATTCGTCGATGCGCTGGGCATCACCTACAAAAAGCTCAAGAAACTGGGCGCCCGTTTTATCGGGAGTTGGTCGGCGGAAGGCTACGAGTTCGAGAAATCGAAGGCGTTACGCGACGGCGAATTCGTAGGGCTGGTTCTCGACCAGGACAATCAGGCGGATCTAACGGATGAACGGCTGGAGGAATGGCTGGAGTTGGTGAAGCCAGAGTTGCTGGGCGAAGCCGTAGCAAGTTAATTGTGGCAGGTGAATTGGGCGGTTGGACGGTAACCCGCGCTGAAAACCGCTGGTGCAAAATTCTCCCCCGACCCCCTTTCAAAGGGGAAGGCGCGTACTTAACCTTTAACTTTTGGCCTTTAATCTCATGAAAGCTAGCGATCTTGCCGCCTTACGCGACGAACCGGCTTGTGCGCATAATCAGCAAGCCGCTAAATCCGGTTGCGCCCGCCCTGTACCCGGTGCGGCGGCTGGGGGATGCGCTTTTGACGGCGCGCAGATCGCCCTGCTGCCGATTGCCGATGTCGCCCATATCGTGCATGGGCCCATCGCTTGCGCTGGCAATTCCTGGGATAACCGGGGGACGCGCTCCAGCGGTCCAACCTTGTTCAAATTGGGTATGACCACCGATTTGAATGAGCAGGACGTGATTATGGGCCGGGGCGAAAAACGCCTGTTTCACGGCATTAAGCAAGCCATTGATCAGTATTCTCCAGCGGCAGTGTTTGTTTATAGCACCTGCGTAACTGCTTTGATCGGCGATGATTTGGGCGCGGTTTGCAAGGCCGCGACTGAACGCTGGGGAGTGCCGGTCATTCCCATCGATTCCGCTGGTTTCTATGGCAGCAAGAATCTGGGTAACCGTATCGCCGGTGAAGCGATGGTGAAGTATGTGGTGGGCGGACGCGAGCCGGAACCGCCGCCGGTTGATCCGGCCCGGCCTGCGCTGAAAGTCCATGATATTAATCTGATCGGCGAGTACAACATTGCCGGCGAGTTGTGGAACACCTTACCACTGTTCGATGAGTTGGGCTTGCGCGTGCTGTGCTCCCTGTCCGGCGACGCCCGGTTCCGGGAAATTCAGACCATGCATCGCGCCGAAGTCAACATGGTGGTCTGTTCGCGCGCCATGCTCAACGTTGCTCGCAAATTAAAGGAGCGCTATGGCGCGCCCTGGTTTGAAGGCAGTTTCTACGGCGCTCAGGAAGTTTCCAACAGTCTGCACCAGTTTGCCGAATTACTGAACGATGCTGACTTGCGCCAACGCACCGAAACGCTGATTGAGCGTGAGGAAGCACGCATTGACGCCGAGTTGGCGCCCTGGCGGGAGCGGTTGCGCGGCAAGCGCGCCCTGCTCTATACCGGCGGCGTGAAATCCTGGTCGATTGTTTCTGCTTTACAGGAGTTAGGGGTCACCGTAGTAGCAACCGGGACTAAGAAGTCGACTGAGGAGGACAAGGCGCGCATTCGCGAACTGATGGGCGCGGAAGCGCACCTGATCGAAGATGGCAATCCTCGCGGTTTGCTCGACTTGGCTCGCACCTATCAAGCCGACATTCTAGTGGCTGGTGGCCGTAATTTATACACGGCCCTCAAGGCGCGCCTGCCTTTCCTGGACATCAATCAGGAACGAGAACACGGCTATGCCGGTTATCAGGGCTTGGTCACGTTGGCCCGGGAGTTGACCCGCTCGCTGGAAAGCCCGATCTGGGACGCCGTGCGCCGACCCGCGCCCTGGAATGTCCTCCCCTCGTCCGGTCGGAAAATCGCGGCAAGTGAGGGCGGCAATGTCTGCGAACTGGAGAAAGCGCATGGCTGAGATCATCCGTTGCAGTAAACCGTTGTCGGTCAGTCCATTGAAAACCAGCCAACCGCTGGGCGCAAGTCTGGCGATCCTGGGACTGAATCGAGCCATTCCCTTGCTGCATGGCGCGCAGGGTTGCACCGCCTTTGCCAAGGTGTTCCTGGTGCGGCATTTCCGTGAACCGATTCCGCTGCAAACCAGCGCCCTGGACCCGATCAGCACCATTATGGGCGCTGACGACAACCTGCTGGATGGCTTGCGCACGGTTTGTGAAAAACATCGGCCCGCTGCGGTCGGATTGCTGACGACGGGTCTGACCGAAGCGCAAGGCACGGATATTCAGCGTGTGCTGAAAACATTCCGGGAGCGTCATCCGGAATTTCAGGCGGTTCGCATCGTTGCCGTTAACACCCCTGATTTCAACGGCTCTCTAGAAAGCGGTTTCGCCGCAGCGGTAAAAACGATGATTGCCGAATGGACGCCGGAATTAGCGGTGACCCGGATCAAGCGCAGAAGATCTGATCATAGTCTTCGGCAAATTAACGTCCTGTGTGGGGCTTCGTTGACGCCGGGCGATCTGGAGGCTCTGCGCGAGTTGATTGAGCATTTCGATCTACACCCGGTGCTGATTCCCGATCTCTCCGACTCCCTGGATGGGCATCTCGATGTGGAGGATTACCATCCACTGACGACTGGCGGCACGCCACTGGCCGCTTTCACCAGTTTGAGCGATGCGGCTGCAACCTTGGTGATCGGCGCTTCGTTGTATCCAGCGGCTGACTTGTTGCAGGAGCGCACCGGCGTACCGACGCATCGCTTCCCGCACTTGTTTGGGTTGGATGCGACTGACCAGCTGGTGATGACGCTGGCGGGGATTACAGGGCAGTCAGTGCCGGCGCCGGTAGCCCGCCAGCGCGCTCAGTTGCAGGACGCCATGCTGGATACTCATTTTTTACTAGGCCAAGCGCGGATAGCAATCGCTGCAGAATCCGATTTATTACATGGTTTCAGCCAATTGTTGGCGGATATGGGCGCTGAGGTGGTTGCTGCGATCGCGCCAGCCGCAGCGCCGATGCTCTCTCAATTACCGCTAGCGCAGGTCCACATTGGCGATTTGGCGGATTTGGAGCGTCTGGCCGATGAACGCGAAGCCGAACTGCTGATTGGTAGTTCCCATGTCGCTGAAATCGCTCAACGACTGGAATTGCCGTTATTACGCGCAGGTTATCCGCTCCACGATCAATTTGGCGGTTATCAGCGTGCGTGGATCGGTTATCGAGGCGCTCGCCAGGCGCTGTTTGACTTGGCCAACGCGCTGCTGGCCCATGCTGAACATGCCGTAGCGCCTTATCACTCGATTTACTCACTCAAGTCTGACGAACGATGGGAGACGTGCTATGGCGCTGCTCAGGCATCTGCGGATTCTGGCTGGCGGCAGCACTGAGGAGCCGAGTATGCGTCTCATGATTAAGGCTGCGTTCGCGACCAGCGACCGCCAACGAGTTAACCAGCATTTCGGCGCGGCCAGTGGCATTTTGATTTACACCGTGACCCCTGATCAGGCGACGATGGTGGAATTCGCTCAATTTGGGGCGCTCGACCGCGATGGTCATGAGGACAAGCTCGCCGCCAAACTGGCGATGTTGCGCGGCTGCGCCGTGATCTACTGCGAAGCCGTAGGCGGTTCCGCCATCCAGCAATTATTGACGCTGGGCGTCCAGCCGCTCCGCGTGGATTCGGGCGCGTCCATCACCTCCCTGCTCGCTGATCTGCAAGCGGCTCTCAAAGGCGACCGGCCCGCTTGGCTGGATCGCGCGATTACCCGGCAAAACAAGATTGATAGCCCGGTTGAGGCGCGTTTCGCCGCGATGGAAGCCGAAGGTTGGCAGGATTGAAAACGATAATGGTTCTTTTCATTGCCCGGTCCGACGGCGCGTCCGTGCCGGGCTTATTAAAGTAAGCGAGGTAGCATGTTATGGGCGCAGAACCCAATATCACCGGCGTCACCCGGGGCGGCACGTCCTGGATTCCTCAATTCGTCACTGAGCTGGATGAAAGTAAATGTATCGGCTGCGGGCGTTGCTTTAAGGTGTGTCCGCGCGATGTGTTGACGATCGTGCAGCGGGCGATTGATGATGTCGATTTGGACGATGACGATGATGACGATGATGATGACGATAGCGACAATTCTTTTATGACGCTCTCCAACGCCATGGACTGTATCGGCTGCGAGGCTTGCTCGCGGGTTTGCCCTAAAGCCTGCTTTACGCATTCTGCATTGCCGTTGGCTGCGTGAAGTAGTCGCCACGGGGACATCGTCGGTTCCCGTAGATTGTCCATCGTTCAGGGCGCTGACTGGGAGCAGCGTGAATCGTTAACCGGCGGCGCACTGGCGATGAAAGAGAAATTTCGCACGGAGATCGACGATGAAAATCAGCGCCAGAAATCAGTTCAAAGGCCGAGCAACGGTTCTGCATATTGGCCAAATCAACGCTGATGTCAGTGTCGATATCGGCGGCGGGGATCGCATAACCGCCTCGATTACCAGAAAAAGTCTGTTAGTTTTTGTATAGCCTTCAAGAGACTTTTCGTACAGCTTCTAAGCGGTCAATTGAATGAAGGGTTCTAATTGGGGAGTGATCGCTGAGAAGATCTGGCGAGCGAGTCGGTGCGCCGGTGTGTCTTCATTGCGCTGAGATGAACCCGGTTGTTCTGTGGTCGGTTGCCGGGAATCTTCATTGCGCTGGGTTAGGCCGCCTTGCCCCGTGGTCGATTGGCGACTCAATTCTACTCGCGCGTTTGCAGCCATCTGACTAGCCTTGGCGGCAACAGCGCGATCCTGGCCGGAAGGATCGGCGGGCGCCATGGCGGCTGCCTGGATGGTTCGGGCTTTTTGCAGGGTTTCTTCAGGCGTCTTGCCCGGCGAAGTGTCGATATTCACATGACCGCCAATAGCATAGTTTTGCCCGTCCGGACCGCGTTGATAAGTATAGCGAGGCCCGCCTTGAGCTAAACCACCGCTGGCCGCCAGGTGCGCCATTTCATGTTGACGCACTTGCCGGTCGCGCTGCTTCAATTCGCGCACCATCGCCAGTTCTGCTTCATTCAACTGGTTTGGGGCTTTGGATGATTTAGACGTCCCGGTCTCCGCATTTTCCTTGTCCACCTCAACATTGTTCTTGCTGTTCACATCGTTGGCAGATAAGGATTTGTCACTGTTTTCTTGTGGGCCGCATGACGATTCGCCCCCGCTGCAACGAACCAGTGGAATGTAGGAAGAATCGCTGGAGTTGATGCTGCCAATCATTGCCATTTCTCGAATTTAAAGTTTCATTCATTCATGCTCAATAACTGCTTGAGAATAATACTAGTCTGCTCTTGTTATTTTAGTATAGACAATCGCAGCTCAATGAAATTTCCATTTTCGGGAGACTGGCCGATTCAATTTTCAATCTGGTAGCATGAGCATTATTTTTCTTGCGACCTTCGGGAGCCTGCACCGTGTCAAAATCCAAGCGAATCTACCGAATAGTTCCTCCCGAGGAACGGCATCATCTGATTGCAGAGGCCGCTTATTTCCGCGCCGAAAACCGGGGGTTTCAGGGAGGATCTCCTGTCCAGGACTGGTTGGAGGCGGAGCGCGAAATCGATCAACTACTCTCTCAACCCCCGCCGCCGCGAGGCGCACTGGTGTTTCTGGCAGGTAAGCAACGGCGGCATCCTCTGCTTGCGCCGGCATCCGATGAATCCAATCGATCCGAAGAGGTCGCCATGAGAGAAATTGAGTAAAATTCGCAGAGGACTGTCAGTTTGCGAATCGCGTCTGCGGTATAGAGACAGAAGGCGCATCTAGTGCAGCCGATGCCTCTTCCCGTTATTCACTGATGGCCCTGCGAGACAATTAGCTTTTCATCGCTTACTGTGAGGTCAATCTCTTGGATAATCAGACCAACGCGCATAGCCTGGATTTCTGTTCCGGGGTGCTTTGCATCGAGCTGAACAGTCAGTCGCCCCTGTTTACCAGTAAGACGCCGCCCTTACTGACCCCTAAAGCCGCTAATGATCTGGCCGATCGGGTTGCAGACGACTTGAATCGTCTGCTGGAGGAAGGGATTGCCCCTGCCGGCCTGGTGCTGGCCGGAGCGCTTTATGACCAGACCGATGTCTTTCGTCCCGGGTTTCCACTGTTAAGCGCCTTGGCCGATTTCATGCGCCGCGCCCCCCGCCCCGCCGGAGCGCCGCCGCCCCGCTTGGCGCTGGGTGCAAGCGGCGACCGCTTTCCGATTGACGCCCTCAACCCTCAGCCCCGATCGAGTTTTGGACCCTTGGCGCTGTTACCGTTCTGTTTGGTGGGAACCAATGAGGTTATGGACCGCTTGTTTTTGGATATGGAAGAGAGTCTGACCCGGAATGGACAAGCCTCCCCCGCCACTCATGCAACCCTGCAAAGCGCGTTTGGCGTCCCGGTGATCAATCTGTTCTATGCAACCTTGGGCGATTTATGCGCCTGGCTGCGAACCCAGATGGAAAATAACGACTTGCGGGAACTGTGGCAATTGCTGGAGCCGGCCCTGTTCGAGCGGCCCGGTCCTCATCAGATCACACTGACAGACGGTGGCAACTGCTACCTGCTGATGGATGATGTGGCTTGGGCGCCGTTTTATACTTTTGATGACTGGGCGCGTTTTGGCCCTGGCCGGGGAGTTTCAACGAGCTGGTTAAGCGAGGGTTATCAGCGCTGGTTGCGACAATTCCGGTTGTATGCGGTGGCGCTGCCCGCCTATGGGTTGCCCTTGCGGCGGGTTCTGGGTGCGCCGGCGATTCAACAGGAGGAAACCGCCGCTGTCTTGGCTGCTCTTCAGGCAGCGCCGGCTTTAAACGAGGATTATTTGATCGAAACGGCTTACGCACAGGCCGGTAATACACCGCCGGCGCGAATGGTGGCGACTCAACATACCGAGAAGGAGCTGGATGTGATTGCCTACAGCCTGGCGACTTTTGCGTCCGATGGTGAGTTGCTGAGCCTGGAGCATTTTTACCCGTTGTCCGCTAATGGGTTAGGGATGATTGCCCGTCTCATTCAGGAACGGGGCGAGAGCCAGGGGATTTTGCCGGCCATCAAGCAACCCGGTTGGCTGACGTATTCGCCAACGGAGCGTTGCCTGGGCGCGCTTGACGAGAATGACCAGGTAGTGACGGCGCCAACATAATCTTATTGAAGATTCGATGATCGGACTTCAAATCAATGTCAGCATCAGGAATCGCTCAAAAGGGATCAATCGGATTCCGTCTCGGTTGGGGCGCCCATCCAGTGATCCCGCAATTCTCGCAGACTGCTTTCATGCGCAAGCAAAACCACCTCATCGCCGAGTTCAAGCTGAAAATCCTTAGCGGGCAGCATCATCTTATCATAGCGGTAGATGCAAATCGCCATGCACCGCTTTGGCAAGGATAAATCTGCGACTGCGCCGATTTCTTCCTCGCGCACTGCAAAAGAGAACAGTCGCGCACCATTTTTGAAAAAATTGGCGAAATCTTCCGGCAATGCGCCGCAGGCCAGATCGGCCAGCGCTTGCGCCGCCTGCCGATGCGGAATGATGAGATCCGTCAAACCCAGCTCCAGACAGACATGCTCGAATTCGGCATCCTCGATCTGGGTGATGATTCGGCTGAACCCCAGCGAACGCCCGACCAAGCTGGCCAGAATGTTGGATTGATCGTTGTCAGTCAGGCAGCACAGCACATCCGTGTGTTGTGGACCCACCTCGCGCAACATGGCCGGTTTGGAGCCATCGCCATGAATGAAACCACAATCCAGCATTTCCGCCAGCGCCTCGATGCGCTCCTTGTCCTTTTCGATAATCACTACATCTACTCGCCGGCGAATCAGAATGTCCGCCGCGCCGACCGTGATCGGACCGGCTCCCACGAATGCGACTCTCATTGCTCCTCCGAATGCCTGCCTAACCAAGTGCGAGGATAGACCAGAACCAGCAGCGCGATAATCTCCAGTCGCCCCATCAACATATCCAAGCACAACACCAGCTTCAGCGCGGGATGCAAATCCGGCGCAGTCACTCCGGCGCTCAGACCACAAGTCGCCAGCGCTGACGTCACCTCGAACAGAGCCGCCAGCGGTGCGATGCCGGCTAGTAGAAACGGCAACCAGGAGAGTAGCGCCGCCAAACCAAATGCTGCGACGATACCCACCGCCGCTTCGATTTCGCGTGACTCCAGGCGTCGACCGCCGATTTGCAACGCCAGGACAGCGTGACGCGGCACGGCAACGCGCGCCAGTAATAATTGCAACAAACGCAGTAGAATTAGCAACCGCAAAATCTTGACGCCGCCCGCCGTCGATCCCATGTCGCCGCCGATGCCCATGCTTACCATCAACACTAATTGAGCCGCATCCGGTAAATCAGCGATCGGCGTCGTGGCGAAGCCGGTGGTGGTCTGCGCGGAAACCGCGAGAAACGCCGCGTCGGCAAATCCATCATTTCCCGGAAAACCAGCAAGGGCAAAACTGGCGGCCAGCGCCAAAAAAGTCAGCAGAATACACCACAGCAAAGCCTGTAATTCCGGATCGGCGCCAAGTACGCGGATTCCTTTGATCCAGGAGCGAAATTGCAGCGAGAAAGAGATCGCGCCGAACAGCATGACGAGAGCCAATCCGGCGAGAACCGGCCATTGACCCAGGCGATCCAGCCGGTCATAACCGGCAAAGCCTCCGGTGGAAACTGCCGCCAGGGTGTGAATCACTGCATCAAACCAGCCGGCTCCCGCAATCCCGAGCAATAGCACGCCGCCAAGGGTCAGCGCCACATACACGGCCAGCACATGCCGTGCGCGCCAGCGAGTGCCCATCACTAACTCGGTAGAATCGGTCTCGACGCCCGCCAGGCGGCGGGTGGCCGCGCCTGGGGTCAGAATGAAGGCCAACGCCAGCACAGTGATGGCCAGTCCTCCGCACCATTGCAGCCAGGCGCGGGCGAACAGAAAGGCAGGACTGCGATCCTCGACCGTTGCGAGGGTGGACAGGCCGGTAGTCGTCACTGCGGAGATAGCTTCGAACAGGGCATCGATCATGCCCAAGCCCTCGGCCATTAAGGGCCAGATCATCGCCAGGGCGGCGGTCAGGAAGGTCAGAGCCGTGATAGCCAGTGCTTCATTAAGTTGAATGTGCGGCGGAGCATGAAGACGCGCCAGCCCTCGTCCAGCGATCCACAGAATCACTGTTACGATACCAAAGCGGAGCGCGGACAACGGGTTATCCAGGAACAAGGCGGCCAGTGCTGGAACGGCGGCCATGGCTACGATCGAGAGCAGCAAGACGCCGAAATATTTCAGCACGACCCGAGGCCGGACGGCGACTGCCAGCAACCGGACGCTTTGCCCGGTCATTGCTTCTTGCGCTGGGACAATAGCCAGACGGTAGCGGTATTCGCGGCTTCGCTGTCACCATGCCGGTCCGGGTGGCATAGCCAGAGGAGCCGGCGCAGAATGCCGGGCGGAATCACCGGTCGCCGCGATGCTCGGGTCGCCAGCGCCTTATAATAGCGATCCATCCATTGATCACGTTCGGTTTTCAGATCCACGCAGGCGCGTTCAAGCATCGCCAATTGATCGACCATCCCCAGATAGGCTTGCCGTTCCTGCGAGAGTTCCAACCGGATCATTTCCAGCTCCATGCGCAACAGGCGCATTTCCGCCTCGGGATCATGCTGTGGGGCATCGGAATCGAATTTAATGTGTCGATAACAAGCATGACAGTGACTATGCCAACTCCAGCCGATAAAGCGCGTCCCGCATTTAGCGCATTCACGAAGTTCACGGGCTGCCGGCAGTCCGGGTAAGGCCTGGGGATCAGTGTCGTTCATTTGTGAGGCTGTTAGGAGAATTTGCAACCTTGCATAGCATAGTAGATGGTAACAAAACTGTCGCTGTTCCCGTGACCGGACTGTTCAGGCGCGATCAAGATGAAAACCGGTAAGATATGTTTATGAAACATCATGGATTCTTCTGGATAGTGTTGATGCTAACCCTGTTGGCGGTCAGCGGTTTTGTCGGCTGGCGGTGGCTGGGTCCGATGACCGTGGAAATAACACATCCAATCCGGGGGCCGGCAGTGCGGGCAGTCTATGCCACGGGCACGGTGGAGCCGACAGTGATGTTGCCCATTGCGCCGCGCAACACCAGCCGCCTGGTGGAGCTTAAGGTTGATGAGGGCGACCGGGTTCATGAAGATCAACTGTTGGCGCGGCTAGAAGACGAGGATTTACGCAAGTCGGTGGATGAACTCGAAGCGCGCGCCCGTTTCGCCAAAACTCAGTTTGACCGCGCCCAGGCGCTGCTCAACCGGGGCCTGGGTACCGTGCTGGAACAAGACCGGGCGCGTTCCGAGTGGCAGGCGGCGGAGGCGGTTCTGGCCCGGGCGCAGATCTTGCGCTCGTTCATGACCCTGACGGCTCCAGCAGATGGGCAAATCCTGCAACGCGATGGGGAGGTCGGGCAGTTGATTCCCGCCAACCAGCCGGTTTTTTACTTTTCCTGCTGTGCTCCGTTGCGGCTCGAGGCGGAGGTCGATGAAGAAGACATTCTGTTGGTCAAACCGGGACAGCGGGTGTTGATTCGCGCCCCGGCCCTGCCTGAGCAGACTCTGGAAGGCCAAGTGGCGGAAATTACTCCGAAAGGCAACCCGGTCACGCGCAGTTACCGGGTGCGCATTGATTTTGTTGGCGATTGTCCGTTGCGCATCGGTATGACCGCCGAGGTGAATATCATTGTCGAGCAGCGCGAGAACGCGTTATTGATTCCATCGACTGCGGTGCTTAAGGGGCAGGTCTGGATAGTGCGTGAAAGCCGATTGCAACGTCAACCGGTTGAAATCGGAATTGTCGGTGAAGTGAAAACCGAAATCATTTCCGGTTTAACCGAGATGGATGTGCTGGTTGCGCGCCCTGTGAACCGGTTGCAGGAAGGACAGTGGGTCAGGGTTAATGCTCGCCCTTCCAGCTTGCGCTGTTCAAGCGACGTCACTGAAACCAGCACTGGCTTTTCCTGCAAGCCGCCGCTGGAGGTCAGCACCGTACCGAACGATCAACACTGACCTTTTTCCAGTTTGGCCAGACGTTCGCCTCATTCACCCTTCGACACGCCCGTGGACTGGCTGAGCAGTCGCTTGTTCATAGGTACCGGGGTTGTTGCAGCGGTATCAAAATACAGAGGGGTAATAATGCTGTGGTTGATTTCTATCAGCCGCATTTAAAATGTACTTCTTATCAGTAGATTAACTGATGTAACGTTTCATCTCCTCTCACTCGCTTGCAAGAGAGGGGCTGATGAAAAGGGTTCAGACCGGTTTTTTTATTGGCTGAAGACGTTAAAATATCCTTACTATGCTCAAGTCCAAGGGTATTCTTATGAATACGCCCCCCCAACCCCATTTTCCACTGTTCCTGTTGGGAGCTGCGATAGTTCTTATCACAGCGATTGGCGTTACCGGCTGGTTTTATGTCGAGCAACAACAAGTTGATCTGCGGCTGAACATTCAGGAAAAGCTGACTGCTATTGCTGATTTGAAAGTCCAGCAAATTGTTAATTGGCGCAAAGAACGTCTGAGCGACGCCCAGTTTTTCTTCAAAGCAGCTTTCGTCGCTCGTGATATCCAGGCTTTTCTGAACGAACCCACTTCTGAAAGCGCTCGGAATGAAATTCTCAATTGGCTGAATTTACTGAAAGATGGTGACCGCTACGCTCAGGTCACTTTATTCGATCCTCAGGGTGAGGCACGCATTGCTGTCCCAGATTGGCAGGTTGAGTCCTCTGTTTTTGTGCGAGAGGAGATTGCCAACGCACTGTCCGCCCGCGATGTCATCATAACCGAATTGCATCGCGAACCCTATGGCGACAGGGATATTCACTTCTCAATCCTGTTTCCGATTCTTCCTCCACACACCTTTTCCAGCCATTCTCCAGCTGATCCTTTAGGCGTTATTCTGCTGCGGCTCGATCCTTATCAATTCCTTTATCCGCTGATTCAGACTTGGCCCACGCCAAGCCAGACAGCGGAAACGCTACTCGTTCGCCAGGACGGTGATGAAATCGTATTTCTGAACGAGTTGCGCCATCGCTCGAACACGGCGCTCAGTCTGCGCTTGCCCCTGAACCCTTCATGGCCTTTACCTGCAGCGATGGCCATTCAAGGCCAGGAAGGCATCGTTGAAGGTCGGGACTACCGCCAGGTTCCAGTACTGGCCGCGTTGCGCGCTATTCCTGACACTTCCTGGTTCCTGATCGCCAAAGTGGACCAGGAGGAAATTTACGGGCCGCTCAAAAAACAGGCGACCGCTACCGGCATGATTGTGGCCTTGCTGATGTTAATCGCCAGTCTCGGCGTCAGTCTGATCTGGCGCCATCGGGATTCCCGCTGGCTCCAGCGGCAACTGGTCATTGAGCGTCAGCGCCAGATGTTGGCCGAACGCGTCGAGCATCTGCTGAAAAACGCCAATGACATCATCCTGCTGACTGACGCCAAGGGCTGTATTCTGGAAGCCAATGATCGCGCTCTGGAAAGTTACGGCTACTCCCTGGAGGAGATGCAGCAAATGGATATCGTAAACCTGCACACGCCGGAAGCGTGCCCTGGATGCGCCCCTTATTTGACGCAATTGCTCAATGAAAAGCGCGCACTCCTGGAAACTGAACATGTCCGGCGCGATGGCTCCACCTTCCCGGTCGAAATCAGCAGTTGCGTCGTGGAAATCGGCGGAGTCAATTATCTGTTGGGCATCCTCCGCGATATCACCCAGCGCAAGGCGCACGAACGGGAAATCGAACGGCTTACTCGACTTTATGCAGCATTAAGCCAGGTTAACCAGGCCGTGGTGCGAGCGACCGGTCATCAGGATCTTTGTGATGAGGTGTGCCGCGTTCTGGTGGAGTTTGGCGGTTTTCGCATGGCGTGGATTGGTCAGCTTGATCCAGAAACTCATGCGATTGCTGTTATCGCGCAATGTGGCGATGAGTCGGATTACCTTGGCGATATTCGCATACGCGCCGATGATTGCCCTGAAGGCCGTGGTCCCACAGGCGTGGCGATTCGTGAGAATCGCCCCTGTATCTGTAATGATCTTATGCGCGATCCACGCACCCTGCCTTGGCGCGAGAAAATGATGAAACAAGGCTTTCACGCTTCGGCGGCGTTTCCCATTCACCTGGATGACCGGGTGTGGGGAACCTTAAATATTTATCTCGCCGAAAGCGGTTTTTTTGGCGAACGCGAGATTGCATTGCTGGAAGAAGCGGTCACGGATATCTCTTTCGGACTGGATCATCTTGAAAAAACAGAACGCATTCAGCACCTTGCCTATTATGATGCGCTGACCGATTTGCCTAACCGAGCCTTTCTCCGGGAGCGCGCTGCTCAGGCGCTGGCCACTGCCCACCGCAAAGGAACCGAGGTTGCACTACTGTTTCTTGATCTGGATCACTTCAAGAATATCAATGATTCACTGGGTCATTCGGTGGGCGATCAGCTACTGCAAGCGGTCTCCATGCGCCTGAAGAATGCCGTGCGGGAAACTGATGTTGTATCGCGGCTCGGCGGGGATGAGTTTCTGGTGATTCTTACCGAGACCAGCCTGGAGGGCGCAACACAAGTCGCTCGAAAAATACAGGAAATCTTTGAACGCTCCTTTGAATGGAACAGCCGGATTTTGCATCTTTCCACCAGCATTGGCATCAGTCTGTATCCCCGGGACGCCAGCGACTTTGAATCGCTGCTGCGCTATGCCGACGCGGCGTTGTACCGGGCCAAAGAGAGCGGACGGAATACTTTTCACTTCTTCCATCCGGAAATGAATGCGGCGGCGCAGGAGCGGCTGGTGCTGGAGGAAGCCTTGCGCCAAGCCCGGTCCCGTGACGAACTTGAGCTTTACTATCAACCACAGGTGGCGCTGGACAGCGGTCGACTGATTGGACTGGAGGCGTTGCTCCGCTGGCGTCATCCAGAACGCGGTCTGATCGCTCCGGCCAAATTCATTCCGGTGGCGGAAAGCAGCGGCCTGATTGTTGAAATTGGCGCCTGGGTGTTGTGCGAGGCCTGCCGCCAGAATCAGGTCTGGCGGGAAGCAGGATTATTCAGGGTTCCCATCGCAGTCAATCTGTCCGCTGTGCAAATTCGTCATGGCAACCTGTTGGCGATCATCCAACAAATACTGGCTGAAACCGGTCTTCCGGCGACGGAACTTGAACTGGAAGTCACGGAAAGCCTGTTGGTGGACCATAATCAGACGGTGCTTGACCTGTTTCGGGATTTGAAACATCTGGGCGTCAAGTTCTCGATTGATGATTTCGGCACCGGTTATTCCAGCCTGGCCTATCTCAAGCGCTTCCCCGTCGACAAACTCAAGATCGACCAATCCTTCATTCGCGACATCATAAACGACTCAGATGACCTGGCTATTGCGCGCACCGTGGTCAGTATCGGCCACAGTTTGCGTCTCAAAGTAATCGCCGAAGGCGTAGAGAATCTGGAAACGATTTGCCTGCTGCAGAAAATGCGTTGCAATGAAGCCCAAGGCTACTTTTTCGCCAAACCCATGCCGGCTGCGGAAATACCGCAGTGGTTGACCGGCCGGTCATTGAGCAGGTAATTCCACAGCACATTATCTAATATACCGGCGGTATCCTTAATTTTTTACCCAAACTAGAGTACGGTTATTGACCGGCATTGAGTAATCGCGCAGCAGCCGCAGGCTATTCTCCCGCGCCAGACGGTCGAGATCATCAAAATCCCGAATGCCGCTGGCCGGGTCGCGATCTTTCAGGAAGGCGTCAAATTCCGCGTTGCTGGCGCTGGTATAGCAACTGCCATAGTTGAATGGCCCATACAAGCAGAAAGCGCCGCCCGGCTGGAGCACTCGACCCACTCCCCGGAATAAGCCCTCCACGGCAGGCCAATTCATGATGTGGGTGGTATTTGCGGAAAAGACCCCTCCTGCCTGGGTAACCGGCCATGGTTTACAGCAAGCATCCAACGCCAGTGGCGGGCGCAGATTTGACAATCCCGCTTCCGCGACCCACATCCAAATGCCCGGCAGGCAGTCCGCCTGATCGGTCGGTTGCCAATCCAGATGCGGCAATTCCCGGGCAAAATGAACAGCATGTTGCCCGGTGCCTGCGCCGATCTCCAGAATCAATCCCGGTTCGCTAAAAACTTCCCGTAATACCTTGAGAATCGGTTCCTTGTTCTGTTCGCAGGCTTCGGAATAAGGCTTGGCGTGAAAGTTCATGGCGTTTCCTGGAAGTAAGGCAGCCCACAAATGCGAATTAAGAGCTAACTAATATCCTTAAATATAAATATGTTACGTTACTCATCGAATTGCTGACGAAAATCCAGAAATCGGGTTTTCAACGAGTTGAGGATGAAGCTCTTAATTCGCATACAAGCATTTTAAGAAGTAAAGCTCTCTCAGGCCAGTTCCACCACGTCGCCATTGCCCACAAACAGTTCATTCTGCGAACCATTGCGGGCTGAGCCGCGCAGGACGGGTAAACCGGTTTCGAGCATCTTCTCCACAGCCCGCCGACCAGTGCAGTGGTTGCAGGCCAGTTTAGCGATGCCGTACTGACCCAGGGACTCGACCATTCGATCCCGCGACTCGTCCCAGTCCTCCAGGGGCGCGATGTGGAGTCCACCGTAGAGCGCGTGAATGCGATCGCCACCCTGGAAGGTGCGACGGGCGTAATCCAGCAAATTCAGTACGCCGCCATGTCCGCAACCGGTCATCATGGCCATGCCTCGGTCCCGAATCCGGGCGTAAAGCACGTTTTCGCCATCCACGCGCAGCAGAGTATGCATAGGGAAATTGACTATAGCCAGTCCAGGAAATAACAGCAGTGGCTGATCAGGGGGGATCGTAATCAAGCGACCCGTGTGGCCTTGCTCTTTGATAAAGGCCAGCCCTTTTGGATGAAAGCCTTCCGGGATATAGAGGGTGATGTGTGGACAATGCCGAAGGGTTGAGCCGATTCCCCAGAAGTGATCAAAATGCTCGTGACTGATCACCAGCGCTTCGATTTGTCCGTCCTTCAAGAGTTGATCAATCCCTTCCTCGGCGAAACGTTTATCCATCCAGGCTGGATTCCAACCGGTGTCGAATAACACGCGATGTTGGGCGCCATCAGCGGTTTCCGCTTCCAGCAGGGCGGCGAATCCGGCAGCGTTATCCTTATGCAGGTCGCCAAACGGCGGCCATGGGATAGCATACTGGTCGATCTCAGCGCCACCAGCGTCCCGAATGTCGTCAAAGACTTCCTTGGTGTCGAACCAGCCGGTTTCGGAGATGCAGAGAATCCGCAAACGGTTCAGAACGCCAATGTCCAAAAGTGATTGAACGGTAGTCATGACCATAACCTCCTGCTGTAAAATTATTGGCTCAATATGGATTCCAGTCAGTTGGCGTTGTTAGGCGACCAGCAGTTCCAAGAGAGGTCTGAGCAAGCCTTTGCCCCGAATGCGGACGTTATGCACGAACTGAAAGAAGCCCAGGTAGAGCGGCAGCTTTTCTTGCGAAATTCCTCGATGGGGTCGCAACCAGGAACGCAACAGGGACCAGAAACCCTCAGCGGTATTAACATGAATCTCATGGAAGCCATCGCCATCGTCGTCGCGGGCGTATTCACCCCGGCTGTGACACACCGTATGATGATCAAAGCCCCAATCCTTCAATGGGTTATAGATTGCATATTCATCGGTATACACCCGGGTTCCCGGGGCGATGAAAGTCTGAAGGAGCGGTTGGATGGTCGCTTGCTGGACATTATCCAGCATCCGGACGACCACCGCGCCGCCGCGCTCAATCATGCCGAGAATCGGCGGCTTTTCCTGCTCCAGGGTGCCTCGACCCCGTGCCCCCTTCAGCCGGCGACGCCGCCCGCGGCGGCCTTTTTTTTCACCGCGTCCGGATGCCCTTTATGCCCGGCCACCATATAGACCTCGTCGCATTCCACTTCCCCCGCCAAGGTGGGTTCGGGTTGGCGGGCGACGATACCTTGGCGCAGTTGCTCGGTCATCCGCTGCACGTCGTCCGGATTCAACGCCAACTCTTGGGCAATCTGGGCATTGGACAAGTTCAAACCCATAAAATATAAACATAATATCCAAATTCGTAACGGCGGGTGGTGGCCGGCCAACACCGTCCCGGTTAGATCGTCAAAAGAGCGATGGCACCCGGCACACCGATATTTCTGTCGCGCCGGTTGGGTCGTGTCGTGACCCTGCTTCGTCACGTTCGCCGCCCCACAATGGGGGCAGTGAACCCCATCGGGCCAGCGCAGTTGGCGGACCGTTTCGTAACACCGGACATCGTCCAGTAGATTCTGAAGGTTGATCATCGACGGGAAACCTGGAGCGCGGCGGTTCAAAACCTCTTCAGTGTAGCTCCTGTCCCTTGGCAGGGCGAGCCATCTTCAACAGCCTGGAATCCATATTGAGCCAATTATTTACCCTTTAGTGATGACAGTGGCCTTCGTGTCGATGATGATGCTCCCCTTCGCCATGTGCATGCGGCTCCGGGGTTCCCATCGCCAACGCGCCCGCCAGATAAGCGGAAACGGCCTGATCAGGATCGGTTTCCGGCGTCACCAGACCGGTAATGCCTTTCATAGCCAGTCGTTGCCACAGTCCTTGACCCATGCCGCCAGCGATCAGAACCTGCACGTCATCCAAGGGATGCGGTTCGTGTGGTGAACTGTCATGAAAGCTTTGGTCCTTGGGCAATTCGAGCAACTCCTTGTTCACCGTCTTACCCTGTTCGACCTGATAGATCCAGAATTTGCGACACCGACCGGCATGTTCGGTGATCGCGTGGCGATTTTGACTGGCAACAGCGATTTTCATGGTTGAAGCTTCCTCGCAGGAATTGAATAGGGCGATCCTTATTCGCTGATCACAAAAAACTAATTAATATCATTGGTGCAAGCCACCAGCATTGCGAATTCTCAAACAATGCGCACGACCCTTGATCATGTCAATCGCGATTACCTGGAATGTCTATAATCTATTGATGAAAAAGTATTCGGCGCTTGGGCAACCGTACTGTTCTGACTATAAACAGGGTTTTACAAAAATAGTGCTGTTCGATAGAGTTGTTCCCACTTAGGGCAATTTTGACAAAGCCTTTCCGAACAAGTAGATACCGTCTTGACTGTCAAGGAACGGAAATCCAGTTGATCTGATAGAGTTGTTGATGTTTGAGGACGCCGAACACCAGGTGGACGAGTTTGCGCATGGCCGCGCCGTATGAATTTGGGGTTTTAGTATAAAAACCATGTCTGGAACACTACCCAATTCGAAACTTCGCTTACACTGGGTCAAGAATCAGGAGATTGAGAAATGACTGAAGGAAGTAAAAACGATTTTGTCGAGAGAAGAGGAGGGCAAGACCTGCTGCTGCGGATCATGAGTGGGTTAGGCATTGTCGGCTGGGCATTCCTGTTGGTGGTAATGGTCGTGATTGATCGTGCGAAACCGGATGATCCCGCCTTCATTCCCAATGAACGCATTTTTGAGATGACTGGCACTCCTTATCACCTGCGGACGACCTGGGATCAGAGTCTGTTAACCTATATTTTTTATCTGTTAAGCGTCGGTCTCGTTCTGGGGATCATCGGTCTGGCCGTCAATTCCCGGCGGCATCGACGTCGTGGTGATTATTACCCGATTCATCTAGTGCTGTTAACCGCAATCTCAGCCATCGGTATTCTCTATTACCTTATTTTCTGATGACCCTCGGCAAACAGGCTTCAGGAGAGTTGGGATCTGATCAGGATACGTATAATAAAGTTATCACTTCGATTGATGAAGGTGGAATTGTGAGTCCTTGGCCACCGAACAGTGGGTTCAAAAAACGCTCGTTTTTTTCAGGCTCTTCGAGGGTTTTTGTGGAATCGGCCCGTGTGACCGGAGATCAGCCACACCAAGTGGGCCATATATCTTTCAAGATCAATTTGTTAGTTTCATAGTCAGCTCGCCGGTTGGGTTGCTCCACAAAAACCCTCGAAGAGCCAAAAATACCAAGGATACGATAGATGAGTCGGGTTCCGTCTTGATCAACTGCAGGGCCGGACGCACCGTGTTGGCGGTAGTATGCACCGCGCCAGAGACGAGGCCATCGACATCGCCCACCGCTAGTGGGCTGACACAGAAGTTTTGACAGGTTCAGAGGTTTCTAGGTCCACCGGGGTTTCAGAAGATTTCAAGGGAGGATAGAGGCGCTTGAGTTTGACCCGGGCCAAGTCGGTGCCGAACTGCCAGTGGATTTTGGTCTGACGTAGGTTGCGTGGGCCTTGCCAAGCGGCGATTTCCTTCCGCAAAGTTTCGAGGTTCGCAATGCGGCGATTCAAACACTGGCCGGCGAGAACAGCGAACTCACATTCCGCCATATTGAGCCAACTGCCATGCTTGGGGGTGTAATGAAATTCGAGCTTGCGGGTGATCCGGCGGGCTTCCTCTGGAGAAAAGACACTATACAAGGCCGCAGGAGTGTGGGTATTGAGGTTATCCACGACCAACCGGATTCGCTCCGCCTTCGGAAAGTACACATCAACGAGTTGCTGCATTTGCTGGGCAAAATCGCGTTTGGTGCGCTGTTTCGTGACATTAACATGACGCCACCCGCGCAAGGGTTGTACGAATAGAAATAAATTGGCGGTGCCTTCGCGTTTGTATTCACAGTCATAGCGCGCCGGTTGACCCGGGCGGGCGGGTTGAGGACAGCGGGTTTCGCTGGTCAATTGCACCGGACTTTCATCGAAGCACACTTGGGGGTATTGAGGATCATCGGGTTCGGCGTACAGGTCCAACACATCCTCCATATGCCAAACATAATCGGGACTGACACTGGGAATACACCATTCTTGACGTTGCCAGGGTTTGAGGTCGTTTTTTTAAGGATGCGCCGCACACTCTCACGGGAAATGGCTTCGATGGGCCGGAGTTCCATGAAGCGGTCCGCTAACAATTGGAGAGTCCACTGACAACGGCCAGCGGGCGGGGTACTACAGGCCAAGGCGACCAGAAAGGCGGCCTGTTTGCCGGTCAAGGCCGGGGGCAAACCGACTCGTGGCCGCTCGCTTAACGCCGCCAGCAACCCTTCGTCGACAAACCGTTGACGGGTACGATGAACGGTCGAAATCCCCAAGTGAAGGCTTTGGGCAATGGCCTCATCCGTCGCCCCTTCCGCAGCCTGCAGCAACACATGGGCACGGGCAACCTTGCGCGCCGCTGCCTTGCCTTTATGAATGACCTTCAGCAGGTCTTCCCGCTCCTCTTCAGTTAGATCAACCAGATACTTGTGGGCCATGGTGATTCCTCCTGTTGATCTCAACCATAGGGCACCCACCGCTACCTGTCAAAACTTCTGTGTCAGCCCACTAGCATCATCGTGCCGAGTACCACCGTGTCCTGCAGCTGTTCGCGCGCCTGACCGGGCGTAAGACCTTTATTCTTGCGCAATTCGACCATGCGTTCCACATACCGCTCGCGTACGGCTTCCGGCTCGATAATTTCCACGGTGGGCGGCAGGTCGACACCCTGTCCGGCGGCCACCGCTTCGATGGTAACGCGCGAACCGAGCAGCACACAGCGAGCGATGCCCTTTTCCGCGCATACGACGGCGGCGCGAATGGTGCGCGGTGTCGTCGGCGAGAACCGCGCTCGGCATGTGGTCGATCTGGGTGGCGGTGATAAAACCGTCGTTGGCCACGCTCAGGATGGGCAAGCCGCTCGCGAAAGCGTGCGAGGCCAGCTTGCGATGGATGGCCTCGGTGTGCAAGCTCTCAGACTAGCACGTCGGTACCTTCAGCGGCGCGCAGGCACAAGCCGACGAGGTCTTCCAGCAGATCTGGTTCCTGGCCAGCCGCCAACCGCTCGTCCGCTCGGACGAGCGACACCGGATCGGGCATCTCAATCGCATAGATCGCGCGGGCGAAGTGAAGCGAAGGCTCGTTAGCCGCCTCCTCCTGCGCTACCGGCTTGACAAAGTTGACCCAATACCCCTGTCGTTGCAGGGCGCGGACCACGCCGAGGGCGACGGGCTTCAACCCGACGTTCTGACGGATGGGAATCAGGTAGAAAATCTGCATCACGAACACTCCAGGCGATCACGGGCACCACTTCGCACGCCAGAACTTCGATCGCAGACGATGGCACGTACTCCAACGATCTTGACATCAGGTCACGGGTCCCGGATTGAACAGGACCAGCGCGTTATGCAGCTTCCACTGTTCGGCCCAGGTTTTCTGGCACCCGCTGGCCACCTCCAACAGCTGGCGGAACAGCTCCCGGCCGACTTCCTCAATGGTGGCTTCGCCGGTGGCGATGCGGCCGGCGTCAACGTCCATGAGGTCATGCCAGCGACGGGCCAAATCGTTGCGGGTGGCGACCTTGATGACGGGTGCGGCAGCCAAGCTGTAGGGCGTACCACGTCCGGTGGTGAAGACGTGCAGCGTCATGTCCGCCGCCAGTTGCAGCGCGCCGTGAGCTGGTCGATGCCGGCGCGTACTTCGGTGATTTCGGAGAACAGCACGGTGGCGCCGGCCCGGACCAGGAGATCCGTGCAAAAACCGACGGCCGGGTTGGCGGTGACCCCGGAAAAGGCGTCGCTGCCGCCACATTGCACGCCCACCACCAGCTCCGAGGCCGGGCAGGTTTCGCGCCGGTGTGCGTTGAGCTGTTCCAGATGCGACTCGGCGCGGGTCATGATCGAGGCGATCATCGACATAAAGCCGATGTGATGATCGTCTTGCAGACACACGACGTCCAGAGGAGGCTCGGCGTTTTCGCCCACATCGGCCACGGGACGTTCGTCGATGATCGGGATTGTGCCTGGCGGCAGTAGGCGCTGCGGTTGCAGCTTCTCGCAACCGAGACTCACGACCAGGACCTCGCCGCCGAAGTTGGGGTTGAGGCTGAAGTTGCGCAGGGTGCGGATCGGTACGACTGTGTCCGGCGCATCAATAGCTACGCCACAGCCATAGGTATGCTCCAATCCCACCACATCATCGACGTGGGGATATTTCGGCAGCAGCTCCTCCCGGATGCGCTGGACCACGACATCGACCACGCTCGCCACGCACTGCACGGTGGTGGTGATGGCCAGGAGATTGTGCGTACCGACCGAGCCGTCCGGGTTGCGGTAGCCCTCGAAGGCTACACCTTCGAGGGGTGGCGGCGCTATCGGTTCCCGGGTAGCGATGGGTAGGTCATCGAGCGCACGCGCCTCGGGCATTCGCAACCGCCGCTCATGCACCCAACCACCGGCTGGAATGTCCTGCAGGGCGTAACCGATCGTGGCGTTGTAACGGAGCACGGGTTGCCCGGCGGCGAGCGCGACCAGCGCCACTTTGTGGTCCTGTGGTACGGATTCGGTCAGGACCAGGCCGCAGGGAAAGCGGGCGCCGGCTGGCAGACCGTGGGTATTGACGACGATCGCCACGTTGTCTTGGGGATGGATTTGATGCAGAAGGGTTCTTCGGTAGAGGTTTGCGGGTGGCTGGACATGAGGGTGGACGCTCCTGATCGAATCGGTGGCAAGGGGTCGGCGGAACCTGTTTTTGCGGCGCCCGGTCCTGCGGGTGGCGCGGCGTTATCGGGCAACGCGGGGGCATCACGTCGCTATGTTCAGCGCAGTGGTAGGTGAAGATGGCCACGCCATCGCCGGTGATAAATCCGTGCTAGGTGACTTCCCGTTTACAGAAAGGACACCTTTCGACCGGGATCGATGAAAATCTGATGCGATTATTCATTAGCGCACACTCCATTTACCGCCTGGCGGGTTCGGTCACCAGGATCGCCCGAAAATCATTGACGTTGGTCAAGGTCGGCCCGGTGATCACTGAATTACCCAAGGCTTGGAAAAAGCCATGACCGTCGTTGTTGGCTAAACGCTCGCGCGGCTTAATGCCTTGCGCCCAGGCGCGGGCCAGGGTGTCCGGCGCGAGATACGCGCCGGCGATGTCTTCCTGACCATCCACCCCGTCGGTGTCGCCGGCCAGGGCGTGGATGCCGGGCTGACCGTCCAGGGCGATACCCAGCGCCAGCAGAAACTCGACGTTGCGCCCGCCGCGTCCCTGACCACGCACCGTCACGGTGGTTTCGCCGCCGGAGAGCAGTACGCAGGGCGGCGAAAACGGCTGGCCGCGCAAGGCGACCTGCCGGGCAATGCCGGCCATGACCGTCCCCACGTCGCGCGCTTCGCCTTCCAGACTGTCACCCAGAATGTGAATGGCGAGGCCCGCCCGACGGGCTACGGTGGCAGCGGCTTCCAGCGCCATTTGCGGGGTCGCGATGAGATGCGTCTCGCCGCTGGCCAAACGCGGATCGCCCGATTTGACTGTTTCGCCCACCCCGCTTTTCAGCAGCGTTCGCGCGGTGGGCGGCGCGTCGATCCCGTAGCGGGCAAGAATCGCCAAGGCGTCGGCGCAGGCGGTCGAATCGGCCACGGTCGGCCCGGAGGCGATGTCCATGGGGTTGTCGCCGGGTACATCGGAGATCAGTAGCGTCACCACCCGGGCCGGGTGACAGGCCGCCGCCAGCCGGCCACCCTTGATCGCCGACAGGTGGCGGCGCACACAGTTTATCTCCGAGATCGTCGCCCCACTGTTGAGTAAGGCGCGATTGATCGCCTGTTTGTCCGCCAGGGTCAGTCCTTCCCCTGGCAGCGGCAACAGGGCCGAGCCGCCGCCGGAGATCAGGCACAGCACCACATCGTTGGCGTTCAACCCACGCACCTGGTCGAGAATTCGCCGGGCGGCGGCAAGACCGGCAGCGTCTGGCACTGGATGGGCGGCTTCGATAATCTCGATGCGCGGGCAAGGCACGGCGTAGCCGTAGCGGGTCACCACCAACCCCTCTAGCGGACCGGGCCAATGGTCTTCCACCGCCTTAGCCATGGCTGCCGACGCCTTGCCGGCGCCAATCACGATCAGCCGGCCGGCGGGCGGTTCTGGCAAATAGGGCGGCACACACCGCGCCGGTTGGGCGGCGGCAATGGCGGTCTCGAACATCTCCCGCAATAACGCCTGGGCGTCGACAGTCTTCGGTGTGTCCATGATCTTCTCCGCGGGGGGTGATACCGATTCTCAATGGAATTTGAAGTGTGAATTCTGGTTCTGTTACGTTAGCTGAGAGGGTCCGATTTCGGTAAGCTACACGGCCCCTGTTCTGACTTGAGAACCCGCATGATCGACTTTAGAGGCCACCGCTTTGAACGAGACCTCATTCTGACGAGTGTCCGGTGGTACAGTCAAACAGTTTTTAGATAGTTTTAAAAACCGCTGTTAGAGCATCAAAAAGATTTTGGCAATTTAGAAGGATTTTTTTCAATTTTCCCTTGAGAATAGCCCAATAGTTTTCGATAGGATTCAAATCAGGTGAATAAGGAGGTAAGAATAACAATTGGTGCCCATTTTCTTCAATAATATTTCTTGTCTCTTCGGATTTATGGAAACTCGCATTATCCATAACGATAATGCAATTTTTTGGAAGCACAGGGATTAGGCATTTCTCAAGCCAATTATTAAATATCTCCGTATCCGTATTACATGCATAGGCTAGGGGAGCAATGATTTCATTATTGATGAGACCACTTATTCAGTTTTTCAGTGGGTTTGCTTTTCCGCTCACCGATAATAATTTCGCCTCTTGGACTCCAACCCCATTCATTTCTAATATTGTCGTGAAATCCAGATTCATCAACATATTGGGCTCCATTTTCACGCGACGCATTTTGCTCTACTCGTTGAGTAAACTCCATTCTTTCTTGTTCATCTCTTCCTTCGTACAGAAACGTTTTTTTATAAGTGATCTTGAGTGCCTTCAATCTTGCTTAAACGGATGAAGGCTTAACAGAAAAGTGTTCTGCGATCTGTTTTATGGTCACAGAAGGATTGTTTCTAATGTAATCCGCTAAATCAGAGTCACTCAATTTCCTTGCACGAAATTTGGTTCTTTTTTTGGTTTAACATCCCCCGTTTGCAGATACTGACGAACCCAACGATTCAGAGTATCCATCCCTATTTTGAAAAGTGTAATGATGTCCATCTTCGACAGGCCATTCAAGTAGCTCTGTATCACTCTTGTTCTTAAATCTTCACTATACGGCTTGGACATTGCACTACTCCATTTAGCTAATTTCTCCATCATATATTAACTAATAAAAACAGTTTGACTATATGTGTTTTCACAGCTTCTTTGCCTCTTTCCACAGCCGTTCCTTGCCAACTCGTTGGTGCCAGCTATCGAACTCCTCGCGGTACTTCGACAAGGGTTCAACGAGTTGCCGAGGATCTTCACTAAGAGAATATGCCATTCCCTCTTTGAACCAATTCGGCCTCAACCACTGGCCAATTACACCCAGCTGCTCCGATTGAAGATGGTGAATAATTTCATGGCGCAGAATAAACTCATTCCATCCAGCAGGGCCAATTACGATGCCAGATACGCCGACAGTCTTCGCCTTGGCCGGAGCGCGAAACCCGAATGCCTCAAAACACTTTGCAGAGGAACAGAACGTTGCCCGGGGCTTGTTGTGTATTGCGCCGACAGACGAATTCACGAAACTCAGCGCCAATTCGTAGATGGAGTTCGCTTCCTCCGCCCTTGCGAGATCTTCAACGCACACTTCTTCAGAGACGCAAGTAACCTCATTCCATTCCGGATCCAGTACACGCATTGGCTTGTAAAATGCCCAGCCCACTACTGGTGCGAGCAACAAACCAATCAATGTGATTCTTATCAACATGCTGATCGTTTCAACACATAACGGCCTGGCTCACAGGAGAGCGAACGAAGTGAGCGAATCCTGTGGAGCCAATTGTTAAGTTTCATTGTCACTGTATTCCAATGATTCTTTAACTAGGCTGCGATATTCGTTAATGAGACGATAATTATTTTTTGCCTCACCGTGTGTGCCACCACTGCTAAATTCAACCACTTGTCTTAGATGTGGATTTGATTTCTTAGTTAAGAATTGAGAAATGTTACTTAAAAAGCGTCCACTTTGACCTACATTTTCGCCAATCCCTGATTCAAATAATTTTTGTTTTATATCTTCCCTGTCAAATACTTTGTCATCAGAGAGTAGCAATTTGAAAAATACTTTTAATCTTGGCGTTAACTCACTATCTCGGTTAAACGTAGATATAAGTTCCCTTTTCAATGAATCAGAATCTAAACTGGATTTTTCTAAAGAAAATGAACTTTGTTTAGGTAGTGACTTTTCTTTATTCTTGGTTTCTCGCCGTTTTATATAATCTTTTGCTTCAGGCAATGGAATAATGATAGAGGGGTTTATATATAAGTTATTGTCTTCATCTATAATATGGCTCTAGCTTTACACACTCTATATCGATACCAAAACCAGTTAGCCACAATACAGCTGATATAACGTCAGAATGAAATTCCTTTGATGCAAGAATAATTCTCTGCTGGTTATTTAAGTTGTCTATTTCTTCATCGATGAAATCTTCGATTTTTAAACCTGCTTCATCTTCATTTGATCCAAGATATTCAGCATAGATATTTTTTATTTCTTCATATGTGAAGTTTGAACAATAAGAAGCATACTTAATTGATTGCCATTCAACAGCAGTACCAGAATCATCTCTTTTTAATTCAACGACTACCAAGTTGGCTTTTTTATCTATAGCTAATAAATCCAACCGAGATCGAGTTGGTAACTCATATTCTTTAGCAATAATAAGTAATTGTTCACCTAATATTTCAGGTGTTTTTTCTATCCATTCTTGAATATCAAAACGTTCTCTCAATCCCAAAGAGCTAAATGTTGCTTTGGATAATTCCTTGAGCGTTTTATTCTCTATATCAACTTTGTACATGTTTCTTCCAAAAACTTAACGACCCAATCACCGAGCCGACGGAGTGGAGCAATTTTTGTGGTAAAAGAGCGAAAGCGACACCACAAAAATTGTGCAACGTAGCTGGCTCCGCATGCATTAGCTTGTTAGATTGATTAATTACTTTGTGTGTAATTATGTGTGTCTTTTTCTTTTTACCGTCAACTCACCATCTAACATTATTGCCAAAACGATCTAGATATCGAAGACCAGCTTTTCCCTCTTGCGATATAATAGTATCAACAATATCAACTATCACCTCTTCGACGGAAAATTTCGCATCTTCACCTCCGATATCTGTCTTAATCCATCCAGGTGCCAAAAGGAGAATTGCATGGTCTTTTCCCTGACGAACTGAAAAACTTCGCATGATCATATTCAACGCCGCTTTACTTGCACGATAAACGTCATTTCCACCTTTTTCATTATCAGCTATGCTCCCCTGACCAGATGACATAGCACCAACAATTCCACCTCGACGAACATTCCCGGCAATCTGTTCAAGAACTCGCATGGGTGAAAGCGTATTTGTTACCATAACTCGAATAAACTCTTCTATTGAAATTTCACCGATGGTTTCTTTCATGCCATTTTTATTGGCGACTCCCGCATTAACGAAAAGGAGATCTAATATCTCGCCAATAATATTAGATTTGAGACGTTCAATTTGATCTGGAAGTGTTATATCGAGATACTGTATTCGAAGTGATTTTTCCCATTTTTCAGCCAACTCATGAAGCTTGGTCCTATTACCTTCTCGTACAGTTCCAATTACATTCCATTTACGTTTTAATAATTCTTCTGTAATCGCCAACCCAAGTCCTCTTGACGATCCAACTATCAGGGCTGTTTTGGTTTCTGACATACTAACCCTCCTTTGCGTTTTCGCCGAAATTTCATTACCCAGGCACTCTTTCACTTTTGTATTATACCTGTGGCGCACAACGGAAATCTAACGGGCGCGAGTTGAGCGTCATCCCGCACGGAGCGTCTCTACCGCCCGGCCAGGGAACTATGAAGTTCCATGAGTCGTGGTGAGTGGCAGGGACGCGAGTACGGGACGACGAAGTCGCCCCGAAGGGGTGACGTTCCAACGAGGGTTGGACGGCACGCAGCGCCGAGAACCTGAAGTTGGCAACTCGCGCCCCGTTCGTCGGCGCGCAGCGCCGACGAACGTCGAAGGTAACGGGCGGCCAAACAGGCGGCGAAGCCGGCCGTTTGGGCGTCCCCGTTGACCGCAGTGCTAGCCGCCGAAATGCTTCTCGACGACATCCTGGATGAACCGCCTGCAAATAGCCTCAACCTTTTCCGAGCGTGTACTTCCATTCTTGGCCCTCACCACAAAGGCTTCCTCATCAAACTGATATCCGATCTCAACAAAGGATGGGACATTTGGTGCTGACAATGCGTCAAGCTTTTCGTAATGAAATGACCCTGATGGTTCCTCTCGACTGATATGTAGTGTTACGTCTGCTTGGTTCTTCAGTGCATAGCTTGGTGAACCGAAAAAGAAAAGGTAGCGACTAGCTTGCGCACCGCTACGAACGTCGAGACGGAAAAACCATGTTTTCTTAGCTGAACCAAAGTTCTTAAGCGACAGATATTTCTCGAACTCAAGCATGCCGAAGTCTCTAAAGTAAACGTCTCCTAGGTCACTCGATGCCGCAAGAAACTCCACATTTTGCTTGAATAGGCTCTTTAGAAGCTCCATTGCATTCTTCCAGACTTCATATTGATTTGATGCGCGGGTCTTCTCTTTCTGGTCGAACTTGCTGGCGAGTGACTTAGCCCATTCGATCTTTTCTCTTTGCTCCTTGGCGGCCTCTTCGTATTCCTCAAGGCTTTCCTCGACGCACTCGGCTATTAGGGAAGCGAAGGGGGTAAGGTCAGAAGCTTGTGAAAACTCTAGCGCATCGTAGTACCTGAGGCGGTCTTCCCTAGTAACGACCGCAATAGGAAACCCGAAACGCATAAGAATAAGGTTCATCAACAACCTTGCTACGCGACCGTTCCCATCAATAAATGGATGGATCGTAACAAACCAGGTGTGGGCTGCGCTCGCGGCCAGTAGTGCCTCAGGTGTTTCAAATAGATCGCCGGGTACGCTGGCTTTTTGTAGCCATTGCCCAAACTGATCCATCTCGCTTGCTACGGATTCTGGTGCGGGTGGCTTGAACTCCGAGCCTCCGATTTCGACAATTACCGATCTATATCGCCCCGCCTCGTTGTCGTTAATACCTTTTAGCACTAACAGATGAATTTGACGTACATCGGACTCAGTGATGGGGCGACTGGGATTCGCTGCCAGTTCCTCAAGAAAGTCGAGAGCCACCGACAGGTTTCTTGCTTCTGCTTGATCCTTTAATGGTTTTCCGGTAATTGTGAGGCCGAGCTCCACGACGGTTCGAGTTTCGCCGACGTTTAGCGAATTGCCTTCGATTGCATTTGAGTGGTATATGTTTTTTATACGGAAGTACTTTCGAATAGTGTTCAATACTTCCGGAGTCAATGATCCCGTCGCGCGCATTGATGAAACGCGCTCCCCAATATTCCTTAGTAGGGTAAGCTGCGACGCTTCAACGTCGTAGGGGGTTCCCTTTACTTGCGGCATAGCAACTCCATTATAAAAAAGATAAATGATCGGAAATTCGCGCGACTTTGGCGGCTAACGTTCGAGCTAACCGGGCCGCCGCGGCATGCCGCCGAGGGTCCGGTTGAGCGAGGGGTTAGCCCGCACTCGCCTCACGCAGACTCCACGATCTTCCAGTAGGAGTCCTTGCGGATCACCTTCCCGCCACGGAATTCGTAGTGATCGCACCCACGGACCCTGACCTTCTCTCCGTCCGGCTTGGTACCCGTGAGGAGCCACTCGGACGCGACCATGTTGAGGTCTCCCCAATGGCGATCCTCGCCGTAGTGAACATCCGGAAGACCCTTGAAGCGGCCGGCCAAGCCCTCTCTCACCGCCGCGCGACCGACAAACCGCGTGCCCCAAGAATCTGGCCCACGAGGCATGTCAAGTGTGCAGTCTTCGGCGAAGAAGCTCATGACTTTGTCGAGGTCATGAGCATTGAACGCCTCGAGGATGGCCTTCGCCGTTTGTACGGCGTCGAATGGGTGTTCAGGCATTTGGGCGTTCTCTTCGTCGCGGGGCACCAAGCGTTGTCTATGCGGGCTAACGGGCGCGAGTTGAGCGTCATCCCGCACGGAGCGTCGCTGTCGCCCGGCCAGGAAACTGTGAAGTTCCGTGCGTCGTGGTGGGCGGCAGGGACGCGAGTACGGGACGACGAAGTCGCCCCGAAGGGGTGACGTTCCAACGAGGGTTCGACGGCGCGTAGCGCCGAGAACCTGAAGTTGGCAACTCGCGCCCCGTTCGTCGGCGCTTCGCGCCGACGAACGACCTGCTTCACCTGCCCCGCGTAGCGGGGTCAGGTGCAAGCCCCAGTTAGGCTGGTTGCGAATGTTGGCTTGCCAAAAAAGCGATAACTCAACCTACCGGCTAGATCGACTAAATCCGTGGTGCAATTTTTCCCAGTTTTTCTAGCCGCGATTGAATCGCTCCTGACGTTCGCCGATGTTTTTGCGCCAATTGCAGAATCGTCAAGCCCGATTCGAATTTAGTACAAAGTATTCGATCTTCAGATTCGTCCCATGATTTGCCAGCGTTCTCAGGTAATCGCTGTTCACGTTTTTGTCTTTCTTCAAGGCGTTCCAAAGCTCGTACTGCAATAAAAAGAGCACGTAAAATAGATGGTTGTTGATAGGGACTATCATCAGGAAATATCTCGCCTGTACATGGATCAACTCCATCTACGAGAGATTGAATGATTTCCAATGCTTCAGAGGGTTTCATGATTTTTTGGGTCGGGCCTAACGTCTTTGCTCACCGGGGCCACGTCAGCGGCCTCCGCTGCAATGCCCAGTTAGGCATTCTCGTCGTTACCGTTCATTATTATCTGCCGCTGAAAGCGTGGGCCATGATACTCGCGCATGTGTGCCATCACCCTTCGATAGGTTTTTTCTACAAATAAATCGTCCTTCAAAAGTAAAATCTTCGGTTATTTTTACTATCAATAACTTATTAAAGTTTCCAGCACGTTTAACTTGTATTTTATCCGTAATCTTTTCTGGGGAAATAGTTTTTATTTCAATAAAATCATTTCCCAGCCTGCCATCCGAACCTCTAGTATGTGGCTTGTGTCGCTTAATGCCATACTCGACTTCAGCGTATAGCTCTCCTAATTCACCCCAAATTTGCAGGTAGCGTCCTGTGAGCGCATGGTAAGACATTGCGTTCTCGACCAAGCTGTCGAAAATCATCACTAGCTCAAAATCGGGCTGTGAGTGCCCCACTGACAATTCTTTCTCGTGTATAGGCTGCCACTCCCAAGGGTTATATCCACAAGCAGCGGCATCAGCTATTTGCTCTGGGCTATAGCCGTCATTATGCATATCGTGCAGAAAGTCCCAATCGCTCATATGTTCTCCTTGCCTAACGCCAGCCATCACCGGACCTGAGCGAGCGCAGCGAGTGAAGGGTCCGCGTGAATGGCATTGTTAGGGCTTTTTCTTACGATTTTGGAATATAACAACCGCTGCTATTAATATCACGAACTGCCCGATTGGATATAAAAGGTAATTGACCCATGTTCTCTCAAAATCCGGAATATACGCAGCGGCAACGATGAAAGGCGTAGAAATTAGAGCAATCCCTGCAATTGCTGCTCGATTTCCTCCTGGACTTGCAAAAGGCAATAAAATTGCGAATAGAACCCATGGGGAAGCAGCGGCCATGGCTTTTAGATACGGCTCCTTAATGCTAAATGGTGTTGAATCGTGACTAACATAACGCTCCAAATCGCCCGTGATGGATTTGAAAATATTGGAAAGCTCTTCATTTCCAGTATCTCTGACTTTTGGTTGAAGCTCCGTAACTTCTTTAAGAAGTTCTACTGAGCGTTCTATACGCCCTAGCCTGAAATACCCAGTGTAGCTTTCGTACCAGACTAGGCCGCTTACAAACAATGACGAGACCAAAACAATGAATAGCAATCGCGCCCAACTGAATTGGGTGATTAATTTTTCAAAAAACTCGATTACTGGGTCTAGCACTATTGAGCCCTAACATCAAGTAGGCATCATAAATGACGCCTGATCTTACGTCAAAATTGACGCCTAATCACCAAAAGCTTGATCAACTTCTTGATCAATATAGCACGTTGTGCGATAACAACGACACTAAAGCGCATGACCTTGGCGTCAGTGTTTCAGGTTCGCTTCTATTTGCCATTGCCTGCAGGAAATCAGCATTTTTGAAGCTTCCATAATCACAATTATGGGTGAGGAAAATGATGGATGTCAAACCAAAGTTGCTTGATCAGGTACGTCAAAAAATCCGCTTTAAACATTACAGCATCCGCACTGAACAAGCCTATGTGGACTGGATAAGACGCTATATATTGTATTATAACAAACGTCATCCACAAAATATGGGAAAGCAGGAGGTTGAACAATTTCTCAATCACTTGGCAGTGGAACGCCAGGTTGCCGCATCAACCCAAAATCAGGCGCTCAGCGCGATCCTGTTTCTCTACAAGGAAATTCTGGAAAAAGATCTTGGCTGGCTTGACGATTTGGAGCACGCAAAACGCCCAGCGCGCCTACCCGTAGTGCTCACCGCTTCTGAAGTGCGTACCGTCCTGGCGCATCTGCAAGGTCGCCATCGACTCATGGCTAATTTGCTTTACGGCGCAGGCTTGCGCTTAATGGAATGCGTCCGGCTGCGCGTTAAAGACCTGGATTTCGAATATCGACAACTGACCGTGCGCGACGGCAAGGGACAAAACGATCGGTTGACGATGTTGCCTGTATCGGTCATCGAATCCCTGAAAACCCATCTAGCCGATGTCAAAATTGTGCATGATCAGGACTTGCGCGAGGGATTCGGCGACGTGTATCTACCTTTTGCGCTGGCCCGAAAATACCCGAATGCTGGACGTGAATGGGGTTGGCAATACGTTTTCCCCGCCTCGAAACGATCCATTGACCCACGTTCCGATGTGGAGCGCCGCCATCACCTCGACGAACAAACCCTGCAACGAGCCGTCAAGGAAGCCGTGCGTCGCGCGAACATTGCTAAACCTGCCTCCTGTCACACGTTCCGCCATAGTTTTGCCACCCATCTCCTGATGGCAGGCCATGACATCCGCACCGTCCAGGAATTACTGGGCCACAAGGATGTAAGTACGACTATGATTTATACCCACGTCCTCAATCGTGGAGGACGTGGGGTGCTCAGCCCACTCGACGCGATCTAACCGGCTCGTGTGTTCAGGAAAGAAACTCAAATCTTTCCAACTACCTGCTGCTGGCAAAATTTCTTTTCGACTGATTTTAATCACAGCGAGGCGAAACGTGAGCGAAGGGATTGCCATTATCGGCATGGCGGGACGCTTTCCCAGTGCAGCGACTATTGACGAATTCTGGCGCATCGCCCGCGAAGGCGGCGACGCCATGACCGATTTCAGCGAAACAGAATTACTGGCCGCTGGCGTGTCCCACAGTGCATTGGCCGATCCGCGCTATATGCGTTCCGCCCCGGTGCTGGACGATATTGCCGGTTTCGACGCCGCCTTCTTCGGCTTCGGCACGGAACAGGCGGAACTGCTGGATCCACAGCACCGGCTGTTCTTTGAATGCGCTTGGGAATCGCTGGAAATAGCCGGTCATCCGCCAGAATGCTTCAAAGGCGCAATCGGTGTTTTCGCGGGCTGTTCAATTAGTTCCTATTTACTGTTCAATCTGTTGCCTAACCTGCGCGCTGGCGCCGCGCCAGCAACACTGTTGGCGATGATCGGCAATGAGAAAGATTATCTAGCCAGTCATCTGGCTTATCTGCTGGGGCTGACCGGCCCCAGCATCGGCGTGCAAACCGCCTGCTCGACTTCGCTGGTTGCGGTGCATCTAGCCTGTCAAAGCCTGTTGTCCGGCGAATGCGATCTGGCGCTGGCGGGTGGCGCGAATGTGCGGGTTCCACACCGGGTCGGCTATCGCCATGAAGAAGGATCGATTCTGTCGGCGACCGGGCGTTGCCGCAGTTTTGACGCCGCAGCGGATGGAACGGTCTTTGGTTCAGGTGTGGGTGTCGTCGCGTTGCGTCGCCTGAGCGATGCATTAGCCGACAGTGACCCGATCCAGGCGGTGATTCTGGGTTCGGCGGTGAACAACGATGGCGGGCGCAAGGCCGGCTATACCGCCCCAAGCGTGGACGGTCAGGCCGCAGTTATTGCCGAGGCGCTGGCGGTCGCCGGGGTCGATGCCGCTACGATAGGCTATATCGAAGCGCATGGCACGGGAACGCCGATTGGCGATCCGATTGAAATCCGCGCCTTGAATGAAGTTTTTCGAGGACTTCCCCAAGGCGGCATTGCGCTGGGCAGCGTCAAAGCTGCGTTCGGTCATCTGGAAGCGGCGGCGGGCGTGACTGGATTGATGGCGGCGACGCTGGCGGTCAAGGAAGGTCTGTTGCCGCCCATCGCCCATTTTCGGCAGGCGAATCCGCTACTGGGTTTGGAGAAGACGCCCTTCACGCCGGGGAGCAAAGCGCGATCATGGCCGGCTAAGGGACCGCGCCGGGCGGGCGTCAGTTCATTCGGGATTGGCGGGACTAATGCGCATGTCGTGATCGAAGCGCCGCCCCTTACTCCCAACCCCTCTCCCAAAGGGCGAGAGGAGTCAAACGCTCCTCGCTCCTCGCTCCTCTGTCTGTCAGCGCGGGATGAGGCAGCGCTGACCGCCTTGCGTCAGCGTTATCGGGAAGCGTTGACCGATGAGGCAGACTTTCCTGCGATGTGTCGAATGGCGGCGTTGGGGCGACGGCATTTTGAACAGCGGTTGGCCGTTGTCGCTGAGTCAACGGCAGAAGCTCGCAACGCTTTGCAAGATGCCCTATCAGTACGGACGGCAACGCAACCCCGTTTAGCATTTCTATTCAGCGGTCAGGGTAGTTGGGTCGCGGGCGCTGGACGAGGGTTGACCGCGTTGCCGGTGGCGGGCGCAATTCTTGAGCGGGCGGAATCGCAGGTTCCCGGCATTCAGGCCACACTGTTTGACCCAACAGGCGAGGGAACCCATACCGAATTGGCCCAACCGGCGCTGTTTGCGTTGCAATGGGCGCTGGTCGCGCAATTACAGGCTTGGGGAATTAAGCCAGTTGCGGTGACTGGGCACAGTCTGGGTGAACTGGCGGCGGCGGCGACCGCCGGTGTTTTGGACTGGGAAGCGGGCTTGCAGTTGGCGGCGGCGCGAGGACGATTGATGCAGCGTCTCCCCGCAGGAGGCGCAATGGCGGCGGTGTTTGCCGTTGCTGACGTTACACAGGCCGCGCTCGGTGCAGAAACCGCTGCGGTTAATCTTGCCGCCTTCAACGCGCCCCAGACCGTGGTGTTATCGGGAGACAGCGCGGCGTTGCAGCGTGTGCTGGAACGGCTTGCCGCCCAGGGCATTGCCCATCAGTGGCTGAAAGTAGCCCACGCTTTTCATTCGCCGCGCATGGAGCCGATTCTGGCGGAACTGAACGCGGTCGCCACCAGCTTGACTCATCAAGCGTCTCAACTCCATTGGGTTTCTACCTTGACCGGCGGCGTGATCACTCAGCCATCCGTTGATCACTGGTCCCGCCATGCCCGCCAGCCGGTGCGCTTCACCAAGGCGCTGGAAACGCTGGATAGTTTGGGCTGCACCGCATTCCTGGAAATCGGTCCAGGCGCGACCTTGACAGGACTGACGCGCATCCAGAACGACCACGCTTGCATCGTTCCGACGCTGGCGAATGCGGACGAACCGCGTGCGCTGCTCAATGCGGTCGCAGCGCTCTATGCCCACGGATTGCATGTCGATTGGGCGACGCTGCTCGGCCCTGGTCCTCGCGCGCCCGTCCCGACTTATCCCTTTCAACATCGGCGTTATTGGCGTGATCCCCCTTGCTCCTCTAACCCCGCTCTCACGAAAGGAAAGGAGGGTGCCAGGGAGGATGGAATTCTGCCCGGCCAGGAATTTTCCACACCGCTGGCCCAACGCCTGTTCATGGCGACCGTGCGCCCCACCGCGCCGGATTGGCTGGAAGAACACCGGATTGATGAGCAGGTCATCTTGCCTGGCGCCGTTCACGCCGTTTTGGCGTTAGCCGCCGGATTGCCTGGACTCTGTGCGTTGACGATCGAGGCGCCGCTGACGGTTGGCCAGGATGGCGTCGAAATGCAGACGATTCTTCAAGACGGACGAGTGCAGATTCATGCCCGTCCTACAGGAACAACCGTCTGGCAACGGTATGCCAGCGCTGAACCCGGTCCCGCTCCCATTGACCTGGGCAGTGACCCTCTCGCCGACTTGATCGCCCGCTGCGGCACAACCGTTTCCCCGCAAACCCTTTATCAGCGCATGGAAGCGGGGGGCATCGTTTTGGGGCCGCGTTTCCGCCGCATCGTCGAAATCCGCGCTGGTCAAGGCGAAGCACTGGCCCGGCTGTGCGCTCCCGATGACCTAGAGTCGAACGATTTGCCAGTGCATCCGCTGGTGCTAGACGTCCTGTTTCAAACTCTGGGCGCGGCGTTGATCACCACCGATTTACCCGCACATTTGCCGGTGGCGCTGGATCAATTGCGGTTGGGAACAGGCGCGAATCCCAATACCGCCGTTTGGTGTCACGCAACGTTGCGGCCAACAAAACCTGGCGCTAACGGCATCATCGGTGACTTGAACTTGCTCGCCGCGGATGGAACTCGATTGCTGCAAGTCGAAGGTTTAGGTTGTCGGCCTTCGGGGAAAGACTGTCGCCGTCATCTTTACACCCCGGTTTGGCGGCCTTGCGATCCTGACCACTGGCCTAAGCCATCGACTATCGCCCTTCAAATCGCTTGCCGTGTCGATCTTTCCGATTACCTCGACTACTTGCCGCAACTGGATGCATTGAGCACTGCCTACGTGGCGCGGGCGTTCATCGCACTTGGCGCACGCTTTGCCGTGGGTAAACCCGTCCAGTTATCGGTTCCCACCGCGCCCCGATTTACGCGAGTGCTGCCGCGCCTGTGGCGGATGCTGAAAAAGGACGGTCTGATCGACGCCGATCATCGGACTCTGCGCATTCCCGACGCCAACCCCGAACGTCGGTTGACGGAGATTCGCGCCCGCTATCCGGCTCAAGCCCCGGAAACCGGAATGCTGGCCCGCTGTGGCGCGGCGTTGGCGGATGTGCTGACTGGAACCGCCGAACCTTTGAATCTATTGTTCGCGCCTTCGGAACCGGACGACGCCAGTGCGGTTTACACTGAATCGCGCTACGCCAGCGCCCTGAACGAACTTGCTGCAAACGCATTAACTCGCGCCCTGCCGTTGAATCGACCCTTGCGGGTGCTGGAAATCGGCGGCGGAACGGGCGGGACAACGCGCCATCTATTGCCGATCTTCCCGACGACTACGGCGGAATACCGCTTTACCGACCTGTCCCCGGCCTTTTTGCCATCAGCGGAACAGACCTTTGCCAAATACCCGTTCCTGCGCACCGCCCTGCTCGATATTGAACAGGAGTTGGCGGCGCAAGGTGTTGAAGCTAGCGCGTATGATTTGGTGATCGCCGCCAATGTACTGCACGCCGCCCGTGATCTGGGCGAAGCGGTCGCCCACGCCGCTGAGGCCCTGACACCGGGCGGATGGCTGCTGCTGATTGAGGGTCTCCGGCCTTCGCGCTGGCTTGATCTTACTTTCGGCCTGACCGAGGGCTGGCAACGTGGCACGGATCGAAAACTTCGCCCCGATGACCCGCTAATCGACGCCGGACAATGGCGTCAACTGCTGACTACGCAGGGTTTCGACGATGTCGCGGCGCTCACTCCCGGTTCCGGTCGATTGGCCGATCAAGGCGTCATCCTGGCGCGCAAGTCGTCTCCCGCGCCAGCGCAGACCGTAATTTGCCGCGCGGCGCTGGATACGCCACTTAACCCGGCAGCGGCGGTATTGCCCGTCTTGCAAACTGAGTTAGGCCAGACACCGCGCCTGTTGGTTGCGACTTATGGCGCGCAGCGCCTGCGGCTTTGGGAAACGCCGGATTCCGCCCAGGCCGCCGTGCTGGGCTTGACCAAGGCCGCAGCGCTGGAATATCCGGGGACTCAGGTTCGGCTGGTCGATTTGGACCCGCTGGATGACCACGCTGAAGCCACACTAGCTGCTGAATCGGCCATTGGCGATGGAGAAAGCGAAGTCGCCTGGCGTGACGGTCAGCGTTACGCTTTGCGGCTCACCCGGACTGAAGACGAGCCACTGTTACCGGAGCGTTTTCGCCTGACCGCAACGGAACCTGGCCAGTTGGACTACATCGCGCCGACGCCCTTGCCGGAACAAAGGCCGGGTCCCGGCGAAGTTGAGATCGCCGTCGCCGCCGCCGGTTTGAATTTCAAGGATGTGCTGACCGTGCTCAACCTTTCCCCTCGCTCTTTGGGAGAAGGCGTAAGTTTGGGCGGCGAATGCGCGGGAACCATTGCCGCTTTGGGCGAAGGCGTCACCGAATTCCAGATCGGCGACCGGGTGCTGGCGCTGGCTGGGAGCAGCCTGGCCAGTCATGTTATCGCGCCGGTAGGTCGCGTCGCCCGAATTCCGAAGAACTTGACGTGTGCGCAGGCCGCCGCGTTGCCGGTCGCGGCCAGCACGGCCTGGTATGCCTTGCGCGAACTGGGACGTGTGCAGGCCGGTCACCGTGTGCTGATCCATGCAGCGACTGGCGGCGTAGGCGGATTTGCCGTAGCGTTGGCCCGTGCGGTGGGCGCAGAGGTGTTGGCAACCGCTGGCTCCTCCTGGAAACGCGCTTGGTTGCAACAGATCGGCATCCAGCACGTTTTCGATTCGCGCAATCCCGGATTTGCCGCTGAAGTGATGGCCGCTACTGCGGGCGCGGGCGTGGACTTGGTGCTGAACAGCCTGACCGGCGATCTGATCCCCGCCAGTCTGTCTGTGTTGAAACCGGGAGGACGCTTTATCGAAATCGGTCGCGCCGGCATTTGGAGCGCTGAACAGGTCGCCGCCCGCTTCCCCACCGTCGATTACCGGATCGTCGCGCTCGATACCGCCAGCGAAGCGGAAGGCGGTCGATTGCTGCGGGCGGTGCTGGACGCGGTGGCTTCAGGCGAGTTGCCGCCGCCACCGTTAAACCTGTTGCCAATGAGCCGCGCCGCTGAAGCGTTCCGGCTGATGCAACAAGCCCGGCATCTGGGCAAGATCGTTCTCACGCATCATCAACCGTTCCATTTCCGACCGGATCGTGGCTATCTGATCACGGGCGGACTGGGCGGATTGGGATTGGCGGTTGCGCAATGGGCGGTCAGCCAGGGCGCAAAATATCTGGCGCTGGTTTCCCGCCACGCACCCGATGCACAGATGACTCAATCACTAGAGAAACTGCGCGAACAGGGCGCGACCGTGCAATGCATCGCCGCCGATTTAGCGGATGAGACCCAGATTCACCGAATGCTGGCCGAACTGCACACTGTCCTGCCACCGCTGGCGGGCGTTTTCCACGCCGCTGGCTTACTCGACGATGCGCCACTTGCTGAACAAACCCCGAAACGCCTCGCCAAAGTCGCTGGCCCCAAGCTGACGGCGATTCCCCACTTGGCCACCCTCAATGCGGATCTCGACGCCTTCGTCCTGTTCAGTTCCGCCGCCGGACTGCTGGGTTCGCCGGGTCAAGCCAACCACGCCGCCGCCAGCACCGGTTTGGATGCCCTGGCGCAACGCTACCAAGCGCAAGGGTTGCCCGTAATGACGATAGACTGGGGGGCTTGGCGCGACGTGGGCGCCGCCGCCCGCCGCCAGGTCGGTGAACGGCTGGCGGAGACCGGCATGGGCGCGTTGACCACGGATGAAGGGCTGGCAGCGCTGGCCTGGACTCTGGAGCGTCGACCCTCGCAAATTGCCGTGTTGCCGATTGACTGGCCCAAATTGCAGGGTCATTTTGGAACCCATTTGCCCGCGCTCTTTCGTGAGCTATCACTGACTACTCATCCTGCTCCCACCCAGGAAAAGGGAGGCAACCCGCCATTCGCTGCTCGCTGCTCGCCACTCGCTACTGAAGACTTGGCCGCATTGCCGCCTGCTCGTCAGATCGAACGTATAGCCGGATTGGTCGAAGCCCAGGCGCGGGGGTTGCTGTCCATTGGCAACGCGCCGTTGCGCCATGACCGTCCGTTGAATGAACTGGGGTTGGATTCCCTGCTGGCGGTGGAGTTGCGCAATCGGCTGGGGGCGCTGGCTGGAGCTTCTCTGCCAGCGACCCTGTTGTTCAATTATCCCACGATCGCGGCGCTGGCCGAACATCTAGCGATGCTGATGGCGCTGGATTCATGGCCTGAACCTGTTTCCACCGCTCCGACTGACGAAGCCGAAATCCTGGAAGATGAGGATATTCTCTCGCTGGATGAAGATGATCTCGACGCCATTCTGCGTAATTTGGAACAGCGACATTTGCAGTAAAAGAAGCTCGGAGATGGTTCAAGGCCATCAACCGCTGCGCCTGAAGAGGCGTATACTTTGGCGAAATCCACCCCTTTCCATTGCCCGTGCGCAAGGAGCTGGCTGATGGTTTCCCTGGTGATTCCCCACATTGAACCCCGGTTGCGCCATGACCGGGACGCGCGTCTGGCGCAGTTGATCCCGATCCCGCACCCCCCCGAGGCGATGGACGGTATCCCCTATTTTGACGAAGAATTTCAGATGGCCGCCTCCCACGCCCACCGCAAGACGATCTATTTCCTGGGCGCCCTGCTCGATCGCGTGGCGCAGCGCGCTGGTCTGCAAGGCGTAAGCGATTACCCCGTCTGGTACTGGTTTCCCAAACTGGGCGAGCAGCGGGCGCTCTACCCGGATTTTGCCCTGACGGCGAATCCTGACATTCGGTCGCTGACCGCCAAAGAGTTGCTCTTCGCCCTGGAAGTGGTCACTACCTCACGACGGGAGAAGGAACTCAAGGACACGGTGCGGATGCGCGAGCACAATCGGGTGCATGGCGTCCCGGAATTTGTATTGATCTACCCGGAGCCGGATGATGAGCGGTCGGTGGTCTGGTATCGCTACGATCCGCGCACCGACGACTATCAACTGATCTCCTTGCCACCCGACCGGCGGTATCGCAGTCGGGCGATTCCCGGCCTGGAGATTGAGGTGCTGGAGCGGTGGAACTGGACGGAAGGTCGCAAGGTGCGGGTCTATTATCGGGGCGAAGAGCTGCGCGAAGGCGCCGTGGAGGAACAGGCCCGGAAGGCGGCGGAAGGGCAAACCGCACGAGAGCGCCAGGCCCGAATCGCCGCCGAACAGCAAGCAGAGCAGGAACGCCAGGCCAAGGAGCAGGAATGCCAGGTCCGAATCGCCACCGAACAGCAAGCAGAGCAGGAACGCCAGGCCCGAATCGTCGCCGAACAGCAAGTCGAACAATTACTTGCCCGACTCAAGCAGGCCGGCATCGAACCCTAGTGGACCGCCTGTAACCGTTCAGTCCCCCCTTTAGCAAAGGGGGGTGAGGGGGGATTTTGGCCCCGTCGCTCGTGCGAAATCCCCCCCGACCCCCCTTTTTCAAAGGGGGGAGACTCCGCAGTAACGTCATTTAACACAATGGGAATTGGTATTAGAGCGTGAGGACATTTGCGCTCAAAACCCCAGATACCCCATGAAGTCGGTGAATTCCTGAGAGTAGAGGAAGAAGGTCATGACATCGTTGCGGGGGTTGCCGCGGGCCAGGTCGGCCAGCCAGAAGGCCAGTCCGTCCTCTTCGGGTTCGCGCTGGAAGAAGGTGCGGTAGAGGTTGCCGATGAAGGCGGGGTTTGTGGTGTGGCGCGCCAGGTATTCGGGGCTGTTGAAGAAGAAGTAGGCCATGTTGCGGAACACCGGTTTGGCGTCTTGTCCCTGGGCTTGTAGAGCGGTGATTTGGTCTTTCCAGAAGGCGACGCCGTCGTCCTCGGGGGCGCGGTCGAGGATGGAGCGGTAGTAGTGGGTGATGAGGGTGACGGCGGGGTCGTCGGCGATGACTTCGATGCGATAGTCTTGTTGGACGAAGACCTGGCCGTGGGTGGGGTCGATGACCTGGAGGGTGAAGAAGTAGACGCCGACCTGGGTGGGGATGCCGCTGAGCAAGGCGTCGAGGCCATCGGGGGTGGCGTTTTCCAGGGTGAGGCCGGGCGGCAATGCGCCTTCCGTCACACTCCAGCGGTAGGCGGGGTCGTCCGCTGCGGTGGCGGGTGGGGCGGGGCCTTCGTAGCGGGCTTGCAGGGTGGCGCGGTAGGGTTGGTTGACGGGGGTGCGACTGAGGATGCCGCCGCTGATGGCCAGGTTGGGCAGGCCGCGCCCGCCGGGGTCGGTGATGTGCGCGTCGGTGAGTCCGTCAGCATCGCCGAGGTGGCCGTCGATGAGGGTGAAGGTGGCGGTGTTGCCGGCCAGGTCCGCGCCGTTCAAGAGATACCAGTGCGGGTCGGAGTCGGTGGCGGTGGGGCCGTATTTCCAGTATTGCGCACCGGCGGGTAACGGGTCGCCATAGGCCAGGGTGACGGTGGCGGGGATTCCGTTGGTGGTGCAGTTTTGCAGGACGACTTGCAGTAGGCCGTCGGTCAGGGTGATGCCGTCGGGGCCGGTGGCCGGGGCATTGGGGCCACCGATGGGGAGGGTGAGAATGTTCGGCTCGTCCAGTTCGCAACTACTCCCGTCGGAGTAGTGGACGGCGGCGCTCAGGGTTTGGCCAGGTTTGACGGGATTATCGCGGGTGAAGGCGACTTCACGAATAGTCAACCCGACTGGTACCGTGATCGTTTGCTCGTCCTGATCCTGGACGGTGACTTGAATCGGGGCGTTGTAGGCTTCAGTCGGCGTGCCGCTGATCGCGCCATTAACTGCTAAGGTCAGGCCGGGCGGTAAACCGGTGGCGGTGAAGGTGTACGGCGGTTGGCCACCCAAGGCGGTGAGGGTTTGTTCGTAGGGTGCATTCCGCACGCCAATCGGTAAGGTGCGCTGCGCCAGCACGAGTGGGGCGACGGTGAGGGCGTAGTCGCGGGTTCCGGTGTGGCTTTGGGCGTCGGTGACGGTGATGGTGACGGTGTAGTCGCCGGCGGTGTCGGGCAGGCCACTGAGGACGCCGTCATCGGCGGTCAGACGGAGACCGGGCGGCAGGCCCGTGGCGGTGAAGATATAGGGACTTATTCCTCCGGCGGCATTGATCACCGTGGCATAGGGGACGTTCGTGACCGCGCCGGGAAGGTCGCGGGCCGTGGGCACGGGGAGGGTGGCCGTGGGGGTGGGCGGCGGCGAAGCGGCGTCCCCGGAATAATCGCCAAAAGACGGTCCGCCGCGCGCGAGTCGCACATGGTAGTAGTCCGCCTTAATGTAGTTGTGCACGTCGCCATAGCCGAAGCCCACGTACCACGCGTTGCTCGGACCGTCGGCGTAGGTCGAGGAGGACCAATAATTATTTGTTGATGTTACAGGGAAAACCGTCTCATTAATGGCTGGACTGTAGCATTGCTCCTCAACAATCGTCTGTAATTCCTTGTAATTCGGTAGACGCCAGTCGTTGCGCCCCGCGAAAGCATAGCCCTGTGCGGCTTGCAGAGCGTCTCTCCAAGTGTAACGGAGTGCGGAACCGCTACAGGTTTGCGTGGCGCTTTCCCAGGTTTGGCCCAGGCTACAGCGCATCCAGGTCAGGCCGGTTGGGGTGTGCGTCGCCACGCCATTCACATCGTCCAGAGTAAAATCTGCGGTGGGCGTCGTGGGCCGGATGTTCGGATGGCAGGTTGCGGCTATGCTGACTGGGGCAACGATCCACAGCAGCAGAAACAGTATCCATCCGGGCCAATCAGTCCCCCCCTTTAACAAAGGAGGGCTAGGGGGGATTTTGGAGAAGTCGCCCGTGCGAAATCCCCCCCGGCCCCCCTTTTTCAAAGGGGGGAGGTGATGGTGTCCCTTTAGCAAAGGGGGGAGGTGAATGCAGATGTTCCAACCGAACCGTTTCACTTCGTCTTCTCCTCTTCACTTTGATTAATCGAAATCTTTTGCAAAAGAGGGGCATAAACCGCCGCCAGAACGCGCCGCTTCAGGCCCCCTTTCAAGTAACCTTCTTCCACGACATACCGATACCCGACCCCGGTTTTGACCAGCCGCGCCAAGAACTTCGGCACAGCGCGCGGCGGTAGGGCGATGCACGGTCCCAGGCCAGGCCGCCGCCGCTCATCCAGCCGCAGGCCGAATAAGCGCCGCAACAACAGGGCGTCTTCGCCATACGCTTCCACTTGTCGTCCTACGCGCATCAGGACAATACCTGGTCCTTGCCGATGAAAGAAGCGCCATTGACTGACCAGGGAACTGACGCTGAGCGGTTGCCAGAGCGGGATGAGGCGGATGGATACAGGATGAGAGCGAAATTCCCCCCGGCCCCCCTTTTTCAAAGGGGGGAGTCTCGAATCTTTGCGGCGGCTGTTGACCAACGGGGGGAAATACGGTTTGGCGATCAGCGCGAGCCAGGGATACCGACACCATAGAGATTGTGTCAGACGGTGCGCATCCGCGTGGCTGAAGTGGCCGAGATAGCTAGCCAGCACCGAACGCAATTGTTCACGCTGGCGACGTGGCAAGCGAACGAGTACCGGCGAGTGGTCAAAATCCCCCCCGGCCCCCCTTTTACAAAGGGGGGAGTTCTTTAACAAAGGAGGGTGAGGGGGGATTTTGGCCCCATCGCCCGTGCGAAATCCCCCCCAACTTCCCTTTTTCAAAGGGGGGAGTTTGGAATGCGGGGGGTGAGGGGGGATTTCGCCAAGGAGGCCATTCAACCGCTCATGCAGGTTGCCGATCACCCGCCGCCGCACCAGGCGATGATGGACATGCACGATGTAGCCGAGAAAATCGACGCCGTTGCGTGCCGGACGCGGTTCAGCCACTGCTTTTAAGGTCAGACGCAGCCGCGCCGCCAGAAAATCCATAATGGCCGCACGCCAAATAAGCAGTTGTTCCGGGTCTTCATGCACCAGCACAAAATCATCGACATAGCGGACATAGCCACGCACCTTGAGCTGATGTTTGATGAATTGATCCAGTTCGTTGAGATAGACATTAGCGAAGAACTGGCTGGTCAGATTGCCAATGGGAATGCCACAGCCCGGCGGGGCGTTCGCCAGGCGCTTGTGCGGCGGTACTTGCTGGTGCAAGCGTGGATCACCCCGATACCGGACGTTGGCTGCCGGGTCCGGCTCCAGGATTCGCCGCACCAGCCAGACCAGCGCACGGGCGTCTTCCGCCGGAATGCGGCCACTGCGCACCGCCTTGGTCAGCCGGCGCAACACCAACCGGTACAGGGTCGGCCGGTGGATGGTGTGAAAGAAGTTGCGAATATCCAGTTGCAGAAACCACGCCGGGCGACTGCCATTGCGGCTGACCTGGCGCAGAAACTGCTGCAAGCGATCCGCCGCCGCATGGGTGCCCTTACCGGGGCGGTTGGAATAGCTGTCGTGGATAAAGATCGGCTCAAACAACGCTTCCAACCGGGGTACCAGCAGGTGATGCACCACCCGGTCACCGAAATCGGCGGCATGGATTTCCCGGAGTTTGGGCCGAACCGTGACAAAGCACAGGGTGCGAGAGGGGCGCCAGGTGCCGCTCATTAAGGCATCACGAATCTCGATCAGGCGATCCAGCGCCTGAATCTCGAATCGCTGGGCATTGCGGGTGTGGCGCTTGCGCCGCCGACAGACCTCGTAGGCCCGCCAGAGGGCGGCAAAGCTGAAGACACCCGCCGCATCACTTTCCACCGCGCGCGAGACGCACATGGTTGTTGTTCGCCTTATTGTTGGCGTTCACGTTCCAAGGACTCCCCCCTTTGAAAAAGGGGGGTTGGGGGGGATTTTCACCCTCACACACCAGTCGCGCTTTCACTTCGGCAAAGATCACTCCGACCACTGCTTCCAATTCTTGCAACACTTGCCGGTTGTCAAAGCGTAGCACCCGTAGCCCCATCACCTCCAAGGTTTGTGTACGCATTGCGTCATCGTGTTGCGCGTCTCGGGTGTAATGCTGTGAACCATCAAGCTCGATGACCAACCGGGCAGCAGAGCAGTAAAAGTCAACGATATAGCAACCCAGTGGTTTTTGCCGGTAAAAGGACACACCTAAAATCTGCTTGCGGCGCAACCGCTTCCACAAAATCTGCTCGACATCCGTCATGTTATTACGTAATTCGCGGGCCAGTGGTTTGTGTTTAATGGAATAAGGCAACATTTTGGTCTCCATTAAAATCCCCCCCAGCCCCCCTTTTTCAAAGGGGGGAGTTTGTAGTGCGGGGGATTTGGTCAGTCCCCCCTTTAGCAAAGGGGGGTGAGGGGGGATTTTGGCTCCAGCACCGCCAGCAACCGTGTTGCGTCCCGCCAAATGGGCAATTGGCCATAATGAGTATGCGCCATCCCAGGTTCTCCAGAAAATTTATTGAATCAAATATGAGCTTGTGTCAAAAATCAAAATCACTGTCCACCGCGCGCGAGACGCACATGGTTGTACCTCGCCTTACTGTAGGCGTCCACGAAGCCAGGGTAGAAGCCCACGTAGCACGCGTTGTCCGGATAGTGGGCGTAGGTCGAGGAGGACCAATACCATGACGAACGAGTGTTCGGAAAATAGACACTCTCAATCGTCGGCCCCGGAGAGGGAATTTCAACATCCACCAGTTGGAGCAACTCCTTTTTCGTCGGCAGACGCCAGTCGGTGAAGCCGCATAGCCCTGCCGCATTCACCGCCGCCGTGTAGGCCTGGGTGTTGCATTGATTGTTAGGCAAGGTTCCGCCGCAGGTGTTGGAACCCAATGAACCGGGGTTGCCGCCGTTGTTGTCGATATGAATATCGTCGTACCAGGTATAACGCCAATCCCGGTCCCGCAAGCCGTCGTCATCGGTTTTCACTTCCCAAAGTATTCCCGTCACATTGTCGCGGGTGCAGGCCCAGTCGCCGGGGCCAGAACCAAGTACGGCATTGGCGGGCAATTCCCGGCCATCGTTAGCGATCTTGGTGTAATCAAAGCCCGCGCGGCCACCCCCCACCTTGGTCAACGCGCCTGCCGCTGCCGCCGCATCCCGCCCAATCGTACAATCCTGGCGGGGGTGAGTGCTGGGTTCCGGAGTCACGGCCTGGGTTTCGTCGTAACAAGTGGTCTGGCCAGTGTCGTTCAGGCCGGCAGCGTGGGCGGGGGTGTTCAGGCCCAGCCCTATCAGAAGGCTCAAGCTGAGGGCAAAGGTACGCAGGGCGTACTTTGCGAGAATAGGTTTCGATACAAACATTAGGTCAATACTCCAGATGGAAGGTGTCGTTGTGTCTCAGTCGTTGAACGACTATATTGATCATCCGAATCTATGCGAGGTCCATCACATGCTCTGTAGCTACACCGCTAAATATACCCGACTTGTAGAGGGTTACATGGGTCAGCTTGTCGAATGGCCGGAAGTCGTCACCGAAGGTGCTGATCTCGATGAATGTAGAGCCATGCTGCGTGATGCCCTCCACGAAATGGTCTTGGCGTATCGTGATCTGGGTAAAGAAATTCCTCCTCATAATGCCTTGATTGAGCAACTCCCTGTGGAGATCGACCTTGTCAGTGAATCGGCGTGACTTGGTGAAATATCTCGAATCTAATGGATTCCGTCTACTCCGCGGTAAGCGTTCACTTCCCCCCTTTGAAAAAGAGGGGAGGTGAACGCTTACACCACGACATCATTGAATATAGTCACCGAATCCAGCAATGAGAAGGAACCTTATCTCACTCGATACAATCCTTTCTACCGTCAGCGTTTTCTCAATCACGAGGTCTATCAAAGCACCTGCATAACCTGCTCACCCTCCATCATCAGCGGCATGAGGAGGCAGTGGAAGCGGAACGATGAGAACAGGGACACCCTATAACGATCCTGCTGGAAACGCCCCCATGAACATTCGCCTGCGAGACGATCTGCCCTTTGTTGAGGTCACTCTGGATCACCAGAATCCGCTGCGCCGGATTCGCGGCGTGGGCGGCTCCGAATTTGTGTTCATCAAAACGCTGGATCGTTTGACCGTCGGCGCATTATCGGCGTCGGCCTTTACGGTCGAAGTCGGCGCACTCGATTACGGGTAACCGTTCAGTCCCCCTCTTTGGCAAAGGGGGGTGAGGGGGGATTTTGGCCCCGTCGCCCGTGCGCAATCCCCCCCCGGCCCCCCTTTTTCAAAGGGGGGAGGTGAACGCTTACGATTACGGTTTCTCCCTGCAGGGCATTCTCGGTATGGATTTTTTGCGGCACACCAAAGCCCTCATTAATCTCGATGCCTTGACTCTGACCTAAAGATACAATCCTTCCTTGCAGAAATATCCACCGAGGGACCCCGCCCATGCCCGACACCCGCCGCAAACTGCCGATCGGCATTCAGACCTTTGCCCAAATCATCAGCGAAGGCTACTACTACGTAGATAAGACGCCGTTGGCTTGGCGTCTCGCTGAAAACGGCAAGTATTACTTCCTTTCCCGTCCGCGCCGCTTTGGCAAAAGCCTGTTTCTCGATACCTTGAAGGAACTGTTCGAGGGTAATGAACCTTTGTTCCGGGGTCTGTACATCCATGACCGCTGGGACTGGTCGATTCGACACCCGGTCATTCGTCTGAGCTTCGGCGGGGGCGTGCTGAAATCGCCGCAGCATTTGCAGGAATCCCTGCATCGTCAACTGGACGAACAGGAGCGCTGGCATGAACTCCCCGCGCGCTATCCCGACTTGCGCAGTCGTTTCCATGACGTGATCGCGCGCCGCTGCGAACAAACCGGGCAACGGGCCGTCATCCTGGTCGATGAATACGACAAGCCGATTCTCGACAATCTCACGAACCGCGAAACCGCCCTGGCCATGCGCGAAGGCTTGAAAGACATTTATAGTGTGATCAAGGATTCCGACGCTTCGATCCGTCTGGCTTTTCTCACCGGCGTCTCCAAATTCAGCAAGGTGAGTCTGTTTTCCGGGTTGAACAACCTCAATGACCTGACGGTGGATCCCCAGTACTCCGCCATTTGCGGCTACACAGAAACCGACGTGGATACGGTGTTTGCGCCAGAGTTGAACGGGCTGGATCGGGATGAAATCCGGTCTTGGTACAACGGCTATCACTGGCTGGGCGAATCAGTCTATAACCCCTTTGATCTGCTGCTCCTGTTCGACAAGCGCCAGTTCCGCCCGTGGTGGTTCGAGACCGGCACACCCTCCTTTCTGATTCAATTGCTCACTGAACGGCAAACCTGGTTGCCGATGCTCGGGCAACTGGAATCGGACGCCGAATTACTGGCTACCTTTGACGTGGACGACATGCCCACCGAGGCGTTGCTGTTCCAAACCGGCTATCTGACGATTGACCGGGAGGAACTATTAGGCAGCACCTATTTCTACCGCCTGCGCTTCCCCAATCACGAGGTCTATCAAAGCACCTACAACAGTTTGTTACGGGCGTGGACCGCCAACCCCCAAGCCGAGGTGCGCAACCGGAAAACCCTGTACCGCTTGCTTCAGGCGGGCGACCTGATGGGATTAAAAGACCTGTTTCAGGCGTTCTTTGCCACCATCCCGCATCAGTGGTGCGACAACAACCCGATCAGCCGTTACGAAGGCTACTATGCCAGCGTGTTTTACACCTACTTCGCCGCGCTCGGACTGGACATCATCCTGGAAGATGCCACCAATCACGGACGGATTGACATGACCGTGCGCTTTGAGGGACAGATTTATCTGTTTGAGTTCAAAGTCGTGGAGTTGACCGCCCAGGGGAGCGCTTTGCAACAGCTCAAGGACAAAGGTTATGCCGAGAAATACCGGGCGCCCAGTCAACCGATTCATTTGATCGGCGTGGAGTTCAGCCGCGAAAGTCGCAATATCGTCGGGTTTGCGGTCGAGGCGGCGTGACCATTCATCAACGGCGCAGGATGGCGATCCATTCGGCTGTTATAGTTATTAAAAACATAGCGCGTCTGCGAACTAATGAACGAACAAACATTAACCGACAAGCAACGAACCGTTCTGCTGCTCAAGCAGATGCAAGCCAAGCTCGATGCGGCGGAACGCAAGGCTCGGGAACCGATTGCCGTCATTGGGATCGGTTGCCGGTTTCCCGGCGGCGCGGATTCCGCAGACGCCTTCTGGCAATTGCTGGAATCCGGAACCGACGCCATTACCGAAGCGCCGCCGGAACGCTGGGACGTTGACGCCTGGTACGACCCGGACCCGGACGCGCCGGGCAAAATGAATACCCGCTGGGGCGGTTTCCTGCGCGATATCGACCGCTTCGACGCCGAATTCTTCGGCATTTCCCCACGCGAAGCGGTCTCCATGGACCCACAACAACGGCTGACGCTGGAAGTGGCCTGGGAAGCGCTGGAACACGCTGGCATTCCTCCGCTCGCCTTGAGCGGCAGCCGCACTGGCGTGTTTCTTGGCATTTGCACCAGCGACTATGCCCGACTCGGCGAAGCCGTCAGCGATAGCAGCGCGCTGGATACCTACTCCGCCACCGGCGGTGCTTGCGGCGTCGCCGCCGGTCGCCTGTCTTACACCTTGGGCTTGCAGGGTCCCAGCCTGGTGGTCGATACCGCCTGTTCCTCCTCGCTGGTCGCTACCCACTTGGCAGTGCAAAGCTTGCGCCTCGAAGAATGCCGGTTGGCGCTGGCTGGCGGCGTGAACCTCGTCCTGCTGCCTGACGGAACCGTGTCTCTGTCGCGCCTGCGGATGATGGCCCCCGATGGACGTTGCAAGGCGTTTGACGCCGCCGCCGATGGCTTCGTGCGGGGCGAAGGTTGCGGTATTATCGTTCTGAAACGCCTGGCGGATGCTTTAACCGATGGCGACCGGGTGCTGGCGGTGATTCGCGGGTCGGCGGTGAATCAGGATGGCCGTTCTGCCGGTTTGACCGCGCCCAATGGCTTGGCCCAGGAAGCGGTGGTGCGCGATGCTTTGACCAATGCCGGTCTGAAGCCGGCGGAAGTCGCTTATGTCGAAGCGCACGGCACCGGCACCGCGCTCGGCGACCCTATCGAAATGAATGCGCTGGCGCAGGTAATGGCGGCTCATCGCACCCAGCCGTTGCACGTCGGTTCGGTCAAGACCAACCTCGGTCACCTGGAAGCCGCCGCAGGCATTGCCGGTCTGATCAAGACAGTGGAAGCGTTGCGTCATGGCCGCATCCCGCCCAGCCTGTATTTTCGCCAGTTGAACCCCCACATTCGGCCTGGCGACTGCCCTATCCAAATACCGGCAACGCCTGTCGATCTGCCTGCGGATTGCCGACGGATTGCGGGCGTTAGCTCTTTTGGGTTCTCTGGAACTAATGCTCACCTGGTGCTGGAGGGACCACCGGCGCCGGTTCGCCTTTCGCCTTTCGCTTTTCATCTTTCGCCTCGCGCTTTTGAGGTCTTGCCACTGTCCGCCCGTGATGCGAAAGCGTTGGACGCGCTCCGCGAGCGCATGAGTCATGCGGCAGCATTGGATGATTACCCCAATGCCTGTTTCACCGCTGGTGTGGGGCGCAGTCACATGGAATGCCGTTTGGCTGTGGTCGCTGCGGATGGGCGTGAGGCGCGGGAGCAGCTGACTCGTCCGGCAACGGGGCATATCGTTACGGGGCGACCGCGCATCGCATTCCTGTTTACCGGCCAAGGCAGCCAATTTTCCGGTATGGGCTGCGGACTGTACGAAACCGAGCCGGTGTTTCGTGAAACGCTTGATCATTGCGCGACAGTGTTGGACCCGCTACTGGGCCGGTCACTGACCGATCTCTTATTCTCTGGCGGTTCCGACCTGGATCGCACCGAATTTGCGCAACCGGCGCTATTGGCCTACGAGATCGCCATGACCGCATTGTGGCGGAGCTGGGGCGTGGAGCCGGACGCCTTGCTGGGTCACAGTCTTGGCGAATATGCGGCGGCGGTCGTCGCGGAAGCGGCAACGCTGGATGAGGTATTACGGCTGGTCGCCCAGCGCGGCCAGTTGATGCAGGCGCTACCCGCAGGCGGCGCAATGGCTGCAGTCATGGCCGATGCGTCGCGTCTGACTTCATTGTTGAATGCTGATCCACGATTAGCGCTGGCGGCGGACAACGGCCCGAACGCAGCCACTCTTTCCGGCCCGGAAACCGCCGTGGAAGCGGCGCGCGCCACGCTGGACGCGCAAGATATTGTCAGCCGCCGACTAGCGGTGAGCCATGCTTTCCATTCTTCGCTGCTGGACCCGATGCTCGATGCTCTGGAACATGCAGCGACTCGGGTGAATTGGCGGAGGCCGCGCCTGCCGGTCATCGGAAATCTTACCGGTGGGAAAATCGAGCATTTCGACGCCGACTACTGGCGTCGTCACAGTCGGCAACCGGTCGCCTTCGCCGCTGGCGTCCGGCAACTGGCGGCGCTTGACTGTGAAGCGTTTCTGGAAGTTGGTCCACAAGCCGTATTACTAAGCCTGGGCCGGAGTTGTATAAAAGGCGGTGAATGGCTTGCTTCGGCCCGCCGCGATGACGACCGCGCCCTGATGGCGGCGCTGGGCCGGTTGTTTGAACTCGGCGTCAACATTAACTGGCGCGCGGTTCACGCTGGGCGTGATCGACGCCTGATCACCTTGCCGAGTTACCCTTTTCAGCGTCGCCGTTACTGGCGGGCCACTAAGAAGACGACGGGGGACGATGCCGCCGCAATCCATCCCTTACTGGGCGAACGGCTGGATTTAGCCGATGGTTCGGTGGTTTTCCACAGCCGTCTGCCTGCACCCGGCGCCGCTTATCTCATGGAACATCGGGTTGGCGGTCAACCGATGGTTCCCGCCGCCGCCTGGCTGGAAGCTGGCGCTCATGCCGCCATGCGTTGTGGCCATGCCCCGGCGCTGGCGGCGATCCGCTTTGAAGCGCCATTGATTCTCGATGTCCCTCATGAAATCCAGATCGTGTTGAACGATGCTGAAATTCGCATCCATAGCCGACCGCTTGACCAGGAGACTTCCTGGACCCGCCATTTTTCAGCGCAATGGGCCGAAATCCAGTCCCCTCCTTTGGCAAAGGGGGGTGAGGGGGGATTTTGGCCCCGTCGCCCGTGCGGAATCCCCCCCGGCCCCCCTTTTTCAAAGGGGGGAGGTGAACGCTTACCAACGGACGTTCCACCCGAGCCGGTTCAATCGGAGCAATGCCCGGAATCGGTTGATCCCACCGCGCTCTATGCCTGGCTGACGGCTGGCGGTTTGGAATACGGCCCGGTTTTTCGCCGCATCGCTGCCGCCTGGCGCGGACCCAACATCGCAGTAACTCGTCTGATTCCCATAGAAGCCGCCGAATATCAACTCTATCCAGCGCTGTTGGACGCCGCCTTACAAACCCTGGCGGTAGCGACTTTCGAGCAGGGCGATGGCGTGATGCGCATTCCCGTCGAGTTGGAAAGCTTCCATTTGGAGGTTGCCAGCACTGAAGCCAGCGAGTGGTGGGCGCAGGTTCGCTTGCAGGGTGCGGGTGATGATCTGAGCGCCGATTTGCGGCTGGTCGATGCCGAAGGCCGCTTACGGGCCTGGGCGCGTGGCCTGCGGCTGGCGCGTCAGGCTGGTGATGAACCGTGGCGTCATTGGTTATTGGAGCCGGTCTGGCGCGCTAGGCCGCTGCCGTTAGCACCCGCTGAAATCATTGAACAATTGGCGGCGAACCTCCCGGCGGCGCTCGCTGCCCCGGAATTGATGGCCTTAACCGGCCTGGGTGAACGACTCGATGCAGTGGCGGCGTCCTATGCGGCCCAGGCGCTGACTTCCCTGCCGCACGAAGCGGTTGCGCCGCGTCATCTTGCCCTCTATGACCGGCTGGCCAGTATTCACCTATCCAAAATCCCCCCTGACCCCCCTTTGTTAAAGGGGGGAACTGTGGATACTCCTTTATCAAAGAGGGGAACTGTGGATATTCCTTTATCAAAGAGGGGAACTGTGGATACTCCTTTGTTAAAGGGGGGAACTACAGACACTACCCCCCCCTTTGAAAAAGGGGGGCCGGGGGGGATTTTGGACGCACTGGCTGCCGAGTATCCGCGCAGCGCTACGGAAATCGCCCTGCTGCGGCGTTGCGGCCAAGCGCTAACTGAAGTGTTGCGCGGCCAGCAAGACCCGTTGCCGCTATTGTTCCCCGAACGGGAAGCAGGCAATGTTTACCGTGATTCCCCGGTTTCGCGGTTATTGAACCGATGCATCGAAGATGCCGTTCTCGCCGCGCTGCCGGTTGATGGGCCGTTGCGCCTCCTGGAAGCAGGTGCGGGCACTGGCGGGACCACTGACGGTCTGTTGCCCCGGTTGCCGACGGAACGCATGGCTGAATACGCCTTTACCGACATCGCGCCTAGCCTGTTAGCTCAGGCGCGCGAACGCTACGCCGATTATCCGTGGCTCGAACCTCGACGGCTGGACCTGGACGCTGACCCCGAGAAGCAGGGTTTCCAGGCCGGATGCTACCATCTGATCCTCGCCGCCAACGTTATTCACGCCACCGCCGACCTGCGCCAGACTTTTGCTCGATTGCATCGGTTGCTGGTTCCTGGCGGCTATCTGGCGCTGTTGGAAGGCGCTGGCCCTCAAGGCTGGATCGACCTGGTTTTTGGTCTGACCGAAGGCTGGTGGCGGTTCACCGACCGGGATTTACGTCCAGAATATCCGTTGCTTGATCGTCAAGGTTGGCTGGCGGTTCTTGAAGACGCGGGTTTTGCAGCCGCTTTACTGCCGACCGATTCAGCAGGATTGCTGGCGCGTCAGGTGATACTCGTGGCGCGTCAGCAGCCTGTGCGCATCGGCTCCTGGCGGCTGCTGGGCGACAATGACCCGGTGACTCAGGCGCTGTTCAAACAACTGAGCGACGCAGGACAGACCGTGACTCGCATCGCGGCTGACGATCCGCTGCTAACTGATGCTGAAGAACTCTCCCCTTTGCAAAAGGGGGGCCGGGGGGGATTTCGCATCGACGACGGGGTCGCAATTCCCCCTAACCCCTCTTTGCAAAAGGAAGGGATTGAATGGATACCTGGGGAAATATGCATTTACACCGGCGCATTAGCGATTGCCGAAGCAGATAGTCTGGATCAACTCTGGTTCAGCCAGCGTCAAATGCTGGAACCATTGCGTCGGCTGGCAGTGGAGCTGGTTGACCGTGGCGTGCAGTTGGTGGTTGTAACGCGCGGCACATTGGGAGCCGCGCCGGAACAGGCAACCGTCTGGGGACTGGCCCGCGCCATTGCTCAGGAACTACCGGAGCTGGCGACGCTACGCATGGACCTGGACCCGACGCTGCGTCCGGAAAACGCTGCCGCCAGCATCATCCACGAGCTGCAATCTGGCGCTGGCGAAGATCAGATCGCCCTGACCGCCGATGGTCAACGCCAGGTCGCCCGGTTGATTCGCCGGGAACCTGAAGCCGTCGCCCTCTCCACGCTGGATACCAAGGCCAGTTACTTGATTACCGGCGGCCTGGGCGGTCTGGGTTTGCGCAGCGCTCAATGGCTGGCGGAACGTGGCGCACGGCAAATCATTCTGATGGGGCGTTCCGCACCCTCGACTGAGGCGCAGGCCGTTATCGCCGCCTTGGAAACCAGCGGTGTTCGCGTGATGATCGCCCAGGGCAACGTGGCGCGTGAAACCGATATCCGCGCGGCGCTGGCTCTCGCTCCGGGACGGCTGGCCGGGGTAATTCATGCCGCTGGCGCGCTTGACGATGGCGGGTTGGCGCAACTCGATTGGCCGCGTTTCGAGCGAGTGCTGGCCGCCAAATTGGCCGGAGCCTGGCTGCTGCACCGATTGACCGAAAACCTGGATTTCTTTCTACTGTATTCATCAGCCGTTGGACTCATTGGCGCACGCGGTCAAGCCAATCACGTTGCGGCTAACGCCTTCCTGGATGCGCTGGCCGCTCATCGCCGCGCTTGTGGACAACCTGCTGTCAGCCTGGCGTGGGGCGCATGGAGTGACATTGGTTCGGCCACAGACCCGGCGCTGGCGGAACGTCTGCGAAGCGCCGGAATAGATTTGATTCCGCCGGAACAGGGCGTCCGGGCGCTGGAATGGGCGCTGGCGAACGGCCCGGCTTGCATCGGCGTGTTACCCGTGCGCTGGACATCTTTCGCCCAAGCCCTTGGCGAACGGATTCCGCCGGTGTTACAGGATGTAATAGGGCAACCGCGCATTGACCGGAGACCGTCGGTTCATTCGCCCATCGCCACCCAGAAGGAACCGCCGAAGCACGTCATTGACACCGTGCTGATCGAAGCGGCGGCCGTATTGGCTGCCGAGGGACCGGAATCTCTCGACCCAAACCGTAACCTATTCGACCTGGGTCTCGATTCGTTGATGGCGGTGGAGCTGCGTAACCGGTTGCAGAAACGCCTGGATCGAAAACTGCCGTCCACCTTGTTGTTCGATCATCCGACCTCGGCGGCTCTGGCGAAATTCCTTGGCGATGCCCCGGATGCAGCGATCGAGCGCAACCCGGTAACGACGCTGGAACGCGGCGTGGAACCGATTGCCATCATCGGCATGGCCTGCCGTTTTCCCGGCGGCGCGGACAACCCGGAGCGGTTCTGGGAATTGTTGTGCGCCGGTTTCGACGCCGTTAGCGAATTCTCTACCGACCGTTGGGACGCCGAGGCTACGCACGGCGCGACGACCCGTTGGGGGGCGTTTTTATCGAATGTCGATCAGTTCGACGCCGCCTTTTTCCGCATTGCTCCGCGTGAGGCGGCGTCGATGGACCCTCAACAGCGTCTGTTGCTGGAAACCGCTTGGCACGCCCTGGAACGCGCCGGTCAGGCGCCCGACCGGTTGGCAGGCAGTCCCACCGGCGTGTTCGTCGGCCTGTGCAATTATGATTATTCACAGATCGCTGCGGCCAATGGACGCATCGACGCCTGGTCCGGCACCGGCGGTGCGCCCAGCATCGTCGCCGGACGGTTGGCCTACGTGCTGGGACTGGAAGGCCCGGCGATGGTGGTCGACACCGCCTGCTCGTCATCGCTGGTCACGGTGCATCTGGCCTGCCGCGCGCTGCTGGCGGACGATTGCCGCTTAGCGCTGGCTGGCGGCGTGAATCTAATCCTGGCCCCGGCCTCCACGCTAGCCCTGTCGGAATTACAGATGATGGCCCCGGATGGCCGTTGCAAGGCGTTTGACGCCCAGGCCAACGGTTTCGTGCGCGGCGAAGGTTGCGGATTGGTGGTGTTGAAGCGGTTGTCCGACGCCCAGGCCGATGGCGATCCGATTCTGGCGGTCATTCGCGGCAGCAGCGTTAACCAGGACGGCCGCTCGTCCAGTCTGACTGCCCCCAATGGTCGCGCCCAGGAAGCGGTGATTCGTGGAGCGTTAACCCGCGCTGGCCTGGAACCTGCGCGCATCGGCTATGTCGAGACCCACGGCACCGGCACGGCGCTTGGCGATCCGATTGAAATTCACGCGTTGAAGGCGATCTTTGCCCCTAGCCGCCCACCGGATACGCCGCTGGTCATTGGCGCGGTCAAGTCCAATATCGGTCACTTGGAAGCGGCTGCCGGTATTGCGGGCCTGATCAAAACCGTATTGGCGCTGCGCGCGGGCGTGATCCCGCCGAACCAGCATTTCCATACGCTGAATCCGCATATCGCCCTGGACAGCTTCCCGATGATCCTGCCGACTGCTTGTCAACCTTGGCCAGTGACCGATGGCCCGCGCGCCGCTGGCGTGAGTTCGTTCGGCTTTAGCGGCACCAACGCTCATCTAGTGCTGGAGGAAGCGCCAGACCGTGGACCGTGGACCGTGGACCGTGATCAGCCGCTCACGCCTCACCTGCTGGCAATCTCCGGCGCGACGGCCAGCGCCGCCCGAACTTTGGCCAATGCCTGCGCGGATTGCCTGATCGCGCCTGACGCGCCAACGCTTGGCGATCTGGCGCATACCCTGCTGGCCGGACGGGCGCAGTTGGCTTATCGGATGGCCGTGGTCGCCGATGATCCGCATGAAGCGGCGACGGCGCTGCGCACCGCTATCCCGACCCTCGCCCCGTTGCAACCGCCTGATTCAGACCTTCAGCCATTGCCTCCAACGCCCCGGAATTCGGCGGAAAGACGAACCAGGCTGCAATCTCTGGCGCAACGGTTCATGGCAGGCATCGCGCTTGACGGACCATCGATCACCGGCGGGCGCGGCTATCGGATCGTGCTTGCGCCGGTCTATCCCTTCGAGCGGCAACGTTATTGGGTGACGGATCAACCGACCAAAATCCCCCCTAACCCCTCTTTGCCAAAGGGGGAAACTGAACGATTACAGGGCGTTCATCCATTGCTCGGCCATCGCCAGCGTGGCCCTGGCTCAACGCGCCGTTTTGCCAATCGCCTGACGCTCGATGATCAACCCTGGCTGGCGGATCATGCAGTAGGGGGAGAACCAGTTCTGCCTGCGGCGGCGCTGCTGGAGATGGTAGCGGCCACCGCGCCCGCCGATGCGCCGCTAGTGCTGAAACACATCCATTTCCGGGAGTTGTTGCGCCTGGATGAACCGAGACTGATGCAAACCGAACGGGATCAAACCGGTTTTGCCATTCACGCCTCGCCGGTCGCAACCGATGACTGGTCGCGGGTGGCCGATGGTCAGATCGGTTCAACCACGGTTCCGGCAACAACCCTTCCCTCCCTGGACGCATTACGCCAGCGCTGTCGGCAGACGGTTGACCTTGAAGCATTCTACGACGCTTTCACCGCGCAGGGATTGAGCTATGGCCCGGCCTTCCGTTCAATTGTCGAGCTCTATCAGGGCGCTGGCGAAGCGTTAGCCCGGTTGGTGCTGCCGGATGATCTCGATGAAACCGGAATGCGTCTGCATCCCTCCCTGTTGGATAGCGCATTCCAAAGTCTGGGAGCGGCGACCGAATCCACTTCAGGGGATGCGCATTACCTGCCGGCGGAACTGGAGCGGTTTATCTGGACGGGCGCGCCAGCGCCGCGGGAACTCTGGGCCTGGTCACGATTGGCGCGCCGCGCCGATGGAATCCTGGCCGGCGACGTGCAACTCTTTGACCTGAGCGGCCTGCTCATTGCCCATGCCGACGGTTTGTTGCTGCGTCCTGTCCGTGCGCCCCGTCGTCGCGCTCAGGTCTATCAACCGGTTTGGCGGCCATCCTCGGCGACCGGCGAAGCGTTCCCTGCCCATTGGCATCTGTGCGGGGATGCTCAACGAGTCACTGCGTTCACTGAAAAGCTGACGGCGCAGGGCTATTTCCTGGTTCCTCTGTCCGAGTCGGATGGGGTTCTGTTCCTGGCCGGGCCGGAAGCCGCGAGCGACGCGCTGCTTGCGCTGACGCAAGCCGTGCTGGCGTTACCTCATCCCTGCCGGTTGTGGATCATCACTTGTGGGGTTGCGGTGTTGCCCGGTGAAATGCATCTCCCACCCGTGGCGGAAGCAGCGCTTTGGGGTTTCGCGCTGGCGCTGGGCCAGGAACATCCCGAACTGAAGCCGACTGTGATCGACGGGCTGCCAGACACGGAATCAGCATCGGAGATTATGGCCGCTCTGACCCATACCGGCCCGGTGCTGGCGGCGCGACAGGGCCAAATCTGGCGGCGGGATTGGGAAAACCGTCCCATCGGTCCCGGCGCCTGTTTCGCGCTGCAACGTCCTCGCGATGGCCAACTCGCCGAATTATCCCTGGCGTCCGCAGTGCGTCGCGTTCCCGGTCCCGGTGAAGTCGAAATCGCTGTGTTGGCCAGCGGTCTGAACTTCCGCGATGTGATGAACGCTCTGGGAGTTTATCCGGGCGATGCCGGTCCATTAGGCGGTGAATGCGCGGGCCTGGTTTCCGCGCTCGGTCCCGGAGTGACTGGCCTGGACATTGGCCAACCGGTGATCGCGGTGGCACCCAGCTGCCACGCCAGCCATGTTATCGCCCGTGCGCCACTGGCGTGGCCCAAGCCAGCATTGTGGAGTTTTGAACAGGCAGGCGCGTTGCCCACTGTATTTCTCACTGCCGCCTGGGCCTTGCGTCATCAGGGACAAATCCGTTCTGGCCAGCGGGTGCTGATCCATGCCGGAACAGGTGGATTGGGTCTGGCTGCAATTCAGATCGCCCGCGCCGCTGGAGCAGAGGTGCTGGCCACTGCTGGAACTGAGGAGAAACGCGCCTGGTTACGAAATCAGGGCGTTACCCATGTATCGGACTCCCGCTCGCTGGCGTTCGTCGACGCCGTGCGGGAACAGACCGGCGGCGCGGGCGTCGATCTCGTCCTCAATTCATTGAGCGGTGAACTCATTGCCGGTGGTTTCGACCTGCTGCGACCGGGTGGCTGTTTTCTGGAAGCGGGGAAAGCCGGCATCTGGGACGAAGCGCGCGCCGCTGCCTATCGCCTGGATGTGCGCTATGAGCATGTGGCGCTTGACGAAGTGATTGATCGAGACCCGGAAACCGTAGGCGCATGGTGGCGCGATCTATCGCAGGAATTCGCCGATGGGCGTCTGCAGCCGTTGCCGGTGACAATCTTTCCGCTGAACCAGGCCGAAGCCGCCTATCGCTACATGCAGCAGGCCCGGCATATTGGCCGCATTGTTCTCACACGCCGCATCCTGCGCACCGATGGCCTCTGGCTGATCACCGGCGGCACAGGCGCGTTGGGATTGGCGGTCGCCCACTGGCTGGCGGAGCGTGGCGTAACGCACATCGTTCTGGCGGCCCGCCGGTCTCCCGACGCCTCAGTGACCGCCGCGTTGGCTGAGTTAGCTGCTATCCTCGGGGCGCAACCGCGAGTTATTCAGGCCGATGTCAGCCGCCGGGATGAGGTGGAGCGATTGATTGCCAGTCTCGACCGACCGTTGACCGGCATTATTCACGCCGCTGGTATTCTCGATGACGGCGTGGCGGTGCGACTGACCCCGGAGCGCTTGGCGGCGGTGTTAGCGCCCAAGCTGGACGGTGCATTGCACCTGGATGCAGCAACGCGCCATCAACCACTGGAACACTTCGTATTGTTCGCCTCCGCTGCGGGCGTCCTTGGTTCAGCAGGCCAAACCGCCTACGCAACCGCTAACGCCGGACTGGATGCTCTGGCCTGGCGTCGTCAGGCTGAAGGATTACCGGCGCTGGTGGTGGATTGGGGCGCTTGGGCGGGGGGGGGCATGGCGACTGAACGAAATGACGCAGCATTACCTCCCGACGAGGCTTTAGCGACGTTGGAGAACTTGCTGGATACCGATGACGTCCAGGCGTTGGTGTTGCCGCAACCGCTGATTACCGGACGGGAATTCCCTCAGCCCCAGCCGCGCTCCCACGACGGGAGCGGGAAACCCATAGTTGTGGGTTTACGCGCTGAACTTGCCGCCGCGCCCGCTGGAGAGCGCCATGCCCTGCTACTTGCGGCGGTGCGTCGTCAAGCGGCGGCGATTCTCTCGCTGCCTGAAACTCATCTCGATCCAAGCCGACCGCTCAATGATTATGGCCTGGATTCATTGATGGCGGTGGAGTTGCGTAATGCACTGGCGGCAGTAGTGGGTGAACGGCTGCCCGCCAGTCTGTTATTCGATTATCCGAACCTGGAGGCGCTCAGTTGCTTTATCGCCGAGCGGTTGGGTGTAGTTGATGAAGAACCCGCGATGGAAGCGCCCACTCCGCCGAATTTAATGGATGCAGAGCCTTCCTTGGAAGACCTCACTCACGCTTTGCAACAGGAGCTGGACCAGGCGGGCTATTGATGCCGAATTTCACGAAAACGCTTGGGATGCCCTACCGCTTGCGGCGGGGTTCAGTGGTCACCACTTCCAAGGTCAAGAGTAGTTCTGACCGATCCACTATATCATTTGGCTCAATATGGATTCCAGTCAGTTGGCGTTGTTAGGCGACCAGCAGTTCCAAGAGAGGTCTGAGCAAGCCTTTGCCCCGAATGCGGACGTTATGCACGAACTGAAAGAAGCCCAGGTAGAGCGGCAGCTTTTCTTGCGAAATTCCTCGATGGGGTCGCAACCAGGAACGCAACAGGGACCAGAAACCCTCAGCGGTATTAACATGAATCTCATGGAAGCCATCGCCATCGTCGTCGCGGGCGTATTCACCCCGGCTGTGACACACCGTATGATGATCAAAGCCCCAATCCTTCAATGGGTTATAGATTGCATATTCATCGGTATAAATCCGGGTTCCCGGGGCGATGAAAGTCTGAAGGAGCGGTTGGATGGTCGCTTGCTGGACATTATCCAGCATCCGGACGACCACCGCGCCGCCGCGCTCAATCATGCCGAGAATCGGCGGCTTTTCCTGCTCCAGGGTGCCTCGACCCCGTGCCCCCTTCAGCCGGCGACGCCGCCCGCGGCGGCCTTTTTTTTCACCGCGTCCGGATGCCCTTTATGCCCGGCCACCACATAGACCTCGTCGCATTCCACTTCCCCCGCCAAGGTGGGTTCGGGTTGGCGGGCGACGATACCTTGGCGCAGTTGCTCGGTCATCCGCTGCACGTCTCCGGATTCAACGCCAACTCTTGGGCAATCTGGGCATTGGACAAGTTCAAACCCATAAAATATAAACATAATATCCAAATTCGTAACGGCGGGTGGTGGCCGGCCAACACCGTCCCGGTTAGATCGTCAAAAGAGCGATGGCACCCGGCACACCGATATTTCTGTCGCGCCGGTTGGGTCGTGTCGTGACCCTGCTTCGTCACGTTCGCCGCCCCACAATGGGGGCAGTGAACCCCATCGGGCCAGCGCAGTTGGCGGACCGTTTCGTAACACCGGACATCGTCCAGTAGATTCTGAAGGTTGATCATCGACGGGAAACCTGGAGCGCGGCGGTTCAAAACCTCTTCAGTGTAGCTCCTGTCCCTTGGCAGGGCGAGCCATCTTCAACAGCCTGGAATCCATATTGAGCCTATCATTTAACGGTAACCGTTCAGTCCCCCCCTTTAAATGATCTTTAAAAATTTAATCCGGTATAGTAAGGGAGCGATTCTACCCCTGTCCGAGGAGCCGATGATGCCGCGACGCCAGCTTGTGTTGAATGAGACCGAACGCCAGGAATTGGTTCAGATGCGGGATCATGCCCGTCAGCCCTATCTGCGCGAGCGGGCGGCCGCGCTGTTGAAAATCGCCGATGGGATGCCGGCGGCATTCGTAGCGCGACATGGCTTGTTAAGGCCGCGGCGACCCGATACGGTTTATGACTGGTTAGATCGCTATCAAGCCACCGGCAGCGCCGGCATGAAGGTCCATCCAGGCCGCGGGCGAAAGCCTGCTTTTTCCCCCTCAGCATTCGACGGCGGCGGTGGCCCATACGGAGTTGCAACACCTTTGTCAACGGGATCCGCGGGTCTGCGGCGTGGCGCAGACCCGCTGGACCTTGGCGGGCCTCCAGCAGGCGTGTGCGTGGCTGGGCGGTTTGACGCTGGCGGGGGTGCATACGGTGCTGCGGCGCGCCCGCATTGTGTGGAAGCGGGCGCGGGCGGCCATCCGCAGTCCTGATCCCGACGATGATGCCAAATTGGCCGATGTCCAGGCGGCGGTCGCCGCGGCGCAGGCCCAACCGGGGCGGGTCGTGACGGTCTACCTGGATGAAGTGACGGTGGAACGGCAACCGACGGTCGCGAATGCCTATGCACCCAAGGGGTCATCCGAGCAAGCCCAGGCGGTGCGCAGTCCGAAATCCAATACGGTCACCCGGGTGCTCGGGGTCTTGAATGCGCTGACCGGTGCGGTCTTCCATCAGCGTGCCAGCAAAATCACCGTCGCCTTTTTGGTGATGTTTTATCAGGCCCTGTGCCGGGCCTATCCCGACGCGGAGCGTATCTACGTCATTCAGGATAACTGGCCCGTGCATACCCATCCGGACCTTCTGGTGGCCTTGGAATCTCAAGAGACCCGCTGGCCGTGGTATCGCCCACCGAATTGGCCCACGGAACCGAGTGCCGCGGCGATCCGACGATGGGGCGAACTGAAACTGCCGATCCAAATCGTTCCCCTACCCACCTATGCCCCCTGGTGCAATCCGATCGAAAAGCTCTGGCGCAAATTGCGCCAGGACGTGACCCACCTGCATCGCTGGGCGGAGGACCTCGACACCCTCCGCACCGAGATCGACCGCTTCCTCAATCAGTTTGCCCAAGGTTCCTTGGAACTACTGCGCTACGTGGGGCTAGAAGTACCGGATTAAATTTTTAAAGATCATAAAAAGGGGGGTGAGGGGGGGATTTTGGCTCCGTCACCCGTGCGGAATCCCCCCCGGCCCCCCTTTTTCAAAGGGGGGAGGTGAACGCTTACATTTAACGTAGTGAGAATTGATACAACAGGAACGACAGACTGAGAATAGACAACAGGGTAGAAAGGAAAACCGTCGAGATCGCGGTCGGAAGGCACGCCTGATAGCGCTGGGCGAACAGATAGGAGGTCACGCCCGCCGGTAACGGCGCGTCATCGTTCGCTTCGGGTACACGAAATGAAATCGCTCATTAAAATGCCGATCACAATCGGGACAGTAAAATTGCCGTTGGCTTAAATGCAGGTAGTGTCCCTCAACTGCTGTGGTGAACCTAGTGGGCTGACACAGAAGTTTTGACAGGTTCAGAGGTTTCTAGGTCCACCGGGGTTTCAGAAGATTTCAAGGGAGGATAGAGGCGCTTGAGTTTGACCCGGGCCAAGTCGGTGCCGAACTGCCAGTGGATTTTGGTCTGACGTAGGTTGCGTGGGCCTTGCCAAGCGGCGATTTCCTTCCGCAAAGTTTCGAGGTTCGCAATGCGGCGATTCAAACACTGGCCGGCGAGAACAGCGAACTCACATTCCGCCATATTGAGCCAACTGCCATGCTTGGGGGTGTAATGAAATTCGAGCTTGCGGGTGATCCGGCGGGCTTCCTCTGGAGAAAAGACACTATACAAGGCCGCAGGAGTGTGGGTATTGAGGTTATCCACGACCAACCGGATTCGCTCCGCCTTCGGAAAGTACACATCAACGAGTTGCTGCATTTGCTGGGCAAAATCGCGTTTGGTGCGCTGTTTCGTGACATTAACATGACGCCACCCGCGCAAGGGTTGTACGAATAGAAATAAATTGGCGGTGCCTTCGCGTTTGTATTCACAGTCATAGCGCGCCGGTTGACCCGGGCGGGCGGGTTGAGGACAGCGGGTTTCGCTGGTCAATTGCACCGGACTTTCATCGAAGCACACTTGGGGGTATTGAGGATCATCGGGTTCGGCGTACAGGTCCAACACATCCTCCATATGCCAAACATAATCGGGACTGACACTGGGAATACACCATTCTTGACGTTGCCAGGGTTTGAGGTCGTTTTTTTAAGGATGCGCCGCACACTCTCACGGGAAATGGCTTCGATGGGCCGGAGTTCCATGAAGCGGTCCGCTAACAATTGGAGAGTCCACTGACAACGGCCAGCGGGCGGGGTACTACAGGCCAAGGCGACCAGAAAGGCGGCCTGTTTGCCGGTCAAGGCCGGGGGCAAACCGACTCGTGGCCGCTCGCTTAACGCCGCCAGCAACCCTTCGTCGACAAACCGTTGACGGGTACGATGAACGGTCGAAATCCCCAAGTGAAGGCTTTGGGCAATGGCCTCATCCGTCGCCCCTTCCGCAGCCTGCAGCAACACATGGGCACGGGCAACCTTGCGCGCCGCTGCCTTGCCTTTATGAATGACCTTCAGCAGGTCTTCCCGCTCCTCTTCAGTTAGATCAACCAGATACTTGTGGGCCATGGTGATTCCTCCTGTTGATCTCAACCATAGGGCACCCACCGCTACCTGTCAAAACTTCTGTGTCAGCCCACTAGATGCTACTTTGATCATGCTGGGGCATCCGCCTCTGAGCTATGGTACTCAGCGGGGAGATCAGCATGGAGTGGGAGTCGTTGTATTGCCCAAACCGGAACTGCCGTCACTATGGAAAGCCCTTTAAAACAGGACAGTTGATCAAAGATGGGAGTAGCCGTGGTCATCCAAGAGCGCTCTGCCGAGCGTGCGGGAGACATGTCGTCTTGAGTTATGGAACGGCCTATTGTGGTTTGGATGCTGAACCCGCCGTTTTCGAATTGGCGGTACGCGCACTGGCGGAGGGGACTTCGCTGCGGGCGACCGCCCGGATTGTCCTGACGGACAAAGATACGGTGTGTGCCTGGTTGGACCGGGCGGCGCGCCAGTGTCGGCGGGTGATGCTCTATCTGTGGCATGATTTACATGTACAAGAGTGTCAACTCGATGAATTGTGGAGTTTTGTGCATACCAAACAAGACGCGATGTTCGACTTTCAGGCGATCAGGCCCTCAAACTGGAGGTCTGACCGACCGACTTGTCGGTTCATGAAAATACCCAAGGTGTGCGCTAAGACTTTTCGGGCGATCCGACTCGTCAAGTGCCACACATCCCGCGCCCGGATTTTCTCAAAATGGAATGGCTCGGTGAGCTGACCGATGACCGTTTCCACGAGGCGGCGGGTTCTCGTAAGCTGCTGGACAGCCCACGGGGGACGCGGATCGATCATGTTGGCCCGCAAGGGGGTTTGCAAGTCAATCCCGGTCGTGGCCAGTTCCGTCTGAAGAAAGGCGCTCAGGTAACCTTTGTCGCCGATCACCCAACCCTGAACACCTTCGGTCAAATCCCACAACGCCTCGCGTTCATCACCCGTAGCGGGCGTCACCGTCCACGCCGTGATGACGCCATGGATCGTGACCATCAGATGACCGTGAAGCCCGTAATAGTACTGCTTCTTTGCCGCACAATAGCTAAAATCCGCCACCGCAGGAAATAACCGACAGTGCGGGGCACGGGTCAACACACAGAGGGGCAGAGGGCAACCATCCACCAAGCGAATCGGGTCCGTCGCCGCCCCCAACTCGATCAGCAGCTGCTGATGAAGCCGCTGCTTGATCACCCACAGATTCGCCGCCTGCTGGGCAAACGTCGTCCGCGATCCGAGTTCCGGGAACCACGACGGCCAATGACGACCGAAGTACTTCCAGATGCCCACATCCGTATCCAGCCCTAAGAATGCGAATTAAGAGCTTCATCCTCAACTCGTTGAAAACCCGATTTCTGGATTTTCGTCAGCAATTCGATGAGTAACGTAACATATTTATATTTAAGGATATTAGTTAGCTCTTAATTCGCATAAGAACTCGCCGACGACTTCCATCGTGATCACTTCACTATCATTCAGCTTGGGGGCGAAGCCTCGCGAGCGTAAGCAGTGATCCCCGAGCAGGGCATTCAGGTGTTCGTCTACCCAACAAAACACCGTGATGATAAAGTCTTCGAGCGGCATGGCGGTCTCTCCGTGCGGTTGAGGCGGTTGGTTCCTCTCAGCTTAGCTCACATCGCCATGCCGCATCCGCCTGCTCTCATCTCCCCTCGGAAAAGTCGAACATCGCGTAAACAAGCGAATCTGCCGGGCACCAAAAGTTATCATGAAACGTATGGCGATGCGTGGGTCTGGCTCGCTTTTGCGCCGGAATGGCGGTTGGTATTGGCGTTTGTGATCGGCAAACGGACCCAAACTTATGCGGATCAATTGCTGGCACGCGTTCGACAAGTGACTGATCTACATATCCCTTTTTTTACCAGTGATCAATGGCCCGAGTATGAAAAAGCGCTGTTGATGACCTATGGGGAATGGTATCAACCGGTGCGTCGCGGTTCGCGAGGTCCTCAGCCCAAACCCCGGCGCCGACCGCTGCCCGAGATGCAGTATGCCCAAGTCATCAAAATCCGCCAGCAGGGTCGGGTCGTGAAAGTGAAGACCCATGTGGTGTTTGGCGATACCCAGACCGTGGCGGCCTACGTGCAAACTTCCCCCGTTAGCGGGGGGATCAATACCAGTTTTGTGGAGCGCGATAACCTGACCCAACGACAAAGCAACCAGCGTCTGACTCGGCGTACGATCAGATTTTCTAAAAATCTCAAATGGTTTGAGAAACAATTATGGGTTTCATTAGCCTACTATCATTTGGTGTTACCCCACCGCAGCTTGCGACAACCGCTCGTATCGCCCGAACCGACGCGCGGACACGGAACCCTGCGTCGATGGTCCCCCGGTACGCCCGCGATGGCGGCTGGCATGACCGATCATGTCTGGACCACCGCAGAATTGTTATCCTATCGTGTCCCCGCTGAAGTCATCGATCAACTACCGAAACTCGAACAGGTGTTTCCCGACTTCGCCCAGATTCACCACAGCAGTTGAGGGACACTACCTAAATGCAAATAAACGATCTTTTCCAGTGATCGATAAATCTCGAAATTGTCGCACATAAGTTTGGTTAACAACTTGAGTCGGCCTCGGAGGCGCTACCGCTGCCTGTCCGGACCCAGCAGTTTGGGCCGGTCAAAATGAGCAGGTGAGCGGCTCACCGTGAGCGATGTACCTCGTTCAGGGTGTGGACCCGATCGACGCCGCCGCACCGCCGCTGCAGGCCACCCTCGGGATCTCCCGCTCTCTCTTGAGAAGAATCATGAAGTTGCCGTTAAATACCGAGCGTTTCTCTAGGTTTTGGCAAGGAATATGCTGTTCGGTATCCTCGACTGAGAACAAGCAACCCAGGAGACGCTGCGATGTTGATCGAACAACTATATTGGAAAACCCTTTGGATCTGTGCGGTTCTCGCGGTGGAATCGAGCATTCGTTATCAGGAGTCCAGCGCGCAGGAATATGCGGCTTTTCAACGCTGCCGGGCCAAGAGGGCGAAGGCCCAGTTTATTACCTACGCGCGTACAAATCCGACCCGGTAGGCCCAGCACTGCGTATTTCACTGATGCCGGCCATCCATTTCACGGGATGACGGCCGGCGAGTTCAGTCGAAGGCGGCAGCGTATTTCACTCGGTCGGAGCGCAGCGACGCAGTGGATGAGTGTTTACTGTTCCGTGATGGAGTTCGTCAAGGGGGTTTTACGTTTTCGTAAGGATTCTCCGGTCAGGTTGAGGGTGTAGGCGTTATGGACGAGCCGATCGAGGAGGGCATCAGCCAGAGTGGGTTCGTCCAGATAGGCGTGCCAGCTTGCCACGGGCAACTGGCTGGTCACGAGGGTGGATTGACGGTGATGCCGGTCATCGAGGATTTCCAGAAGATCACGGCGGCCCTCGCTGGTGAGCGGTGTTAAGCCCCAGTCATCGATGACCAACACGTGTGCTTTAGCGTACTCGCGTAGCAGCTTGGGATAGCGGCCATCGGCGCGGGCCAACGCCAGTTCAGGGAGCAAGCGGGGCAAACGGACATAGCGCGCGGTATAGCCCAGACGACACGCATGCTGAGCCAAGGCACAAGCAATCCATGTTTTCCCCACGCCGGTGGGGCCGGTAATCAGGCAGTTGAGATGCTCCACAAGCCAGCGTTCACCGAGCAGATGCTGGATGAGGGTTTTATCCAGGCCCCGGGGATGTTGGTAATCCAGGTCTTCCCGGCAGGCTTGCTGGGGCAAACGGGCTTGCTGTAAGCGGTACTGGAGGCGACGATTCGCGCGTTCGGTCAGTTCGCGATCAACCAGGAGACTCAAGCGATCCGTAAAGCTGAGCTGATCGCTATCGGGCATCTGGAGTTGCTCGTGCAAGGCCTGACGCATGCCGCTGAGTTTCAAGGTGTGCAGTTGATCGAGAAGGGGTTGTTTCAGCATGGCGGAGGCTCCTGGGTTATTGGTAATAGCGTGCGCCGCGCACGTTCGCGTGGGTCGCGGTCGAAGGGATGGGCGGTGGCGAAGTCCCCGCATCCGGGAGGCGTTGCTGGTCCAGGCCATGCTTGAGAATCGACTCGATGCTCTTGTAACTCAGTCCCCCAATGGCTAACGCGCGCTGACAGGCGGCCTCCAAGCGGTCGGCGCCATAGGCTTTGCCCAGACGCAAGATGCCCAAGCACGAGCGGTAGCCCTGCTGAGGATGGGGCCGCGTGGCCAGGATACGTTCCACTAGAGTCGCCGTGTGGGGGCCGGTCTGGTGAGCCCAGCGCACTAACCGTTCGGGCGTCCATTCGGCGTACTCCCGATGGGCTTTGGGCATGTGGGCGGTTACGGTGGTATGGCGACCAGGCTGCGGATGGCGGCGATGACAAGCCACCCGCTGACGTTGATGGAAGACCTCGACCGTGGTGGCGGTCAGGCGCACCTCCACTTCCTGGCGCACCAGGAGGTAGGGGACCGAATAGTAATGGCGCTCGATGTCAATGTGATAGTCAATGTTGACGCGCGCTTTTTTCCATTGCGCGAACACGTAGGGTTCGGCCGGTAAGGGACGCAACGCCGGTTGTTCCAGCGTTGCAAACCAATGCTGACGGGAACCGGGGAGTTTTTTGAAGGCGCGCTGATTGAGGGCGTCGCGCAGTTCGCGGATGACCGTGTTGAGTTCGTCGAGACTGAACAGAGTCCGATGGCGCAAGCGGGCCAGAATCCAGCGTTCCACCACGAGCACGCCACTTTCCGCTTTGGCTTTATCACGCGGTTTTCGGACACGCGCGGGGATCACCGCGACGCCATAATGGGCGGCTAACTCCAGATAACTGGGGTTGAGGTCGGGCTCATAGCGGTGCGGCGTCTGGACGCCGGTTTTCAAATTATCTGGAACCACAATTTCCGGGACACCGCCGAAAAATGCAAAGGCCCGGACATGCGCCATGAGCCAGTCATCCAGTCCTTGGGTCCAGGTCGCCTCCACATAGGTGTAATTGCTGGCGCCCAGCACCGCAACAAACACTTGGGCCTGGCGGAGTTCACCCGTGATGCGGTCCACGATGGGCACGGTGGGACCGGCGTAGTCCACAAACACCTTCTCACCGGCCCGATGGGTCTGGCGCATCACCACATCGGTATGCGCCACCCAAGCCCGATACTGCTGGCAGAACCAGGTGTATTGATAGCCCTGGGGATGCGTGGCTTTGTACTCTTCCCACAAGAGCCACAAGGTGACGCCGGGGCGGCGTAATTCCTGGTGGACGGTGGCCCAATCCGGTTTTCCGCGATCCGCAGACCCAGCGGCGGGGCGCGGCGGAAACAACCGTCGTTCCAATTCATCGGCCATCATGCCCTTGGGCAGGGGCCAACCCAGGCCCGCTCGTCGGGCGCGTTGCAGATACTCTCCGACCGTGCTACGGCCGATCCCGCAACTCCGGGCAATTTGTGGTTGGCTATGGCCCGCCGCCTGCAAACGAAGCACTTCTTGAATCTTGCGCATGGATAACCTCTCAGTCGGCATGAGTTCCTCCTCGGAAAAAAAGGAACCAGCCTACAAGTTGTTAACCTGCGTCGCTGCTCATTGGCGAAACAACCCGCCGCCTTCCGTGTAATGGCCTGCCGCCTTCCGTGAAACGACCTGCCGTCATCCCGTGAAACGACCTGCCGTCATCCCGTGAAACGACCTGCCGTCATCCCGTGAAATACGCACAGCACTCCTCAAACTTGCTAGGAGAACCTTGCTCATGCATCCCTATATTACTTTTTGTCTGATCACCCGTGAGGCGCATCGCGCCAATGCACGTCTCATGCAGGTCCGTGGGAGGGGAGCCTTCCGGGCGCGGACGCTATCTTGGTCCCGAGAGATGCGTTTCCTGCAAAGAAAGCTCTTGTAAAGTGGGTTGATTTAGCGCAAGCATAAAAAATTTCGTCTTTCTCAATGGAGAGCACCATGACCAATCCGACTGTGAAATTCTGGATTTCGGCGTTTATCCCCAAGACGGTGAAGGGCTATACCCAGGTTATTCCCAAAGGTGTGCACGCGGGAAAAACGGCCGTACCCTTGCCAGGCGTTGCCCGGACCTGGCCAGGCAACTGGGGTAAAGATTGGGATGCCGGCTACCTGACGGACCAGCGAGGTTTCAGTAGCTTACAAAGCGCCAGCCATCGCATGCAGTCTTCCGCGGTTGTGGATCTCGTCACCAAACGCCTGATCCATTCCGCGCACACGACCTCCGGAACCACAGAGGTGAACCTCGTCACCGGTAAACAAACAGGGTTCAAAAACGCGGATATGTCGCGGTGCTCGCTGGAACAGAAGGCGCCGGTATTCCGGGGTCCGCCGCCTTTTGGCGGTGTGGGCGCACATCTGCGCGCCACTCAGGGTGGGACGACGTTTCCCGGTCAAATCCGGCCGGATCCACCCGCCACCGGCCCGGCGGTATTGAGTCTCGTCGCCAAAGCGGGCGATCCCTTAGTCGGCATGGCGGCTGATATTGACTTCGTTGGGATCTTTACGGTGTCACCCACCGGGGCGAACGGTAAATTCAGCGTCTCGTTTGAGGGGAAAATTGACGATTTTCCTGCCTATGAATGTTATGTGACCTTCAATGGCGTCACCAAGAAACTGTTTACCAACTCGCCGCCGCCCGGGAACACGGTGGTCGATCTGCTGGGCTTTGCCAAGAGACCTGTTTCGGGTTCAATGTCGTTTCCCTGAAGGTCAATGACGCCAAAATGGCGGTGGGATCCGCCCTGGGCCGGAAGCTCCTGGGGTATGCTTTCTGAAATGGCCCAAGAGGCCAGATGAAATGCAAGGTGGCTTCCTATACCTTGCTTGTTGATAGCCTCACATTTCAGAATTCCCTGGTCAATCAGGATTAAAGTCCCCCACTCAGTCCGATCACGGCCCCGGCGGCCATCAGCCACAGCGGATGCAACGCCGGGTAGCGTAGATTCAGCACGACGGTAACCAGCACAATGACCCAAGCACCCCCGTGAAAATCGGCGGCTTGCGCAATAAGGGTGGCCCCGGACAAGACTAGACCAACGGCCAACGGCGCGACGCCCAAACGGATCGCTTGTTGCCAGCGTTGACCGGAATAACGCTCCCAATGGTTCACCAGCCCGTAAATCAGCACGCTCATCGGTAGACACAGGCCCAGCGTAGCCGCCAGAGCGCCCCCCAAACCGGCCACTTCCCAACCGATAAGCGTGGCCACCAGCACATTCGGCCCCGGCGCGGCCTGCGCGATGGCATAGAGATGCGTGAAGGTCGTATCGTCCAACCAGTGATGATGGTCGACCGTGACGCGATGCAGTTCCGGCAGCAACGCGGTTGCGCCGCCAAAAGCTACGAAGGACAGCCCGGCAAACTCAAGAAATAACGTGATGAGAATCATTTGCGTCCGAGCGTCCAGTACGCGAGGCCGCTGGACACCAGCAGACCGGTGGCCATCACCCCAGGCAGGGGCCAGTGCAGCAGGGCAATAGCGCTCACCGTGAACACGGTGAACGGCCAGAACACCTGTTTCTGCGGAATCGCCCGCGCCATGCGCCAGGCCATGGCGAACAATAAACCGCATCCGACCGCTGCCAAACCGCGCAACAGGTTTTGCACCGGAGGCCACGCGCCGTAATGGTCATACAGCCGGGCCAGCACCAACACGATCAGCACCGGACCCGCAAGCAGCCCCAGCGGCGCGACCAGCGCGCCCCATAGTCCCTGATAACGTTTGCCCACGATCACCGCTAAATTGACCACGTTCGGACCCGGCAGAAACTGGCACAGGCCGAGCTGCGCATTAAATTCTTCGGCGGTCATCCAGCGGCGCTTTTCGACCAACAGACGCCGGGCGAACGGCAAGACTCCGCCAAAACCCGATAGACCGACTGACGAAAAGCCCCAAAACAGCGCCGTCAAGGTGGGGGCCGGTTCGGTTGCGGAAGGCGGAATGTTGTGCTGTGCCGTGCTCACGGGAATACACTACTGGCGTGTGGAAAATCCGTTGATGGCTGCCCGATCCATCTTGTCCCCGAGCAGGCGCCGCACCACGACGAAGAAGACCGGCACGAACAGCACGCCAAGCACGGTCGCGCCCAGCATGCCGCCCATGACGCCGGTGCCGATGGCGTGCCGGCTGTTGGCGCCTGCGCCGGTGGAAATGGCCAGTGGCGTCACGCCGAGAATGAAGGCGATGGAGGTCATCAGAATGGGCCGGAAGCGTAACCGGCAGGCTTCCAGGGTCGACTCGATCAGGCCACGGCCAGCCTGGCGCAAGGTGTTGGCGAATTCGATGATCAGAATGGCGTTCTTGGCCGACAGGCCGATGACCGCGATGAGTCCGACCTTGAAATAGACGTCGTTCTCCAGGCCTCGCAGCCAGGTAAGGCCCAGGGCGCCAAGCACGCCCAGCGGCACCACCAGCATAACCGCCACCGGGATCGACCAACTCTCGTAAAGCGCAGCTAGGGCCAGAAACACCACCAGCAGCGACAGGGCGAACAGCATCGGGGCCTGCTGGCCCGAGATGATCTCCTGCAACGAGGCGCCGGCCCATTCGTAGCCGATCCCTGCCGGCGTGTCCTTCTCTACGATGTCCCGCATGGCGACCACGGCTTCGCCGGAGCTGTGTCCCGGGGCGGCGCCGCCGTTGATCTGGATCGCCTCGTAGCCGTTAAAGTGGTCGATGGCCGGGGCCGCAAGGCTCCAATCGGCCTTGACGATGCTGCTCAGGGGAACCATGTCGTCGATGCCGCCCTTGCTGCTGGGGATGTAGTAATAACTCAGATCCTCGGGGCGACTGCGGAATGGGGCTTCGGCTTGTAGCAGAACCTTGAGAACCCGCCCCTCGTAGTTGAAGTCGTTCGCGTAGACCGGGGCCAGCATCAGCTGGATGGCGGCGTAAATGTCCGACAGGGATAACCCCATGGCCTGGGCCTGAATCCGGTCGACGCCCAGATGCAGTTGGGGTGCGTCCTCCAACTGGTTCGGACGAACCCCGGACAGGACTGGGTCCCGGGCCGCCGCGCCCAGCAGGGCGTCGCGCGCTTCCATGAGTTTGGCATGACCGAGTCCGGCGCGGTCCTCGAGACGAAAGTCGAAGCCGCCAAAGCGCCCCAAGCCGCGCACGGTCGGCATGTTCACCACGAAAATTCGAGCCCCCTCGATGGCCTGCAGGGCACCGTTGGCCTGCCTGATGAACGCCTGGATCTGTTGGCTCGGGGCGGTCCTTTGACCCCAGTCCTTGAGACGGATGAAGCCCAAACCGACGTTCTCGCCTTGGCCTACGAAGCTGAATCCGGCGACGTCCAGCACTTTCTCGACCGCCGGATTCCGCTTCAGGATCGATTCCATCTCCCGCAGCACCTGGCCGGTACGCTCCATGTTGGCCCCCGGCGGCAATTGGATGATCGCGAAGGCGTAGCCTTGATCCTCCTCAGGCAGGAAGCTGGTAGGCAAGCGCATAAACAGAAATCCGGCAAGAGCGGTGAGGGCAAGGAAGGCGACCATCCAGCGTGGGGTGTGGCGCACTGCCTGGGTGACTCGGGCCAGGTAGGTGCGCGAGAGCCAAAGGTAAAAGCGGTTGAATGCGCGCAGGAACCTGTTGTGCTCCGCCTCCGGTGGCTTGAGCAGGCTCGCGCACAGGGCCGGCGTGAAGCTCAGGGCCATGAGGGCGGAGATCCCCATGGAGATGGCGATGGTCAGGGCAAACTGGCGGTAGATGACACCCACGCTGCCGCTCACCAGCGCCATGGGGATGAAGACCGCCGCTAGCACCAGGGTCATGGCGATGACCGCCCCGGTGATCTGGTCCATGGCCTTGCGCGCCGCTTCCTTCGGAGGGAGACTCTCTTCGGTCATGATCCGTTCGACGTTTTCCACCACCACGATGGCGTCGTCCACCACCAGCCCGATGGCCAGCACCAGGCCAAACAGGCTCAGCACGTTGATCGAGAATCCGAACAGGTACATGCCGGCAAAGGCTCCGGTCAGCGCCACCGGCACTACTAGGGTCGGGATCAGGGTTGCCCTCAGGTTTTGCAGGAACAGCAGGATGACCAGGAACACCAGCACCACCGCCTCGAATAGGGTGTAGACCACCTCCTCGATGGAGATGCGGATGAACTGGGTGCTGTCGTAGGGCGTGATCCAGGTAACGCTCGCCGGGAAATAGCGCTGCAACTCGTCCATCTTAGCGCGAACCGCATCGGCCACCTGCAGGGCGTTCGCCTCGGGGGCGAGCTGGATCGCGAAACCGGCGATCGGCTCTCCCTCCAAGTGCACATCGTGTCCGTAGGCTTCGGCACCCAAGCCGATGCGGGCTACGTCCTTCAGGCGTACATTGCTCCCATCGGAATTGGCCCGCAGGATGATGTCGCCGAACTCCTCGGCAGTAGTGAATCGGGTCGCGGCGCTGACCGATGCGGTAAAACCCTGCCCCGGTACGCTGGGCTCCGCGCCGATGGCTCCGGTGGCGATTTGTATGTTCTGCTCGCGCACGGCCTTGAGGGCGTCCGCAGCGCTCAGGGCATGGCCGTGCAACTGGTCTGGCCGAAGCCAGATTCGCATCGCGTAGCCCGAGCCGAACTGAGTTGCCCCGCCCACGCCGGGCAAGCGCCGGATCGGGTCCAGCACTTGCGCCGCGATCAGATTGTTCAGGGCATAACTATCGATGGCCGGATCGGACGATTGCAGGGCGACGACCATCAGGAAGTCGTTATTGGCCTTGGCGACGATGATGCCGTTTCTCACCACCTCCTCGGGCAGGCGGGGCGAGGCGACGCTCAGACGGTTCTGCACCTGCACGGCGGCGATGTCCGGATCGGTGCCGTTCAGAAAGGTCAGGGTGATCTGCACCGAGCCATTGGAGCGGGAAGTGGAATCGAAGTAAATCAGGTTGTCCACCCCCGTGAGCTGCTGCTCGATCACCGAGGTCACGGTTTTCTCGACCACCTCCGCGCTCGCTCCTGGGTAACTCGCGCTGATGCTGACCTGGGGCGGTGCGATGGGAGGATAGGCGGAGACGGGCAGATTGAGCAGAGCAATCGTTCCCGCCAAGGTGATGAGAATGGCCAGCACCCAGGCAAAGACAGGCCGGTCGATGAAGAAACGTGGCATGACTACCTCAGGACTTGGCCGGGGCCGTGGGAGCGGTGTCGGCTGCCGCCTCGGCCTTCACCTCGGCGCCCGGCTTGACCTTCTGAAGCCCGAGGACGATGACCTGGTCGCCGTCCGCGAGCGCGCCGGTGAGGATCCAATCCTCGCGCGTCATACCGTGAGTCTCGACGCGCCGTTGCTCGACCTTGCCGGCGGCGTTCACGATCAACACAAAGGCGCCGCTTGAGTCCCGCTGTACAGCCGCCTGGGGGATCAGGAAGGCGCGGTCGATCCGGCCTGCTGTCAGCCGCAGGGTGACGAACATGCCCGGCAACAGGTGCCTCGTGGGGTTGGGCGCCACGGCCCGCAGCGAGACCGCTCCCGTGGCCGGATCCACGTCCTTGCCCGAGAAGTCGATGGTGCCCGTATGGGGATACGGGGCGCCGTCGGGCAGCACGATCTCCACCTTGGGCTCGGGCCGCGAGTCCACCCCTTGCCCGAGCGAGTTCCCGGTATCCTCGAGCCGTGCCAGCTCCGCCACCGACTGGCTGAAGTTCACGTAGATCGGATCGATCCGCTCGACGGTCGTGAGAGGGGTTGCCTCGTTCAGACCGACCAGCGCTCCTTCGGTGACCAGTGCGCGACCGGCGCGACCGGCGATAGGAGCCGTGACCGTGGCGTAGGAGAGATTCAGCTTGGCGCTCTCGACATTGGCCAGCGC